>JAUNDN010000056.1 GCA_030526045.1 Bacillota bacterium | reverse complement strand
GAACCCACGTATCCAGCTTGGAAGGCTGGTGTTCTACCATTGAACTACACCCGCAGAAATATTTTGCGAAATCGTTGCGAATCGGGGTGACAGGATTCGAACCTGCGACCCCCTGGTCCCAAACCAGGTGCTCTAGCCAAGCTGAGCCACACCCCGCTGGTCTTTCCCTATCGTTTACTTACGCAACGCAAGATATATTATAGAATAACACTTTCATCCTGTCAACAGCAAATTTCATATCATGTGCAATATTTTTTATAGATAGTTGATCGTAAAATGTACCTTCCCTTCTCGGTCAAGCTCCATAATAATATAGGAAGGTTTTCTGTTTTCCTGTCTGGGGTAGGTCAGACTCCCCGGGTTCACCGCAATGATGTCTCCCTCAATATCCACAACAGGTTTATGGGTATGTCCGTATATGACTATGTCCACACCGTGCATCCGTGCCTCATGCTTCAGGTTCTCATTACTCATGGAAACATAATAGTTATGCCCATGTGTCAGCCAGACCTTATATCTGCCCACATTGAATTCCTTCTCGCGTGGCAGATCCGAGAAAAAGTCATTGTTTCCGGTGACCATCTGTACAGGACAGCCTGCGCTTTGTGCAATCAGATATTCGCTGCCCTCAATGTCCCCGCAATGGATTACCATATCAACAGGTGAAACCTGCTCAAGCACCTTTATGTAATTTTCATTCCTTCGATGAGTGTCACTGACAATCAGTACTTTCATCCGGTTTTCTCCGCTTTATCTTTATAGTATTTGAAATTTAGTTCATTCCCTGCTCATCAAAATATGCCTTCAGCTGCCTTTTCATTCCTCTGAGTGCCTTTCCTCTGTGGCTGATCTCATTCTTCTCCTCCTCCGTCAGCTGTGCAGTGCTCTTATCATATTCGGGCACGATGAAAATAGGGTCATAGCCAAATCCATTCCGGCCCTTTTCCTCATATCCGATTCTTCCCTCAATTGTTGCCTCTTCCGTCATTACCTCTCCATCTGGGAGCACACAGGCTATAGCACAGACAAATCGTGCCGTCCGATCCTTATCAGGAACGCCCGTAAGTCTATCGATCAGATTTGCATTCTTCTTATGATAGGAGGTATCCTCTCCTAAATACCTTGCTGAATAGATTCCAGGTTCTTTATTTAAGTAGTCAATTTCAAGGCCTGAATCATCTGCGAGGACAATAGCACCCTCCGCACAGGCTGCCACTGCTTTTGCTTTTATAATTGCATTCTCAGCAAAAGTCCTGCCATCCTCTATAATCTCCGTATCGATCCCTGCCTCCTTCATGGAAAGAATCTCGGCTTCCTCCCCGTTTATCCTAAGATCCGCCAGAATCATACGGATTTCCTTCATTTTCCCTGCATTTCCGGTAGCAAAAATGATCTTTTTCATTATTCCGCTCCTTCATATATTTTCATAATTGCATTGTAAATTCCGTCAGCAATCTTACCTTGATACTCATCTCTTTCAAGTAAGGATGCCTCCTGCTTGTTGGTGATGCATCCAACCTTCACGGCAGCCGCCGGTATGGTAATGTTTCTGATTGCATATTCCTCCGGCTGTGCTTCGCAAAGACCTAACGCCTTCCCCTTAATGCTGGTCACAACCTCTCTTTCCAGAACATCGGCAAGCTCGATGCTGCCGAAACCGGGGATAAAGTAGTCTCCGTTGTAGACCGTCGTTGTTCCGTACACACCTACATCTTCATCAGCATCCACCTGAATACGGATATACATATCTGCCCGAATTTCATTTGCGAGAAATACTCGTTCTTCTTCAGCCGGATTCACGTCATCCATTCTGGTATAATAAACCTTAATATCTGTCTTATCAAGCTTTTCCTTTAGTTTTCTGGCTATTTGTAAGGTAATATCCTTTTCCTTAATGTTGTCCGCTGCAAAACCGTCATTGGTTCCTCCACAGGCAGGATCAATCACAACGATCCTGTCAAATTCCTCCTTTGGATTCAAAAAGCTGACATAAAGATCATTGTTCTCCAAAATAGTACGGTATTCAAAAATTCCTGTCAATCGGAAAATCAGCTTGATTCCGTCCTCAAGCACCTCATACTTTCCTTCCCGTATCATTTTACGATTACCGGAAATGGCATTATCCGTATAGAAAGCTTCCTTTGCTCCCCTTATGACAACGCAAAGCTCCTGATCCATATAGTGATTTTCTATCATGATATCTTCTGCCTTGCAATTATCGTGCAAGGGAATTCTTAAGTAGCTGGTATCTGATTCTCCGAGGACAAAGGTGAGAATTTGCTCCTCCTTTTTAATGCTTACCTCATCAGCTATTACATCCGACACCTCGTCCTGTGCCACATCCGAAATGGTAATTACCTTATTAGAAGACAGGTAGAAAATGATTCCCATTGCCATCACACATAAAATACTGCAAAGGACAGTCATTTTTTTCATCAGATCATGTCCCATAATTCCTTCTCTCCTACTGCCTTTTGGGCGGTTTCGGTCCAGGGAATTGATAGAAATATGCCTTCATCATCCCATTGTATATTTTTCTGTTTTTAGCAGCCTTCATCCCAAGCGAGACTTCTGCCTGTTCATACGCAGTGATCAGATACATGGACCAAGAATCCAATTGTCTGAATCGTTCTCCGATCGTATGATAAAGCGCCGGCAGATTCTTCTTTTCCTCCAGACGTTCACCGTATGGAGGATTTGTCACAATAAACCCATATTTCTTACTATGACTCAATTGGTCAACTCCTCTTTTCTGAAAATGAATCAGCTTATCCACTCCTGCAAGCCTTGCATTTTCACGGGCTATATTCACCATTGCCTCATCAATATCATATCCCTGAATATCCGTATCCACCTGTGGTGCTATCTGCTCCCTTGCTTCCTCCACGGCATCATACCATTGTCTTGCCGGAATCAGATGTCGCCAGCTTTCCGCAGTAAAGCTCCTGCTTATACCGGGTGCAATTCCTGCAGCCATCATCGCTGCCTCGATGGGGAAGGTGCCGCTTCCGCAAAATGGATCAACTAAAATACGGTCTTTCTTCCAGGGGGTAAGTAATAAGAGCGCCGCCGCCAGATTTTCGGCAATCGGTGCCCTGGCTGTCAGCTTCCTGTATCCTCTTTTATGTAGAGAATCGCCAGTGGTGTCAAGCGCAACAGTCACTTCATCCTTCAACAAAAAAACTCTGATAGGATAACTTTGCCCGCTTTCCTCAAACCATTCAATATGGTATACGCTTTTCAGTCTCTCCACCATCGCCTTTTTCATGATCGACTGAATGTCCGAGGGACTGAACAGCTTGCTCTTTACACTTGCCGCTTTGGCAACCCAGAACCTACCATCTGAAGGAATGAACTGTTCCCAGGGCATACTTTTGGTTCCTTGAAACAATTCCTCAAAGGTTTCCGCATGAAAGCTTCCTGTTTTGATTAGAATTCTCTCCGCGCTTCTAAGACAAATGTTGGCACGACAGACAGCTTCCGCATCACCCAAAAAAGTCACCCTTCCGTCTTCCACCCGAGTGACCTCATAACCCAAATCAATAATTTCACGCTTCAAAACGGATTCCAGTCCAAAATGACATGGTGCTATCAAATCATATCTATCCATCGCTTCCTCTTTCCTTCTGTGGCATTTGGTTTTCTTTTGCGACGCTTGGTTTTCTTTTGCTTTTTCACTCGCAAACCCGCACCTGTCGGTGCTCCTCCATCTGCTTCGCAGATTGTTTGCTCGTTAATAGCGCACGAAAACCAAATGCCGCCTTCGGCGTCGCTTGGTTTTCTTTTGCGCTACTACATTGTACCACAATCACCCTTTACCGTTCAATTACTATGTAGTGAGAAAGGGCACAACAATGCCCCTTCTCCCGATGCCATTAGAATTCGTTATTCTTTTTGTTATTGTTGTTTGAATTGCTGGGAGAACCTGTGGAAGCGTTGTTCTTCTGGCTGTTCTGGCAATTCTGTCCGGCCTTGTTCTCCTGCTTCTGATTGTTCTGGCTGTTCTGATTAAAATCATTCTTAGACATATCTGTTACCTCCTGAATTTTTAGGTTACAGGAGTAGTATTGCTCCTATGTCAACTTTTATGCTTCTCGTTTTTAGTACTTTAGTACTGCTATTTTATTCATATTGCACAAAACGAAACCGTTTTGTGAGCTGGTACTTTTGTACTATTTCTCAATTGTCAAACTTATCAATCAGCGCTATAATAAAAAAGTAAACAGAGATACCCTTCAATTTTCTGTTTATAACCCTTATATAATTATTTATACTCCCCTGAAAAAGTCCGTCACTCCTGGCGGGCTTTTTCCATTATTTTAAACTGTCAAACCATGACTTGAATCGCGTACCTGCCTTATCCGCCACCTGCATGCACACACTCTTTAACCTGGTCAGTGCAGAATAAAGGGTTACTTCATCCAGATGAAGCTCATCACCCTTGGCTGCCGTCAAAATACTTTTTGCAATCAGCTCCGGCGTCCCGAGTGCTTCAACCACCTGCTCCTCATTCATTCCCTTCCTGACTTGAATCTCTATATATTCCTGGTAATAGGTTACATGCTTATGGACCTGCGCACTGTCAAGCCTGCCATTCAGTGCCCGCTGTAAACCGTTCAGGAATTCTGTCTTTGTCATTTATTTCCTCCATCTATAATTTATCCATTCCCTGTCCGCCTTCCAGCCGTTTTCGAAATTCCTGCGGATTTTCCATAAGGTCTGTCATTGTACGGAAGGCCTGCATTGCCATTTTTTCTTTATTGCAGGTTCTGGAATTCTTTCCTATATCCTTAATCAAATTATACCTGCTCATCTGCCAAACATACAGATCACACAGTGAATACCCACATACCTTTATTTTATCCAAAAAAGTATGGTGCTCAATATAATAAACCATTTCTTCATAAATCTGCGGATGCGTCAGAACATCCTTCCACAGCTCATCTGCCCACTCTCTGTCCAGTTGTGCATAATCACAAATTTGATAAAAAGCCTGACACACCTTTACTTTGGTTGCATCATAAACAATTCCCGGCATATAATCACTTCCTACTGAAGATCAGCTCTCCTCACGAGTTGTCTTTTCTTATTTAAAAGCGCCCTGACTTTCGCCAGAGCGCCTTTGTTCTTATTATTTAGCTTTCCGTTTTGGAATTACTTCCAAGCGTCATACTGTGCCTGGAACTCAGCTAATACATCCTGGTAACCAGCTTCGTCAAGAGCTGCCTGATAAGCTTCAATTGTAGCTTCTACATCAGATGAAGGAATACCACCATTCTCAAGCGGGAATCCATACTCTTCAAATACGTTCTGGCATGCGCTGAACTGTGCTGCTACAGGCTCTTTGTTGAAACGGAAACCTGCTGCACATGATGTGTTAGCACCACCGTTGAAATCCTTGTAAAGGTCTGCCTTGTTAGCAGGCTCGTTTGCAAGAGGAGTTACGATTGTAGCGGAAGCTGACTCCCACATGGAGTGGTTGTACTTCTCACTTGTCTGAGAAACCTGACCATTTTCGTCATATGTGAAGTCTTCGCCTTCGATACCGAATGTGTAAAGATCAGCAAGCTTGCTGTCTGTGTAAAGAAGACCCATGAAATCGATACAAGCCTGTGCCTGCTCAGGTGTGCTGTTTGCAGTAACTGCATAGCAGGAACCAAGTGCGGATGTGGAGTGTGCCCATCTGCTTGTAATAGGAGCCATTGATACATCCTGGCCGTAACGAGAATCTGCTTCATCATTTACAGGGATATCTGTCCACCATGAAATACCCCAATCCTGTGTCTGAGTTGTGGTATCAGTTGTGGTCTTTGTAACATCATCTTCAGAGATGTAACCAGCCTCTGCCCACTTAGCCATTAATGTACAGAATTCCTTGTACTCATCTGTAAGGATGGTATCTACAACAGCGTTTGTCTCTCTGTCAACTGCAACCCAGTTAGCTGTAACGTCAGCTGTGAAGAAATCAAAGCTGTCAATGTAGTATCTGTAGAACATAGCTGTCTTCTGTGTAAGGTAAGGATACTTAAGTCCTTCTGCCTTAGCATCTGCAAGCATGGGCTCGATGTCAGCCAGTGTCTTAACAGAAGAGATATCCCAGCCATACTTGTCAACCAGATCCTGACGGAACATAACATCGTAGCCTTCTACGTTGTCCTTGTATACAGGAATGAAGTAGTTCTTTCCGTTATACTTGGTAGCTTCCCACTGTCCAGCATCCATGGACCCATAGAGAGGTGTGCCAGGAAGAAGATCTGTGATGTCATAAACTGCATTGTTAGGAACAAGATCGTTGGTTCCGATTGTGCTCATCCATGAAGCAGTCCAAAGAAGGTTGATCTCGTTGTTAGCTAATGCAAGATTTGTCTTGTCAGCATATTCACCGGATCCGATATCTGTCAGAACGATCTGAACATTGATCTTATCCTTGATGTACTCATTGATTGCATCCTGTACCTTCTGTACCTGAGCGGAGTCAGGAGTTGCAAGGTTGAATGTGTTTCTCTGTACATTGATTGTAACAACATCTCCAGATGCTTCTGCTGCAGGTTCTTCTGCTTTGGTTTCTGTAGCTGTTTCAGCTGCAGGCTCTGCTGTTTCTGTCTTGCCGCCACAGCCAACAAGTAATGTTGCTGTCATAGCGCCGGCTAAAACAAGAGCCAAGAGTTTTTTGATTTTCATTTCTAAAAATCCTCCCTTTTCTTTTCTTTTTTATTTCTAATCCTCCGCACTATTGCATCGGATTGAAACCATAGTTAATTAAGTTAAACTGTTCCGTTACATGTCAGCCCTTTACAGAACCAACTGTAAGACCTTTGACAAAGTATTTCTGGAAGAACGGATATACAACCATAATCGGTCCGATAACTACCAGCACTGTTGCCATCGTAGATGAATACTGCGGAATGTTTCCTCCCATTGCAGCCCTTGCAGATGCAGGTACGTTGGAGTTATTAAGCAGGAATTCAATACTCTTCTGAATATTAACAAGCAGTAACTGTAACGGTTTCTTTGAATCGGTTGTTATGTACAGCAATGCATTCTGCCAGTCATTCCAGTAAGCAGTTGCCATCATAAATCCTACCGCTGCAAGTGAAGGCTTTAAGAGCGGCAGGGTGATCTGGAAGAAGGTTCTGTATTCACCAGCTCCGTCGATCTTGGCTGCTTCCATCAATTCGTTCGGAATGCTGTTTGCAATGTACGTTCTTAAGATTATAACATTCATTGTGGAAACACACAATGGTAAAATTAACAACCATAAACTATCTTTTAAGTGATAATAACTGGTGAACACAACATATCCGGAAAGCTGACCGCCGTTGAACAGCATAGGAATCAGTAAGTATACGGATAAGAATTTAGCCAAACGGAACTCTTTTCTACTAATGGAATAAGCAAACATACTCATAACAAGCAGACCTAAGAATGTTCCAAATACTGTAACAAAAATTGTTATGCCATAAGATGTCATCAACTGTGAGCCATATCTCAATACGGAATTAATACCGGCCAGTGACCACTTTTCCGGGAAAAAGCTGAAACCATTCTGGTTGATTGCCTTTTCATCTGTAAACGCTGCAATAAATACAAGTACAACAGGCAGCGCGCAAAACAATGTATAAAGCAGGAGGAAAAAGCCGAGTATGTATTGACCTAATCCCTTTTTTTCTTTTTTAGATGGTGCCAAATCGGCAGCATTACCTTTTCTCTTACTCATCTTTCAATCTCCTCTCAAACTAGAACAATGCATTTTCCGGTGCAATCTTGCGAACCATACCATTTGCGAACAGCATCATCAAAAGTCCTACAACTGACTGGAAAAAGCTTGTCGCAGCGGTAAAGCCAAAGTTTGAATTCTTGAAGATAGCATTTAATACGTAAGAATCAATAACCTGCGTAGTGGAATACAACACACCACTGTTTCGTGTAACCTGATAGAACAAACCTGTATCAGATCTCATAATACCACCTACGGAGAGGAGCAGCATAACCGTGATCATCGGAATCAGGGAAGGCAAGGTGATATGCCAGATCTGTTTCCACTTGTTTGCGCCGTCAATCTGAGCTGCTTCATAAAGCTCTGTATCGATACCTGCCAGAACGGACATGTATAAAACGGAACCATATCCCACACTGTTCCAGATCTTTACTATGGTCAGAATGAGCGGCCAGAGAGAAGCGGTTGAATAGAACCTCGTAGTCATGCCGAATGTATGGTTCAAGATACCGGTGTCTGTACTGATAAAAGCATAAACAATAAACTGAACTGCGGCGTAGGAAATAAATACCGGGATAATCATAAGAGTCTGCATTACCTTAGCCATTTTTTTGAATACAAACTGGTCAATTGCAATTGCAAGAACTACATTTAAGAAGGTACCCAGTATCGTGAAGATAAAATAATACATCAATGTATTTTTCGTTATACTGATAAAGGTACTTTTAGATGCTAACAGGAACTTAAAGTTGTCAAGTCCGCACCAGGGGCTTGCCCAGATACCTTTTGAAAAATCGTAATTCTTAAATGCCATCACAAGACCGGCCATAGGTACATACATGATAAAGAACAAAATCAAAAAAACCGGTAAAGCCATGATTACGTGTGCTCTGTGCTTCCACGTATTCTCTAAAAAGCTCTTCATACTACTATCTCTCCTTTTAATAATTTTATAACCGCTTAAGCATGTATATCCCCGCACATGCAACAGTTCTAATTAATTTTTGCCACCGACTCTCCGCAGAAAACCTCTCCGGTTACAACAATCTGTTCTGTCAGTGTGGTCTTCGGGTTTTCAATCAGGTCAATCAGCTTCATCGCTGCTTCCTGGCCGAGACGCTTTGTATCCTGTATAATCGTTGTCAGCTGCGGTCTGTAATGTCTTGCAATTCTGATTCCGTCATATCCTGCAACCGAAACATCATCCGGTATTCTTAATCCTCTTTCATGGATCGCATTGATTCCGCCGAAGCAGGAAAAATCATCCGGATACAAAATACAAGTGGGCGGATTCTTCAAATCAAGGAGTTTTATCGTCTCTGTATAAGTTCCTTTTGTATTGCGATAAGGTGCTTCTCTCACATATTCAGTCGGTATATCAATTCCAAGCTCTTCACAGGTTCTGTAAAAAGAAGAAAGCCTGCTCTGTGTAACCGCCGAATCAGCACCATGTATGTATGCAATCTTACGATGTCCCATTTCATATATATAGTGGACCAAATCGCTGATCCCTTTTACGTTGTCGGAAAGAATCGTACTTCTGTTATTGAAGAGATGATCAATCGTCACAACCGGAATGTTGCTTCTCACCAGTTCTTCTACTTCCGGATCCTCAAAATCCACACAGGCAATTACCACTCCGTCAAACCTTCGATATCTGCTATGTTCCAGATATGACATCCTCTGCGATCTCGTCTTGCAGCTGTTAATAAAGGTGATATCATATCCTCTTTCTTCCGCTGTGCGCTTAAAGCTGTCAAGCACATGTGCAAAATAATCATGCGTCAATCCGCTCTGTCCATCATCTACAAAAAGAACTCCCAGACTGTAGGTACGGTTAGTCTTAAGTATCTTAGCCGCTGCATTAGGAGAATACCCCATCTCCTTTGCCACCTGTCTGATGTGCTCTTTTGTTTCCTCTCCAATGTCCTTGTGGTTATTCAGCGCCTTGCTTACGGTTGCAATCGACACACCGCAAACAGCTGAAATATCCTTCATCGATACCATTTCATACAACTCCCCTCTGTATGTTTAGAAGATTGGACTTATTAAATTGTTTCACCCAAGCTTCCTACAGATGAGTGTTATCATAATTAATACAAAAACTGCTTAATCGTTTTCGTGTTTTAAGTGTAGCGCAGTTTTTATAGTTTTGCAACAGTTTTTTATTCTTTTTTATGCACTTTTTATATTTTCAGTAAACTTCTATATAAATATATGCATTTTTTTTGCAGTTTTTTACAATTGATTTTTATTGACAACTTAAAATTTCAATGGTTTTTAAGTTTTTTCGTTTATCTATAACCTGTTTTTTATCCTTTTTGGTCTATTTTCACCTAATTCTACTCTTTATCTTTTTCTGTAGCATTAAAAGTGCACAATTTTCTTATTGCAATGTATGATTGTTTTAGGTATAATTCGGTTTATAGAATGAACTTAATCGTTTTCTGTCTTTTGGTAATATTTGGAATTTTACCCGAGGAGAAGAGAACGTAAGAGTTTCTGAAATGAAAACAATACATTATCTTAAAGGAGAAGGAGCTATGAAATTTGGTTATTTCGATGACGCGAACCGCGAATACGTCATCACCACCCCGAAAACACCGCTTCCCTGGATCAACTATCTTGGCTGCAACGACTTTTTCAGCCTGATTTCCAACACCTGCGGCGGTTATACTTTTTATAAGGATGCGAAGCTGTTGAGACTGACCCGCTATCGTTACAATGATGTTCCTGCCGACATCAACGGCAAATACATCTATATCAAAGACGGGGACACCATCTGGAATCCCGGATGGCAGCCCACCAAGACGGAGCTTGATGCTTATGAATGTCGTCACGGCATCGGCTACAGCCGCTTTACATCCTCCAAAAACGATGTGCAGGCTTCTGTTCTGACCTTTGTTCCCATGACTGATGCCTGTGAGGTAAGCCAGTTAAAGCTCACAAACAACTCCTCTGCTCCTAAGACGCTTTCTATCTTTTCCTATGTAGAGTGGTGTCTGTGGAATGCAGATGATGACAGCAGAAACTTCCAGAGAAATTACAGCACCGGCGAAGTCGAGGTTGTGGATTCCACGATCTTCCACAAGACCGAGTACAGAGAGCGCCGCAATCACTACGCTGTTTACTCTGTCAATGCAAAGATTGACGGTTTCGATACAATCCGTGAAGCCTTCTTAGGTTCCTACAGAGGTGCAGGAGAACCCGAAGCTGTTGAAAAGGGTGCATGTACAAATTCCGTAGCAAGCGGCTGGCAGCCAATTGCTTCCCACCAGATCAATGTAACTTTACAGCCCGGGGAAACCAAATCCTATGTGTTTGTTCTCGGATACATAGAAAATCCTGAGGAAGAAAAATGGGAATCCAAGGGTGTCATCAACAAAAAGCGCGCTTACGCTATGCTTGACAAATACAAAACAGACGCAGATGTTGATAAGGCCTTTGCCGAACTGAATGAATACTGGAAGAACCTTCTTTCCAAGTACACCATCAAGTCCTCCAACGATAAGGTTGACCGTATGGTAAATATCTGGAACCAGTATCAGTGTATGGTAACCTTTAATATGTCACGTTCCGCTTCTTACTATGAGTCCGGTATCGGACGCGGAATGGGCTTCCGTGATTCCTGTCAGGATCTTCTCGGCTTTGTGCACCTGATTCCGGACCGTGCAAGAGAAAGAATTATTGACATTGCTTCCACCCAGTTCCAGGATGGCAGCGCTTACCACCAGTATCAGCCCCTTACCAAGAAGGGAAATTCCGATATCGGAAGCGGCTTTAACGATGACCCGTTATGGCTGATTGCAGGCACAAGCGCCTACGTAAGAGAAACCGGCGACATTTCTATTTTGAAGGAAATGGTACCTTTTGATAATGATGAGTCTGTTGCTCAGCCTCTGATGGAGCACTTGAAGAGATCCTTTGACTATATTGTAAACCATAAGGGTCCTCATGCTCTCCCTCTGATCGGACGTGCAGACTGGAATGACTGTCTGAACTTAAACTGCTTCTCCGAGCATCCCGGTGAATCCTTCCAGACCTTTGGTCCCAGCGAAGGTCCTGTTGCCGAATCTGTATTTATCGGCGGAATGTTCGTTAAGTATGGTGAAGAATACGCACAGCTCTGCGAGCTTCTCGGCGATCAGGCAGAAGCCGACAGAGCACGTGAAGAGGTCAAGACCATGAACGCTGCTGTTCTCAAGGATGGCTGGGACGGTGAATGGTTTGTCCGTGCTTATGATGCATACAGCCAGAAGGTCGGTTCTAAGGAATGCGAGGAAGGTCAGATCTATATTGAACCCCAGGGCTTCTGTGTTCTGGCAGGAATCGGCGTAGAGGAAGGCCTTGCCAAGAAGGCACTTGATTCCGTCAAGGAAAAACTGGATACCGAATATGGTGTCATGATCCTGCAGCCTGCCTATACCAGATATCATCTGGAGCTCGGTGAAATTTCTTCCTATCCGCCCGGATATAAAGAGAATGCAGGTATCTTCTGTCATAATAACCCTTGGATCTCCATCGCGGAAACCGTAATCGGCCGCGGAGACCGTGCTTTCGAGGTTTACAAAAAGACCTGTCCTGCTTATATCGAAGATATCAGTGAAATTCACAGAACAGAGCCCTATGTATACTCCCAGATGGTTGCCGGAAGAGATGCCAAGTTCCACGGCGAAGCAAAGAACAGCTGGCTGACCGGTACTGCTGCATGGACCTTTGTCAATATCTCACAGTACATCCTCGGTGTATATCCTACCCACAAGGGATTAAGCGTAGATCCTTGTATTCCCAAGGACTTTGGCGATTTTGAAATCACGAGAAAATTCCGGGAAGGAACCTATAACATCAAGGTTGTAAATCCTGATAACGTAGAAAAGGGCATTAAGAGCATCACGGTAGATGGTACTGCCATCGACGGATGTGTAATCCCGTATGTAGAAGGAAAAGAAACCTACGATGTAGTTGTTACGATGGGCTAATACAAATTTTAAAGGCCCCGTCCAAATGGACGGGGCTTTTTTCTTTGATTTTTAAATAGTAAAAGACCTTTACATTAACGGCGCCACAAGCCTCGACACTCTTCCGATCAGCTTTTGGTGCAACGGAATCCGTTTATAGTACTCCTCCGTTACCAGCTGGCATTTTTCCAGTGTCTTTTCAAAGTCCTCTTCAACCTTTCCCACCACCTGATTGTTATAGAAATACGCACCACATTCAAAATGATGGTAAAAGCTGCGATAATCCAGGTTGACCGTTCCCACTGTAGCGCAGCAATCATCTGACACAAAAAGCTTGGCATGAACAAAGCCCGGCGTATACTCATAAACCTTTACACCCGCTTTCAGAAGGTCCGGATAGAAGGTACGGGCAATATAGTAGACAATTTTCTTATCCGGTATATGCGGAAGGATCATGGAAACCTCTACGCCTCTCTGCGCCGCATATTTCATGGTATCAAGGAATTCTCTGTCCACAATAAAATAGGGTGTCATGATATGTATATAGCGTGTTGCCCCATTCACAATGGATTCATATACTGTTTTTCCTACCTCTGCCTTCCTGGTCGGCGTATCTCCGTAGGGAATGACAAAGCCGTCCGAATAGAGAGGCTCCTCAAACTCAATACCATCTAAATAAGCGCTGTAGTTTTCCTTCTCATTTCCCTTTTCATAGACATTCCACATTTGCAGGAACATCACCGTAAAGCTTCTGACGGCATCTCCTGTAATTTTGACAGCCACATCCTTCCAGTGTCCAAAACGCACCACCTTATTGATATACTCATCTGCAAGATTTACACCGCCTGTAAATGCAACCTTTCCGTCAATAATCAGAATCTTTCGATGATCCCTGTTATTTTGTGTGGTAGAAAGAAAAGGAACGATCGGAGAAAACATCTTCGCTTTGATGCCGTACTTCTTTAGTTCCTTCGGATAGCGGTAAGGAAGCAGCACCAGAGAACACATACCGTCGTACATCACCCTGACCTCTACGCCCTCTTGCACCTTTTCCTTCAAAATTTTCACCACAGTGTCCCACATCTGTCCGTGTTCTATAATAAAGTATTCCAAGAAAATAAATTTCTTTGCTTTCTTAAGCTCTATGAGCAAATCCTCAAACTTATCTTCTCCCAGCGGATAATACCGGGCGCCCGAATTATGATAAACGGGAAATCCTGCAGTATTCTCCATATAATGCGCAAACCCGCGAAACACAGCAGGCTGCTTTGTGACAGCTTCCCAAGTCTCCTCTGAGGTTACTAAGAGCCCATCTGTTTCCTTCATACACTGCCATAGCTTGGCTTTCAATCCGATTCCGCCAAAATTTCCTGCGACAAACAAATAGATCAGTGCGCCGAATACCGGAAACAAGCATATGGGAATGATCCAACTCAGTTTAAACTCGGCCGGTTCATCCTTATTAATAATGTAAATAATTAAAAAGGCTCCGAGAAAACTCATTCCTTCCCAGATGAAGCTTAAGTACTGTCCAAGCCACTTAAAGCTGCCAAGCAGCACCAGTATCTGCAGAAGAAGCATCAATATGATGATCAGCGTCCGGCTGAATACAATTTTAAATACACAATTTATAAATCGTTTCATATGATTCCTATTTTAATTCTGAAGTACAATGAGGGCATCTGGTTGCATCAATGGAAATTTCTTCCTTACAAAATGGACAGGTTTTGGTAGTGACAGGTGCCGGTTCCTCTTCCTTTTTCTTTCTGGAAAAATTGTTAATCATCTTAACCAGGAGAAAAATCACAAATGCGATCAAAAGGAAATTTATGATTGCCGCTATAAATGCGCCGTAATTCAATGTCGCCGCATTTTCGCCTTCCCCAAGTACAATACAAAGTGAAGTAAAGTCAAGTCCTCCTGTGACCAGGGATAACACAGGCATCAGGATGTCATTGACTAAAGAAGTCACAATTGCTGTAAACGCACCGCCGATGATAACACCGACTGCCATGTCCATT
>JAUNDN010000082.1 GCA_030526045.1 Bacillota bacterium | reverse complement strand
TTTTTATATTTTTTTAATAATTATTTTGAAGGATATCTGTTGACAATGAATAAGGTAAGTGATATTTTATGGTAAGAAGATGTTAGCACTCAAAACCAACGAGTGCTAACAAACAAAAACAGCATACATCGTATTGAGGAAAAGGGGTGACGGAAGATGCAGCTGAGCGAAAGAAAAATCAAAATAATGCAGGCCATCATCCGAAACTATCTGGAGACCGGAGAACCGGTGGGAAGCAGAACCATTTCCAAATACACGGATTTGAATTTAAGCTCCGCAACTATCCGGAATGAGATGTCGGATTTGGAGGAAATGGGGTATATCCTTCAGCCTCATACCTCTGCCGGAAGGATTCCCTCTGATAAGGGGTATCGGCTATATGTAGATACCATGATGGAGGAGAAGGACAAAGAGCTGGAAGAGCTGAAGGAAATGATGCTGGAGCGCGAGGATAAGATGGAGCACCTTCTAAAACAGGTTGCAAAGCTTCTGGCAATAAATACCAACTATGCTACCATGATATCGGCACCCACAATTCATACGAATAAGCTGAAATTCATTCAGCTTTCGAGAGTGGATGTCAATCAGCTTCTTGCCGTTGTGGTAGTGGAGGGGAACGTCATCAAGAATAATATTATTCCGCTAGCGGAGGAATTAGACGATGAGACGCTCTTAAAGCTAAACATTCTTTTAAATACAAATCTGAATGGTCTGGCACTGGAGGAAATTAACCTGAGCATGATTACAGCTATGAAACAGCAGGCAGGAATACACAGTGCGATTGTTGCCGATGTGATCGATGCCATTGCGGAGTCTATCCGGGCAGACGAGGATTTGGAGATTTACACCAGCGGAGCCAATAATATTTTTAAGTATCCGGAACTTGCAGATCAGGAAAAGGCCAGTGAAATCATCAACACCTTTGAAGAGAAACAGATGCTTACGGAGCTGGTACAGGATACTCTTGCGGATGAAAATAATACAGGAATTCAGGTTTACATTGGTAATGAAACTCCCATTCAGACTATGAAGGATTGCAGTGTGGTCACAGCAACCTACGAATTGGGGGAAGGCATGCGGGGAACGATAGGAATTATCGGACCAAAGCGAATGGATTATGATAAGGTAGTTGGGACATTGAAAACAATTACTCATCAGCTGGATGAATTATATAGGAAAAAAACGTAGCGTTGAAAGGGATGAGAAGGAATGAGCGATGAAATGAAAAGGGATCTGCAGGAGGAGATGCAGAACCAAACAGAAGAAGAGATAACAGAAGAAGAGGAAGCAACAGGCACACAGGAGACTGAGCCGGTGCAGGACGATACAGAATCTAATGATACAGAGGCTGAGGAGAAGGCAGACAAAAAGGCAAGCAAGAAGAAGTTTAAGCTTGATAAAAAACAGGACGCAATGAAGGAAAAAATTGATGAGCTGGAAGACAGAGTAAAGCGTCAGATGGCAGAATTTGAAAATTTCAGAAAGCGTACCGAAAAGGAAAAAGCTGCCATGTTTGAAACCGGAGCCAAAAGTGTTATTGAGAAAATCCTGCCGGTAGTTGACAATTTTGAAAGAGGGCTTGCAACCATACCTGAAGAAGAAAAGGGAAGTGCTTTTGCAGAAGGAATGGAGATGATTTATAAGCAGCTTCTCGGAGAACTTGAAAAGATGGATGTAAAGCCGATTCCGGCAGTAGGAGAGGAATTTAACCCGGATTTCCATAATGCAGTAATGCAGGTGGAGAGTGAGGAATTCGAGTCCGGTGTGGTTGCCCAGGAACTGCTTAAGGGTTATACCTACAGAGACAACGTAGTAAGGCACAGCATGGTAGCTGTAGTCAGTTAGCAGAAGTAAATCAGGTAATAAACAATTCATAACCAATAGTAAATAGAAAATAAAATTTAGGAGGAGATCATTATGAGCAAAATAATTGGTATTGACTTAGGTACAACAAATAGCTGCGTAGCAGTTATGGAAGGTGGTAAACCCACCGTTATTGCAAATGCAGAAGGCGCAAGAACAACACCCTCTGTAGTCGCATTTACAAAGACCGGAGAAAGACTGATCGGTGAGCCGGCAAAACGTCAGGCAGTTACCAATGCGGAAAAGACTATTTCTTCAATTAAGAGAGATATGGGTACAGACAGAGGTCGTACCATTGATGGAAAGAAATATTCCCCGCAGCAGATTTCTGCAATGATTCTTCAAAAGCTGAAAGCAGATGCTGAGAGCTATTTAGGTGAAAAGGTAACAGAGGCAGTTATTACGGTTCCCGCATATTTCAACGATGCACAGCGTCAGGCAACAAAGGATGCAGGTAAGATTGCAGG
>JAUNDN010000011.1 GCA_030526045.1 Bacillota bacterium | reverse complement strand
GCTTTGGAAGAAGAGGTTTCGGAAGAAGAACTTCCCGAAACCGATTTGGTGCAGGAGACTACAGCACCAAAGATAAACAGGCAGCCGGAGAGCATGGCAGAAACAGAAGAGCCACAGGAGGAGTCAGGCGTATTACCCTGCCTGACTGATGGAAATCATCATGGGGTGTGGACGGACTGTGGTGATTATAAAGTGATGAAGTGCACAGACTGCGGTCAGGAAATCAGTGAGAGGGCAAATAGGCTTGCAGACGGGGTTTACGGCTATTATCGTGACGATGCAGCAATGCTTCTGTTTGCGGGAGTGAATCGCGGAAGATCCGGGTTTGAACTAAGCGGAACCCTTCATGAGATTGCAAAGGAACGGGCTCTTGATTGTGCAGACGATTTCAGCCACGATGATATGCGTACCTTCGGTGAATGCATTGCGAAGGGACAGGCAGATGCAGAGGAAGCCATTGCGTCATGGAATGCCTCGGAGTATCACAGGGATTTGCTCCTTAGTCCCATGTATACAGAGGGCGGCAGTTCCTGCCTTTGGTATGATTCCGGTAACGGAAATATGAAATCCATCTGGGTTATGGTTTTGAACTGACAGATTTTGTATGAGATGGAGATAGAAATGAAAAACCAGACGAAAGGGGAACAGCCCCACAAGCGCCGGGTGCGTTATAAGGGGACGCATCCCAGAAAATACAGTGAAAAATATAAGGAACTGAATCCTGATAAGTATCGGGACACCATAGAAAAGGTGATTGCAAAGGGAAGCACACCTGCCGGAATGCACCTTTCCATCTGTGTACAGGAAATTCTGGACTTCCTACAGATAAAGCCGGGACAAAAAGGGCTGGATGCCACCTTCGGATATGGCGGTCACAGCGAAAAAATGCTGCAGTGTCTGGACGGTCAGGGTCATCTGTATGCCCTTGATATCGATCCCATTGAGATTGTGAAATCAAAGAACAGGTTAAATGATCTTGGATACGGAGAGGATATCTTAACCGTAATCCACGAGAATTTTGCTAACATTGATCAGGTAGCGGAAAAATATGGTCCGTTTGATTTCCTGCTTGCTGATCTTGGGGTATCTTCTATGCAGATCGACAATCCGGAGCGCGGTTTCTCTTACAAGAATGAAGGACCGCTGGATCTTCGCCTGAATCCTCAGGCGGGAATTCCGGCTTCTCAGAGATTGAAGGAAAGCTCCACAGAGGAACTGGAATGGATGCTTCGGGATAATTCCGATGAACCCTATGCAGAGCAGATTGCACGAACCATCAGTTCCAAGATCAGGAAAAGACAGGCGATTGAAACAACTACCCAGCTGGCAGAGACGATCAGTGAAGCTCTTTCCTTTCTACCGGAAAAGGAGCGAAAGGATGCGGTTAAGAAATCCTGTGCCAGAGTGTTTCAGGCGCTCAGGATCGATGTGAACAGTGAATTTGAGGTGCTGGATGCCTTTTTGCAGAAGCTTCCTTCCGTGATGACGCCCGGCGGGCGAATTGCAATTCTGACCTTTCATTCCGGTGAGGACCGCATGGTAAAGAAATCCTTTAAGGAATTCGAGCGAATGGGACTTTACAGTGATATTGCCAGGGATGTGATACGACCTTCGGCGCAGGAATGTGCAAGAAACAGCCGGGCCCGTTCTACGAAGATGCGTTGGGCAATCAGAGCATAAATGAAAAGATAATTTTACAACTATCAGAGCGGTTTATTATAGTTACGGAAAGAACAGTGTGCTATAAAAATCATGTAGATGTTTTTACTCTGAGGAGAGAATATTATGAAGACTTATGTAAAAGACATGACAGTGGGGAATCCCACCGGCTTGTTGTTGTCATTTATGCTTCCGATGGTTGTAGGAAATATTTTTCAGCAGCTGTATAACATGGTTGACTCCATGATCGTTGGGCAGGTGGTAGGTGCTGATGCACTTGCGGCAGTGGGGGCAACCGGTTCACTGAACTTTTTATTCTTTTCCCTGTGCGGCGGTATGGCAAACGGTATCGGTATTGTCATTTCCCAGCATTTCGGAGCGGGAAATGATGATGATGTGAAGAAAGCAATTGCCAATGCAGCGCTGATCATGCTGGTAGTAGGGACCGTAATGGGAAGCCTTGGTATCCTGACATCAAGGCCGATACTTGCTTTTTTGAATACACCGGAAAATATATTGGGGGATGCCACACTTTACATGCGGATCATGTGCGCCGGGGTACTTGCGGTATCTCTCTATAACTGTGTCTCTGCGATTCTGCGAGCAGTGGGCGATTCCAAAACGCCGCTTTATTTTTTGATCGTTGCCAGTATTCTGAATATTTTTCTGGATCTTTTGTTTGTGAAATCATTTGGCATGGGCATTGCCGGAGCCGGAATTGCTACGATTATTGCCCAGATGCTCTCAGGGGTGGGAAGTCTTCTGTTTGCAATCAGGAGAAACCCCTATTTCAAGATTCCCAGAAGCATGATAAAGCCGGACAGGGACATTATCCGGCAAAGCGTCAGAATGGGTGTGCCGCTGGCGTTTCAGTCATCTTTAATTGCTATTTCCTGTGTGGCACTTCAGAGCGTTGTCAATACCTTTGGCTCTGTGGTTGTGGCAGCCTTTACGGCAACCAGCAGAATTGAACAGTTGGTACAGCAGCCCTATAATTCCCTGGGCATGGCAATGTCAACCTACTCGGGACAGAATATCGGTGCCGGCAAGATTGACAGAGTAAGGCAGGGATACCGCAAGGGAATGATGATCATGGCCATCTTTTCCCTTACGATGATTCCGCTTGCACAGTTTGGCGGTGAGTTTATCATGCGCTTGTTTGTAAACGAAACGGATGTTATTGAATTTGGCGCACATGCCCTTAAGATTACCAGCTGGTTCTATTTATTCCTTGGCAGCATTTATGTAACCAGAGGATTGCTGAACGGAGCAGGAGATGCCTTTTTTGCCTTTGCCAATGGAATTGTGGAGATGCTGGGACGTATCTGCTTTGCGAAACCCCTTACCATGGTTCCTGTAATTGGAGTGTGGGGGGTATGGCTTGCAACCGCACTTACCTGGTTTGCAGCCGGAATGTTCAGCATGTTACGCTACTTTCAGGGCAAATGGAAAAAGGGAATTATTAAGTAGTCAGTTATCCTGCTTGGAGGAAAATTTTTGGATCAGCATTATTGTCAGCATGATGAGCAGGATGGAAATAAAGATACCAAGCATTCCCTGTCCCATAATTTTGAGTGCGATAATTATATTTTGTTCCATTTATGGACTCCTTTCATTGTTTGAGGGATGTGTTACTATTTTACAGATAGGTGCTTACCAGTCCGATGATCAAACCACCGGCGATGACAGAGGCAATCTGTCCGGAGACGTTTGCGCCTGCCGCCTGCATGATGAGGATATTGCCGGAATCTTCCTTCAGTGCCATTTTTTGTACGACTCGTGAAGACATGGGAAATGCCGAAATACCGGCAGCTCCAATCATCGGATTGACCTTTTTCTTCAGGAACAGATTTAATAGTTTGGCAAAGCATACGCCGCCGATCGTATCAAACACGAATGCGACCAATCCGATCAGCATGATCAGGATGGTATCCGGCTTTACAAAGGCATCTGCCTGCATACTGAAGGAAATCGTGATGCCAAGAAAAAGTGTAATTAAGTTGACAAGAACATTTTGAGCCGTTTCGGAAAGGCTGGACAATACGCCGCATTCCCGAAGCAGATTACCAAACATAAGAAAGCCTACCAGCGCAACTGAGGATGGAGCAATCAGCCCAACAATAAAGGTGACGACAATAGGGAAAGCGATCCGCACACTTTTTGAAACCTGACCGGGATGATATTCCATACGAATGCTGCGCTCTTTTTTGGTTGTTACAAGGCGGATAGCAAAGGGCTGTACGATCGGAACCAGTGCCATGTAGGAGTAAGCAGCGACGGCAATTGCGCCAATGTAGTTTGAGTGGAGCATCTGGGATACCAGAATGGAGGTTGGTCCGTCCGCAGCGCCGATGATCCCGATAGAAGCTGCATCTTTCAGATCAAAACCGAGAAGGACGGCAAACAGCAATGCAGCAAAAATGCCGAATTGGGCAGCAGCGCCGAAAAGGAAAAGGACCGGTCTTGAAAGCAGGGGTCCAAAATCAATCATGGCACCAATTCCGATAAACAGAATAATCGGAAGTGCTTCAGATGCCTCAATTCCGATGTGAAAAAGCCATTCGATAATACCATTTGTCTCTCCCACACCTTCCATAAACTGATTCAACACACCGCTTGCAGGAAGATTGACCAGGATTGCACCGAAGCCCATGGGGAGCAGAAGTGAAGGTTCATATTCCTTTTTTACGGCAAGATAGATCAGAATGAGACCGACCAAATACATGACGACCTGCTTCCAGGTAACGGCAAGGATACCGGAAATTAAAAAATCCATTTACATACCTCTTTTCTTGTTTATTTTGCGGGAGAAAAAAAGACCTTTATTACAGCAGATAACTGCTGCAATAAAAGTCTTACCATTTCAATCTTCAGCGGATGAAGTCAGCGACCTCAACGTATTGACGCCAAAAATCCATTTCGGATAAATGCCGGTTACTCCCTTTTATTATTTGGTTACTATATAAATCATTGTAATAGCCGTTTCTGAAAAAACAAGTTCAGAAAATGTTAAGATTTTACTTTTGGTCAATACAATTCGTGATATAGCTTCGCACTTCTTCCCGAGGCAGATTAAGTGCAACGGAAAGCTCTCCATAGAGAAAATCCTCTGCAAGTTTGAAATAATGACTGTCGACTGCGGTGATCTTGCAACCTTTCATGATTCGTTTTTCTTTCCGCAGATAAATTGTCTTAATCAGCTTTACCAGTGATTCACAGCTTCCATCGCGGATATACTCCTTATAGGTTCGTTCCAGCGTTTTTTCATCAGCCAGAGGAATTAAGGAAATATCGGGAATGGACTTGATCAATGCATCGGCCTCCTGCCTGGACACTGCCTTGCGCAGGGAAGCATCTGCAGTATCCAGTGGGATATAGACGGTACTGCCGGAGTGAAAGACAGGCTTTAGCAGGTAATATTTCCTTTTTCTGTCAATACCGGTAATATCAAGAGTGGTGATGCTTTGTACGCAGCAGACTCCATTGTTGCCGCAGACTACATAATCACCTGATTGAAACATAGTGCACCTCCTTATCAACAAAGAACATAGCCTCTACAATATAATATTACCAAATATTTGAAATGAATGTCAGAAGATGCCGTAAAAAACTTGAAATTCAGCGTTTTTTACGATGGTATGCTCCGCAACTATTGTGCATTTTGCATGATTTTTTGCCGAATTTTGCATGAACGAACTAGTACTGGTATGCCACGGAATCTAATGCTATAATGTAATAGCGCAGAAGAAAACCAAGCGACGCCAAAGGCGGCATTTGGTTTTCCTGCGCTATTAACGAGCAAACCGTCTGCGAAGCAGACAGGGGAGCACCGAAGGTGCGGGTTTGCGAGATACATCCCCCCGCAGCCAAAGGGTATGAGGCAAGCCGAAGGAGAAGAAGTGAAGTTATATTTTGTTAGACATGGTGAGACAGACTGGAATCTGGAAAGTAAAATACAGGGCCGGAATGATATTCCATTAAATGCAACCGGAGTCAGCCAGGCAGAACAACTGGCGATGACGCTGAAAATGAATGAATATGATATCAAGGCAATCTATTCAAGCCGGCTAAAGAGAGCATTGGTAACAGCTGAAATTGTCGGGAAGGCATTGGGAATACCACCTGTGGTGAAGGATGGCTTACAGGAGATGTCCCTGGGGAGCTGGGAGGGCTTTACCTGGCCTCAGGTCAGAGAATTATTTGCCGATGAATACCAATGCTGGTACCAAAATCGCAGATATCAGGTGCCGCCGGGAGGCGAATCCTATCAACAGTTGCTTGACAGATTACTGCCCGCGCTTGCACAGATCATGGAAGAAACCGAAGGAAATGCTTTGATAGTGACACACAGCGCCATAATAATGACACTTATGTCATATGTGTACAATACGCCCTTTGAAGATATGGCCAAAAACTATAAAACCGGAAATACGGGAATCGTGGAGCTTGAAAAAGAAGAGCTATACAAGAAAATTATACAAGAAAATATATCATAATTAATACAGGGAAATAAAGAAATGAAAAATGTGAATGTGGTAAAAACTATCAGGAAAATGAACTGGGCATTGCTACTCTTTTCCGCAATGTTCGCTGTGATGCTGATCGTCAGCCGGCATGTGAACTATACGCCGGACGGAACAAATCTGGAAAACACTTTTGTGACGGATTTTTCAATGCTGGACGGAGCAGCGTTTTGTGTTCTGCTGGCTTTGATTTATGTGGTGGTAAAAGGACTGCTCTTTGTTTTGGGGCAGATATCGGGTGTGTTTTTTCAAGAAGAAAGGAAAGCGAAAAAATATGTGTTTGTGCTGTTCTTTCTTATGATCATGCTTTTGTGGCTGCCCTATCTGCCATCCTACTGGCCCGGCGGAATTTATTCGGATACAGTAGATTCCATCAGAATGGCATTAGGACAGGATGCTCTGGATAACCACAATCCTATTTTGTACACATTGATCTGGAAGCTGATGTTCTTTCTGACCGGTGCATTCCGAGGAGAAACGGAGTATTACGGGCTGGAGCTGTTTACTGTGGTTCAGCTTGCGGGAATGGCACTTGCAATGGCGGGCTTTGTCTATTGGTGCTACAGAAGAGGATTTCACAAACTATTTATTGCATTTATGCTTCTGCTTATAGGAGTTTTCCCGTTGTATCCTTTTTATGGAATATCTCTGTGGAAGGATACGATTTTCAGCCTTGTTGTGTTTTTATTTTCCTTGTTCCTTTACCAGACATTTGCAAAGAACAAGCCGGATTTATCGTGGAAGGAGTTCGCCGAGTATTGTCTTTTTAGTCTTTTGACGATTTTCCTTAGAAATAACGGCATTTATGTCATGATCTTCTGTGCAGTAGTGATCGTGCTTATTTGCCTTAAAAAACAAAAAGCAGCTGCAATAAAAATTGGAATTGCATCTGTGGTGATTGCGGCCGTTTCCCTGGTGATACAGGGGCCTGTCTATGATGCAAAGGGCTATAACGTAGACCGGACGGTGGAGAGTATGGGCATACCCATCCAACAGGTGGCATATGTGCTTTCAACGGATGGCGCAGTGGAAGCGGATGAACTTGCTTTTATGGAACAGATCATGCCACTGGAAAACTGGAAAGCGTTGTATGAGCCTACAGTGGTTGATTACATTAAATTTGATCCAACCTTTGACAGACAGTTTTTTCAGGAACATAGCGGGGAATTTATCGGACATTATCTTCACATGATGTTGCAAAACCCGGTGAAGGGATTAAAGGCTTATGTGCTTTCCACCATTGGATTCTGGGATATCAGTCAGGGGTCGGCTTCGGCGTATATTTGCAATTTTCATTTCAGTAATTCCGGTTATGTTATGAGTGACTACTTTGACTATTATACGGGAATTTCTTTTAGGGAGCTCGTGGAGCCGCGGGATTATATCAGTGCTGCGCTTTGGGCCTGGCTGCTGCTTCTTTGTGTTTGCATTTGCATTCAGAAACGGTATTTTACAGGTTTGATTGCGGTACTTCCCACGCTGGGAGTATGGCTTTCCATCATGGTTGCGACACCACTGTCATTTTCTTTTCGATATGTATATTCCCTGTTCCTGTGCGCACCGCTTTACTTGATTGTATCCTTGCGGGCGTGTAGGGAGGCAGCGAAGAAGGGGTCGGCAGAAACAGTAGAAGAAGCAAGGTCGGAAGAACTGGCAGAAGCGGAAGAAGAAACGGCAGCAGAAACATTCATAGAGGAGATTTAGGAGGAGAAGGCGATGAGGATTGGAGCATTGGAAGCAGGCGGAACCAAAATGGTATGTGCCATCGGGGATGAGACAGGAAGAATTTACGAGCAGATTTCCATTCCCACAAAGACACCGGAGGAAACAGTTCCGGAAATGATTGACTATTTTAAGAAGGCCGGAGTGGAGGCACTTGGAATCGGTTGCTTTGGTCCGATTGACCCGGACAGAAGCTCATCTACCTATGGGTACATCACCAGTACGCCCAAGCTGGCATGGGCAAATTACAATATCGTAGGGGTTTTTGAAAAAGCGCTTGGTTGTCCGGTTGGTTTCGACACGGACGTAAACGGTTCTGTCCTTGGTGAGGTTACCTTCGGTCAGGCAAAAGGAAAGAACTGCGTCATCTATGTGACGATCGGAACCGGTGTGGGTGCAGGGATTTACATTGAAGGAAAGCTGCTACACGGAATGCTTCATCCGGAAGCAGGCCATGTAATGATTCAAAGACGTGCAGATGATACCTATGGAGGAAAATGCCCTTACCATAAAAACTGTCTGGAGGGAATGGCGGCAGGACCGGCAGTTGAGGAACGCTGGGGACAAAAGGCGGTAGCGTTGCAGGATCGGGAAGAGGTCTGGGATCTGGAGGCATATTACATCGCACAGGCGCTTTCGGGGTATATTCTTACCTTATCTCCGGAACTGATTATTCTGGGAGGCGGTATTATGCACCAGAAGCAGTTGTTTCCAATGATACGCCGCTATGTAGCGGAAATGCTGAACGGTTACATCCAGACAGAAGAACTCAAAGACATGGAGCATTATATTGTACCTGCAAGCCTTGGCGATGATCAGGGAATTATGGGCGCTATAGAGCTTGGAAGAAGGGCACTTATTAACTGATAGAAGCACACTTAAGCTACTGGAAGCGCAATGGAAGAAAAGGAAGCTATGAAACAGCTGGTGGTAGGAATACTGGCGCATGTGGATGCCGGAAAAACAACTTTATCGGAGGGAATGCTCTATACCTGCGGAAGTATCAGAAGGCTGGGGAGGGTTGACAGGAAGGATGCTTTCTTGGATACCTACAGTCAGGAACGGGAGCGTGGAATTACAATCTTTTCCAAGCAGGCGATGCTGACGGTGGGAAACACCCAAATGACGCTGTTAGATACACCTGGACATGTGGATTTCTCTGCGGAGATGGAACGCACGCTGCAGGTGCTTGACTATGCTATTCTGGTGATCAGTGGCAGCGATGGCGTACAGGGGCATACGCATACTCTCTGGAAGCTGTTAAAGCGCTATGACATACCGGTATTTCTTTTTATCAATAAAATGGATCAGCCCGGAACTGACCGACAGATCCTAATGGGAAATTTGAAGGAACAGCTGGGAGAGAGCTGTGTTGATTTTACAGACAGGGAAACTGCAGCGTTTTTTGAGGAGATTGCAGTCTGCGAGGAGGAATGCCTGAACGAGTATTTGGAGTCGGGCAGGGTTTCTCCGGAGGCAATCAGAGATCTTATCGGGAAACGAAAGGTTTTTCCCTGCTTTTTTGGCTCCGCTCTAAAGCTATTCGGTGTGGAGGAGTTGCTGGAGGGGCTGGATGAATGGACTGTGGAGAGGTACTATCCGGCTGAGTTTGGGGCACGGGTGTATAAAATCACCAGGGACGCGCAGGGAAACCGTCTGACCCACATGAAAATTACAGGCGGGTGCCTGAAGGCAAGAGAGAGTCTTAGCGGAACAGGCAGATGGAAGGAAGCCTGGGAGGAGAAGGTCAATCAGATCCGGATTTATTCAGGCGAAAAATTTGAAACAGTGAGCGAAGCGAGGGCCGGAAGCGTCTGTGCAGTGACCGGTTTGACGAAAAGCTGGTCCGGTGAAGGACTTGGCTTTGAGGAACAGGTCATTTGTCCTGTTCTGGAGCCCGTAATGAGCTACCGTATGATACTGCCGGAGGGATGCGATGCTGTAACCATGCTACCTAAGCTCAGACAGCTTGAGGAGGAGGAACCGCAGCTGCATATCCTGTGGGACGAACAGAACAAGGAGCTGAAGGCGCAGCTTATGGGACAGGTTCAAATGGAAGTCCTAAAGAACCTGATACAGGAAAGATTCGGGGTCCCGGTGGAACTGGGAACCGGAACCATTGTCTATAAAGAGACGATTGCAAATGTGGTAGAGGGAGTAGGACACTTTGAACCGTTGCGTCATTATGCGGAGGTGCATCTTCTTATGGAGCCGGGAGAGCCGGGGAGCGGAATTGTGATCCATTCCCGTTGCAGCACGGACATGCTGGATCTAAACTGGCAAAGGCTTATTATGACTCATTTGGAGGAGAAGGAACATCCGGGAGTCCTTACCGGTTCGCCCATTACAGATTTAAAGATCACGTTGGCTTCGGGCCGGGCACATCAGAAGCACACAGAGGGTGGTGACTTCAGACAGGCGACTTACCGTGCCATCAGACAGGGGCTGATGCAGGCAGAAAGCATCCTGCTTGAGCCCTGGTATGAGTTTTGTCTTTCTCTGCCACGGGAGAGTGTGGGGCGGGCAATGACGGATCTGGAAAAGCAGAAAGCGGAATTCGAGCTGGAACAGAATGAGGACAAAATGGCGGTGCTGAGAGGAATTGCACCGATGTCGGAAATGCAGGACTACCAGCAGGAGGTTGTGGCATATACCGGGGGAAGAGGACAGCTGCAGTGTAGTCTGAAGGGATATTTCCCCTGTCATAATACAGAAGAGGTGCTTGCGGCACATCCGTATGATCCGGAACGCGATACGGAAAATCCGGCAAGCTCAGTTTTCTGTGCCCACGGAGCGGGCTTTATTGTGGAGTGGGATCAGGTGTCGGAGTATATGCATCTGGAAAGCTCTCTTGCGGGAAATGCCCAGCCAAAGCCGGACTATATTGAGACAACCTGGGCAGATGGACCCGGTAGTATGCTAGGGGTACGTCCCAAGGGAGTCGGTGGAAAAGAGCACAGTGAGTTATGGCTGGGAACGGAAGAAATCGATGCTATTCTTCGCAGTGCTTCTCATGCCAACAGAAGGGAAGCAGGGAGTACCGGAAGGGAAGGCTGGAAGCACCGGGGGAGCCGGGAGAGTGTTTACTTGGAACAGGAAACCAGAATATATAAACCTGTGGTAAAGAAAGAACAGTATTTGCTGGTGGACGGTTATAATGTCATTTTTGCCTGGGAGGAGCTGAAGGAGCTTGCGCAGACTAATTTGGACGGGGCAAGAGGAAAGCTTTTGGATGCTTTGTGCAATTATCAGGCAGTTAAGAAGTGTAATCTGATTGCCGTGTTTGATGCCTACCGCCTGGAGGGACATCCCACGGAAGTGTTGGATTATCACAATATTCATGTGGTATATACCAAGGAAGCCGAGACGGCTGACCGGTATATTGAACGGTTCGCTCATGAGAACGCCAAGAAATACGATGTGACGGTCGTCACCTCCGACGGGCTGGAACAGATCATTATTGTAGGAGAAGGCTGCCATCTGGTGTCCTCAAGAGAGTTTGAAAAGGAGGTAGCACTTGCTGCAAGGCAGATCCTTGAGGAATTTCAAAGCGGGAATCATGAGGGGAAGCGCTCTTTGCAATATGTTTTGCCTGGGGAATCAGTCAGCGATTCTGCTACCAACGTCCCCAGAACAGATAAATTACCGTAATGAAGGTGAGGAGCGTTACGATACCGGCATTGATGATATGCATGCAGATAGGTGCTGCTTTAGACAGATTCTTTGAAATAACGGGTGTCTCTAAATAGTATTTATTGCCGAGCCCGAGTGCAATGGAGATGTACACCAGACAGATCGCAACATAGCGGAAATCGCTGCTGCAGGTATAAGGATAAATGATAACGAATGCGGCAAAGGAAATCAGCATGATGACATAGCCGGTCAGCAGGAAGAGAAAAATTTCTCTGTTTGTTTTCTTATTCAAAAGAACTGCAAATAACAAAACGACTGTTATTATTCCAAAAATCACTGCCATAAAGAAGGTGATCTGACACATTACCAGGAGAATATCAGGCAGATCAGTCGGGTACTCCTCCGCAAAAAGGGAGGTATGGAACATGATGACCCAGGTGTTGCAACATGCTTTGGCGCTGATCGGATGGAAAGGAAACGAAAAGTTCCAGTCAGCAAGAGAGGGAATACCAAGTCTGCTCCAGAGGGAAAAGGTTTCCGTATACATGGGAGAGGTTTCTCCCGGAACAGGAACGCCGGGCTTTTCCCCAAAGCGGATCAGATTCCTCACAATCCAGGAAAGACCGATCGGAATGACAATGACCGCAAAAATACAGTAATTCTTAATCCAATTCAAAATGTTTCCTCTGTCTTTGGAACGAATCACACTGACAAAGTGCATTATGAAAATGATACCAAGCGGAATGGCGAGTACTGCTGAGTTCAGCTTGGTAATCATGCCGAAGCCTATGTAAAGAGCAAGGCGGATCATGCCGGCAAGATTCTTGTTTTGAATCCACCTGATTGACTCCAGAATAATCAGGCACATGAATAAAATCGTCAGCATATCATTATTGACACTTCCCGCCATGACAATGGTAGCCGGATGGAATACCATGAATGCAAGACCGATATAGAGACCATTTCCTTTTATGTCAAGAGCCTTCAGAATCTTCCATGTAACGCTCATACACAGGCAGGAATACAAAAGGGTAACGATCTGCAGATTCTCAAAGGCAAGCTCCTCAGCCGCGCCAAGCCAGATGTTAACCTGAAGCCAGATATAAGAAATGATATGGTGGAGTGGGGGATGATAGTAGGCAAAAAGCTCATAGGGGTTGATATCGGGCAGCTTATGAAATTTGTAAATATATTCTATGTAGCCGATATGACCGGGGTTTACAAAATCCGTGCCCATACCGGTGTAAGCGCCTGCATCATGCTGACGCTCGTAAAGACCGGACAACAGAACATATCCGCCACGAAGCAGAACTCCCAACAGGATCATCATAAATACAATTGTATTTTCGCCAAGACGCCCCGAAAGCTTCAGATAAATCAAAACACCAAGATATCCCAAAAACAGGAGGGAAAGTACCAGTACCTTTGTGTAATGGGGAGCATAGAAGAAGCTGCTTCCCTGCAGGACTGCAATCAGGAGGCAGGATATAAGAATCGTAAGGGTAATTCCCTGACCGGTTTTTTTCATAAGTAGTTCCTTTCTTACTACGGTAATTAAATTTAGATATAATTAATTAACATATATATAAGTAGATTTTGATTAATATATTGTAGTAACACCAGTTATTTCGTTATCCTCTACTTTAAAACTCCAGATGGAATGACCGGGAATCCGGTGCTCTGTCAGATACCAGGTATCCTCAATCTGCGTGATATAGTAAGGAGTACCGCCCCCGATAAAGTGACAGTATACATCCTCGTAATTACCGGAAATAAGATCCTTCAGATTTTTAACCCGTATCATGGTAGCATAATCCTGATTGCCGGTAACATCGGTAGAAATTGTGATGTAGTAATAATCACCGATGGGGGTAAGCTGGATCATTCCTGCAAGCTGATCGGGAACCGGATATTCCTTTTGAATTTCAAAGGTGTACAGATCAGCTTCAATAATGCTGGAATTGCCGGATACGAAATAAATGCGGTCCTCCACAATGGTAAAGGAACGGACATAGATGTTGTTAAGGGATGGAATCCGGCGTATTTCAGTTAGATACATTCGGGAGTCATTTTCCGGATGGCGGAAAAGATACATTTCGCCACTCTGGGAACTCCAGGCATAAAAGGTATCCGTATAGGCATCATAAATGATATAGTGCGGTCTGTTACCAATGCCGGTAAACTCCTGCGTGGGAATAAAGATTTCTGCACCGTTTTCGTTTACATCCTTTTCCATGACCAGAATCCGGTTGTTTTCCGTGTCATCGATGAGATAAACCAGACCATCACTTGCAAGGGTATGTCCCTTAGAAATATCGTTTGTCATAACCTGCCATTCATAGAGCGGATCATTTAGATTGTCATGGTAAATCACCTGATCATTGTAGCAGTCCACGATAAAGTAGTTATTATCTACCTTTGTAATATAGGTAGGGACACTCAGCGTGGAAAAGGAATTGTTGGGAATGGTATTCAGGCTTGCTTTGTCAAAATCAATCGGTTCGGAAACTGCCAGATAGTTGTCAGGCACATAAGCTGTTTCTGGTTCGGGTCGTAGGTGAGTGCAGGCTGTTAAGAAAAGCACTGTCCAGGCAATTACCGGAAGAATGCATAATTTCTTCAAAAATAAGGTTCGATTGTGTAATATTGTTTTCATACAGCTATTGTAAAATTTTTCCCTGCTTTGTGCAATGCTTTTTTCTTTCGTTGAAAATCGAATGGGGTTGACATATAATAAAAAAGATCATTCATGTAGGGCAATTTGTAAGCAAAAAGGTATGGAAAGCAGAGTGACGGGGGACAATATGGTACTTTACAAGGAAAATCGTGAATTCAGGGTGCTGTCTGCTGTGGGAATTATCCTGGTTGTGGCAGGACATCTTGGCTATAATCTTTTTGATCTGGGAGGATTGTTCCCTTATTATTCCTTTCATGTTTTCATTTTTTTGTTTGTTTCCGGCTATTTTTATAAAAAGGAAGCTGAGGAAAACATTCTGGGTTACCTGTGGGGAAAGTGTCTGACGCTTTTAGTTCCGTATTTTGTGTGGAATCTGTTTTACGGAATACTGTCAGAATTACTCCATGGAGCCGGTTTCTCCATTGGTGGGGAGCTATCCCTAAAAACGTTGTTTCTGTCTCCGTTCTTAGATGGGCATCAGTTTATGTACAATTTTCCCGCTTGGTTCGTACCGGTGCTGTTCATGCAGGAGGTACTTAATGTGATCATGCGAAAGGTGCTCTCTCTTCTGCACCTAAATTATGAGTGGCTGATTTTTGCCGGATGTCTGGTCGCGGGAATCCTTACCGTGTATCTTGCGATCGGAGGACATGTCTGGGGGTATTACAAGCTTCCGGGAAGGCTGCTTTTTATGATGCCCGGATTTCAGATGGGAAGAATTTACCGTGAAAAATTGGAGCAGCATGATACGATGGAGGACGGTCCGTACTTATTGCTTGTGATGGGAATTCAGGTTTTAATTACTATATTTTGCGGTGGACTGGCGTTCAGTGCGGTATGGGTAACCAGCTTTTCCAGTGGGCCGATAGTGCCTTATCTTACCGTGATGACAGGAATTGCTTTTTGGCTGCGAATATCCAAAATTGTGTGTAGGATGCCGTACTTATCCCGAAAAATGATTCACATAGGAAGAAATACCTATGCCATCATGATGCATCATGTGGCAGGGTTCATGCTGGTGAAGGGCTTTTATTATCTGCTGAGTATTTTGACACCGCTTTGCACAGAGTTTGACAGGGAACTGTTCTTTAGCGAAGTGAATTTTGTATATCTTGCCGGCGGATCGGAGGCAAGCAAGTGGATCTATTTACTGGTGGGGATAGCGTTTCCGCTGTTTATTGCCTGGCTTCAGCAGCAGAGCGGGAGCAGGATATTACAGTTTTTTGAGGGAAAGGGTAATCGGGAGAAAAAAATTGCAGGGGGAGAGATTGACAAGTGATCATTTCCTATGCTATGCTTAGTCCACTTACCGCTTAGAATCCAAATGAATGAAGAAGAATTAAGACAAGTGAACTGTCTGTGGAATTTCCACGGGCAGTTTTTTTCTTTAGAAGCAATGAAGAATATAATTTGTAGCAGAAAGGAAAAACATTCATGAAAAAGCGGATTATTAAGCGAAAAAACCAAATCAAGGTATACAAAAAAAGTAAGCATTTCAGGAGGCTGGCTGTGCCGGCTGCAATTCTTATGCTGAGCATGTCAATGACGCTGGCGGCTCACGGTGAGAGTGGTACTTCCCAATTGCCGCACAGCAACGGATCAGCACCAAGAACGGTTGTTACGGATATCTATCATAAGCATATTGGAAGTGCAGCTTCGGGAGGCGGCTGCTACCAGGAAGCAATTCCTCATGTTCATCAGGGAAATGAGACAGATGGAGGAGAATGCTTTGGAGCACCGGTCTACCATACACACCTAGGAAATTCACAGGAAGAAGGAGGCTGCTATAATCAGCCTGTGTATCATGTACATGAGGGGGACGAACAGTCAGGCGGAGAATGCTATACTGCAATTACACACGCTCATGATGACAGCTGTTATGAAGGGGCAATCTGTACGGTATATTATGCAAAAGGAAATGTACTGGAAACCTTTACCGATGACTGCTTTGACCATCCCCAGACAACCTATGAAAGGACAGAGGGGACCGCAACACACATGGACTGCGGGAAGGGGGAAGAAAGCCTTGAACTGGTTTACTGCCAGATCTGTGGCATTTATTCACCGAGGTACCATGGCTATCAGAAACTCATATGTGGGATGAATGAAGGAGATACGGTTGGATATGAGCTTTCCTGCCCAAAGACGGAGCAGGATATTGAGCTTTACGAAACCGGATGTAACAAGAATGACACAAGTGTCGATTACTATGCATGTACCTGCCAGAAGAGCGTGGAGGGATATGGCAAAAACTGTGGGATTGACGAGAGTGTTCCATGTGGTAAGCTGATTGTTACCAACGAGACGGAAGGGGAAAAGGATAAAGTTGACATTTATGTCAGAATTGAAGACCTGACAGGAGGGCGGCTGATCTTAAGTGATAATCCCTATGTCTGGTACGACGAGGAAGGCAGACAGATCGGACAGGGAGAGCGCATCGAGGTGTCGGAAAACGGAGACTATTCTGTGAAAGTGAAGCTGGAAAACAGGGATGTAGATGAGAGCGGTCTTCGCAGCGGAATTACAGTGGACAACATTTATAAGGAAGCGGGAGTAAATACACCTTCACCGGGAAAAGAAACGCCTACGCCCGGTGAAAACCGGGGGACGCCGACTCCTGGAAGAGGTGACGAGACCCCAACGCCTACGGCACCGGTAGATTCTGAAGGGGAGTCTGAGAATGCAACTGAAGAACCGGAAGAAAATCCGGATGAGGGGAGCAGGGAACCTATCCCCACTCCGAAGGCAACACCGGATCGTAAGAATGATCTGGCCGATAATCAACAGGGGGATGCCATAAGTGAAGGAGAAGAAGCTGTAAAACGTTTGCCTAAAAGGGAAATAGAAGAAACAGCCGCAGCATCACCGGAGCATTCACCGGAAAGGCTCACAGTTACTAAGAAAACGGAGACACTGCCTGAATTGTCAGCGGTAAATGATGTTGCTTTGAATCCGGAAACAGTAAAGAAGGAAAGAGGGATATTTACAAATCCCGTGGTGAAAATGGTAACGCTTGCCTTTGGAGCATTTGCGTTAACTGCAGGAACTCTTTTTTTACTCTGGTATCTTAGAAGAAGCGTAAAAATATATAATGATGATGGTGAAGGAAGGATGCTTTATCTGGGCCGATGTATGGTCAGACTGGAGGAGGATGGCTATGCAATTACCATATCAGAACAAATGATTGAGCATGCCTATACAAACAGGTATTGCATTAAGCCCGGCCTTTTTCTGATTGGCAGAAAGGAAGGGGAGGAGCTGCTGGTATGCAGTGAAAACCAGAGAACTGCAGTATATCTTTGCAGGGAAATGATTGTGGTCATTGGCTAAAAAAATCTTGATTTTACCCAATGAACGTGTTAGACTCGTAGTGTTTAAACAAAGTGTATATTTATGCATGAGGAAAAGAGGAGAAGTATTATGAAAAAATTATTAGCAGTATTACTGGCAACAGTAATGACAATGAGTCTGCTTACAGCTTGCGGTAGCAGTAAGACAGCAGAAACAACAAAAGAAACAGAAGCTGCAGGTACCACAGAGGCAGCTGAAAAAACAGAAGAAGCAACCGAAACTACAGAAGCAGCAGTTTCCGAAGCTTTGTCTGATGGCGTACTTACCGTTGGTACAAATGCTGAATTCCCGCCTTTTGAGTATGTGGATGACAATGGAGAACCGGATGGCTTTGACATTGCTCTGATTAAGGCAGTCGGTGAGAAGCTTGGTGTAACAGTAGAGGTTGAAAACATGGAATTCGCTTCCCTGATTTCTTCTATCGGAAGCAAGATCGATGTTGCAATCGCAGGTATGACTGTAACAGATGAGAGAAAGGAAAGTGTAGATTTTTCCGATTCTTATTATGAAGCAGTTCAGTACGTGATCCTTCCTGAGGGTTCTGAAATTGCAACAGCTGATGACCTTAAGAATAAGGCAATCGGTGTTCAGTTAGGAACAACAGGTGATTTCATTGCAAGTGATATTGAAGGCGCTACCGTCTCCCGGTACAACAAGGCTGTTGATGCGGTCAATGATCTGATTAACGGAAGAGTGGAATGTGTCATCATTGATAAGAATCCTGCACTGGTATTTGAAGGCAAGTTTGAAGGCCAGATTACAGCTGTTGACGGTGCACAGTTCGATTTTGAGCCTGAGCAGTATGCAATTGCAATGCCCAAGGGAGATGCAGCACTGGTTGAACAGGTAAATAAGGCACTGGAGGAGATCAAGGCTGACGGAACCTTTGATGAACTGGTTAAGACCTATATCGAAGCAGAATAACAATTCGAACGGTCTTCACGCGGAATGAACAGTTTCAGACGATAAGGGTAAGCATCAAAGAGGATAGCATAAATAAAAAATGCTATCCTCTTTTAAAGAAGAAAGGAACCTACAGTATGCAGGCATGGATTGAAAAGATCAGTAAAATGTTTGAGATGGCATTTCTTACCGAGAATCGGTGGAAGCTTTATTTGAGCGGTCTTGGCGTAACCTTAAAGGTTGCTCTTTTTGCAGCAATTCTGGGGCTTGCCATCGGTACGGTGGTTGCGCTGATGAAGCTTTCGACGACCAGAACAGGGAAAAAGACCATCTGGGCAAGAATCGCCGGTGCCTACATAGACATTATCAGAGGTACGCCCTCTGTTCTCCAGCTATTGATTATGTGGTTTATCATTATGAAGAGCTGCAAGAACGGCATTTTGGTTGCAGTCCTGTCATTCGGTATTAACAGCGGTGCTTACGTGGCAGAGATTGTGAGAGCCGGTATTCTGGCAGTAGACAAGGGGCAGACGGAAGCAGGAAGATCTCTTGGACTTTCCAAGGCACAAACAATGATTTATATTGTAATTCCGCAAGCAATCAAAAATGTGCTTCCTCCAATTGGAAACGAATTTATCGTTCTCCTTAAGGAAACTGCAATTGTGGGATATGTGAGTTTGTCCGATCTGACCAGAGTGGCAAATCAGGTCTCTTCAAGAACCTATGAGGCCTTTATGCCGCTAATCGGAGCAGCAGTTATTTATTTTGTGATTATTAAGATTTTGACCATTTTGCTTGATAAACTGGAGAGGAGGCTGCGTAAGAGTGATAATCGTTAAGGATCTTCACAAAAAATTTGAGGACAACCATGTGCTGAGAGGTGTTAACTATCATGTCCATCAGGGGGAAAAAATTGTTGTCGTAGGTCCCTCCGGTTCCGGTAAAAGTACCTTCCTTCGATGCCTGAATCTTCTCGAAACACCTACCAGCGGAGAAATCTGGTTTGACGGGCAGAAAATTACTGATCCCAAGGTCAATATTGACAAGATCAGAGAGCATATGGGAATGGTTTTTCAGAACTTTAATCTGTTTAACAATCTTTCTATCATGGATAATATAACGCTTGCGCCTGTAAAGCTAAAGCTGATGAGCAAGGAAGAAGCGCAGGAAAATGCCCTTACCCTGCTTACAAGAGTGGGACTTAAGGAAAAGGCGGACGCCTATCCCAGCCAGCTTTCCGGTGGACAAAAGCAGAGAATTGCGATTGTCAGATCGCTTGCCATGCAGCCGAAGGTAATGCTGTTTGATGAACCGACCTCAGCCCTTGACCCTGAGATGGTGGGGGAGGTTCTGGATGTCATGAAGGGGCTTGCCAACAGTGGTATGACTATGGTGGTGGTAACACATGAAATGGGCTTTGCCCGTGAGGTGGGAACCAAGGTGCTGTTTATGGATGAAGGGATCATTATGGAGGAAAATACTCCCTATGAATTCTTTAACAATCCCCAGTGCCAACGATTGCAGGACTTTTTATCCAAGGTACTGTAGAGCATTACGCCAGGGTGGTATCTATGTGCTTGGCACACGTTAATGCGAGGCAGAAAAATCTAACCCGCACATAAAAAATTAAAACAGCTCTCAGACTTTAAACTTGCTTCGCTTCGAACAGGTAAAGTCTGAGAGCTTTATTTTCTATTGTGCTGTTTGATTTTACTCCGGAAGACGGAGCACCGATGTGATCAGATAAAACGGCAGTCCGAATACGAGAAAGTATACATAGCGGAACTCGGTTGCAACCGGTGTTGCCAGCATTACGGTAAGGAAAAGAGCAACAGTGGGCAGATAGAGAATCAGTTTTCTTTTTTCCCTGCGGATAAAGGAATTGCCAATACAGAAAATCAGTATCCAGAGCGCTACACCCATGCTCCAGAGCGTACCGTAAAGAGGAAGCATGCCTCCCAGTTTGATTGCAATTTCTTTTCCCTTTACGACCAACGGACCGCCAATCAGCGGAGTGTGGGATACACCAAGGCTGGTGGCACTCACACCCTCTGCTTCTGCCACCAGATAAAAGGAATCCGGATACCAGTAGCCGTAGGTCTGGTAAATATAAGCCTCCAGATAATCCCCAGGATAAGCAAGACCGAGCTGAATCCAGAGCTTCAGGAATTCTCTCTTATGCGCCACAAGATAGTCCTGATGTCCGGCACGGACCAGCTCCTTGATATTGTCGGCATAGTAGGGATTATACAGCTCCTTAATATAGGTAAGATCAACGACATTTTCAATGAGGGTAAGCTGCTCCTGCGTCAAAGGACGGTCATTGCAGATGACTGCAGTGATCTGCTGTGTAGGAACGGAAAGGGATTCAATCAGATCCGGCTGTGTCACGGAAAGTGAATTCATCACAGGATATTTGACGATAACAGCAACGGCAAATGCGCCAATCAGTACCGGGAAAACCGTTTTGGCTTTTCTGCGAAAATAAAGCAGCAGAAAAGGCAGGCACAGAAGGTATGCATACCAGCCGTTGGAGCGGAAAAGACACATCACAAGCCCGGAGATTCCCATGACAATCAGAGAAGGGATCGTGATTTCCTTCAAAAGGCGTAGCATGGAGCAGCCGAAGAAGAGAACTCCGGCGGCAAAGAGAATATCCTTCCATACCGTAACCGAAAAAACAGCGTGGTAGGGAATCAATGCATAAAGCAAGGTAATGATAAAGCAACCAAGAGATCTTAATCGAAACTGCCGAAGAGTGCCGATCAGATAACTGACGGCAAGCGCCAGCATACACATCTGGAAAAAGGTATAGAAAGACATGGCAACGACCATGTTGCCGGTAAGTCTATACCCCATATTGTAAAAGAGTCCAATCAACAGGGTATGCATGAAAGGATGATGATTGCTGTAGGGAATCACATGGAGCACCTGCTCCAGCTGATTGATACTGTCCGGTGTCATAATGCCCGGATATTGATACAGAAAATAGGGCAGCCAGCACAGTATACAGAGAAGAAAGGCACAGAGTGCCGGGTGCTTCTGATAAAAGGAAAACAGAGGTGTTGTCGGTTCGCCATCCGAAAACAACAGGGCATTCATACGATTTTTGTCACCGGTGAAGGAAAAGAGCAAAAGCACCAGATTGTAAAACAGTACCAGAAAACCGATCAGAACCGCAGTTAAAATGCTGATGCGAAACAAGGGGTTGGTGAGATTTTCTACATAATAGGTGTAATCCACTGCCATATAGAGTGCTGAAAAAATGGCAGCCAGCACCAGGCAGACGGCGGAAGTATATTTCGTATGTTCAAAGTCTGATTTTGACAGGCGCACGTCAATATGACGAAAAAAGAAAAAGCATAAGAGAAAAAACACTAATGTCAGGATGTTTCCAACCTGCATCCGGCTTGCCATCATAAGCGCCCAGGTGGCAAAAAAGCTTTGAATGGATTTTGTCAGTAAATTGTTTTTCATTTTGATACGCATATGAGGACTCCCACTAAGCTTTTTCTTGTGATATAATACTAAAAATACTATAGATGAAAGCAGTCCGGTTGTCAATAAATGTAAGGATGGAGAGCACATGGTTACAATTACCCTTTGTATGATCGTGAAGAATGAAGAAAAGGTCCTTAAAAGATGCCTTGAAAGCATCAGTGATCTGATGGACGAAATAGTTATAGTAGATACCGGCTCAACGGACCGGACGAAGGAAATTGCAGCAAAATATACCGATCAGATTTATGATTTTGAATGGGTGAATGACTTTTCCGCTGCCCGGAATTTTGCCTTTTCCAAGGCTACCTGCGACTATATTTATTCCGCTGATGCAGATGAAGTTGTAGATGAGGAAAATCGTGAAAAATTCCGTCTTTTGAAGGAAACACTTCTGCCGGAAATCGAAATCGTGCAGATGTATTATGGCAATCAGCTCTCAAACGGGACGGTCTATAACTTTGACAGAGAGCTTCGTCCCAAGCTGTTTAAGAGGCAGCGTTCCTTTCAGTGGATCGAACCGGTACACGAGACGGTACGGCTGCTTCCGGTGGTTTTTGACAGTGAAATTGAGATTACCCATTTGCCGGAAAATAATCATTCCGGCAGAGATATTCAGATATTTGAGAGGATGATACAGCGGGGTGAAGAATTATCCGAGCGACTGTTTACCATGTATGCAAAGGAAATTCTGATTTCCGGCAGCCGGGAGGAACTTAGGCGGGCTGAAGCCTACTTTACCCAAATTGCAGAGGGCTGTGGAACGAAACCGGAGCAGATGAAGGAAGCGCTCTGCGTGGTGGTAAGAGCAGCCAGGCTGAACGGGGATTACCTGAAAATGTACCGGCATGCCATGAAGGGTGTGACCGATGAGGGAATCAGCGAAGTCTGTTTTGAACTTGGAGAGTATTATTTTGGGCAGGGAGATTATACGGAGGCGTCTATCTGGTATTACAATGCGGCCTATGAGACGGCAAGTATACTGAATATCCACAGTGGGGGTGACCAGCCGTTGCAGCGACTAGCAGACTGCTATGAAGCGCTTGGAGTGGAGGAACAGGCTGGGATTTACCGGAAAGCTGCTAAGGAGTGGAAAGCGGAATAAGACTTGCAGGCTAAGACGGATGATGTTACCATAGGTAACAGATTAATTGGAAAGAGTTGCCAAAGCAGCTGAAATGAGGAGAATCATGAGCTGGGAAGAGAATGTAAGAAAAGTAGAGCCCTATGTGGCAGGAGAACAGCCAAGGCAGTCGGGTGTCATCAAGCTGAATACCAATGAATGCCCCTATCCGCCGGCGCCCGGTGTACGCAGAGCAGCACAGCAATTTGACTTTGAAAGGCTGCGTCTTTACCCCGATATGAATGCGGAAAAGCTGGTGAATGCGCTGGCAGAGCATTATCGGATCAAGCCGGAGCAGATCTTTGTGGGGGTTGGCTCGGATGATGTGCTTGCCATGGCATTTATGACTTTTTTTAACGGAGAAAAGCCGATTTTGTTTCCGGATATCACCTATTCCTTTTATGATGTCTGGGCGGAGGTCTTTCGGATTCCTTATCAGACCTGTGCGCTTGACGAGCGTTTCCGCATTAAAAAGGAAGATTATTTGATTCCCAACGGCGGAATCATTATTCCGAATCCCAATGCGCCTACCGGTGTGCTGGAGGAGCCTGGGATGTTTGAAGAGATCGTTGCGGCAAATCCGGATTCCGTGGTAATCATTGATGAAGCTTATGTGGATTTTGGCGGGCTGAGTATGCTGCCACTGATTGACAAATATGATAATCTGATGGTAGTACAGACCTTTTCCAAATCCAGGGCAATGGCAGGAATGCGGGTAGGCTATGCCATGGCAAACGAAAAGCTGATCGGTTATCTGAAGGATGTGAAGTTTTCCTTCAATTCCTATACTATGAATATGCCAGCCATTGAGCTTGGAACAGAGGCGGTTAAGGATGAGGCGTATTTCCGGGAGATTGTTGGCAAAATAATTAAGACGCGGGAATGGACCAAAAAGCAGCTATCGGAGCTTGGGTTTGTTTTTGAGGATTCTAAGAGCAACTTTATTTTTGCCTCTCACAAAAGTGTTCCGGCCAGAGAGCTCTTTGAGGCTTTAAAAGCAAATCAAATTTATGTGAGACATTGGAATAAGCCAAGGATCGACAATTATCTGCGGATTACCATCGGAACCGATGAGCAGATGGAAAAGTTAATTACATTTTTAAAAACATATTTAAAGGAGAGAACAGATGATTAAGCTAATATTAAAAGGTATGGTAATGGGAGTTGCCAATATTATTCCCGGAGTCAGCGGAGGAACCATGGCAGTTTCCATGGGGATTTATGATAAGTTTATCCATTGCCTGACGCATCTTTTCAAGGAATTCAAACAGAGCATGAAATTTCTGATCCCGCTTTTTATCGGAATCGGAATTGCACTGGTGGGACTGTCCTTTATCATAGAACCTGCATTTGAGCATTTCCCGCTGCAGACAAGCTGTCTGTTTATCGGTTTGATCGTGGGCGGACTGCCTGCTATCTGCAAGAAGGTGAAGGGGAAGGGCATCAAGGTCAGCTATATCATTCCTTTCCTGATTTTCTTTGCAGTTGTTGTTGGGATGGCAGCTTTGGGCGAGCACGAGGGCAATGCGGCAGATCTTTCCTTCAGCCTGTGGTCGGTGATCAAGCTCTTCGCAGTTGGAATCATTGCTTCCGCAACGATGGTGATTCCCGGTGTCAGCGGTTCTATGATGCTGCTTTTGCTGGGATATTATAACCCGATCATTTCTTCCATTAAGAATTTTGTAACAGCACTGGTCTCCTTTGACATGCAGGGGATTCTGCAAGGCTGCGGTGTTCTGGTGCCGGCAGGACTGGGAATCGTGGTTGGCATTTTTGCCATTGCCAAGCTGATCGAGGTTATTTTTGAAAAATTCCCCATACAGGCTTACTGGGCTATTATCGGACTGATCGTGGCTTCTCCCATTGCAGTACTGTTGTCTGTGGGAATCAGTACAGTTACGATATGGAGTGTGCTGGTAAGTATTGTTACGTTTGCTGTGGGCTTTGTGATTGCGATGAAGCTGGGGGATTGATTTGGAAGCATATACGGATTTTGCCGGTGTCTATGACATCTTTATGGATGACACGCCCTATCAGGAGTGGGCAGATTTTCTTGTGAAGCTGATAAAAAAGTATGGAATCTCGAAGCCGGTCAGGGACAAGGAACAGGGCATTCTGGACTCTGAGCGCAATCTGGTGCTGGATCTGGGATGCGGAACCGGAACACTGACAGAGCTTTTGTATCAGAAGGGGTATGATATGATCGGTGTGGATCTGTCTCAGGAAATGCTGAACATAGCACTCGAGAAAAAGGAAAAGTCAGGAAGTGAAATTCTGTATCTATGTCAGGATATGAGAGAACTGGACCTTTTCAGCACGGTGGGAACTGTGATCAGCGTCTGTGACAGCGTAAATTATCTTCTTGAGAATGATGAAGTGGAGGAAACCTTCGGACTGGTCAATAATTATCTTTATCCCGGTGGGATTTTCCTTTTTGACTTCAATACGGTATATAAATATGAGCAGGTCATCGGAGATACTACGATTGCGGAAAATCGGGATGACTGTAGCTTTATCTGGGAAAACTACTATCATGAGGAGGATCGGGTCAATGAATATGATCTGACTATCTTCGTGAAAGAAAAGAAGGAAGAACTGTTCCGGCGATTTACGGAGACCCATTTTCAGAGAGGCTATACGCTTGAAGAAATGAAGGACTTTGTAGAAAGAGCCGGAATGGAGTTTGTGCTTGCGCTTGATGCGGATACCCATGAAGCACCTATAGAAACGAGCGAACGAATCTATGTGATTGCAAGAGAATGCAGTAAGCAGAAAGCATAGAAGACTTAGAAAAGATGAGAGGTCTATCATATGGCAGATTATATAGTCAGAGCAACAGCGGCAAATGCAAGCATCAGAGCCTTTGCGGTAACGGGCAGAGAATTGGTGGAGACTGCAAGAAAGGCTCATGATACCAGCCCGGTGGTTACAGCAGCCCTTGGAAGACTGATGATGGGTGGCGTGATGATGGGCGCTATGCTGAAGGGAGAAAATGACTTATTGACTTTGCAGGTCAGTGGCGATGGCCCGATAAAGGGCATGACTGTCACAGCGGATGCAAAAGGAAATGTAAAGGGCTATGCCATTGAGCCACAGGTGATGCTGCCGCCGAATGCAGCAGGCAAGCTGGATGTGGGCGGTGCAGTGGGCAACGGTGTGCTTCGTGTGATCAAAGATATGGGTTTAAAAGAACCCTATGTGGGGCAGACTGTATTACAGACAGGGGAGATTGCAGAGGATCTCACCTATTATTTTGCAACGTCAGAGCAGGTACCCTCCTGTGTGGGATTGGGGGTCCTAATGGAAAAGGATAATACCGTAAGGCAGGCAGGTGGCTTTATTATTCAGCTGATGCCATTTACGGAGGATGAGGTGATCTCAAAACTGGAGGAAAACATCAAAAAATTTCCTTCTGTTACCACAGTTCTTGATCAGGGAAAAACAGCAGAGGAAATGCTGGGGATACTGCTTGACGGGATGGATTTGGAAATTACAGATACCATGCCGGCACAGTTTTATTGTAATTGTGATAAAAAGAGAGTAGAGAAGGCAATCATCAGTATCGGAAAGAAGGATATTGAGGAGATGATTGCAGAAAATAAGGATATTGAGGTCAATTGCCATTTCTGCAATACTTCTTACACTTTTTCGGTAGAGGAGCTTAAGGTACTGCTACAAAAGAGCAGATAGAGAATGATTCAGGCAGAAGGGAAGGAAACACATGAGACAGGGATTTGTCAAGGTGGCGGCAGTCACTCCGAAAATCAAGGTGGCAGACACGGTTTATAATGCACAGCAGATCTGTGCGGGGATCGATGAAGCGTCAGGGAAGGGCGCAAAAATCATTGTTTTCCCGGAGCTGTGTCTTTGCGGTTACACCTGCAGTGACCTGTTTTTGCAGGAGCGTCTTCTTACCTCCTGCAAGGAACAGCTGAAGCTTATTACAGACCATACACAAGGAAAGGATCCCCTGATATTTATTGGGCTTCCTCTTGAGAGAGAAGGCAAGCTTTATAATGTGGCAGCAACAGTACATGACGGGGAAGTGCTTGCGTTTATTCCAAAGACCTTTATTCCCTCCTACGGGGAATTCTATGAGACAAGGCATTTTCATCCGGGGAATCAGGAGGCTGTTTCCCTGTTTTTTGATGGAGAGAATGTTCCCTTCGGCACTAACATTCTGCTGGAAGCAGAGGGTATGGATGGACTTCTGGTAGGCTGTGAGATCTGCGAGGATATCTGGGTGCCAAAGGCACCGGGTATTGCCCATGCAATGGCAGGTGCTACACTTTTAGTCAACCTTTCGGCCTCCAATGAGACGATCAGTAAGGACGTTTATCGGGAAATGCTGGTGAAATCAGCCAGTGCAAAGCTGATTGCGGGCTATGTATATTGCAGCAGCGGGGAGGGAGAGTCTACCCAGGATCTGGTATTCGGCGGTCAAAATATCATAGCGGAGAACGGTACGATCCTCTCTCAGGCGAAGCGGTTTGAAAATGAGATCACCTATGGAGATATTGATATAAACAGACTACGTATGGAGCGAAGAAGGATGAACACTTTTGGATATGATGAGAGCCTGAATTATCTGGTGATTCCCTTTTCCCTAAACACCGAAGAGACGACTCTTGAACGGGAATTTTCTTGCACGCCCTTTGTTCCCACAAAGCAGGAGGAGAGAGAGAAGCGTTGCGAGGAAATTCTTTCGATTCAGTCTCTGGGACTGAAAAAGCGGTATGAGCATACCGGCTGCGAAAAGGCAGTGATCGGGGTGTCGGGTGGTCTTGATTCTACGCTGGCTTTGTTGGTAACGGCAAGATGCTTTGACCTTCTTGGCCTTAAGAGGAACAATATTTTTGCAGTGACTATGCCCTGTTTTGGAACCACAGACAGAACCTATGACAATGCCTGCAAGCTGGCAAAGGTGCTGGGAGCTACCCTGGAGGAGGTCAACATCAGGGAGGCAGTGACCATTCATTTCAGGGATATTAAGCAGGACATGGAAAAGCACGACGTAACCTATGAAAATGGTCAGGCCAGAGAGCGGACCCAAATCTTAATGGATATTGCAAATCGTGAAAACGCTCTGGTGATCGGTACAGGAGATATGTCGGAGCTGGCACTTGGCTGGGCAACCTACAATGGGGATCATATGTCCATGTATGGTGTCAATGCCGGTGTGCCGAAAACACTGGTGCGTCACCTGGTAAAATACTATGCGGATACCTGTGGGAACAAGGAGCTTGAAGGGATACTTTTGGATGTGCTGGATACGCCGGTCAGTCCGGAGCTGCTTCCCCCTGTGGATGGCGTAATTTCCCAGAAGACGGAGGATCTGGTGGGACCCTACGAGCTTCATGATTTCTTCCTTTACTATATGCTGCGGTGTGGCTTTGAACCCGCAAAGATCTATCGAATTGCCAGGAAATCCTTTGCAGGACAGTATGAGGATAAAGTCATTTTAAAATGGCTGAAGACCTTTTACAGAAGGTTTTTTGCCCAGCAGTTCAAGCGCTCCTGCTTGCCGGACGGTCCGAAGGTGGGAAGTGTTGCGCTATCTCCGAGAGGAGACCTTCGGATGCCGTCGGATGCCTGCGTGAGGATATGGATGGAACAGTTGGAGGAATTAGAATAATAGGAGGAAGCGTATCCTTATTTTGGGATTCTGTGACTTAACTACGTCAAATTATATTCTTGCAGATCGCCGTAACCTGAGCTTCTATTATTTCCCCGGCGATATTATGTACCGCTTCATAGCCTTTGGGATTGCCGGCATAACCCAAGGGCACAACCTCTAAAGTACGATCTCCGCCTTCAAGCCACTTATCAAGTGTTTCATAGGTCAGTGAGTAGGAATCCAATGTTTTTGCCAGATTAATGTCAACAAGCTCAGGATACATATAGTAGAGCATTCCGGTTTCAAAGGCTCCTGCGTGAATGTCTAACAGTCCCTGTTCACCCTCATCCACACCTTCAAACCATTCCATTTTATACTGGGGTTCAAACACAGATAGAAATTCTTCATTCCCCGTCATACCATTCAGTTCTAAATCCATGACCTCCATAACATATCTGATGTTCATATGCAACGCACTGTTTGCCCTCTTGACTGCGCTTAGGATGGAACGAATATGAACCGGATCACCATGATAATTAAAGCAATATACTTCTGTAAAGCCGAAAGCGCGCAGATTATCGAATATTTCAAACAATACCTGTTCAAAGGTTTCAGACCTTAACGAAAAGGAACCTGGGAAAATACCTGTACAATGATTGATACCATAATAATATGGAGGTGCAATCAAAGCCTTTTTCCCGCGCTGTTCCAAAGTCTTTTTTACTTCCCTGCAGATATAGTTGCTCCAAAGAATATCCGAACCAAGAGGTAAATGTGGTCCATGTTCCTCAATTACACCTAGCGGAAACAGAACCGGAAGCTTTTTGGCACCGGCCTCTTTTATTTCCTTCCAGTTCATATGTACCATAGTGTCTGTTAAAAATTGCTGCATAAGAAAGCCCTCCTTCAATGATTTCCGTTACAAAATCTGTATAGCATTTATACACCGGCGTTTTTCAAAAAACAAGACTTTATTTTTGCGGGGAAATATGGTATTCTAAAGGAAATTAAGGAATGGCGTTTCTGACCATTCCTTTTTGTATTACCGAATAGAAAAAAGTTAAAAAAAATAGTTGCAATCAATTTTTAATCAAGTTATTGTTGATTCATATCAGTACTGAATGACTTCATTAACCGGTTGATGAGAGAAAATGGAGGAAGTGAATAGTACATGAATCAAACAATTATAGCACTGCACAGGCTGGTGGAAGAATCCGAACCGAATATTTGTGAAATTACCGTGATGCAGGATGGGAATGTCTGCTATGAGGATTATTGGCATGGTTTTGGTCCGGGGGATGCCTTAAATGTGATGTCCGTAACCAAGAGCGTAATCGCTCTTCTTGTGGGAATTGCGATGGACAGAGGTTATATCGTAAGCGTGGAACAGAAGGTTCTCGAATTTTTCCCGGAGTATTCTGTGAAGAGAGGGGAGAAAACGATTTATGATGTAACCCTCTACCATCTTCTCACCATGACGGCGTCCTATAAATACAAGTCGGAGCCATGGACCAAGGTGTGTACCAGCGAGGACTGGACGAAGGCAGCTCTGGATCTGCTCGGGGGCCGAGGCGGACTTACCGGTACATTCACATATGCTACTCTGGGTATCCAGATTCTGGTAGGTGTGATCGAACAGGCATCCGGCAGGAAGCTCCTGGATTTTGCGAATGAATATCTGTTTAGTCCTCTTGGAATTCCCGAATCGGTAAATCATGGTGACAGCTCAAAGGAGGATCAGTTTGACTTCCTAATGAATAAGAATCCGAGAAAGCATGAATGGTATTCAGATCCGAAAAATACAGTGACGGCCGGCTGGGGATTGACTTTGTCGGCGACAGATATGGCAAGAATCGGACAGATGTGTTTAGAGGGCGGTGTATTTCGGGGAAGACGAATCCTGAGTGATAAGTGGATCCGGGAGGTGACAACCCCCTACCAGACATTGGATGAGCGTTTTGGGTATATGTCCTACGGCTATCTGTGGTGGATATCGGACAAGGAAAAGCGTAGTTTTGCTGCAATCGGTGACGGGGGAAATGTGATCTACGTGAATCCGGAGAAAAAAGTGTCGATCGGAGTTGCGGGAACTTTTAAACCGAGAATCTTTGACAGGGTTGACTTTATCGAGCAGAAAATATTGCCGGTGGTTTTAGGAGAACAGAATACATAGCCCTTTTAATGACGGGAGTAGCCAAGCTACTCCCGTCATTTATGGACTAAAGTTATTCAGTGTTCGGTAATGGTTTCGAAACACAGGAATTACGAGGCGTCCGGTGAAGCAGAGGGGCTCATGGAAGGAGACGGCGTAGGAGTCTTCGCTTTTTCCAGGGAAGCCTTGATCGCATTCAGAAGCACCATGGAGGTATATTTATTGTCATCCGCATAAGTGATACCGTCCAGAGACTGACTTCCCAGAATCTGGTGTGCCAGATCATCAAAGGAAGGCTCCAGAAGCGGGAACATGGTTGCTACGGCTTCATCCAGATTTACCATCCGGATATCGTTGATATTGGTCTCATCCACGGTAACCTCTACATCCACTACATTGTCGTTCAAGATCAGGGAGGTGGTATAGATACCGGGGACATAGGTGGCAGTAGGAGTTTCCACTGCATTGCTTTCTTTTTTATCCTTTGGTATGAACATCATAATCAGCAGAATAATAAATAATATTCCCAGAAGGGCAAAGATGCCGGTATAGATCAGTTCTTTCAGATGGAGTACAACAATTTTGGTTTTGGAGCTCATAAGATATCCCCGTGAAGTTCTTTTTATAATACTATTAGGGGAGTGGAGATTTTAGACCAAAATCCGGCTCGAGGCAACAGAGAAAAGTATTGACAAACGCACAAATCAATTGTTATTATAGTACAGAACAAAGGCGTTCCTATATCGGTCTGACAGTATGTCCGGTCGTTATATGAGCGCCTTTATTGCTAACAGATTTATGAAAAGGGATAAGAGAAAGGAAAAAGAACATTATGATGAAGAATTACACGAAGGAAGATATCATGACACTTGTGGATGATGAAGATGTGGAATTCATCAGACTGCAGTTCACGGATATGTTCGGAAGTCTTAAGAATGTTGCAATTACGTCAAGTCAGCTTGAGAAGGCATTGGACAATAAGTGCATGTTTGACGGCTCTTCCATTGAGGGATTTGTGAGAATTGAAGAGTCTGATATGTATTTGTATCCGGATCTTAGTACATTGGAAATCTTTCCGTGGAGGCCTCAGCAGGGGAAGGTTGCAAGGCTGATCTGTGATGTGCATCGTCCGAATGGAGAGCCGTTTGAGGGGGATCCCCGTTATATCTTAAAGCGTGCGATCAAGGAAGCGGCTGATATGGGCTATTCCTTTGAGGTAGGGCCGGAATGTGAATTTTTCCTGTTCCATACGGATGAAAACGGTCTGCCGACAACACTTACGCATGAACAGGCAGGGTATTTTGATTTAGGGCCGTTGGATCTTGGAGAGAATGCCAGAAGAGATATGGTTCTGACGCTGGAGGACATGGGATTTGTCATTGAAGCATCTCATCATGAGGTAGCGCCTGCACAGCATGAGATTGATTTCCGGTATGATGAGGCACTGGCTACGGCAGATAACATTATGACCTTTAAGCTGGCGGTGAAGACCATTGCGAAAAGACATGGTCTTCATGCAACCTTTATGCCGAAACCGAAATTTGGCGTAAATGGTTCCGGCATGCATATCAATATGTCACTTTCCAAGGACGGTAAGAATATTTTTGATGATCCTTCGGACAAGTTGGGATTAAGTAAGGAAGCTTATTATTTTATCGGCGGTATCATTAAGCATATGAAGGGAATGACAGCAATCACCAATCCCCTGGTAAACTCCTATAAGAGACTGGTTCCGGGATATGAGGCACCTGTTTATATCGCTTGGAGTGCAACCAACAGAAGTCCGCTGATCCGTATTCCGGCATCCAGAGGAGAGGGAACCAGAATTGAGCTTCGCTGCCCGGATCCTTCTGCAAATCCGTATCTGGCACTGACAGTCTGCCTTCGTGCCGGTCTTGACGGAATTAAGAACAAGATAGAGCCTCCTGCAAGCGTAGATTGCAATATCTTTGCCATGTCAGAGGAAGAAAAGAAAGCGCTTGGCATTGAAGCAATCCCAGGAACGCTGATTGAGGCTGTGAATGAACTTGAAAAGGACGAATTCATTAAGGACGTGCTGGGAGCGCATGTGTCATCCAAATATATAGAGGCCAAGAGAGCGGAATGGGCAAATTACCGTTCCCAGGTGACGGATTGGGAAATCAACCAGTATTTAAATCAGTTCTAGGCATATTTGACAAATGAGATGAGGAGGTGCCTGCATGACCGGCATAATAGTAGTCCTCCCCAAGATAGATGATGCCAAGAACATGAAAAATCTGCTGGTCAGAAACGGCATTTCGGTTTCGGGGGTCTGCACCACAGGGGCCCAGGCAATAGCTATGGCAGATAATCTGAATGATGGTATCATTATTTGCGGGTACAAGCTTGCGGACATGATCTACTCCCAACTGCACGATTGTCTTCCTTTCGGTTTTGAAATGTTGCTTATGGCATCACAGCAGATCATCGGAGGAGGCATGATTGAACAAGGAATCATTTGTCTGACCATGCCTCTTAAGGTTCACGATCTGATCAATACGGTAGACATGATGGCGCAGGGAATTGAGCGGAGAAGGCGAAAGCTGCGCTCAAAACCAAGGGAGAGAAATGCAGAGGAAGTAAGGCTAATCAAGGATGCCAAGGAAGTGCTGATGAATCGAAATCATATGTCCGAGGAAGAAGCACACAGGTATATCCAGAAATGCAGCATGGATAGTGGTACCAACATGGTAGAGACAGCCCAGATGGTGCTTACGATGATGAAATAGTGAATTTTTTACCGGCAGATACTATCTGCCGGTGTTTTTTTGTCGAAATTTTTGTGAGAAATAAGAGCAATTAATCGATGCAAAACGGAGTGCTTTGCTATACTATGGTAATGTATGGAGAAACAATTTTTTTATCAGTCTAAGTATGATTACTATAGAGAATTTAACAGATGGGTAGTTGTGGTTGCAAGTCTGGCCTCGGTCACCTATTTTGTGTCAGACTGCCAGCTGTTTGGAAGATTTGCGTGGGAGACACTTCTTCCGAGAACCTTTATTCTGCTTCCGATGCTGCTTTTTTTGCTGGTGAGCAGGAAGGTAACGGACTACAGGATCATGGTACCGTTCACCTATCTGATCGTTCATGGGATCATGTGGTGTACCATATGGGCAATTTACTATTTACCGATCCGGCAGCATGCAAATGAAGGCTTTATTATTATGCACTTGATGTTCTTTGCAGTCGGATTTTGTGCGCCGTTTGGCTATAGCACCTTATTTCATGTGCTTGTGGTTGCCAACATTCTGATATCTAATTTATTCAATCATTATGAGAGTCTTAATCTGATGCTGACTCTGGGAATTCCCTGTGTGGTGGGAATCTGTGCCGTAAACTATGTGATGGAAAAGGTCTATGCAGATCAGTACAAAACCAAGCTTGAGCTTGAGAAGGCCTTGACGATGGATCAACTGACAAAGGCATTTAACCGGAATAAACTGGTGGAAATTTGTGATGAAAATGATAGGAAGCTCCTCGTTGATAACAGTCGTGAAACCTGTATCATAATAACAGATATTGATTATTTTAAGAAGGTAAATGATACATACGGGCATGATGCAGGTGATAAGGTTTTGATCTATCTTGTGGATACGATAAAGCAGGTGATCCGATCTTCGGATTATGTAATTCGCTGGGGCGGTGAGGAGTTTCTTGTGATTTTACCGGGGTGTCCCCTGACCAATGCAAAAAATATTGCAGAGAGTATCCGTCAAAAGATTGAAAGTGGCGATAACGGTATCTGCAAGATTACCATTTCCATGGGAATCAGCAGTTATGACGGAACAGATTACCATAAGGCAATCGTCTGGGCAGATCAGGCTTTGTATGAAGCAAAGAACAGTGGAAGAAACCGTGTAGTCTGTTACAAAAATGAAGAAGGATAAAAATTGAAAACGGTATGAGTGGAAAGAGCCTTGATAACGGGCTCTTTTTTTGTCCTTTTCTTTAGAAAGTTTTAAGAATTCTCGCAGGGTCTGCTTTAGAAATTCCATGTATATTGATAACAGTGATTCAAAAGCTGAAAGGATTTTCCGTTCTTTTTCGTTATAGAAAAAAAAGAGGACGAAAGAAAGGATGGATGTGACGGAAATGACACTGGAAATGATTATGGAATACTTTAGCAGGTATGGAGCTATTGCAATTTTTGTGACTGTATTATTGGAGTACTTAAATCTGCCGGGATTTCCGGCGGGAGTTATTATGCCTTTGGCAGGCTTATGGGCGGCGAAGGGGCGGATCGGTTTTCTCCCGGCCCTTGCCATCACGGTTGCTGCGGGGCTTACAGGAAGCCTGATATTGTATGGGCTGGGGTATCGGGGCGGCGAACTGGTTATGGAAAAGTATCTGAATAAATTTCCTGCAAAGCGCAGTGCGGTGGAGAAAAAACTTGCATGGGTGAGGGCTCATGGCAGTGTCGGAATCTTTGTGGGAAAGCTGATCCCTATGATCCGCACATTGATCTCTATTCCCGCAGGAGTATCCAAAATGAATCTGATGAATTATACAGTCAGTTCGACACTTGGTATTCTGGTCTGGAATCTTTTTTTTGTCGGTTCGGGCTATTTCTTCGGAGACGCCCTTTTGCAGTATCTGATGTGAGAAGCAATGGGTGAGGAAGGAGGCTTGCAAAATGAAGATTGCAATGATGACGAACAATTATAAACCTTTTGTAGCAGGTGTGCCAATCTCTGTTGAAAGGCTGACAGAAGGGCTGCGAAGACGTGGCCATCAGGTGGTGGTCTTTGCTCCGAGCTATGATGATCAGGAGGAGGAAGCAGATGTTGTCAGGTATCGTTCCCTGATCCGGGGAGTTGCCTGTGGCTTTTCGGTACCGTACAGTCTGGACCCGCAAATTGAAAGAAGCTTCAGAGAAGGGAATTTTGATGTGATCCATGTGCATCATCCCATGCTGATCGGGCGTACTGCAAGGTATTTGTCCCGGAAGTATCAAATCCCTCTGGTTTTCACTTATCACACCCGGTATGAGCAGTATCTTCATTATATCGGCATGTCCGGCCTTGCCGGATTGCTGCCCTATTACATAAGAAGCTGTACGAAGCAGTGTGATCTGGTGATTGCTCCCACGCAGAAAATTAAGGAGCATCTTGAAGAAATCCAGATTGCTCCACCAATCAGGGTGCTTCCTACCGGGCTGACGAAGGATTCTTATTTCCCGGATGAAGCCCGGTCCCGGGAGATAAGAGAAGGGCTTCTTAAGGGACGGAGGTATTTGTTCTTAACGGTAGCAAGACTGGCAAAGGAAAAAAATCTGGATTTTTTGCTGAATAGTCTGCGGATTTTCAAAGAGAAAAACGGGGCAGATTTCCGGTTTGCCATGGTCGGGGAGGGACCCGAGAGGAAAAGGCTTAAGCAGAAGGCAGAGGCACTTGGATTAAAGGATGAGATCTGTTTTGTGGGAAAGGTGCAAAATGAAGAAATTAAAAATTACTGCCACGCTTCCGATTTGTTCCTTTTTGCTTCCGAATCAGAAACACAGGGAATTGTTCTTCTGGAAGCAATGGCGGCGGGAACTCCCGTGCTGGCGCTGCAGGCTACCGGTACAGAGGATATTGTTCAAAATGGGATGAATGGATATATGATACAAGTGTCGGAAAGAGCTTTTGCTGAAAAACTGATGGATATTCTTGAAAAAAAGGAAATTGACTATCTAAGTCAGGGAGCATTAGCAACTGCCGGCAGCTATGAAAGCAGCAGGATTGCCCTTAAGGCGGAGGAAGCTTATCGGTCAGTATTTGCAGGTTGTCATAGGCAAGTGGCGATGGGAGGTATGGTTATGATACAATAAAACTAATAATGCCGGAGACGGTAAATTCTTTTGGGTAAAACGGAGGCAGTGATGAGCAACTATCATATTTTGATCGTTGAGGACGATAAGGAAATTCGTGAGGGGATTGAGATATACCTGAAAAATCAGGGATACCTTGTATTTCAGGCAGCAGACGGAGTGGAAGGATTGGAGCAGATTGAAAAGGAGGAAATTCATCTGGCAATCGTGGATGTGATGATGCCCAGAATGGACGGAATCACGATGGTCATGCGGATGCGGGAAAAGGGATATGAATTTCCCGTAATCATGCTGTCGGCAAAGTCCGAGGAGGTAGATAAGATCATGGGTCTTAACATGGGGGCGGATGACTATGTGACCAAGCCCTTTACGACCATGGAGCTCCTTGCAAGGGTGAATTCCCATTTAAGACGTTACAGCAAATTCCTGGAGGCGGTAGGTGAGAAGAAACAGAATGAAAAGATTCATGTGATTGGCGGGCTGGAGCTGAATGAGGAGACGGTCGAGGTCTTTGTGGATGGAAAACCGGTGAAAATGACGCCGATCGAATTTAAAATTCTGATGCTCTTGATGAAGAATCCCGGCAGGGTTTTCAGTGCCGAGGAAATTTATGAGAGAGTCTGGAACGAACAGGCAATCAATACAGATACAATTATGGTACATGTGAGAAAAATCCGGGAAAAGATCGAGATCAATCCCCGGGAACCAAAATATTTAAAGGTGGTGTGGGGCGTTGGATATAAAATCGAAAAGCAGTAAAAGGTTCAGTTTTCTGATCGCACTGATGTTAATTGCAATAGCAACGATAAGCTTTGGAACGATGTATCCGTCCTTTGCAAAAAAGGCATCCGTTTATTATGTGGATGAACTGCACAGTGACGATTTTTTATATCAGATATACAAGGGAAGCTGTGTATTTTATAGGGATATTGCGGAAGCTGTGGAAGGGAAGAGTATCGAGTATGATGAGCTGTATCTGAAGACAGAAACCCAAGCAATGCAGGGAGCTGCGCATGTGAGCGAAGATGTGATAGACTTTGTTGACTGGAATGAGGGCAACTGGGATATCATGACGAAGGAACGGATGAATGCCATCCTGCTGGGCTGGAGGAATGAGATCTTTAACGGGCTTGCCGGGGCAATGGATTACTGTGTGATTGATAACCGGACGGGAAAGAGCGTCAAGAATGTAGGAGGAAATCTGGAAATGCTCGGGAGCGGACAGGAAGATTCCGAGTTGAATGAGCTATATCCGTACTATATCCGTATCAGCTTTGACAGTGTGGGGAATCCGGAGAGAGTTGCCGTGAAGAGTCAGAAATCGGATGAACTGCTCAAAAGTGTGCAGCGGATCATGAAGAGTAATTATCTGTGGAGCTGTTTTTGGAGTAATATTGGTAATGACGGCATTCAGGCTGACGGAAGCTTTTATTATTACGGAGAAGACGAAGCGGTAAGAAAAGGAAAAACGGCTGTTTTCAGTACCCCCAGGGATGTGACCTGTGTGTTTGCACTGACATCGCAGCAAAAAGAAGCGCTTCTGAATAGTCCGATGAATACCCGATCCAATGAGGAGTTCCGCGTCTATTATTATGCCGGAGTTCCGAGCACTGTTCATTTGATCATGCTGTTGCTTCTTCTTGCGGCATGGTTGCTGCCCAGATGTGGAAAATACTGTCTGCACACGCTTAGGATTACAAGGCTGGATCTTGAGGTGAGCGGGCTTGCCGCCTTCCTCCTGTTTATCTGGTCGGGAGAGCAGATGGCAGCGCTGGTCAGCCTAACAAACAGTGGTTATTTTGATGAAGCGGTGAATAGCATTTTCGGCGGAGCTCTCGGGTGGGGAGTCCGGTCGCTCATCATCATAATATTGAACGGCTGTGCGATTTTTCTTACCTTTGCAGTGTGGTATTACCTTGTGACCTGTTGGGGTGATATCACGGTGATCGGTATCAGGCAGTTTGTGCGGGAAAGAAGCCTGCTTTACCGGTGTTTTGGAACGATTTGCGGTTGGACAAAAGGAAAGATCAATGATTTTAAGGAAGAAATCCTTCATGTGGATTTAGGGGAAAAAGCCAATAAGACGATTTTTAAGCTTGTAGCAGTAAACTTTCTGCTGCTTGCGGCAGCGTGTGTCATGTGGGTTTTTGGCTGGGTTGCTTTGGTAATCTATTCCATTGTTCTTTATTTTGTTTTGAAAAGATATGTACAGAAAATTCAGGAGCAGTACCGGAAGCTCCTTGACGCTACCAGTTCGATTGCCGGGGGAAATCTGAAAACAGAATTTCCGGAGGATTGGGGCATTTTCGAATCCTATAAGCAGGAGCTTTCAAAAATTCAGGATGGTTTTAAAAATGCTGTGGAGGAAGAGGTAAAAAGCCAGCGGATGAAAACGGAGCTGATCACCAACGTGTCTCATGATCTGAAGACACCGCTTACGGCAATTACCACCTACATTGAGCTTCTAGAGGATGAAAGCATCTCTAAGGAGCAGAGAAGGGAATATCTGGCGGTACTGAAAAAGAAATCTACTCGTTTAAAATTCCTGATTGAGGATCTGTTTGAGGTGAGTAAGGCGACTACCGGAAATGTTACCCTGAACCTTGTGGATGTGGATATCTGTCATTTAATGCGTCAGGTATATCTGGAATATGAGGACCGGGTAGAGGATGCGGGGTTGATTTTCCGTTTCCGGCTGCCGGAGGAAAAGGTGATCTTAAAGCTTGACAGCCAGAAGACCTATCGGGTGTTTGAAAACCTTTATGTGAACATAATCAAATATGCTATGCAGGGTACCAGAGTCTATGTGAGTGCAGACAAAACAGACAAAGGAATTGCGATCGAACTGAAAAATATGTCTGCTTCGGAGCTGAATATTGCACCGGAGGATCTGACAGAACGTTTTGTGCGCGGGGACAGCTCCAGAAACACGGAAGGAAGCGGACTCGGTCTTGCCATAGCCAAGAGCTTTGTGGAGCTGCAGGGCGGAACCATGCAGGTAGAGATAGACGGGGATCTGTTTAAGGTAATGCTTATGTGGTGATAAAGCAAAATTGGGAAAAATATGCATATCTGTCCTGTTTATATGGTTTCATATAGAAAAGGATGCGGCTGTAAACGTGAAATTTCGTTTACAGCTATTTTTTATACAAAATTTGACTTTTATTTTACGTGATTCTTACTAGTTTTTACATAACGACGATAGTCACTTTACATAGAAACGTCTATACTTTTCAGCATAATACAGAATTTAGCATGATAAGGGAGACATACTGTGGCAGAAATAGTACTAAAAAACATCAATAAGGTGTACGAAAATGGTTTTCAGGCCGTGAAAAATGTAAACCTTGAAATCAAACCAAAGGAATTTATCATTTTTGTCGGACCTTCGGGCTGTGGCAAATCAACTACACTGCGTATGATAGCAGGTCTTGAGGAAATCTCTTCGGGTGAATTGTGGATAGGAGATGTTCTTGCAAACTTTTTAGAACCGAGAGAAAGAGAACTGTCCATGGTATTTCAGAATTATGCACTATATCCCAATATGAGTGTTTACAAGAATATTGCATTTTCCCTGGAAATCCGAGGAGTGGGAAAAGCGGAGACAGACAGAAAAGTAAGAGAGATTGCAGAACTTCTTGGTCTTTCACAGGTTCTTGACAGAAGACCCAAAGACTTATCAGGCGGGCAGCGTCAGAGAGTGGCAATCGGAAATGCGATTATCAGGAATCCGGAAATTCTTTTGATGGATGAGCCCCTCTCTAATCTGGACGCAAAACTGCGAGGGCAAATGAGAGTGGAACTGGCAAAGCTTCATGAAAAGCTCGGCAACACGATTATTTATGTGACCCATGACCAGACTGAGGCAATGACCTTGGGAACCAGAATAGTGGTAATGAATCAGGGAGAAATTCAACAGGTAGATTCCCCAAACAGACTGTATGAAAATCCAGTGAATCAGTTTGTAGCCGGCTTTATTGGTTCTCCTGCCATGAATTTTCTGGAATGTACCATAAATAACAAGGGCAAGCTGGTGGATTTACATATAGGCCAGGATACCATTTCCTGTAACGACACTATATCTGCATGGATCAGACAGACGATCAGTGAAACGGAAGTGATCGCGGGAATCAGGCCGGAAGCTTTTTGGGATGAGTACAGAAAGAATAAGCAGCATCGCGAGGATCTTACGGAGAAACAAAAGCTTTATATTACTGTTACGCATAGAGAACTTCTTGGAAATGAAGTGATTCTGTATTTTGATTTATGTGGTAAAAATTGTTGTATAAAAGCATCGGTAGAGAATGAAGCAAAGGCAGGAGATACCATTCCTGTTTGGGTTGATGTTACGAAGCTTTGCCTCTTTGATAGAGATAACGGCAAAAATTTATTTTACGAAAAGAGAAAACCGGAAGGAAACGAAAACTAATATGGAAACAAGAAAGAAACATTTTTCAGTAGAACCGTATACTTATTTGATTCCCAGCATACTGATATTTGGCATTTTCCTTTTTTATCCTTTTTTTAAAACAATTTATTTGAGCCTTTACAAAACAGATAAAATGGGATTGCCGAAGAAATTTGTGGGATTTGAAAATTATTTCAACCTGTTGACCTCTAAGTCCTTTTATAACAGTCTGACAGTAACACTTGTTTTTGTAGTGATTGTGGTAGCGGGTAGTATGCTGCTTGGACTTGCCGGCGCAGTTCTCTGTAATAAAGCATTTCCGGGAATACGGTTTTTCAGTACGGCATATGCGCTTCCAATGGCGATTGCAAGTAGCTCTGCCGCAATGATTTTCAAAATTATGCTCCACCCGTCCGTGGGAATTGTAAATAAGATTCTGGGACTTAACATAAATTGGATTTCAGATCCGAAATATGCACTGGTCTGCGTGGCGGTTCTTACTGCATGGCTGAACAGCGGTATTAATTTCCTCTATTTCAGCGCAGGTCTAAGCAATATAGATGAAACGATTTACGAGAGAGCCAGTGTAGACGGAGCTTCTGAATTTCAAAAATTTGTGAGACTTACATTACCGGGCTTAAGTCCCATCATTTTCTACACGCTGGTGGTAAATATTATACAGGCATTTCAGTCCTTTGGGCAGGTCAAGATCCTGACTCAGGGCGGACCCGGAGAAAGCACCAATTTAATTGTATATTCTATCTACCGTGATGCGTTCTTTAATTTCCGATTCGGAAGTGCGGCGGCCCAGTCGGTCGTTTTGTTTATCATTATCATGACACTGACACTTATCATGTTTAAGATAGAGAAGAAGGGAGTTAAGTACTAATGGAACAGGTAGTGACGAATAAGAAATTAATCTATAAGGACAGCAATGTCAATATAGATGAGATTAGAGAAGAAATGTATCGGAGACAGAAAGCAATCCGGTTGAGACGGACAGGCTTAAGGCTTCTTGCTAATATTGTTGTGGTTATGCTTGTGCTTCTGCCTCTGCTTTATGCAATCAGCGTGGCATTCATGCCTTCCAGTGAATTGTTTACGACCGAACTGAATATTCTTCCGAAGAATCCGACCCTTGCAAACTTTAAAGATGCATTGAAAAAGGTTCCACTTATAAGATTTGTATTAAATTCTTTTCTGGTAGCAGGACTGATCACAGTCGGACAGATTATTTCCTGTTCACTGGCAGCTTTCAGCTTTTCTTTTTTGAATTTTAAAGGCAAAAATGTTTTGTTCATGGTTGTTATGGCTACTATGATGATTCCCGGAGAAGCAACAATTATTTCTAATTATCTGACAGTCAGCAGATGGGGGTGGCTGGATAGTTATCAGGTATTAATTGTGCCATATCTGACAAGTGCAATGGGAATTTTCCTGTTCAGACAGTTTTATCTGTCATTTCCCATTTCCTTATATGAATCGGCAAAAATTGATGGTTGCAAGAATCTCCGCTTTATTGTTCAAATATTGATTCCGTTGACTAAATCAGCAATCGGAGCCATGGCTGTTTATACCTTTATCAATGCATGGAACATGTATATGTGGCCTTTGCTGGTAACAGGTTCCGATACTATGCGTACGGTTCAAATCGGTATCGGTATGTTGGACAGTGTGGATTCGCAGTCAATTACCCTGATGATTGCAGGAGTTGTGATGATTATTTTACCGTCCTTATCCATATTTATTGTTGGACAGAAGCAGCTTATCAAGGGAATGTTTTCGGGGGCAGTAAAAGGTTAAAGTAAATCAGGCAGAAAACTGCTTTGATAAATAAAAAACATTTAAGAGGAGAAATGTATGAGAAAAAAAGGATTAGCACTATTGTTAACTGTTTCGATGATTGCAGGCATTCTTGCAGGATGTGGTTCCACTAATGAAGCATCGGGCACGGAAACAACACAGGAGAGTACAGAAAAGACAGCAGATGCAGGAGCAAATGTAGAATCTGTTGAGAATGCAGAAGAAATCACCTCTATGGATGAAAGTCAGCTGAACGGTACTACCATCACATTCTGGCATGCCATGGGCGGTGTAAACGGGGAAGCACTTGATTATCTTGTAAAGAAGTTTAATGATGAAAATGAATACGGAATTACCGTAGTGGCAGAATACCAGGGCTCTTACGATGACTCTATCAATAAGTTAAAGAGTGCACAGCTTGGTAATATGGGTGCAGATCTGGTACAGGTATATGATATCGGTACAAGATTTATGATGGATTCCGGATGGGTCGTTCCCATGCAGGATCTGGTGGATGCAGATGGTTTTGATCTTTCTGTGATCGAACCTAATATTGCTGCATACTATACCGTGGGTGATACACTGTATTCCATGCCGTTTAACTCATCCACACCTATTCTTTACTATAATAAGGATATGTTTGAAGCAGCAGGTATTACAGAGGCTCCCACAAGTTTTGAGGAGATCAAGGAAGCCGGGGATAAGTTGAAAGCATCAGGAGTTGATGAAGTGATTTCTCTTGCAATTTACGGCTGGTTTTTTGAACAGTTTACCTGCAAACAGGGTCTTCCTTATGTAAATAACGGCAATGGTCGTGATTCCTATGCGACAGCAGTTGCATTTGATGAAAACGGCGCAGCACTGAATATTTTAACAGCATGGAAAGACTTATATGATAATGGATATGCTCCCAATGTAGGACGTGGCGGTGATGCAGGTCTTGCAGACTTTTCAGCGGGAAAGTCCGCTATGACTCTTGGTTCAACAGCTTCCCTGAAGCAGATCCTTCAGGACGTAAACGGTAAATTTGAAGTTGGCACTGCTTATTTCCCTACAGTAGTTGATGGCAGTGAAGGCGGTGTTTCCATCGGTGGCGCTTCCCTTTGGGCACTGAATAACAATGATGATATCAAGAAAGCTGCAACATGGAAATTTGTTAAGTTCCTTGTATCTGCTGAATCTCAGGCTTACTGGAATGCACAGACAGGATACTTCCCTGTAACAACCGAGGCACACACTGAACAGGTATTCACTGATAATGTTAAGGAATATCCACAGTTCCAGACAGCAATCGATCAGCTTCATGATTCTGCTCCACAGTATGCAGGTGCACTTATCAGTGTATTCCCGGAAGCAAGAGCAATCGTAGAGACAGAAATCGAAAATATGTTGAACAATGGTGTTTCACCGGAAGACACTGTTACGAGTCTGGCACAGCAAATTAATACATCAATTGAAGAATATAATGAATTGAATTATTAAAAAGCTAAAAATATTTTGCGGTGGGAAAGGTCTTGTACATATGATGTGCAGGACTTTTCCACATATAGAAAAATGAGGAAAGAATTTTATGGTTAATACGAAAGTTTGGGCTCACAGGGGAGCCAGCGGATACGTACCTGAAAACACGATTCCGGCATTTGCAAAAGCGGTGGATATGAAAGCTGATGGTGTAGAACTGGATGTGCAGCTTTCAAAGGATGGGGAATTGGTTGTAATTCATGATGAAACGGTAGACAGAGTCAGTGATAGGAGTGGGTATGTAAAGGATTTTACGATACAGGAATTGAAGTTGATGGATGTCAGCCGGCCTGTACCGGGGTACGGGACTGCTCGAATTCCTACATTGGCAGAAGTTCTGGAAGAACTTAAGCCATCAGACATGATAATTAATATCGAATGTAAGACAGGAATCTTCTTTTATCCGGGTTTGGAAGAAAAAATGATAAAGCTTGTAAAGGATTTGAGCATGACAGAAAGAATATGGTGTTCCTCCTTCAATCATGAAAGCGTCTGTAAAGTGAAAAAAATGTGTCCGGAAATGAAGACAGGATTTCTGATTGCGGATGTGATTGTAGATGTAGCAGAATATACGAAAAAGAATGGAGCGATGGCTCTTCATCCTGCACTCTATCACATGCAGGACAGAGAATTAATCAGCAGATGCAAAAAGCATGGATTGGAAGTACATATTTGGACTGTCAATGACAGACAGGATATGAAGGAATTGAGCTGTGCAGGAGCTGATGCCATTATTACAAATTATCCGGATATTGCAAGAAATGTGGTGGACAACTTATGATCTGTGAAAAAAATCGGAAACTTTTAAAAGAAAAAAAATTATTTCTGTTTGACATTGACGGTACCCTTACGCTTGGAGATAAACTGCTGCCGGGAGCGAAAGAACTGATTGACTGTCTGAAAAGGACAGGAAAAAAGATATTCTTTACAACAAATAATTCTACCAAAAGCAGGAAGGATTATGTTGATTATTTTGCAGGACACAATATCCTGATAGAGCCTGAGGAAGTTCTAACGGCAGGAGGGCTAACGCTGATCTTCTGCAAGGAACATTTTCACAACCAAAAGATATTTCTTATTGGAACGCCTTCCTTAAAAAAGGAATTGGAAGACTCCGGTCTTTTGATTACGGAAAAATATGAGGAGGACATTGCCTGTGTGCTTGTTGCATTTGATACTACTTTAAGTTTTCAAAAACTGGAGGATGCAAGCCGTATACTCCATGACGGGAAAGTTATTTTCTTGGCATCAAATCCGGATTTGTGTTGTCCTACCTCTTTTGGTGCGGTACCGGATTGCGGTTCCATATGCGAGATGCTAAAAGATGCTACCGGCAGAGAACCTAAATTTCTTGGAAAACCATATCCGGATATTGTCAATCAATGCAGGAAAACGGCAGGTGTCTTAGAAGAGGAAACCGTGCTTGTAGGAGACAGGATTTACACTGATATGGCTTGCGCGGAGAATGCCGGTGTGGATGGACTTCTTGTATTGAGCGGTGAAGCAACAGAAAAAGATGCCATAAATTGCGGCCTGCAGATTCCTTATGTGTTTGAGAACGTGATGGAATTATATGAATATCTGGAGAAAGATGAATAATAGGTAAAATACGGTACAAATACAAATGCCTTATCTTTTTACCTGGTTGTTTCCGATCAGGCAAAATGATAGAATGAGAACTATGAAAAGCAATGTGTTCCAGAGAGGTGATTTGAAATGCCCACAACATACGCTCATTACAGATTTGGGCAGGAAGTAAGGAAAGACCTGCCGGAAAAGGAAAAGAAAATCGTGGAAGAATTTCCGGAACTGTTTATGATTGGGCTACACGGACCGGATATCTTTTTCTACTATAAACCGCTTTTTAAAAACAAGGTCAGGCAGATTGGAAATGAGATGCATAAGCGCGCCGGAAAAGAGTTTTTTGCTCCGGCAGCAGAGGTGGTGAGAGAGCATGGCGGAAACCATACATATCTTGCTTATTTGTATGGATTTATCTGTCATTTTTCACTGGATGTTGCATGCCACGGCTATATCGATGAAAAAATAGCGAAAAGTGACATCAGCCATGCGGAAATAGAAGCGGAATTTGACAGAATGCTGATGGTAAAGGACGGGCACGATCCCATTAGGTATAAGCCCACGGGACATATCGTACCTTCCGTGGGAAACGCTGAGATTATTCAGGCTTTTTTTGAGGATGCGGACAGCACACAGGTGTTGGGAACACTGAAAGGAATGGTATCATACCTAAATTTTCTGGTGGCACCTTCAAAAGGGAAAAGGTTTCTGATTGATTCGGTTTTGAAACTGACAGGAAATTATAAGGAGCTCCATGGGCTTATGATTAACTATATTGCAAATGCAGACTGTTCGGACAGCACAAAGGAGCTTTCTGACCGGTTTGGTCAAGCGAAGAACCAGGCTGTCTCGCTGATCCATGAATATGGTGGTTTCCTGGAAGGAAAGGAAGAGTTAAATCCGATTTATCAATACAACTTTGGATCAAGGAAGACGGAAGAGGAGAAAATGAAAAATGAACATTAAGCTGACTAGAGAAGAAAAGAACTGGATCCTATATGATGTTGGAAATTCCGCCTTTACCCTTTTGATTACTACCATTGTGCCAATCTATTTTAACTACCTGGCAGGCAATGCCGGACTTTCCGATGTGGATTATCTGGCATACTGGGGCTATGCAGCCTCTCTTGCTACGTTGCTCGTGGCTTTTATGGGACCGGTGTGTGGTGCTTTGGCAGACACAAAGGGATTCAAGAAACCGATCTTTGTCATTTCACTGCTTGTAGGTGCTGTGGGATGTATCAGTCTCGGTTTTGCAAAAAACTGGCTGGTGTTTCTTGTTATTTATCTGATCGCAAAGGTTGGATACTCCGGAAGTCTGATTTTTTATGACTCCATGTTGCCGGATGTAACAGAAAGTGAGAGAATGGATGAGGTGTCTTCAAAAGGGTATGCTTTCGGTTACATCGGTAGTTGTATTCCGTTTGTGGTTTCCCTTGTGATAGTTTTGGGGGCAGGATCAATCGGAATCACCATGGAACTGGCAATGGGAATTGCTTTTTTCATCACAGCCGCATGGTGGATGCTTATGACATTTCCGCTTTTGAAAACTTACAGGCAGAAGCATTATGTAGAGAAAAAGAAGGGTGCGGTAAAAGAAAGCTTTGTAAGATTGGGAAAAACCTTCTGCAATGTAAAAAAGAAAAAGAAGGTGTTTTTATTCCTGCTTGCTTTCTTTTTCTATATTGACGGTGTGTACACCATTATTGATATGGCAACTGCTTATGGATCGGCACTCGGACTGGACAGTACAGGTCTTTTGCTGGCTCTGTTGGTAACCCAGATTGTAGCCTTTCCATTTGCCATCCTGTTCGGAAGGCTGGCGCAGAAATACAAAGCGGAAAAGCTGATCATGGTATGTATCGCTGCCTATTCTGGTATTGCGCTTTTTGCCGTGTTCCTGACCAATCAGGTACAATTCTTTACACTGGCAATTTTAGTGGGAATGTTCCAGGGCGGTATACAAGCACTGTCCCGTTCCTATTTTACCAAGATTATTCCGGCAAGTCAGTCGGGCGAATTTTTCGGACTTATGGATATCTGCGGAAAAGGAGCGGCCTTTATGGGCACAGCCATTGTCAGCGTAGTTTCCCAATTAACCGGGAGTATGAATGCTGGGATAGGCATGATTTCGGTCATGTTTGTAATAGGATTTCTGATTTTCCGATGTGCAGTGAAAGTGGAGGATTCTGATTTACCATAATGTAAAAACAATCATTGGTTTATTAAACTTGTAGGATAAAGAGTTTCCCGGTTTTGACCGGGAGACTTTTTTGGTTCAAGAGAACTTTTACGCAAAATTTACGCACCTTTTACTGGAAAAAGGTATTTCAAAACAGGTATAAAAGTTATAGTAATTCGGTAGAAGGTACCGTAGTCAACCCAAGACCGGCCATGATTAGTTATCTTTTTTCTGGTTGTCTGTCCTGTGTTATCGATTTTTGCTAAGGCGATCATTGTAAATGATCGCTTTAATTTTTCACAGGCAGGAAAAATCTTGAACCACACCATTGATAAGTCCCAAAATCATGGATAGAGAAAGGAAATAGAAAGCAGGGAGATTCTATCATGGAAGAAACAAAGCAGGAGAAAACATGCGGAGTCGCATTTGCCGGAGAGGAAGAAACAACAATATACAACAGCTTTGTGAAAGAACTGACTGAGTGGGCAAAAAACGGAACTCTGCCGGAAGGCGGCAACCAGGACATTGCGTATTATCTGGAACTGCAGCAAAACCGCTTGAAAGAAAGAAACATCCGTATGGAGTATCGTTTTTCGGATAGAGCTGGGAAAAAAGGAGAGTCAAGATCTCTGGTCGGCTGGACGGCAAAGAATCAAAAATATACACTCAGGATGGTGGCGGACGATTATTCCAGAGAGGTCAGATGTTATAAAGGAAATAAATGCCTGTTTAAGAAAAAGAAGGATACTCTCTTTTATCAGGTGATCACATACATGAATGATGGCAGTATGAGAGGAGATGAACTTTACTGCTGTCCGAACTGTAGTGCGATCTGTTCTGTAAAGTCTTTGCTTGCAGGATGTTCCTATTGTGGCACGAGATTTCAGATGACAGATTTGTTTCCTAAAGTTACCAACTTTTATTATTCTGATTATGAAGTTAACCTCAGCGTGATTCGTGGTACCAAGCTGGTCGGTCCCTGCTACATAATATTGGTGGTACTTGTGGGGATGTTGCGCGCACCGTCCTTTGGATACGTGGTCGAGGCACTTCTTATAGGAATTTTTATGATGCCTTTGTTTTCTTTTTTGGGATATTTGACTTTTGCCGTTTTGTTTTTGATTTACAGTCTGTTTCGGGGGTTGTTTTCAGTACATAGATGTGTGGGAAGAGATCGGGCAAGGATTAAGATTACTGCATTTCTTAAGAAATACGATCCTGCATTTTCCTATGACTATTTCCTGAGTAAAGTGGTATCTCTTCTGAAAATCATACTCTTTACCGACGACAGGAGTAATCTGGCGGTATGCCAGGGCAAAGTGGCGGGGGACGCATTCCGTGATATTGTGGATATTGCCTATCAGGGAACTACAACATTAAACAGCTGTCAGGTGGAAGGAAAATACTGTTATCTGGATATTAACCTGTTCATGTCGGATATTCATGACGGCGGCAGTAAAATTTATAAAAAGAATGATATCTTTCGAATGAAGCTCTGCAAGGATATTACGAAGCCTGAGGATTACGGCTTTTCCATCCGAAAGGTGAAGTGCCGGGGCTGCAGCGGTAGCTTTGATGCCTCCAGAATCAGGTATTGCCCGTTTTGCGGCAGAGAGTATGACCTGAAGGAGGACGACTGGGTGGTGCTTGATCTTGAGCAGGTGAAATGATTTCCTGAAAGTGGGTACAGTAAAAAATCAGAGGAGGATAGGGGCTGGTTTTACAGGATTTTTACGCAATTTATATTTTTCTCTGATAGTTTGTTTTTTATAAAATAGTACTATAAAAATAGGTACAGAAAAATAAACTCATGAGGGAAAACAGTATGAAACTAAGGATAGCATATTTTACAGATACTTATTATCCGGAAATTAATGGTGTGGCCAACACGTTGTCAAGGCTGCACGGGTATCTTGAAAAAAACCAAATCGAGCATATCTTTTTTGCACCGGAATATTCGGAGGAGACAGCGGAGGATTATATTCTGCGGTTCAAGGGAATTCAGGTTCCTTTTTCACCAAACAGCAGACTTGCGCTGTCTCTTCCTTTTCATACAATGATTAAGAAAAAAGTCTTGGAATTCAAACCGGATCTGATACATATCGTAACGGAATTCACCATCGGCAATGAAGGACTTCGGATTGCCAGAGAAACGGGAATTCCTCTTGTGACTTCCTTTCACACCAATATCGACCAGTATCTTCAGTATTTCCATGCAAAGCTTTTAGAAAAACCCGTAAAGGCATACTTTAAGAATTTTCACAGTCAGGCGCTCTTGACACTATGCCCCTCCCAGCAAACCTACCATCAGCTGAAGGAGCAGGGATATACCCATCTGGACATTTGGAGCAGAGGTGTGGATACTACATTATATTCACCTGACAAAAGGAACGGCAGATGGCGAAAACAGTTCGGAGATGACAAATTTATCTGTCTGTATGTAGGACGGCTGTCCTTTGAAAAAGGACTGGATATTTATCTGGATGCAATCAGGAAATGGAATAAATCAGGCGGTGAAGACAATACGGTATTCCTGTTTGCAGGAGATGGACCCTATAGGGAATATCTGGAGAGTTGCGGTATGGACAATGTGAAGTTGACAGGCTTTGTCCGGGGAGAAATGCTGGCACAGCTCTACGCGGACTGCGATCTGTTCGTGTTTCCTTCCGGCACGGAAACCTTCGGTAATGTTCTTCTTGAGGCAATGGCAAGCGGCAGACCCTGCATCTGTACCGATTCCGGTGGTGTGACTGATTTTGCAGTGCACGGGGAAAATGCATGTGTGGTTAAAGACAGGGACAGTGACGCACTTTACCATGCGATCGGAAATCTGAAGGAAAATGTCCTGCTTCGGAGAAAGCTTTCAGTAGGCGCACTGAAAACGGCAAAGCAAAGAAGCTGGTCAAGTGTTATGGATGATCTGATGAATTCTTATGAGGAAGTACTTGACTCTTTGTGGGCAAAGCAGGCATAAAATCATTTGGCTTTTATTATGAGGAGGAAAAATAGAGATGAACAAGAGGAGTCATTTGTTAGTGACAGGGAAAATTGCGGAACAAATACCGGAAAAGGGAAGAAACTGGTTCCTGTTTGGAAGTATTTTGCCGGATCTTTTGTACCATACCTATTGGAAGGGACATATGTTTGAAAGTTCTTTTGAAAGTATTAGCAAAAAAATATGTGAACTGGAAAAGCACGGAAGGGACAACAGGTTTTCCTACCTGATACTGGGCTATATCCTTCATTATGTGGAAGATTTTTATACCCTTGCACATAATCCTGTTTTTGAAGGCAGTCTGCCAAGTCACATTCTGTATGAAAGACAGCTGGAAGAATACCTAAAGGAGGAAGACAGGTTCCCGGAAAACGAAAATGATAGTGTGATGTCCCTGGACGCAACACTTCAGTATTTGAGAGATGAGCATAAGGAATATCTGAAAGAAGCAGGTAATTTTGAGACAGATAAAAAATACATCTATAACGTATCACAGGTGGTAAGTAAATGTCTTCTGCGGGCATTTGCAATGAATGAACAGGAAAGCCAAGAACCGGAAGGTGTTCTGATCTATATGTTTCCTGATTATCATAAGGTAAGATTATAAGTTTTAAATTGGATTTTAGATATATTTTACATAAACTATATATGATTGTGATATTTCAGACCCGGCAGAAATGATAGGATAAAAATATTAAAATTCAGGAGTCCATCATGAAAAAAACAGGGAAAAGATATCTATTCAATCTATTTATCATATTTTTACTGGCTTCTCTCTTTGCCGTGGGCGGCTGCGGAAAGACTGGGAGCAGTGAAAACGCTTCATCAGGCAGCTCCTTTCAGGGAGGCGGTTTTGGAGGAGAAACCATTCGAATCCTTTCCGGCTCCGAGAATAAGGAGCTTTCTGATATTTTGGAAGACTGTTCCGGGAAAACAGGCGTCAATATAGAAATGACCTATAAGGGTTCTGTGGATATCATGCATATTCTGGAATCGGGTGCCGGAGATTATGACGCTGTCTGGCCGGCTTCGGGACTTTGGATATCCCTTGGGGATAAGCAGCATCTTGTCAAATATGACGAATCTGTTTCCACGACGCCGGTGGTATTCGGTATCAGGCAGTCCCTTGCAAAAGAACTGGGATTAACGGACAGAGAAGTTTCAGTGAAGGATATTCTCTCTTACATAGAACAGGGAAAACTGACCTTCTGCATGACAAGTGCAACTCAGTCAAATTCAGGTGCCAGCGCGTATATCGGCTTTTTGTATGCGCTGATCGGGAAAAGTGAGGGGCTGACCGAAGCAGATCTTGATGATGATAAGCTGAAAGAGGATATATCAGGGCTTTTGTCCGGAATCGACAGAAGCTCGGGAAGCTCTGACTGGCTGAAGGATATGTTTCTTGCAGGTGATTTTGATGCCATGGTGAATTATGAGTGTCTGATCATTGATGCTAATAAGGAACTGGTGGCTGCGGGAAAAGAGCCGTTGTATGTAATATATCCTTATGACGGTTTAAGTCTGGCAGATTGTCCTCTTGGATATGTGGATCATGGAAACCAGAAAAAACAGGATGCCTTTTTGAAAATACAGGAATATCTTTTGTCCGAAAAGGTGCAGAAGGAAATTGAAAAGACGGGTAGAAGAACAGATATTGCAGGAGTATCAGAGGAAAATAAAGAAGTGTTTAACCCGGAATGGGGTGTTGATACGGACAGAATCCTTTCTCCTATCACTATGCCATCCGAAAAAGTGCTCTTAAAGGCGCTCAATCTTTACCAGGCAAGCTTCAGGAAACCTTCCTTAAATGTATATTGCCTCGATTATTCCGGCAGTATGTCAGGAGAAGGGAACCGTCAGCTTGTAGTGGCAATGAGTCAGGTACTCATTCAGGAAAATGCCAGAAACAATCTGCTTCAGGCAACTGAAGATGAGGTAAATATCATTATTACTTTTGGCTCTGAGGTCAAGGATGTTTATGTTGCAGGCGGTGCAAAGGACGAGGAGCTTGAAGCACTGTATGACAATTTCAGGAAAGAGGAACCTGATGGGGGAACAGATATGTATCTGGCGCTTCAGGAAGGACTTAAGATGATTGCAAATTCCTATGATGTGTCGGAATACACACCTGCTCTGATTTTAATGACAGATGGGGCCTCAAGAAGTTCTCATTGGCAGGATTTTGAAGATTTATATCAGGAATTGAATCTGGATGTACCAGTATTTTCCATTATGTTTGGTGATGCTGATCCTACGCAGCTTGAAGAGCTTGCAAAGCTTACCAATGCCCGTGTATTTGACGGTCGGGAAGATCTTGTTTCGGCATTCAGAAGCGTGAAAGGATACAATTGATTTTGAAAAAGGATAAGATGACAGAGACGATCGTGAGTGTGGTATCCGGAGTGGCGGCAGGTATTGCCTTTCTGGTGCTCCTGTTTCTGGTAAAGTGGAATTTTTTTATAGATACGGCACTGGCTTTGGGAATATTTGCATCCCTTACCTTCCTTTTAAAGCCAAGAGAGAAGATTGGCAGTATTTATGTGGAAGGGCTTCCGGACGGGGAAGAACTGAAAAAATATCTGGAGGATGCCAGAGAGGATTTTACGGCAATTGAAACCTGTAAAAGAAAAATAAGGGACCTTGAGGTAAAGACAGAGGTAGAAAAACTGAATCAGACGGCAGAAAAGATTATTGCTTTTCTGGAAGAAAATCCGGGAAAAATCAGACTTGCCAGGCAGTTTATCGATTATTATCAGGATACGGCTTCTTCTCTGCTTCAAAAATATGTGAAGTTACAGGATACAAATCTTTCGACGAACGAGGTGCAAAAACTGAAGGCGGAAACAGCGAAAGCAGTGAAAACATTGAATACTGTTTTTGAAGGACAGTTTCAAAAGCTGCTCCGCAATGAGATGATGGACATGGATGCAGAGATAAGACTCCTCCAGCAGACGGCGAAAATGGAGAATTATGACATATGAAAACGAAAATGATCGGTATTATCATCCTGCTTTTGGTAATCGTGGCAGGCGGTGGATATTATTTTTATCAGAATCAGACAAAGGTTACTTCCCTGAACGGGTATCTGGGCGGCGAAAAGATCGGACTGTTTGAGGATGAAGAGGTAAAGGATATTGTAAAAAAGAAATATCATGTAGAACTTAGTTATTCAAAATCAGGTTCACTAGATATGGTAACGGCGGATCAAACAGGCAGGGATTATCTCTTTCCGTCCAGTCAGACAGCCTTGGAATATTACGAAGAGACTTATGGAAAGGCTGTTGCAGATGAAATTATATTTAATACGCCCATTGTACTGTATACCCATAAGATAGTAGCAGATGCTTTGGTGGGTGAAGGAATCGTAACCCAGAGTGAGGGTGTTTATTATGCGGATATGCAAAAGCTCACCGGGTTGATCTTAAGCGGAACGTCCTGGAATGACATCGGGCTGTCACAGCTTTATGGCAGTGTCTCTGTAGACACAACGGATCCTGCCCGCTCTAATTCGGGGAATATGTTTGCAGCGCTGCTTGCCAATGTGTTAAATGGAGGAAGAACGGTAGGTACAGAAGAAATAGATACAATCCTGCCACAGCTTAAAGAGATTTTTGTAAGACTTGGTTATATGGAAACATCTTCTTCCGACCTTTTTAACCAATTTCTTCGTATGGGCGTAGGTGCGAAACCCATTATAGCAGGTTATGAGAGTCAGTTACTTGAATATGCTGCTGAACATCCTGAAGAATACGGAAAGATCAAGGATGATGTCATTATTATGTATCCTTCCCCTACGGTGTGGTCTACCCATATTTATATTGCCCTGGATAATGAAGGAAAGAAAGGGATAGAAGCTCTTTCGGACGATGAGGTTCAGAGACTTGCATGGGAAAAGCATGGTTTCCGCACCAGCAGCTATAATATCACTTCTGATACGCAGGAAGGGCAGGTACAAGGAATACCACAGCAACTGACTTATGTGGTCAATATGCCGGAATATGCAGTCATGAAAAAAATAATAGAGACTTTACAATAATGAGGAAAGGATAAAAGAAAATGGCAGAGATTAATTTAGCAGCACTTGCAAATGCAAAAAAGCAGGAGACTGAACCTGAAACATCTGTTGCAGATAGTAAGCAGGTAACAGAGATTGTCTTTACGGAAGAGGAAAGGAAAAGAATTGATGAGATCAAGAATTCCATTGATTTTCTAGATACCCAGAATACGGTTCAGTATGGTATCGGGGCACAGAGAAAATTAACAGAGTTCACGGATTCCATTCTTGCAACGGTAAAATCCAAGGATGGCGGCGAAGTAGGAGAGCTTCTTTCAGATCTTGCCATTGAAATTAAAGGCCTTGATGTAGACAAGCTGGCAGGAGATGGGATACTTGAAAAGCTTCCTGTTTTGAAAAACGCTGTAAACAGCGTTAAGAAGTTAAAGGAACGTTACACCAAAGCGGAGGTACAGATCGACCGTATTGAAGCTGCTCTTGAAAAGTCACGTATGGAAATGCTGAAGGATATCGGTGTGTTTGATATCATGTACCAGGAAAATTTGAACTGCTTCAGGGAGTTGGAGATCTATATTCAGGCGGGAAAAGAGCGCGTGGAGGAGATCAAAAAGGATACCATTCCCGCCCTGCAGGCGGAAGCCGTTGCCAGCGGTAACCCGATGGATGCCCAGCTTGTCAAAGACTTTCAGGATACCGTTGACAGGTTTGAAAAGAAGATCTATGACCTGGAACTGAGCAGAACCATATCGATCCAGTCTGCACCCCAGATCAAACTGATTCAGAACAATGACAGGGTGCTTGTAGACAAGATACAGACAGCCATCTTAAATACGATTCCCATTTGGAAGAGCCAGTTTGTCATTGCTATGGGTCTATCCAATCAGCAGAGAGTATTGAAGATGCAGCAGGAAATCACCAATACCACCAACGCCATGCTGGTAAAAAATGCGGAGCTTTTGAAGACCAATACCATTGAAACAGCAAAGGAATCAAACCGTGGTATTGTAGATATAGAAACTCTTACGAAAGTCAATGAAAATCTTTTAAGCACCATAGAGGAGACTATTCAGATCCAGAAGGAAGGCAGACAGAAGAGACAGGCGGCAGAGGAGGAGCTGGGGCGCATTGAGACAGAGCTTAAGAATAAGCTTATTGAAATCCAATAAGTTTAGAAGGGGAGCGCTTAAGGAAAGAGGCGAAACCCACCAATGGTTTCGCCTCGTCCCTTAGGATAACTATAACTCAATATATATGGAGGGATGATGAAAAAGCAAATGGATCAGGAATTCCGAATCACAAAAATATATCCTTTGACATAACCCAAGATGAGGGCAAGACATGCCCCTAAAGTAATGGCACAGGATACAATCAGTTCTCTGTCGAACAAAAGAGTTGCAATCAAAGCGCCGAAAAGAGAGCCGATAAAAAACCAGAATACAATATTGATAAGCAAAAAGCAAATCAGAGCAAGGTCATTATCCATTTTTTGATTCAGCAGTTTATAAACAGCCAGCATATCACATGAGACCTCCTGTAGCATGATTTTGTTTCTTAAACCCATCATTAAAACTGTCCTTTATTCTATATGTAAATTTCCTACTAAACTATCACAAACATGTGAAAACTGTGTAAAAAATAAGTGAAATAAGACTGCTTTTGCAAATTTTACACAGATTTGACATAAGCATAACTTGGAATTTACGTTGCCCTAGTATAATGGTACTGGACTACGAGGAAAAGAGAATGAAAATGCGAAAGAAAGCGGCTCTTTTACTGACAGGTATTGTATTGATAGTACTAGCTGGATGTGGCAATGAAGAGCCACGGAAAGAAAGTACAGCAGCAGAAGGCCTAAGTGAACTGGGAAAAGTTACAGTGGTTTCCCGAGAAGATGGCTCCGGTACAAGAAGTACCTTTGCGCAGCTTCTGGATTTTCAGGAAAATGACAAAGGAAAAACAGATCTTACAACAGAAGATGCGGTGATTACAGTGTGTCAGTCGGATTCTACGGACGGTCTGACCGGAGCTATGAATGGAACCTATGACTTTGGTATGGCATCAAGGGAACTGAAGGATTATGAAAAGGAGCTGCTTAATTATGAAATGATTGCCAAAGACGGCATTGCCGTTATCGTGAACAAGGAGAATCCTTTGACAAATATTTCTTTAGAACAGATAAAGAAAATCTATACAGGTGATGAGAAAGAGTGGGGTAACTTAAATGAATAGTACAGTGGAAATTTTATTTGGATTATTTGGCGGGCTCGCCATCTTCATTTTTGGAATGAACATGATGAGTGAGTGTTTGCAGAAGGCAGCCGGAGAAAAAATGAAGACAATTCTGGGGATGCTTACGAAGAACCCGGTCATGGGTGTAATCGCCGGTGCAATCGTTACGGCTGTTTTACAGAGTAGCAGTGCCACAACTGTTATGGCGATTGGTTTTGTCAGTGCAGGACTTATGACACTGCCCCAGGCAATCTCCATTATTTTCGGTGCCAATATCGGTACTACCATGACGGCGCAGATCATTGCTTTTAAGATCAGTGATTATATCTTTCTCTTTATTTTTGCGGGTTTCATCGTAGCATTTATCTCCAAATCAGAAAAGGTAAAGAATATCGGACAGACAGTTTTCGCCTTTGGTCTTTTGTTTCTTGGAATCGAGACTATGGGAGATGTGATGAAACCTCTGGCCTCCAGTCCTGTTTTTACCAACATGATAGCAAAGGTTGCTGATATACCGGTGCTTGGTGTGGCGGTCGGTGCTTTGATGACATTGGTTGTGCAGAGCAGCAGTGCCACAATTGCGGTACTGCAGAACTTTGCATCCCAGCCCGGAGCAGATGGTGTGTCAAGTATGCTCGGACTTGCAGGTGCGATTCCCATCCTGCTTGGTGACAATATTGGTACTACCATTACAGCGCTTCTTGCAAGTATCGGTCAGCCGAGAGATGCAAAAAGAACTGCCCTTGCACATTCCGTGTTCAATATCTCGGGAAGCTTTTTATTTATCTGGTTTGTAACTCCCTTTGCAGAAATCATCAAGATGATTTCACCCAAAGGAGTAGAGATAGAAGTAATTTCCAGACAGATTGCCAATGCTCACACCAGTTTTAATATTGTCATGACCTTGCTCTGGACTCCGCTTCTTTGGCTGATGGTAAAAATCGTGATGCGAATCATACCCGATGGCAAGGAAGTGATGGCGCATCCTTCAGAGCCTGTCTATCTGGATGAGCGTTTGATCGGTCAGCCTGCCGCTGCCCTTCAACTGGTGGCGAGGGAAGTACTTCGTGTCAGCGACATTGTCAGGGAACTGATCAGGAATGCTTCTGTTGCAGCAAGAAAGGAGGACAGGGCACTTCTGGATGCTATTAGTGAAAAGGCGAAAGTGATGGAAAGCTTAAGCGGGAAAATCACAGAATATCTGGGTGGGCTTTTTTCGGCAGGTGTATTGACCGAGGAACAGGCGAATCAGACAGCAGGAATCATGTATGTGCTCAGTGATGTAGAGCGTATGGGGATTTTGTGTAATGATATTGCGGATTCCCTGGAGGACAAAATGGCAAAGAAGTACAAGTATTCCAAGGATGCCATGAAGGATCTGGAAAAAAGCCTTAAGGTCATAGAGGAGATGTATTCAGGTGCCATTGATGTCATGACGACAGGAAATTCTGACAGCGCAAAAAAAATCCTAAAGAGGAGAGAAAAGGTGCTGGATCTTGATATAGAAATGCGTAAGGGGCATATGGAAAGAGTCAGCAGGGGAAAATGTGCAGCTAATATGACGGCACCCTTAAACAATATCCTTCATTGTGTAGATCGTATGGGAAACTGTTGTGTCAATATTGCAGATGCGGCTCTGGGCAGGGTAGATATGACATATTTTATGCAAATTTGTGAAAACGAAGGAGAAAAGATTAATGAGCAAAAATAAAGTGTACATGAACAGAGAGCTTTCCTGGCTAAAATTCAACGAAAGAGTTCTTGAGGAAGCGGAAAACGAGAGAATTCCTCTTTGCGAGAGGCTGTCCTTTGCCTCCATATATCAGAGCAATCTGGATGAGTTTTTTATGGTCCGTGTAGGTACCTTGATCGACCAAAAACTTCTTTCTACCGAAGTACGTGATAATAAGACGGAGATGACGCCGGGAGAACAGCTTCGTGCTGTTCTGACGGAAGTAGAGAAGCTTAACAGAAGAAAGGACGCCGTCTATGATGAGCTTTTGGAAAGACTAGCCGGTTATGGCGTGAAGCTGGTGGATTTTCGAAAGATCGGAAACAGAGAAAGTGAATATCTGGAATGGTATTTTGAGCAGGAAATCGCTCCTCTGATCTCTCCCAGCATTGTGGGAAAAAGACAACCTTTTCCGTTTTTAAGAAACAGAGAAATTTATGCAGTTGCCGTACTTGAAAAGAAGAAGGGAAAAGAAAAACTGGGCATCATTCCCTGTAGCAGCGGTGTCTTTCCGAGACTGATCCAGATACCCGGGGAAGAAGGCACATATATGCTGGCAGAAGAATTCATTCTTCATTTTGTACCAAAGATTTTTAGCGGCTATTTTGTAAAATCCAAATCCCTTCTCCGGGTAACCAGAAATGCGGATATCGATGCAGATGCGCTCTATGATGAAGATATTGATTATCGTGAATTTATGGCAGAAATAATCAAAAAGCGCAGGAGGCTGGCACCGGTACGGCTCGAATTGTCCAGAGATCTGGACGGAGACATTGTGGATACGCTCTGTGCTTATCTGGAAGTAAAGAAGGAGTATGTGTTCAGAAACAATACTCCGCTGGAACTGTCCTTTCTGTTTCAGTTCCAAGATATCCTGCGTCAGAAACCCGAACTTTTCTTTGAAAAGAGAGTTCCCCAGAGATCATCCCAGTTTAGGAGTGGGGAATCGGTTCTTGCACAAATTCGGGAAAAAGACAAAATGTTGATCTATCCATTTGAAAGCATGAAGCCTTTTCTCGAAATGCTGAGCGAAGCAGCAAATGATGAGTCGGTAGTTTCGATTAAGATGACACTTTACAGAGTGGCAAAACACAGTAAGATTGTGGAGGCTCTGATTGAAGCCGCTGAAAACGGAAAGGATGTATTGGTTCTTGTGGAACTAAAGGCGCGTTTTGATGAGGAAAACAATATTGAGTGGTCAAGGCGCCTTGAGGAGGCCGGATGCCGGGTAATCTATGGTCTTGGGGGATATAAGGTACATTCCAAGCTCTGTCTGATTACCAGAAGAAAGGAAGGAAAGACAGAATACTATACGCAGATTGGTACCGGTAATTACAATGAAAAGACGGCAAGGCTTTATACGGATATTTCTCTGATGACTGCCAGCCAGGAGATCGGACAGGAGGCAGCAGGCGTCTTTCAGGCTCTTGCCATGGGTGAAGTTGTGGAATCTACAAAAGAGCTTCTGGTGGCACCCAAATGCCTGCAAAACAGGGTGATAGCCATGATCGAGGATGAGATTACAAAAGCAAGGAATGGAGAAGAAGCCTACATAGGAATCAAGATTAACTCATTAACAGATAAAAAGATCATTGATAAATTAATTGAAGCTTCACAAGCGGGTGTAAAAGTAGAATTAATTGTACGCGGCATCTGTTGCCTGGTTCCGGGAGTGGAGGGTGCCACGGAAAATATTCGTGTGATCAGTATCGTTGGGCGCTTTTTGGAACACTCCAGAATCTACATTTTCGGAAAAGGAGAGCAGGAAAAGATTTATATTGCTTCTGCTGACTTTATGACGAGAAATACCCTACGTCGTGTGGAGGTGGCAGCACCTGTTCATGACCCGGATTTAAAACTGCAACTGAAGGAAATGTTCATTACCATGCTGAGTGATAATCAGCAGGCAAGACAGATGCAAAGTGATGGCAGCTATGTCAGAATACAGGAGACAGATACGCCTCTGAATTCACAGGAATATTTTTACCAGCAGGCATATGAGCAAAACCGCAGTAATGAATAAACAGCATTTTTTGCATACCTGACCGCAGATAACATTATGTAAGATATGAAAAAATGTGGTAAACTATGGTTATAGCGCTACGGAACAGGTTCAATGACTTTTGCGGGAGGTATGCGGCATGAAATTTACCAAGATGCACGGATGCGGCAATGACTATATTTATGTGGATGGTGCAAAGGAGATCCTTACACCACAGGAAAAGCCTGAGGTGGTAAGACGCCTTAGCGACAGGCACTTTGGAATCGGGGGAGATGGTGTGATCTTTATCAACCCCTCCAGGGAAGCGGACTTTGAAATGGAAATGTATAACATGGACGGCTCCAGAGCTGAAATGTGTGGGAACGGTATCCGCTGCGTGGCAAAGTTTGTGTACGATAAAGGGCTTACGGACAAGACTTCAATCAGTGTGATCAGCTGCGGGAAGATTAAATATCTTACACTTACAGTTGAAAATGGGAAGGTGTCGACTGTGGAGGTCAATATGGGCTCTCCGATTCTGAAAGCGGAAAATATTCCTGTCATTTCCGATAAAGAAGAGGTGATTGGTGACGAAATTGAGGTTGATGGCGAAATTTATAAAATGACATGCGTGTCAATGGGAAATCCTCATGCGGTAGTATTTATGGATGAGGTGGAAGGTCTTCCTCTTGAAAAGATGGGACCTCTTTTTGAGAATCATGTGCGCTTTCCTAAGCGGATCAATACGGAATTCGTAAAGGTTCTGGATGAAAATACAGTGGAAATGCGTGTGTGGGAAAGAGGAACCGGAGAGACCCTTGCATGTGGGACCGGTGCGTGCGCCACTGTGGTAGCCTGTGTATTAAATGGTTTGACGAAGGAGCAGGTTACTGTTAAACTATTAGGTGGAAATTTGCAGATACAGTGGGATCGGGAATCTAACCTGGTCTATATGACGGGACCGGCGACCACGGTATTTGAAGGGGAAATAGAAATCTGACAGCAAAGAACTACCAGGAAACAGAAGGAGGAACGACATGTTTAAGATCAATGACAACTATTTAAAGCTTCCGGGAAGCTATCTCTTTTCCACCATCGGTAAGAAGGTAAATGCTTATGCGGCGGCGAATCCGGATAAGAAGATTATCCGTCTCGGCATCGGAGATGTAACACAGCCCTTGGCACCGGCAATCATTACAGCTCTTCATGGTGCGGTGGATGAAATGGCAAAGGCAGAAACCTTTCGCGGATATGCACCGGATCTTGGCTATGAGTTTTTAAGAAATGCCATTGCGGAAAATGACTACAAAGCAAGAGGCTGTCAGATTGCGGCAGATGAAATCTTTGTTTCCGACGGGGCGAAGTGTGATTCCGGTAATATTCAGGAAATTTTCAGTGTGGATAACAAGATTGCAGTGTGCGATCCGGTTTATCCTGTATATGTGGATACCAATGTGATGGCAGGAAGAACCGGCGTGTATGACAGCGTAAAGGAAACCTGGAGCGATGTGATCTATATGCCCTGTACGGCAGAGAACAATTTTGCACCTGAGCTTCCGAAGGAGACGCCTGATATTATTTATCTATGCTTCCCCAACAACCCTACCGGCTCAACCATCACCAAGTCGCAGCTTCAGGAATGGGTCGATTATGCGAACAAGGTGGGAGCGGTCATCATTTATGATGCAGCTTATGAAGCATATATTTCCGAAGCGGATGTACCGCATTCCATTTATGAGTGCGAGGGCGCCAGAACCTGTGCGATCGAACTGCATTCCTTCTCCAAGAATGCAGGCTTTACAGGTGTACGCCTGGGATATACCGTAATTCCCAAGGATCTTAAGTGTGGTGAGGTGGCACTTCATTCTCTTTGGGCAAGAAGACACGGAACCAAGTACAACGGAGCTCCTTACATTGTACAGCGTGCAGGAGAAGCCGTGTATTCCGAGGAAGGCAAGGCACAGTTAAAGCAGCAGGTTGCTTACTATATGAATAATGCAAAGTATATTCTGGAGGGCCTTAAGAGCGCCGGATATACTGTATCGGGCGGTGTCAATGCACCTTATATCTGGCTGAAGGCACCGAATGGTATGACCAGCTGGGAATTCTTTGATTATCTGCTGGAAAAGGCAAACGTGGTAGGAACACCCGGTTCAGGCTTTGGTCCCAGCGGAGAGACCTACTTCAGACTGACTGCATTCGGAAGCTATGAGAATACCGTGGAGGCAGTAGACCGAATTAAAGCATTGTAATATCATTAAGGGTTCAATGATTAGAAGTTGTTACCGGCGCAGGTTTTGGCCCGCGTCGGCAGCAACTTTCATTTTTTCCATAAAAAAAACAGCTTGATACGTATCAAAAGAAGAGGGAGAAAGGCGTGAACGAACATCAATTTGAGGATGCTGTAGCGCGGATGGTGCAAGGAGATAAGTCCGGATTAAAGGAAATCTATGAAAATTATATAGGTTATATTTATCGGATCATCTTTGAAGTGCTACAGAACAAGGAAAACGCGGAGGATGTCACCAGTGAATTCTTTATCCGGTTGTGGGACAAGGCAGAGCAGTTTAAGCCGGGCAGCGGACACAAAGGATACCTGGCGACCATGGCAAGAAACATGGCAATTGATTTCCTGCGAAAGCACAGGCGGGAGGAATTGACTGCTCTGCTGCAGGATCTCGGCGCTGGTGAGGAAGAAGAGGAAGCCGGACGGGGTGCCTGTTATCAGAAAGAAGCAGAAAGCAAGGTAGAGCAGGAGGTTGTATCGGAGTTATCAGTTCAGCAGGCTCTTGAGATGCTTAAGCCGTCAGAACGGCAGGTGGTAAGCTTAAAGGTACTGGGAGAGCTTACTTTTAAGGAAATCGCAGACATTATGGATATTCCCATGGGAACCGTCACGTGGAAATATCAGAATGCAATAAAAAAGCTAAGGAGGTGTGGATATGAGTAAGAATTTTGAAGAAGAATACAAAAAGCTTGCGCTTGATGAAGTCCCTGATCTTTGGGACAGAATTGAAGCAGGCTTAAGTGAAAAATCCGCACCGGACACGCATGCGTCTGAAGATCAGAGGGAAGCAGCAGGAAAGCAGGACAGAGCGTATCGGAAGAAAAGTGACAAGCAAGGGAAAACAGTTCGGGTATTTTTCAGAAGATATGCTGGAGCTGTGGCAGCAGTATTTTGTGTCTTTATCATCATTCCGGCAGTTATGCTGATTGGAAGAACAGGGAACAAGTCGTTTTCAGAAAAGATGGCGGGTACTGCTATGGAAGAAAGTGCCTTCGAAATTACTGCGGAAGAGAGTTCCGGTGAGGAGATGAAGGCAGCGGTGGAAGAAACGCCGGCAGGAGCATCCTATGACGAGGCAGTGAATGCAGCGGCAGCAGAAGCAGTCTGTGAAGAAGCGGTGGCGGAAGGAGCCTATGAAGAGGCGGATGAAGAGCCAAGAGTAGCAGGAGCTATGATGGGAGATGGAGCTGCAAGCGTTGACGAATATACGATGCAGAAAGCAGAATCAGAGAGTGTGAAAGAGAAAAAGGCAGATCAGGTGGAAAAAGTATCTGTCAAAATAAAGGCAGAATCAGAAGAGGCTGTAAGCAGTATGGAAACGCCGGAGGGTCAGAAGTATGAGGCTATTGTAGTATATGATGCTTCCGGTCAGCTTACCGAAGGGGAACAAATCGTGATTTTTGTACCTGCTTCCTCAACCGATGTTGTATCAGTAGGACAGAAGGCTCTTGAAATGGATCTTGTTTATGATCCGGAGTTTGATGTTTACGTTATGCAAAAGCTGTATTAAATCATCATAAAATAAGAACCGCCGGAAACGGCGGTTCTTGCAATGTAACAAATGAATGACTACTGAGGACCGATGTATTCTGCATTGCTGAATGCAAGGATCATTAAAAAGATTGGACTTAAGAAGATCAATCCGATACCAAATCCGGTGCCCTTGCCATAAGCCTTGGCAAGCTTAATATACAACATAATCATCATTACAAAGTTAACGCAAGGTACGAATTGAAGCAGGAATAACCAGCCTGAGCCCATTGCAATGTCATACAGACAGTACATGTTGTAGAACGGAATCAAGCATGCCCAACCGGGTTTACCTGCCTTTACAAAAAGTTTCCACTGCGCAACCAGAATCAATACAGTTACTGCAAGACTGAAGAGCATAGAAACTGCAAATGCTCCTGCACTAACTGCTGCAACTGCTGCATCATAATTTTCCATTTATTTTCCTCCCTTCGTAAGAATTGCCTTTCAGCCTCTACAAATATTAATGATAAAGGATAGCAATGACAATGTCAATTTATTAATAATATGTAAAAAAATGTATTTTCTTTTTGCGTGTGGACGCTGTAAAATAAAAAGTACATTGTGGAGAAAGAAGGAATAAGGATGCAGATATTGGTTAAGGTTATCATATGCTTTCTGGCGGGAATGGGCGCCGGGCTGGGGACGGGATTTGCGGGGCTTAGTGCTGCTGCAGTCATTTCCCCGGTGCTGATTACATTTCTTAAGATGCCGGCTTATGAGGCAGTCGGAATTGCACTGGCATCCGATGTGCTTGCAAGCGCAGTCTCAGCCTATACATATGGGAAGAATAAGAATCTGGATATTAAAAACGGGCTTGTCATGATGGTTACAGTCCTTATTTTTACAACAATCGGAAGCTATGTTTCCAGTCTGGTGCCCAATACAACCATGGGAAACTTTTCGGTATTTATGACGATGCTTCTGGGCATTAAATTCATTGTAAAGCCGGTTATGACAACCAAGGAAACTATGAATGCAGTTTCACCCCAAAAGCGTGTTTGCCAATCAATCCTTTGCGGATGTATGATCGGGTTTATTTGCGGCTTCATCGGAGCGGGAGGCGGTATGATGATGCTTCTTATTTTGACCTCGGTTTTGGGATATGAATTGAAAACAGCAGTGGGAACCAGTGTATTTATTATGGCATTTACTGCATTCACCGGTGCAATGTCACACTTTGCAATCGGCGGTGCGCCGGATATGCTGATTCTGGTACTGTGCGTAGCATTTACGCTGCTGTGGGCAAGAATTGCAGCCAGATTTGCGAACAAGGCTTCAACGAAAACTTTGAACCGTGCAACGGGCATCGTTCTGACTGTGATGGGGGCAATTATCATTGCCGTAAATTATTTATTTTAAAAAGGTTAAAATAAATCAATAAAATTGATTAAATAAGCACCTTGTGGAAAGCTGAATGCTGTGATAAGATGAGAACCATCAAAACTAAATAGGGTAGCAAAAGCAATGAGAAGGAAGAGTAGCTGTGGGTGAGAAATCAGAGAACTGCCGGTTGGTGCAAGGCAGTCAGAAGCAGGCAGTGAACTGGCCTTTGAGCAGCTGACCGAAAGCGACTTAGCATCCACAAGTAGGCTCAGACGGTCCTCCCGCCGTAGAAGGGGAAAGGCATGTTAGTGCCGATGAGTGCATGACCTTCGGGTCGTGAAGTAGAGTGGTACCGCGTATGATTTACGTCTCTATAGGATTATCGATGAAATCCTGTCGGGACGTTTTTTTGTGACCGACGGGAGCAGAGATTAGTAGGAAAGGTTGGTAGAACGATGAATGTAGCAGAAAAATACGGAAAAGCTTATTTTATGCCTCCCGAGGTTACTTATGACTGGGTAAAAAAGGATACGATCACAGCACCGCCCATCTGGTGCAGCGTGGATTTGCGTGACGGAAATCAGGCCCTGATCGAGCCTATGAGTCTGGAGGAAAAATTGGATTTTTTCCGGATGCTTGTAGAGATCGGATTTAAAGAAATTGAGGTTGGCTTCCCGGCAGCCTCCGATACAGAGTATCAGTTTGTCCGTGCACTTATTGAGCGGAATATGATTCCTCAGGATGTGACCATTCAGGTATTGACCCAGGCAAGAGATCATATAATCCGAAAGACCTTTGAGGCGATTGAGGGAGCACCTTCCGCGGTGGTACATTTATATAATTCAACTTCGGTAGCTCAAAGAGAGCAGGTGTTCCGGAAATCCAAAGAAGAGGTCAAACAGCTTGCCATAGACGGAGCAAAGCTTTTAAAAGAAATTGCAAAGACCACAGAAGGAAATTTTACCTTTGAGTACAGTCCCGAGAGCTTTCCGGGAACAGAGGTTGATTATGCAGTGGAGGTCTGCAATGCGGTTTTGGATGTATGGCAGCCGGATCAGGCACATAAGGCTATCATCAACATTCCTACTACAGTGCAGATTGCCATGCCTCATGTGTTTGCCTGTCAGGTGGAATATATTCACAAGCATCTTAAGTACAGAGATGCAGTTATTTTAAGTGTTCATCCTCATAATGACAGAGGCTGCGGCGTCAGTGATGCAGAGTTTGGTGTGCTGGCAGGTGCCGACCGCGTTGAAGGCACTTTATTCGGAAACGGGGAAAGAACAGGAAATGTGGATATTGTAACGCTTGCCATGAATATGGTCTGTCATGGAGTGGAGAGCGGGCTTGATTTCAGTAATATCAACAAAATCCGTGAAAAGTATGAATTACTGACAGGCATGCGGGTTTATGAAAGAGCACCTTATGCCGGAGATTTGGTATTCACCGCCTTTTCCGGTTCCCATCAGGATGCGATTTCCAAGGGAATGGCATGGCACCAGGAGGGGAAAAGCAAAGGGCGCTGGGAGGTTCCTTATCTTCCCATTGATCCTGAGGATTTGGGCAGAGAGTACGAGTCAGATGTCATCCGCATCAACAGTCAGTCCGGAAAGGGTGGAATTTCCTTTATTTTGAAGCAGAATTTTGGAATGTCCATTCCGGATAAGATGAAGGAGGAAGTAGGTTATCTGATGAAGGGAATTTCGGATCAGCGCCACAAGGAGCTTGCCCCTTCTGATATCTATCGCATTTTTGAGGATCACTATATTAACCAGCGGGAAATTTTTGATATCCCGGAATGTCACTTTAAGCAGGTGGACGGCGGCATTACTGCTGAGGTAACAATTGAACAGAATAAGGAAAGAAGAGTGATTGAGACTTCAGGAAACGGTCGTCTTGATGCGGTAAGCAATGCGCTGAAGCTGTACTTCGGAATCAGCTATGAGCTTTCTGTTTATGAGGAGCATGCGGTATCCAGGGGGTCTTCTGCAAGAGCAGCGGCTTATGTGGGAATTCTTTGTAACGGGAAGATGTACTGGGGAGCAGGTCTTGATGAGGATATCATTAAGAGTTCCATTGCAGCACTGGTTTCTGCCGGAAATAAGATGGCACAGAGCGAAAACATCAAAGAGGGAAGGGAAGAGCGGATTGTCGATATTATGCGCTATGTGCAGACTCATTATAAGGATGTGACGCTGGAAGAACTCTCCGACAACTTTCATCTTTCCAAGCCATATCTTTCCAAGTATATAAAGGAGCATACCGGTGCTACCTTCCAGGAAGCAGTTAAGAAGGCGAGAATGAAAAAAGCACGGGCTATGCTGAAGGAGACGAACCAGACGGTGGAACGAATCGCAGCCGGTGTGGGCTACGAGACGGTAGAGCATTTCAACAGGCTTTTTAAAAAGACATACGGAATGACCCCGATCCAGTACAGACGGGAAAAAAGGGAAGGGGCAGGAGCTGTATAGTAAAATGTACATGGAAGTATAACGTCTGCATGCACAGAATTAGCAGTTGAAAAACAATCCTTCATTTAGTACAATGTTCCTATGATGCAAAAACCGATCACCCGGAAGGAGAGATGACAATGGAATTTATGTTATTAGCAGGCGGTTTGCTGATTGTGATTATAGCGGTAGTGATAGCTGTGGTTTCCTCTGTAGTTTCTGCGGTTGCTGCCGAACAGGATGAGGAAGAGGTATAGTCATTTCCGGTTTGGGAATGAGATGCAGCAGGATGAAAGAACGAATTGTTGGAATTTATCATAAATACGAAGAACTTGTGAACTATGTGATCGTAGGTGGAATGACCACTTTGGTCAGCTGGATTGTTTATTTCGGAAGTGTTTTTACTTTTCTGGATGCAGAGAATGCGTTTCAGCTTCAGGTCGCAAATATTCTGTCATGGGTTGCAGGTGTGGCTTTTGCTTATGTCACAAACAGAATCTTTGTGTTTAAAAGCAAAGAAAAGAATATTCTGAAAGAAGTCTTGCAATTTACGGGTTCAAGGGTTTCTACCCTGTTTTTGGATATGCTGGTAATGTTTCTGATGGTTACCTGCCTTGGCGTGAATGACGGTATCAGCAAGATTGTCTCTGCAGTACTGGTAACGATTGCCAACTACGTTTTGAGTAAGATTTTTGTTTTTCGTAAAAAGGAATAATCCGGTGCTTATGTCTGCATAATAAGATTGGAGGTGCAGACAGATGATGGATTATGATTTTTCTAATATGCCGCTTGGGCTGGCCATGGCACTTGCCATGAATGAGAGAGCAAAGACAGGCTTTGAGGGTCTTAGCGAAACAGAAAAGGAACACGTTATTTTAAAGTGCAAGGATGCAAAAACCAAGGAGGAGATGGATCGAATTATATCATCCATTTCACCGGCAGAGAATATAAGTGATCTGTTTCAGGGACCAAGCATCGGATAGCAGGGAGCTAGCGTAAAGTTTTTGTAGGAAAATAAATAGGCAAAAGAAGAAAGCACCAACT
>JAUNDN010000055.1 GCA_030526045.1 Bacillota bacterium | reverse complement strand
TTTCTTTCTCAGATACGATTTCAGAAAAAACAATAAATCATACAGTAGAAATATTCTCAAAACATGGAAAAGAAGATTACTTTGGAAGAACGATTGTAGAAGATATTACCGGATTAAAGCCATCAGGCGCTTCCAAGTTAATAAAACTGTTGGTTGATAGTGAAGTGATTGTGCCGGTAACTGGACATGGAAAAGGAAAATATCGTTTTCAATAAAAGGGGACATTGAAAGGGTGTAAAAACTCAGTAACCATGCGGGTTCGCGTACTGTTAAAGCGGTGAAAAACGATTCCGCATGTGGAGACGGTTATATATTTGCAAAGATAGAGATTTCTAGGTATTATTGAATAAATGTAATAAATATTAAACGAACCAATAAGGCAGTTGTCTGTTGCAAAAAGTACAGGGGGAATTCAGAAATGGGATATGACGAGAAATTTTTCAAAAAAAGCGCAAACAAAAAAGCAATGTATATGTGGATGATCACAGCAATTATTCTATCGCTGGCATATACCGTTGAGTTGATGAAAGGTGACAGAACGCCTCAGTATTACATTACTTTCATGATTTTATGCTGGGTGCCGTTTTTTCTGGGAGTTGTATTTTTGTTAGTCAAAGGAATTGATACCACCTGGTACAAGGAAACAGTCGCGATAGGGTATGGTGTATTTTATGCATTTACGGTATTAACATCCGATACTAATCTGACTTTTGCCTATATTTTCCCGGTAGTATGTATGTTGATGCTGTATAAGGATCGGGCTCTGTTTCTAAGAGTCTCCGTCTTGAATGTTTTACTGATAGTTGCCAGCTTTATTTCCAGATCCATGGGAAGAGCGGGAAACATTTCCATGGCGGAGTTTGAAATTCAGCTGGGCGTTATCGTACTGAGTTATATTGCTTACATACTATCTATTGACCATCTTTCCAAATCAGACGGTGCAATGCTGAATGCGGTAAAGGATAATCTGGATCATGTGGTTAAGACGATTGAACAGGTAAAGACTGCCAGTACATCCGTAGTGGACGGTGTTACGGTTGTCAGAGAGCTGTCTGACGAAAATATTGAAGGTGCTGATAATGTAGTGCGTAGTATGGAAGGACTTAACTCTAGCAATATGGTGCTTTCCGATAAAACCAGCTCTTCCTTGGATATGACTAAGACCATTGATATTCAGTTAAGTAATGTGGCGGGACTGATTTCTGATGTCGTTATTTTGACGGACGGTTCCGTGGAACATGCAAGAGCCAGTTTATCACAACTGGAGGATGTCGTGAAATCCACCACCGAAATGGCGGAATTATCTGCGGAAGTGGACAAGATTTTGAAGGACTTCAAAGAAGAGTTTGAAAAGGTAAAGGCAGAAACCGGTTTGATTACCGGAATTACATCCCAGACCAATCTGCTTGCTTTAAATGCATCCATTGAAGCAGCAAGAGCTGGTGAAGCGGGCAAGGGGTTCGCAGTTGTAGCGGATGAAATCCGCAATTTAAGCATGGGAACCAAGAACTCCTCAGACAGTATCATGGGAGCTCTAAACCATTTGGAAGAGACCTCTGAGAAGATGACAGAGTCTATTATTAAGACCATGGAACTGATTCGTCTGAATCTGGAAAAGATTACGCAGGTCAACGAAAGCGTTACCCGAATTACGGAGGATTCCGCACAGATTGGTAATAATATACAGGTGATTGATTCTGCCATGAAGGAGGTAGAGAACTCCAATAAGAATTTGGTGGATAACATGAATCAGGTGGAAGAAGTTATGAAGCTTATGACAGCAGGCATTGAAGATGCTGACGAAACCACCAAGGTTATGAGAAGCAAGTACGAGGAGACCTACAATAGTGTCAATGCCATCGAAAAGGTTGTTGGTGGTCTGATTGAAGAACTAGGCACCGGCGGCTTCATGAGTATCAAGGATATCACAGAGGGAATGTATGTCAATATTGCAGTGGATAACAAGTATGACGGAAATACTTATAGAACTACAGTTTCTGAAGTGACAGATGGCGGAATCGTAGTGGAAATCCCTACGCTTGAAGAAAAGCAGCTGGAAGTTGTAAAGGGTAAAATTTATTATTTACAGGTTATTGTAGATAATCAAGTATACAACTGGGATGCAGTACAGATCAGTGTGAGAAGAGACGGAAAATATAAAGTGCTGGTGGATGGCAATCCTGCAGTTGTTAATCGTCGTAAGTACAGACGTATACCTTTAGTTTGTGCATGTAATATTTCTTCTGAAATGTCCGACCAGACTTATGAAGGAAAGATGGTAAACATCAGTGCCAATGGTTTTGCTTTTTCTACCAGGGCAGCTGATATTAATAATGCCAAAGGCATGAAGGTCTCCGTGCAGGTTAAGGACTTTCCGGTATTGGGAGAGCGGATGCTTGTTGGACAGGTGATTCGTGTTTCAGATAATGGAGGCGAGTTTATTGTAGGGTGCCGTATGCTTGAGGACAACATGGATATTTACAATTACGTGGAGAAAAAAAGTAAGACACAATGAAAGAACAATTCTATAGTGTAAAAGGAAGATGTGTTATAGATTATTGTTGCGCCACCTTGCAAAACAAATCCCCACTCGGATTGAAGATGACTATGCATTTCCCTACCCCCCGGAGAGAGATTCATATTTACGACTGCCATAGTTTCATCAACAGGTAATTCTCTGCTTGTTATTTCACGAGACCATCCCCCGGGCTTTAAAGTCATGTGAGCGTCTGCAAATGAAAATTTCAAATTGGGGATTAAGCCAAAATCGGTAGCAGGAGGCACCAAAGTATCCGGAAGCTGTTTAGCACGTTCCGGATTTCTGGGTCCCAAATCTAATGCGCCGGCTCCATCACTCCTGATAGGCTGTGGTTCATTCGAATTTTGATAAAGCCCATATAATGGTGTAAAATCAAATATTTATTAAAAAGAGCCAAGTGCTCATCTTTCAGTTATAATTAAGTTACCACACAAAACATAATTGAAAGGATGAAACCCATGTGGAACAGTTCAACGATGCACTTGTTTCCGTGTTTGAAGAGCAGTTCAAACAGAAAAATCTGAGCTTTAGCAGAGAAATCGATGTTATTCATAAAGACGTTATTTGCGATGCACTGAAGCTGAAAGAAATCTTCTTAAACATTTTAAGTAATGCGATCAAGTATACGCCGGAGGGCGGTCATATTTCCATGTCGCTTAAGGAACTTCCCTCTGGGAAAGAAGATGTTGGCATTTTTCAGTGTGTTATTTCCGATACAGGTATTGGAATGTCAGAGGAATTTCAGACCCATCTTTTTGAAGAATTTACAAGGGCAACAACCGAGACGGAGAGCAAGATCGTGGGCTCCGGATTGGGAATGCCGATTGTTAAGAGACTGGTTGAATTTATGGATGGCAAAATCGAAGTCAAAAGCCGTCTGGGGGAAGGGACAACCGTTACAGTCATGATTCCCCATCAAATAGCAGACCGGAGCGCCATGAAAAAAATGCAAAGTCATGCGCTTGAATATGCGAATGATCTGTTCAATCAAAAGAGGATTCTTTTAGCCGAGGACAATGATCTGAATGCTGAAATCGCAGAAGAAATCCTTGGTGGTGTCGGTTTCATGGTGGAACGGGCAAAAGACGGAATCATTTGCGTTCATATGTTACAGGAAGCAGAAGAGGATTATTATGATATTATTCTGATGGATATTCAGATGCCCAATATGAATGGTTATGATGCTACCAGGAAAATTCGCCAGCTGAGTGGAAAAAGGCTGAAATTCCGATTGTTGCGATGACCGCCAATGCATTTGAGGATGATAAGAAAAATGCGCTTGCAGCCGGAATGAACGGACACATATCAAAGCCCATCGAGATTGAAAAGCTAATGGAGACGTTTAAGAGCTTTTTTGAATAAAGTAATTTTTAATTGCTTCAAAGCTTTCTTCACTCAGGTCATGTTCAATCTTGCAGGCATCCTCTAAAGCGGTATCCCTGCTGACACCGATTCTGATCAACCAGTCGGAAAGCAGGGTGTGGCGCTCCAGAACACTTTCAGCCCGCTGTCTGCCGCTTTCTGTGAGGGTAATATACCCGTTATCTGCCATAGTGATATATCCTTTTTCACGCAAATTCTTCATGGCAACACTTACACTGGGTTTTGAAAAATTCATTTCGGTTGCTATATCTATGGAACGAACCTGTCCGGTTCTTCTTTGTAATAGGAGAATGGTTTCCAGGTAATCTTCAATGGATTCACTGGAACGATGCTGAATAAAACTCATGGAATACCTCCATTATTTTTGTTTATGATATATTGTTCTGCAGATGTCTCTGCCGGATACAGTCCTAAATATAGCTTCATAGGCATGATGTATTGCATCTGCCTTGGTATCATCCTCGTAAAAATTTACCAGAAAATCCGCTTCTACCAAAATCTGATAATCCATTCCGTCTATGTTGCGATAGGTATGGTGATGCCCAACCAGATAGGTGATTCTCTCAATCTGTTTTGGTGAAAATCCACATTCCTTCAGCATATCCGCTGCAGGAGCCGGTCCCAATTCTTCCTGATATTTTCCGCTACAGCTTCCATAAAGGCGTTCTGCGGGCTTGATGCCGATGTCGTGTACATAAGCAGCTGCCTCCAGAATGAAAAGCGTTTCATCGGGAATTGCTTCCATATGCCCGATGAGCCTTGCAAAGCTATGTACCTTAACAAAATGCTGAATCCTTTTGGGATCTCCGGAGTAGTAGGTTATCATATGCTGATAAAGAGAATCCAATAATTCTGTGCTTTTTTCCATATCACTGCCTCCTGCCGGTTTGAAATTATTATAGGGAATTTGTCTGTTATCTTCAAGTATTATTGAGTATTTTCTACACTGACAGATATGGTGTGATTGCATAATAAAAAATGTTTGTAAAATTTTTCAATTTGATAATTGACAATTCAAAAAAGTTAGAGTAAACTAACCAATGTAAATGAAAACGATTCTCAATTAGCGAGAAAGAAGGGGTGAGATGATGCCACTGACAATGTTAAATGCCGGAGAGACCAATACCATTAAAAGATTGGGCGGAAAGGAAGAAACAAAGAGATTTCTTGAAAATCTTGGTTTTGTAGTAGGCGGGAATGTCACTGTTGTATCGGACATAGGTGGAAATCTGATTGTGAATGTGAAGGATTCCCGCGTGGCGATCGGCAGGGATATGGCAAATAAGATCATGGTTTAAACTGTCTTGTATAAGGCGTCTAAAATGAGAAAAGAGGAAATTAGAAGATGAAGACATTAAAGGAGACTGCCTGCGGTCAGACTGTAAAGGTTACAAAGCTTACCGGTGAAGGCCCGGTAAAGAGAAGAATCATGGATATGGGTATCACCAAAGGAGTTACTGTTTATGTGCGAAAGGTGGCACCGCTGGGAGATCCGATCGAGGTAACCGTGCGCGGCTATGAACTGTCTTTAAGAAAAGCTGATGCGGAAATGATTATTGTTGAGTAATTTTTTTGCAAATAGGTTAGAAAAGACTAACCAAATTCAAACAGGAGGAGACAATCAATTATGTCAGTAAAAATCGCACTTGCGGGTAATCCGAATAGTGGTAAAACAACATTGTTTAATGCACTGACCGGTTCCAACCAGTTTGTGGGAAACTGGCCGGGGGTAACCGTAGAAAAAAAGGAAGGAAAATTAAAAGGGCATATGGACGTTATCATTATGGACCTGCCGGGTATCTACTCTTTATCCCCTTACACTCTGGAAGAGGTGGTTGCCAGAAATTATCTGATCGGGGAAAGACCGGATGCTATCATCAATATTGTGGATGGCACTAATATTGAAAGAAATCTGTATCTGTCCACACAGATCATGGAACTTGGGATCCCGGTAGTGATGGCAGTTAACATGATTGATATTCTGGAGAAGACCGGAGACAAAATATACGTTGATAAGCTTGGCAGGAAGCTTGGCTGTGAAGTGGTGGAAATTTCTGCGCTGAAGGGAACAGGGATTCAAAAGGCAGCAGAAAAGGCAGTTGCCCTGGTACAAAAGAAAGCAGTGGCAAATCCGGTACACACCTTTTCACAGGAGGCTGAGGAGATCATTACAGCAGTGGAAGATAAACTTGGAAGCTCTGTGCCGGAAGAGCAGAAGCGCTTCTTTGCCATTAAGCTGCTCGAGAAGGATGACAAGATTCAGAGTCGGATGAAGACGGTTCCGGATGTGTCTGCTGAGATTCAGATGCTGGAAAAGGCCTTTGATGATGATACGGAAAGCATCATTACCAATGAGAGATATGTCTACATTTCTTCTATCATCGGAGAGTGCGTGACAAAATCAAACAAGGAAAAGCTGACAACCTCAGATAAGATTGATCGTGTTGTGACGAACCGGTGGCTGGCACTTCCTATTTTCGCCTTGGTCATGTTCTTGGTGTATTATGTATCGGTTACAACTGTGGGAGACTGGCTTACCAGTTGGAACAATGATACCTTGTTTGGAGAATGGATTGTTCCGGGCGCCCAGAGCTTTTTTGAAGGTATCGGCTGCGCGGACTGGCTGACAGGATTGATTGTTGACGGTATTATTTCCGGTGTCGGAGCTGTACTCGGATTTGTGCCGCAGATGCTGGTGTTGTTTCTGTTCTTGGCGTTCCTGGAGAGCTGTGGCTATATGGCGCGTGTGGCATTTATCATGGATCGTATTTTCCGTAAGTTTGGTCTTTCCGGGAAATCCTTCATTCCTATGCTGATCGGAAGTGGCTGCGGTGTACCGGGAATCATGGCATCCCGTACGATCGAAAATGATCGTGACCGTAAGATGACGATCATGACGACCACCTTCGTTCCCTGCGGAGCAAAGCTCCCCATCATCGCATTGATTGCAGGTGCTTTTTTTGACAATGCGGGCTGGGTATCATGGAGCGCTTATTTTGTAGGTGTTGCAGCTATTGTCTGCTCCGGTATTATCTTAAAGAAAACAAAGATGTTTGCAGGTGATCCTGCGCCTTTCGTTATGGAGATTCCGGCTTATCACTGGCCTACCGTTTCCAATGTGCTTCGAAGCATGTGGGAGCGTGGCTGGTCCTTCATCAAAAAGGCAGGTACGATTATTCTGCTATCCACGATTGTTCTCTGGTTCTTAATGAGCTTTGGATGGACAGAGGGCGGCTTTGGCATGCTGGAAGCCGAACAGCTGAATGAAAGTATTCTGGCTCGAATCGGAAGCGCCATTGCGTGGATATTTGCACCTCTTGGATGGACACAGGCAGGGGAAGGATGGAAGATGGCTGTTGCAGCCGTTACCGGTTTGATCGCCAAGGAAAATGTGGTGGCAACCTTCGGACTTCTCTTCGGTTTTGCAGAGGTGGCAGAGGACGGAACTGAAATCTGGGGTAATCTGGCCAGCGTCATGACACCTGTTGCTTCCTATGGCTTCCTAGTATTCAATCTTCTCTGTGCTCCCTGCTTTGCTGCCATGGGCGCAATCAAGCAAGAGATGAACAATGCAAAGTGGTTCTGGTTCGCAATCGGATATCAGTGTGGGCTTGCTTATGTTGTTTCCCTGTGTATTTATCAGATTGGTACATTAATAACTACCGGCATCTTCGGAATTGGAACTGCAGTGGCAATATTGCTGATCATCGGTATTCTTTACCTGCTGTTTAGACCATACAAAGAGAGCAAGACCTTTAAGACGGATTTGTGTTTATAAGCCTATTATGTTATTATTTCCTTAGTGGTGAAATGTAATATGTATCGCGCAGAAAAGATAGGAAAGCTTATAAGAAAATGTGGAAAGTGATACGGATCTGAAAGGAAATACAATATGGCATTTACATTACAAATAAGAAAAAAAGGTTTTTTTGGCAATAAAAATATTGACTTAAAATTGATTTTAAAGAATTGCGGTTTGAAGTATGGAAGCAGTAATGAGTTTTACATACTGCAGGAGGATGTTATCAATCAGAATACAGCAGTACTATATAATCCTTCAAGGATTGGCAGGGGGATATTTTTTGACGGCAGTAAGGCTGCGGAGGGGGAAATAACCCTAAGCTACAATATTCCAACCACTGCCGCAGAAATAGTTGATTTTGTCAGGATTGTTAAGGAAGTAGAAAGACAGTTAAAGAAAGTAGATCTGTATTGTGTGGAGGAGGAGAGGGAATATACGACACAGATGTTGGACGATAATATACCGAATATGACGCAGTTTAGCTTGCAATCGCTGCATGAATTCTGTAAGAAGGAATACAGTACATACATTCTCACATTGGCAATGTGGCCTTTCGTGATGAATGCAGAACAGGTATTAGAATTCAGTGAGTGTGAGGATTTGCAGAAATTTGAACAGCTTCTCCATGATATGCAAGCGATAGATGCATATTATGCAAAACCGGCATTAATGCAGAATAAGGAAGATAGAAAGATTCTTGCCATTTATACGCTTACGGAAGAGTGCGTAAGTATTTTCCCGGTTAAGGCGGATGATTTTTTTAATTTGGATTCCATCAAAATTGATAAAGGCTTAGTAAGGTTTTATATCTTTTCCGAGAATCAGGCAAGGGATGGCATGTTTTCGTATGATAGATTTATATCCTACATATCAGAACACGGAGCCAGACAATTTGATGGTACGCATTTGCTGATTCCTTCGATGACGAAGGATGAGATAGATCATATGATTAATGAAATAAAAACTGTATTGTAGGGAGAACCCTATAATACAGTTTTTTGTGAAGAAAATAATACCACGTCGGTATAATCAAGCTACAAATATGGGAATATAAAGAAAGAATCAGGAAGACAGAAGTAAAAGGCCGAGATGCCGTCAGAATGGGAGAAAGTATGCAAAATCATCTAAAAAATCAGACAAGTCCGTATCTGCTTCAGCATGCGGACAATCCGGTGGAATGGTATCCCTGGGGAGAGGAGGCTTTTGCCAGGGCCGGGAGAGAGGACAAGCCTGTATTCTTAAGCATCGGGTACAGCACCTGTCACTGGTGCCACGTGATGGCACATGAAAGCTTTGAAGACCAGGAAATTGCAGAACTTTTAAACCGATGGTTCATTGCAATTAAGGTGGATAAAGAGGAGCGGCCGGATATTGACAGTATTTATATGTCGGTATGCCAGGCCTTTACGGGAAGCGGCGGCTGGCCCACCACTGTTTTTCTTACTCCGGAGCAGAAGCCCTTTTTTGCCGGAACCTATTTTCCCAAAACTGCAAGGTATGGGCAGATTGGGTTAAAGGAGCTCCTGATGGCCATTCACGAAAAATGGGAAAAACAGCGGGAAAAACTACTAAAGTCAGCAGAGGAAATTGTTTTGTTATTGGAGCAAAGGGCAGATATTTCCGGTGGCAAAGCTGACGATAAATCCGGCGATATCAATGCGCAGCTGATTGAGAAAGCTGTCTTGTCTTACGAGCAATCTTTTGATGAAAGGTGGGGCGGGTTCGGCGATGCACCCAAGTTTCCAACCCCTCATAACCTGTTATTTCTAATGAAATATTATGAGAAGAATAATGCCAAGGAAGCTATGAATATGGCGGAAAAAACCTTGCGACAAATGTATCTGGGAGGAATGTTTGATCATATCGGAGGTGGTTTTTGCCGATATTCCACCGACCGTTTTTTTCTGGTGCCTCATTTTGAAAAAATGTTGTATGATAATGCGCTGTTGATTCTTGCTTACTGTAAAGCGTACGAGCTTACAAATAACGTTTTTTATTGCACCGTGGCAGAAAAGACCGCTGCCTATATTCTGCGGGAGATGACCTCGGAAGATGGGGGCTTTTACAGCGCCCAGGATGCGGACAGCGAAGGGGTAGAAGGGAAATATTACCTGTTTGAGCCATCCGAAATCATCTCTGTCCTCGGAGAAAAACAGGGAAGAGCATTCAATCGGTATTTTGATATTACGCAGGAAGGAAATTTTGAGGGGAAGAGCATTCCGAATCTCTTAAAAAACAAAGATATCGATGAAAGTATGGATGCCTGTTTACGACAGATCTATATATACCGTAAAAAGCGATATCAGCTTCATTTGGATGATAAAATACTGACATCCTGGAATGCGCTCATGATTACTGCAATGTGTCAGCTATATCGTGTTACCGGGAAGGAAACATATCTTGAATCAGCAGAAAAAGCGCAGAGCTTTATCCGGAAGCAATTATATGAAAAGGATACTCTGTTTATCAGTTATCGAAGCGGGAAGCATACTGGCAGGGGATTTCTAGAGGATTATGCTTTTGAGGTGCTTGCATTGCTTTCCCTTTATAAGGCGACTTTTAACAGTGATTATCTTAAGAGTGCAGAACAATTTTGTGAGAAGGCGATTGTTGAATTTTATGATGAAAAGCAGGGTGGCTTTTTCCTTTATGGAGAGGAAAACGAACAGCTGATTCTACGCCCCAAGGAGACCTATGACGGTGCCATTTTCAGCGGAAATTCGGCAATGGCATATAACCTTGTGCAGTTGTATCTGCATACAGGAAAGGAGCAGTTCAGACAGCTCGCAGAGCGTCAGCTTGCGTTCATGAGCAAAGAGGCAGAAAGCCATCCTGCAGGATATGCAATGTTTTTCATAGCACTATCAGATTACCTTGATCCGCCGGAAAAAATAACCGTCGTCTTGAAGGACAGACAGGAACTTGAGGCGCTACCTTTTAGGATTCCTCTGGATGCGGTGGTTTGCGTTTTGGAACGGTCAACAGAAGAATATCCCTTGCAAAATGATAAGACTACATTTTATGTATGCCGGGGACATACCTGTCTGCCGCCGGTCAATGAATTGCATGAGATAAAAAGATATGAATGGCAGTAAAGAAATCGGGGGTTTTTTATGGAATCATTATGGAGAATACTGGAAAAGAGGGAGCAGGGAAGGAATGGAGTATATTTGAATAACCCCTCGGACAGCTTACAGGAAATCCACCGGGATGTAATTGTGGTAGGTGCAGGTATGGCGGGAATCCTGACTGCCTTTTATCTGAAGGAGCAGGGAAAGAGTGTGCTGGTCCTTGAGGCAGACGAGCTGGCATCCGGACAGACACGGGGCACAACAGCAAAGATTACTAGCCAGCATGGTATTAAATACAGCACATTAATTAAGACAGTGGGCAAGAAGAAAGCAAGGCTGTACGCACAGGCAAATGAGGAGGCAATTGAGGAATTTGAACGGTTAATTCGGGAGAAAAAGATAGATTGTCAGTTTGAGAGAGTACCTGCATATTTATATACACTGCAAAATAAGGAAGCGCTTGAGAAAGAAGTGCAGGTGGCAGCAGAGCTTGGAATCGATGCTTACTTTACCCGTGAGACGGAATTGCTTTTTCCGGTAGAGGGAGCGGTATGCTTTCAGAATCAGGCGCAGTTTTCTCCACTGGATTTCTTAAGAGGAATATCTGCAGAACTGGAAATTATAGAGCATGTAAAGGTGACGAAGATCAGGGGAAACAGGGTAGCGACAAAGAGAGGAATCCTGAGTGCGGATGCAATTGTGGTTGCAACCCATTATCCACTCTTAAATGTACCGGGGTTTTACTTTTTGCGGCAGCATCAGGAGAGAAGCTATATGTTGGCGCTTTCGGGGTGCAGAAGGCTGAAGGGAATGTACTATGGAATTGACAAGAACGGCAGAACGCTTCGGCAGGCAGGAGACTACCTGCTGTTTGGAGGAAATGCCAGAAGAACAGGAGAAAATGAAAACGGAGGTGTTTACGAGGAGCTTCTGGTTGCAGCAAGGCAATATTTCCCGGAGTGCAGAGAGTTAACGCGCTGGTCGGCACAGGATTGTATGCCTCATGACGGAATCCCCTTTATCGGAAGGTATTCCGTTTTTACACCCCATCTTTATGTGGCGACCGGCTTTCAAAAATGGGGAATGACTTCTTCCATGATTGCAGCGATGCTTTTGCGGGATGAGATCTGTGGAATCGAAAACCCTTATGATAAATTGTTCTCTCCCAGGCGGTTGAATTTCCGGGCATCCATCGGAAATCTGTTGCAGGATGTGGGAATGAGTGCGAAGGGGCTATTAAGAGGAGCCTTTCATAAACCGAAGGAAAGTGCTGGTTCGCTGTTGAATAGACAGGGAGGAATTGTTATAATAGATGGAGCGGCCCACGCCGCTTATCGGGACGAGGAGGGTGAACTTCATATTTTTTCAAAAAGGTGTGCACACATGGGCTGTGAGCTTACCTGGAATCCGGATGAGCAAAGCTGGGACTGCCCCTGTCATGGCTCCCGGTTTGATGCAGACGGAAGATTGCTGGATAATCCGTCAAAGAGTGGGATGAAGAAGCAGGCTGACGGGAAAACAGAATAAATAAAGAAACGAAATGGCCACAAAAAAGCCATTTTTGATTGGAGGAAACAATGAAAAAAAGAGTAATATCTATCATGATGACAATGATAATTGCAATTGTTGCGGTAGGATGCGGAGCAAAGAATACAGGAGATCATGATACTTCAAGCAATACCGGCAATATTCCAAGGGTTGAGGTTGCTGACAGCGCTGAGGCTTTAAATAAGATATGGAATACCTATGCTGATGATGAAAAGTTTTTTGCCATGGGTGGTGATTTCGGTAATCCGGTAGACAACAGTGCGGGAATTTTCAATATTGAGGATACCGAAAATCTCACTTACGCCCTCTATATTCCGGCTGACAGTGTTGGACTTATCGACGAGGCCGCTTCCCTGATCCATGGGATGAATGCAAACACCTTTACGGGTGCGGCGTTTCACTTAAAGGACACCGGAAAAGCACAGACCTTGGTTGACGCATTGAAAGAGAATATTGTGAATACCCAATGGATATGTGGGTTCCCGGACAAACTGGTAATCTTCACGATTAATGGCGGGGAATATGTGATTTCTGCCTTTGGCAAGGAAGAGATTATGGAGAACTTTAAGACAAAATTGACGGAAGTGTACGCTGAGAGTGCTTCCCTGGCAGTGGAGGAGAAACTTGTATAGATCTGCTGCATGGGATTGAGGTAGGACATGGTTTTTTCAAGTATCCCGTTTTTATATTATTTTCTACCGGTTGTGCTGTTTTTTTATTTTGCCGTTCCGAAGCAATTTAAGAATATGATGCTTTTTCTGGCAAGCCTTTTCTTTTATGCATGGGGAGAGCCTGTGAATGTTATATGGATGCTCATGACTATTCTGGTCGGATTTTATTCGGGAAGGATGATAGAGCAGTATAGAGAAGAAGGTTCGGCAAAGCGACTGCTTGTTTTGTCAATAGTAATTCATGTAGGGCTCTTGGTTTACTTTAAGTGTGCAGCAGTCCTGCCGATCGGAATCAGCTTTTATACATTTCAGATTCTTAGCTATGAGATTGATGTGTATCAGGGAAAGGTACCGGCACAGAGAAATCTGATACGGCTGGGAGTCTATGTTGCTATGTTTCCGCAGCTGATTGCCGGCCCTATTGTGCGCTATACGGATATTAATAGAGCGCTTTCGGAGCGTACACACAGTGCAGAGAATTTTGCATTGGGAATGCGCCGGTTTGTGATCGGTCTATCCAAAAAGATTCTGCTTGCCAATGTGCTTGGCAGGCTGTGTGATATTTTTCAGGCATCGAATGACAAGTCTGTATTGTTCTACTGGCTGTTTGGGATTGCCTATTCCCTGCAGATTTTCTTTGACTTTTCAGGCTATAGTGATATGGCAATCGGACTTGGCAGGATACTGGGATTTCACTTCCCCGAAAATTTCAATTATCCGTATATTTCAAGGAGTATTACGGGATTCTGGAGGCGCTGGCATATTTCTCTGGGCTCCTGGTTTAGGGACTATGTCTATATTCCACTTGGCGGCAACCGAGTATCTACGAGAAGGTGGTTTTTCAACATCTTCGTGGTGTGGATACTGACCGGACTCTGGCACGGCGTAGCTTGGAATTTTGTCATCTGGGGACTGTTTTTTGCAGTTCTGTTGGTGCTGGAAAAGCGGTGGCTTTTAAAACACCTTGAAAAGAGCAGAATCTTTTCGCATTGTTATGTGTTGCTTGCGATTGTCGTAAGCTTTGTCATTTTTTACGGGACGAATATGAGTGATCTGTTTATTTGTCTTGGCGGGATGATCGGACTGAATGGGCTGCCGCTTATTTCAAAAGAGTTTATCTATTATCTGAGAAGCTATGGAGTGGTAATACTGCTTGGAATGGTAGGAACCACTCCGCTGATAAAAATGCTGATTGTCAGGCTTGAGCAGAATACCTTTGGGAAGAGAGCTGTAACCATACTGGAGCCGCTCCTCCTGATCGGATTGATGCTTCTTAATACGGCATACCTGGTGGACAGTTCCTTTAATCCGTTTCTCTATTTCAGATTTTAGAAGGAGAGTATTATGTGGACAAGAGAAAAGAATCGTGTTGTGACATGTATGATGATACTTTTCTTTCTGACAATGTCACTATGTACATGGATCAAAAGGCCGGATGCTTTTTCCGGCAGTGAAAGGAGAGCGCTTGCGCAGTTCCCTAAACTGTCAGTTGAAATGATTGCCTCCGGGAAATTCATGGAAGAATTTGAAAGCTACAGCCTGGATCAGTTTCCCATGCGGGACGCATTTCGGAGCTTGAAAGCGTTCTTTACGTTTTATGTATTCAGTCAGCGTGATAATGAGGGAATTTACCTGGCAGAGGATTACGCCTGTAAGCTGGAGTATCCCCTACAGGAGGCCTCTCTTGACAGAGCCGCGGAACGTTTTTCTTATGTATATGAAAAGTATCTGGAAGACACAGATAGCAAGGTGTATTTTTCGATCATTCCCGATAAGAATCTCTTTCTGGCAGAGCGGAACGGATATCCTGCCATTGATTATGAACTGCTAATCAACCGTATGAAGTCGAAAACGGATTTTATGACCTATATTGGCATTACGGAAGAGCTTTCCCTGCAGGATTACTATAGGACGGACACGCATTGGAGGCAGGAGAGGATTCTTCCGGTAGCAGAAAAACTGGCAGCTCAAATGGGAACGGAACTCACCGGGGATTATGTAGTAAAAACGTTGGAACAGCCCTTTTACGGAGTCTATTATGGACAGGCAGCGCTTCCTATTTCACCGGATGAACTCTGTTATCTTACTAATGAAACACTGGAAAAATGTGTGGTATATGATTATCAGAATGAAAAGAACGGTATCGTTTATGATTGGGAGAAGGCTTACGGAAGCGATCCGTATGAAATGTTTCTGTCAGGCTCTTTGCCGCTGCTTACCATTGAAAATCCAAATGCGGCTACCGATAGGGAGTTGATTTTGTTCCGGGATTCCTTCGGCAGCAGTATTGCTCCGCTCCTAGTATCAGGCTATGCAAAGATTACCTTGGTGGATATCCGCTATCTTCATCCGGATCTTCTGGAGCGGTATGTTGAGTTTGACGGACAGGACGTGCTGTTTCTGTACAGTACTCTGGTGCTGAATCACAGTGAGACGATGAAATAAAGTTAGTGGCGAAAAAGAACTCTCAAATACCTTGTATTACAGACTGTAGAAAAAGCATGTTTATGAAACGGTAAAGAATTTGTCGAAGAGACAAGGAGATGTGATATTTGCCCCGAAGTCAGGAATAGGCTGTACGTAGAACTTGAAGCACGGCCATATAGTGCCATAATGCGAATAATGAAACAAAATTTATAACTTTGTCTACACACTGAGGGAAGAAATTTGAAATTTCTTCCCTCTTTTCATG
>JAUNDN010000054.1 GCA_030526045.1 Bacillota bacterium | reverse complement strand
GCAGAAATCGGTTCTGCTGTCGGATATGAAAATCAGCTTCATTTTTCACGTGCATTTAAGACAATTTATGGGATATCCCCGAGAGAATGGCGGAATCAACATAAGTAATTATTGTAAAGTCATTTCAAATATTTTCCAATATCTGATCAGCCAATTCTATCCCTACCTGATTTCCTCGGTCGCGGGCATTCGCTAAATGCCCGCGAAGCCGCAAAAAGAGCCACTTTCATGCAAGCATGAAGTGACTCTTTATTACGTCTTTTATGCGTTTATCTCATTGCTTATTTGTTTGCAATCTCTGCCTTTAAGGTTTCTGTCAGAGCAGGAAGGATCTTGTTCAGATCACCTACGATGCCGTAGTCAGCAACTTCAAAGATAGGAGCTGTCTCATCCTTGTTGATAGCGATGATGATATCAGATTCCTCCATACCTGCTACGTGCTGGATTGCTCCGGAGATACCGATTGCAAAGTAAACATTGGGGCGAACAGTCTTACCGGTCTGTCCAACCTGTAAATCCTTAGGCTTCCAGCCTGCATCTACAACTGCACGGGAGCAGCTTACGGTACCGCCAAGTACCTCTGCAAGGTCTTCCAGAAGCTTGAAGTTTTCAGGGCTTCCCACACCACGTCCGCCGGATACAAGAATCTTGGCATCCATGATATCAGCTACGTCTGAAACAGCTTTGACAACCTTTAAGATTTCAACATACTTGTTGTTGGGTGTAAATCCGGGATTGTACTCTACAACAACCGCCTTCTTTCCAGCCTCTCTGGGTGCCTTCTGCATAACGCCGGGACGAACTGTTGCCATCTGAGGGCGGAAATCCGGGCAGGCAATGGTAGCAATTGTGTTACCACCGAATGCAGGACGAGTCATCAGAAGCTGGTTGTGAAGCTGTTCCTTACCGGGAATCGGGTTGATCGGGAAATCACCGATTTCAAGCTGTGTACAGTCTGCTGTAAGTCCTGTATGAATTCTTGCAGAAACTCTGGGGCCAAGGTCACGTCCGATTGCCGTAGCACCTACTAAGAAGATTTCAGGCTTAAATTCATTGATGACAGATGCCAGTGCATGTGCATAGGGCTCTGTTCTGTATTCAGCAAGCTCAGGATCATCAACAACGATAACCTTGTCAGCACCATATTCAGCAAGCTCGTCAGCCAGAGCACCAACGCCTGAACCAACCAATACTGCTGTTACTTCTGTGCCTAAATCCTTGGCAAGGTCTTTTCCTTTGCCAACTAATTCTAAAGCAATTCCGCTAAGTACATTGTCTACCTGCTGAGCGAAGACAAATACTCCCTTATAATCTTGAATATTCATTTTGAACCTCCATATTTTTCGTAATCGAAGTATTAGATGACATGTTTTACTTTTAACTTATCAACGATATAGTTAACTGCTTCTGTAGGATCAAGAGTTACCTTTTCACCGGCACCCTTTCTAACCTTATCGGAAGCTTTAGCAATCTGTGTAGGTGACCCCTTAAGACCTAAGTTAGAATCCTCTACATCCTTCAGATCTGCTCTTCCCCAAACAGTGATCTCTGCATCATATGCATCGAAAATTCCGCCGGGAGTCATATAACGAGGCTCGTTTAATTCAGCAAGTGCTGTAATTAAGCAAGGCATCTGTGCCTTTAATACATGATATCTGTCATCATACTGACGTTCAACAATTACACTGTTTCCTTCGATTTCAATCTTTTGAGCATAGGAAATTACCGGAATTCCAAGATGCTCGGAAATCTGAGGACCAACCTGCGCAGTATCACCATCGATTGCCTGACGGCCTGTGATAATCAGGTCATATTCAAGGTTACGGATCGCACCTGCAAGTGTCTGGGAGGTTGCCCATGTATCAGCGCCACCAAGAACTCTGTCTGTTACAAGAATTCCCTTATCAGCACCCATAGCCATTGCTTCACGAAGAACTTCTTCTGCCTTGGGAAGACCCATGGTTACTACAGTTACTTCTGCACCATACTGATCCTTTAATCTAAGTGCTGCTTCCAGACCTGCTTTGTCATCAGGATTCATGATTGTAAGCATTGCACCTCTGTCGAGTGTACCATCGGGATTGAACTTAACGCCACCCTTGGTATCAGGTACCTGTTTAATACAAACAACGATTTTCATTGTATTATCTCTCCTTATTTTCTATTTTTTCCGTGTGTGCCGTCTTAAGCCGGCACGCAAAAATCTTCTCCTGAACATCTGTCACTGCAAGCAGTGCAGCTGTTCAATCCAAATTTCAAGCCGTCTTACTTAAGCAGTGCACCGGAGATAACCATTCTCTGTACTTCGGATGTACCTTCATAGATCTCGGTAATCTTAGCATCACGCATCATACGCTCAACGTCATATTCTCTAATATATCCGTAACCGCCGTGAAGCTGTACAGCCTTGGTTGTAACCTCCATAGCAACCTCTGCAGCATATAACTTAGCCTGAGCTGCTTCAACCGTATAGGACTTCTGGGTTGCCTTAGCCATAGCTGCTCTGTAAACCATGTACTGAGCTGCCTGAACCTTGGTAGCCATATCTGCGATCTGGAACTGTGTATTCTGGAAAGCACCGATTGCTCTTCCGAACTGCTTTCTTTCCTTTACATACTCGATCGTTCTTTCTAATGCGCCTTCTGCAAGACCAAGTGCCTGTGCAGCGATACCGATACGTCCGCCATCCAGGGTATGCATAGCAATGCCGAAGCCCTTGCCTTCCTGACCTAACAGATTTTCCTTAGGAATACGGCAATCTGTAAAGATTAATTCATAAGTGGATGAACCACGGATACCCATTTTCTTTTCCTTGGTACCAAAGGTAAATCCGGGTGTTCCTTTTTCTACGATAAATGCAGAAATCATCTTCTTGCTTCTGCCCTTAGCATCTGTTACAACACTTGTTACAGCAAAGATAACATAAACGTCAGCTTCCTTACCGTTTGTGATGAAAATCTTGGAACCGTTCAGTACCCATTCATCTCCATCTAAAACAGCCTTTGTCTGCTGTCCCTGTGCATCGGTACCTGCTCCGGGCTCTGTCAGACCAAATGCACCAAGCTTCTCACCCTTTGCAAGGGGAACCAGATATTTCTGTTTCTGCTCTTCTGTACCGTAGGTCTGGATAGGATCACAGCAAAGTGATGTATGAGCAGATACGATAACGCCTGTTGTACCGCAAACCTTGGAAAGCTCCTCTACACACATTGCATAGGTAAGAGGATCACAGCCCTGTCCGCCGTACTCCTTCGGAACAGGAATTCCAAGGAAACCGGCCTTAGCCATCTTTTCAACAGTTCCTCTGGGGAACACTTCTGTCTCATCAACTTCCTGTGCCAGAGGCTTTACTTCTTTTTCTGCAAACTCTTTGAAAAGAGTTCTTGCCATTTCATGTTTTTTGTCTAACATAAAATCCATGATTTTAATTCCTCCATTTAATATGATAAATTTTTATTATTGAGCATCAACAGGGGTCTTGGTTCTGTCTGCATTGTAAATATAGAAGCCCTTACCGCTCTTAACACCAAGATTACCACCGCGAACCATCTTACGAAGAAGAGGACATGCACGATATTTGCTGTCACCGGTCTCATTATAAAGGACATCCATAATAGCAAGGCAGATATCAAGACCAATGAAATCGCCCAGTTCCAGGGGACCCATGGGATGATTTGCGCCAAGCTTCATAGCAGCATCGATACCAGCAACATCAGAAACACCTTCCATTTTGATGAAAGCAGCTTCATTGATCATCGGAACAAGAATACGGTTTACGACAAATCCTGCTGCTTCATTTACCTGAACCGGTGTCTTGCCGATTTCTTCAGAAATCTTCTTGATTGTATCTACAGTCTCTACAGGAGTGTTCACACCTGCAATTACCTCAACCAGCTTCATGCGGTCTGCCGGGTTGAAGAAATGCATACCGATCATCGGACGGTTCAAGCCATTTCCAATCTCTGTGATGGAAAGACTGGAAGTGTTGGATGCAAATACACATTCGGGCTTTGCAATCTTGTCCAGTTCAGCAAAAGTTGTCTTCTTCACTTCCATATTTTCAAATGCTGCTTCTACGATCAGATCACAGTCTGCACAAAGATTCTCCTTCAGTCCGGGAGTGATCTTAGCAAGAATGGCATCTACTGCCTCCTGTGTCATTTTTCCTTTTTCAACGAGCTTAGCATAGCCCTTTTCAATCTTGGCCTTTCCGCCTTCAGCCCACTCCTGCTTAATATCGCAGAGAGCAACCTCATATCCGTCAACCTGGGCAAATGCCTTTGCAATGCCCTGTCCCATGGTACCAGCACCAATAATGCCTACTTTCATTTTAAAATCCTCCTAAAATTTATTGATTTGTATTTTTACTGCTCATGCAGTATGAAATCCGATATCCTTCTAGCAGTTTTTAAAGGGTTCCTTTACCTTTTCCTTGTTCTTGTCAAGGAAGAATGCCATGCCATACTTCTGGTCCTCGGTCTCGAAGCAGTCACCAAAAAGCTTCTCTTCGATCACGATTGCCTGATCCATATCGACATCGAGGCCCTCATTGATAGCCTTCTTGCAGTTGCGGACAGCGATAGGCGCATTCTTTGCGATTCCTGCTGCCATCTTCTCTGCTGCGGGCATTAACTCTTCCTGGGTATAAACCGCATTTACCAGACCGATTCTGTATGCTTCGTCAGCCTTGATGTTTCTGGCTGTATAGATCATCTGCTTTGCCATGCCGGCTCCTACAAGACGGGCAAGTCTCTGGGTTCCGCCAAAGCCCGGTGTGATTCCGAGACCAACCTCAGGCTGTCCGAAAACAGCGTTGTCAGAACAGATTCTGATATCACAGCTCATGGAGATTTCACAGCCGCCGCCCAGTGCAAAGCCGTTTATTGCTGCGATCACAGGAATGGGGAAGGTTTCCAGCTTGCGGAATACATCATTTCCCTTCTTACCGAAGGCTTCGCCTTCAGCCTTTGTCAAAGTACTCATTTCTCCGATATCTGCACCGGCTACGAAGGACTTCTGTCCGGCACCGGTTAAGATCAAACATCTTACCTCATCCAGATTTACTGCATCAAGAGTTGCATCAAGCTCCTCAAGTACCTGTGAGTTCAGTGCGTTCAGCGCCTTTTCACGGCTGATTGTGATAATGCCGTATGCGCCCTTTTGCTCGTATACGATAAATTCCATTTTTGTAACTCCTTTTCTTTATTTTCCTTACAGACAGTGCCATTTGGCAAATTGTCAATGGCTCTGCAAAATGAACATGATCCCAGACATTCCGATAAGCAGACCTAAAAGCTTAAGCCTGCTTATCTTCCTTTCTCAGCTTACTAAATTAATCTTCAATCTTAACGATCGTGGAGCATCCCATACCACCGCCGATACACAGGGTTGCAAGACCGGTCTTAGCACCCTTAGCCTGCATCTCGTGAAGCAGTGTTACAAGGATACGGCAGCCTGAAGCTCCCACAGGATGTCCCAGCGCAATTGCACCACCGTTAGGATTGAGCTGCTTGTCAACATCAATGCCCAGATCCTTTCCGACTGCAACAGACTGTGCTGCAAATGCTTCGTTTGCCTCAATGATATCAAAGTCTTCAATCTTCATACCGGCCTTAGCCATAACCTTCTTTGTAGAAGCCACAGGACCGATACCCATAACCTCAGGTCTTACACCTGCAAGAGCACCTGCTACAAAGGTAGCCATAGGCTTAACGCCTAACTCCTTCGCCTTCTCTTCACTCATAACAACGATTGCTGCTGCACCGTCATTGATTCCGGAAGCATTACCTGCTGTAACAAATCCATCGGGATTGATCGGGCGAAGCTTTGCAAGACCTTCAATGGTAGAACCGGGACGAGGACCTTCATCCACCTTGAACTCAACCATTTCTTTTTTCTTCTTAACCATAACAGGTACGATTTCTGCATCGAACGCGCCGGACTTCTGAGCTGCTTCAGCCTTCTGCTGGCTCTTTAATGCGAACTCATCAAGCTCTTCTCTTGTAAGTCCCCACTCTCTGCAGATATTATCCGCCGTTGTAATCATATGATAGTTGTTGAATGCGTCCCAAAGAGCATCATTTACCATCGTATCTACCAGAGTACCGTTGTTCATTCTATATCCGAAACGTGCCTGAGGAACTGCATAAGGAGCCATGGACATATTTTCCATACCACCTGCTACTACGATATCAGCATCACCGGCCATGATCATCTGTGCAGCTTGGTTTACACAGTTAAGACCGGAACCGCAAACAACGTTCATGGTAACAGCCGGTACCTCAATCGGAAGACCAGCCTTGATAGATGCCTGACGGGCAACATTCTGTCCCTGTCCTGCCTGGATTACACAACCCATGTAAACCTGATCAACCTGCTCAGGTGCTACACCTGCTCTGTTTAAAGCTTCCTTAATTACAATTGCACCGAGTTCTGCAGCAGGTGTTGTGCTTAAAGAACCACCCATAGTGCCGATAGCAGTACGGCATGCGCCGGCCAAAACTACTTTCTTTGCCATTATCTCTTTCCTCCGTTTATTATACAGTTATTTTATGCTTCGCAATGATTGTTAATTTTTTATCATTTGCGACTTTTTCATTATAACATAGGGCATTTATTTTTGCAATGGAATTAATAGAATATCTTCGCAATCGGTGACGTCTCGTCAATGATAAGCGTTTTATTATTTCCCGTCATTGTTGCCTCGGCTGCATCCAAGGAACGAAGGAAAATATAGAAATCAGCCTTTTCCGGATCGTTATAGGCTTCGCTCAGGATACGCATATATTCTGCCTCACCCTTTGCAATGATCTCCTCCGCCTGGGCATCTGCCTCCGACTGCATCACAATAATCTCTGCATTGGTATTATTGGAAATTTCCTTTGCTTCCTCCTCACCCTCTGCCTTGTAAGTAGCTGCAATATTGTTTCTTTCGGAAATCATACGCTCATAAACCGCATTCTTGTTTTCATCGGGAAGATCCAGAGATTTGGTTTCCACTGCAAGAAGCTCAATTCCGTACTGCTCCAGGGTATTGCCGATGTTGTCCTGTATTGCCTTTGCAAGTTCTCCGTCACGTCCGCTGATCACTTCCTCCTGGCTCAGGCTGCTGATCACATTTTTCAGACTGTTATAGGTAATGGTATCAATACGGAATTCCGCATTGCTCTTCTGAGCACTTAAGGTCTGGGTATATTTGTAGGGATCCTCAATCTTCCAAAGCACAAAGCAGTCTGCAATCATGGACTTTTTATCCTTGGTCATTACATCACTGACTGCAAGGTCATACAGAAGAACCTCATTCTCAATTTTTTCTGTTGTCTGGATAAAGGGAATCTTCATGCTAAGCCCCGGCTCCTGACGAATACTCTCAATTCTCCCAAACTGTTTGATCACCGTATACTCATTCGGATAGGTAACTACCATGCTGGAATCTATGATAAAAAGTGCCAATAAGGCTATGATTACAACTAGATAAACCGACTTTTTCTTCATCGTCTGTTCCTCACTTTCCTGATTATTCCTGGATTGTTTCTTCTGTTGTTTCTACCACCGTTTTTTCTGCCGCAGACAAATCCGCAAAGGACTCAAGCGGAAGCATGGTCTGGGTGGAACCATCGCTCTTTTCAATGATCACCTTCATATCGGGAAGAATATCTTCCATCGTCTCATAGAACATTCTCTGCTTGGTGATCAGGGGATACTTCTGATATTCCGCATAAAGCTCATTCAGCCTTGCTACCTGCCCCTTTGCTTCGTTAACTCTCTCCTCAGCCTGCGCCTGTGCCGTCTTTAAGGTCTCGTCCACCTGAGCTCTGGCTGCCGGAATATCCTCGTTTCTCTTCTGGTTTGCCTTATTAATGGAAGTTTCCTTTCCCTGCTTTGCATTTTCTACATTTTTGAAAGCACTGATGACCTCCTGCGTAGGCGGCTCTGCATCCTGTATGGTAATGTTCACCAGCTGGACACCGATGTCCTCCTGCTCCAGACGCCCAACGATTTTTTCTTTGATGGATGCCTGAATTTCATTCTTTCCTGTGGTAATCACACTGTCTACATCATATAGGCCAATGGTATCTCTGATATAGCTCTGGGTAAGCATTTTCAAAATGTCTACCGGGCTTTCTGATGCATAGAGATATTTGACCGGATCAGTCACTTTATATTCCACATAAAAATCCACATTCACAAAATTGTAATCTCTGGTGATCATAAAGGATTCGGAATCCACGGATTCATCTGTGTCTGCGCGATAGCCAATGGGAAATCCGTTGATTGTCTTAGGTACCTTGCGCATTCTCTGCACGTAAGGAATTTTGAAGTGAATACCGGACTGCTCCACGATCTTGGGTACTCCAAAGGTACTGATTACCGCATATTCATTCTCCTTCAAGGAATAAATGCTTCCTGCAAACAGGTAAATCAAAACCATAATTCCCACTACAATTCCTGCAATTTTGCCGATGGTCTGACCCATTTTCCCCGGCTCCTTTTGATCATAAACATTATTTGGTTTCTTTCCGAACATATCTTTTCCTCCTTTGTTTTGGTAAATGCAGCGAAAACGACGTTTCCATGGACTAAAAAAAGACTTTCCCGCAGCATTTACGCTACGATAAAAGTCTTGCTACAGTTACCTGATTTGAAACGGATGCTATCATCGTCCTGACGTTTCAAATATATCCCGGGATATAAGCTACTCCCTTTTATCTGATAGGATGATAATAGCATCTCGTTAATTATTTGTCAAGCACTTTCCTCTCTCATAGATACAATTTATTTATCCCTGATCTCACTGTGCAGTTCCTGAAGGGATTTCAGCTCGCTTCCCTTGTGAGACTTTACATAATGAATCCCCTCAACGGTAGCTCTTGCAGCGGCAATGGTTGTTATATAGGGAACCTTGGCCTTAATTGCTGCTTTGCGCAGATAGCTGTCGTCATTAACGCTGTCCTTTCCTACAGGAGAATTAACAATCAGCTGAATTTCCCCGTTCGTAATCATATCGGCTACATTGGGACGACCCTCATAGAGCTTCTTAACCTTCGAGGCAGGAATTCCTGCTGCCGTGATCAGATCATAGGTTCCTCCGGTCGCCACAATCCGGAAACCATCCTCAGCAAAGCCCTTTGCAATCTCTACCACTTCCTCCTTATCCTTGCGGTTCACGGAAATCAGTACCGTTCCTTCAAGCGGAAGCTTTGACTGAATTGCCTCCTGAGCCTTGAAAAAGGCTTCTCCATAGGATCGGGACAAACCAAGCACCTCACCGGTAGAACGCATCTCGGGTCCTAAAATAGGATCAACCTCCTGGAACATATTGAAGGGGAATACCGCTTCCTTCACACCGTAATTGGGAATCACCTGTTCCTTCAAATCGGTAATCGGTGAAGGACGACCTGTAATTTCCGATGTAATGATATCAGTTGCAAGCGGCACCATACGGATATTGCAGACCTTGGATACCAATGGAACGGTACGGGATGCTCTGGGATTTGCCTCCAGCACAAATACCTTGCCGTTTTCGATGGCATACTGCATGTTCATTAAACCCTTCACATGCATTTCCTCTGCAATCTTTCTTGTGTATTCCTTAATCGTCTCCACATTCTCAGGAGAAATATGGACAGAGGGAATAATGCACGCGGAGTCACCTGAATGAATTCCTGCAAGCTCAATATGCTCCATAACAGCCGGAACAAAAGCATGGGTTCCGTCACTGATAGCATCCGCTTCACATTCCAGTGCATGATTTAAGAAACGGTCAATGAGAATAGGACGGTCAGGAGTTACACCCACTGCCGCGTTCATATACTCCGTCATGCTTTCATTGTCATAGACCACTTCCATGCCGCGCCCGCCAAGCACATAGGAGGGACGTACCATAACCGGATAGCCGATCCGGTTCGCAATCTCAATTGCCTCTTCCACATTCACAGCCATTCCCGATTCGGGCATGGGAATTTCCAGCTTCTCCATCATTGCGCGGAACAGATCGCGATCCTCCGCAAGGTCAATGACAGAAGGTGCCGTACCCAGAATCTTCACTCCGTTCTTTTCAAGATCTGCTGCCAGATTAAGAGGTGTCTGACCGCCAAACTGTGCGATCACACCCAGCGGCTTTTCTTTCTTATAAATACTTAACACATCCTCCAGCGTCAGCGGTTCAAAATACAGCTTGTCTGAGGTATCGTAGTCGGTTGACACGGTTTCCGGATTGCAGTTTACGATGATCGTCTCAAAACCAAGCTTCTTAAGAGCCAGCGAAGCATGAACACAGCAATAGTCAAATTCAATACCCTGACCAATACGATTGGGTCCGCCACCCAGAATCATGATCTTTGGCTTATCGGTATTTACGGGATTCTTATCCGGGGCATTATAGGTTGAGTAATAGTAAGCACTGTTCTTTGTTCCGCTTACATGCACCCCTTCCCATGCCTCTTCCACGCCAAGTGCAACACGGCGGTTTCGAATGTCCTCCTCAGAGATTTCCAACAACTGGCTTAAATACTTATCGGAAAAACCATCCTTCTTGGCAGCAATCAGCATTTCATCCGTGGGCATACTGCCCTTGTATTTCAGAAGAGCTTCTTCTTCCTCCACCAGCTCCTTCATCTGCTCAATAAAATAGGTTTTCACCTTGGTAAGTTCAAATATTTCCTGCACGGTTGCTCCCTTGCGGAGTGCCTCATACATCAGGAAATGACGCTCACTGGACGGTGTGGATAAGCGCTTCAGCAATTCCTCCTTGCTTAAGGTATCAAAGTTTTTGGCATGACCTAGTCCGTAGCGCCCCGTCTCCAGAGAACGGATTGCCTTCTGAAAAGCCTCCTTGTAGGTCTTGCCGATGCTCATGACCTCACCCACGGCGCGCATCTGGGTTCCCAGCTTATCTTCAACACCTTTGAACTTCTCAAACGCCCAACGGGCAAACTTGATCACCACATAATCCCCATCGGGGACATACTTATCCAGTGTTCCGTATTTACCGCAGGGAATATCCTTTAAGGTGAGCCCTGCTGCCAGCATAGCGGAAACCAGTGCAATCGGGAAACCGGTTGCCTTGGATGCCAGTGCAGAGGAGCGGGAGGTACGGGGATTAATTTCTATGACAATGATGCGGTCTGACACAGGATCGTGAGCAAACTGTACATTGGTTCCACCGATTACCTGAACGGATTCCACAATTTTATACGCCTGTTCCTGAAGTCTCTTCTGACATTCCTCAGAAATGGTGAGCATAGGCGCAGAACAGAAGGAATCTCCTGTATGGACACCAAGCGGATCGATATTCTCGATAAAGCATACGGTTATAATATTGTTGTCTGCGTCACGGACAACCTCAAGCTCCAGTTCTTCCCAGCCCAGAATGGACTCTTCAACCAGAACCTGCCCCACCAGACTCGCCTGCAAGCCTCGTGCACAGACTGTCTTCAATTCTTCCTTATTATAAACCAGACCGCCACCGGCACCGCCCATCGTATAGGCAGGACGCAAAACCACCGGATATCCAAGCTGATCGGCAATAGCAAGTGCTTCTTCCACCGAGTAAGCCACCTCGCTTCGCGCCATTTCAATTCCCAGCTCATTCATGGTTTTCTTAAACTCTATACGGTCCTCGCCACGCTCAATGGCATCTACCTGAACACCGATGACCTTGACGCCGTATTTGTCCAAAACTCCTGCCTGATTTAATTCCGCACACAGGTTCAGACCGGACTGTCCTCCCAGATTAGGAAGCAGGGCATCCGGACGTTCCTTGGCAATGATCTGCTCAAGCCGCTCTACATTCAGCGGTTCAATATAGGTCACATCAGCGGTTTCCGGATCCGTCATGATTGTTGCAGGATTGGAATTTACCAGCACAATCTCATAGCCAAGCTTGCGCAACGCCTTACACGCCTGTGTTCCCGAATAGTCAAATTCACAGGCCTGTCCGATAATAATGGGGCCGGAGCCGATAATCAACACTTTATGAATGTCTGTTCTTTTTGGCACAAGAATATCCTCCGAATTTCGTAATTTTTTTACTGTGTAATATTCTAACATTACAGGATAACCACTGTCAATTTGTTCCGGCCGAGAATATCTTATTCTGTTTCGTCATATATTTTTTTAACCTGTATGCCAAGGTGTAATTCCATGAAAAAATTTCCTTATCATATTCCCCGCATGATTCTTTGCCTGCTTCTTGCTGCTGTATGCCTGTTGATATACCACCATACCTCAGACCGCAGCAGGGATGCAATTGAAGTCACCTCCGAATCCGGTGACAAATATATCAAGTGGGTGGATTTCAATGTAACTTATGAAGCCCTATGCACAGCCTACGATCTGGATGTTGCCAGCTATGATTCTCCTGTCCATCTAAACTGGATTGAATTACTTGCCTATGCCGGAGCAAAATGCGGTGGGAACTTCGATAAGCAAAGCATTTCCCTGATTGGCAAGCTTGCAGGAGAGCTTTCGAATGGAAAAACCACCATTAGGGAGCTGACAAAGGATATGAAATACTATGATTATTATTACGAAGCCTATGATGCTGTTCTGGGTGGTATGGTAGGTGAGTATGAAATTCAGCAGGAAAATGAAGCCGGTGCAAAGGTCTGGAAAAAGGTTTACGGTTTGAAAGCCTTTTCCCCCATTGCCAAAGGCTTTCCTTATAATGATTATGACGATTTTGGTTCCTCCCGGAGCTACGGTTACAAAAGGCAGCATTTGGGACATGATATGATGGGGCAGATCGGTACACCCATTATCGCAATTGAATCCGGCTACGTGGAAGCACTTGGCTGGAACCAGTACGGCGGGTGGCGCATCGGTATCAGAAGCTTTGACGGCAAACGCTATTATTACTACGCTCATCTTCGCCAGAATTTTCCCTACGCTCTTGACCTTGAAGAAGGCAGTGTGGTGACTGCCGGAGATGTAATCGGCTATATGGGGCACACCGGCTACAGTGCAAAGGAAAATACCAACAATATCGATACCGTGCACCTTCATTGGGGTCTGCAGCTTATTTTTGACGAATCCCAAAAAGAAGGCAACAATGAAATCTGGATTGATTGCTATGCCCTTACCCGTTTCTTATACAAAAACAGATCTCTCACCGAAAAAAATCAGGAAACCAAAGAATGGTTCCGTTCCTTTCAGATGAGAGATCCTGCTGTCACCGAATATAAAAATATGACAAAGGTGTCAGAAGACAGTTCTGTTTGATTATGACTTCTTTTTTTCTGAATATACAAACTCTCTTTGGATTACAAAGCTTAAGAAAAACAGCAGCACATCCACAGGAATTTTTACCAGCACCTCCACGCCGCCAAACAGCGGATAAAGCTTATTTACCAGCAAAGCACTTAAGGACATCTGTACCACTGCCAGGGCTGTATATCTTGGCAGTGATTTTTTGATTGGGGTTTCGCTTTGGAACACCACCTTGTAATTCATCGAATAATTGTAGAACGCCGAAAGGATTCTTGCAAGCACTGTGGCTGCCGTAATATAGGAAACCACCCTGAAATCCATGTCGCGAAGCAAAAGGCAGAAAATTGAAAAGAGCACCAGATCCACCACGCTGGATGAGAGCGACGAGAAAAGGAATTTCCCAAATATCATATAAATTTTAATGGAATCCTTAATCGGATTAAAGTGGCTTGTCTTGTTTTCTTCTATATAAATAGTTTTAATCGGAACCTCTATAATGGAAACCCTTCGTACCTTTGTCTCTAAAAGCATATTGGTTTCAAATTCAAACCGCTCGCCTTTTACCATCAAAAGCTCCTGCATGAAGGCAGCCGGTATTCCCCGAAGTCCCGTCTGGGTATCGGACACTGTGATTCCCGTCAGATACTTCATCACGACTCTGGTGCATTTATTCCCAAATTCGGAGCGGGCAGGCACATTCTCTCCCTCAAAGCATCTGCACCCTAATATCAGGGAGTCCGGATGCTCGATCAACTTCTCCGCACAGGCCAGAATGCAATCAGGTGTATGTTGACCATCTGAGTCAGCCGTCACAACACCGACCAGCGATGGGAATTCCTGAAGGCAGAAATTAAAAGCTGTTTTCAGCGCCCTTCCTTTTCCCTGATTTACCGCGTGATGCAGCACTTTGCACTGATAGATCTCCTTTGCCTCGTCAAAAAAGCGGGCATAAGCTTCACCGCTTCCATCATCTACAACTACAATATTCGTAAATCCATTCTCTCGCAGCCTCTTTAAAAGACTGAGTAGTTTTTCATCCGGCTCATAGGAAGGGATTACGATCGGTATCTGCTTTCCCTCTCTCATTTTTTCCATATTCATTATCCCTTCTGCACCTTCTTAAGCTTCATTCCTTCCGCACCTTCCTCTACCCGGTACAGACAACCGTACTCAAAAGCTTCCTCTTCCATAAGAGGGGTAAATAGTGCTTCTCCATTTTCTTCCAATTCATCGACATACAGATACCCGGCATGTGCGTCCAAAACCGCGCTGATGATATCCCCGCTATTCAGTTGCTTCGCATCAATATTTCCATACATCACCGAAACAGGTGCCGCCTCAAATCCGATGTAGGTATTCCGTACCCAGCTGACGTCGGAAACATCCCGCAGATATAATACCCGTCCGATGCTTTCGTCGGTGCCGGCTCCTACACTTGCAAGAAATTTTTCAGCTGCCTCATCCACAATCTCGTTCCTCTGGACCAATGTTTCTTCTGCCGTGTCACGATAACCCCAGATTCCCCGGTAGACCCCGGCATAATCTGTAGTAAGGAAGACAAAGAGCAGACAGATTACCGCCCCTTTTACCGACCGGCTTCCCTGCATGGTAAAATAAGCCAACAGATAAAGGCTTCCTATCATAAAGGGTGCACCATACCGCTCAATAGAAGAAACCATTCCAAATGGCTCCAGGTACTGGGTCTCCACCGCAAAAATAGTAAGATGACTGATCAGATTGAATGAATAAAACAGGATTCCGGATATGACCAAAAAGCTTCCGATATAGGATGCTTTCCTCTTATCCAGAATATGACTGTAAAACAGGATGACCGTAAAAATAAGCAGCAAAATATATAGCACCAGTGGGCTTAGATCCACTGCAAATGTTTTTCCTCGATGAAGCGGCCAGCTCACAAAAGCCTCTGTAAAGGCGCTTACCATTGCTCCCTGATATTCCGGCAGGTTCATACCGCCGGTCACCATTTGAATTGCCGTTCCGGTTAGCTTCGCCACTCGACGATTAAGCAAGCAGAATGAAAGCCAGGAACCCTCTGTCAAAACCGGAAGCAGCGTGACCCAAAGAAGCCCCCGTCTCTCTTCCCTCTTGGCCTCCTTATTGCCAAGAACGATATGATATCCGTAATCAAATATAAGGCCAAATGCCACCCAGATAAATCCGGTATTTTTACAGAGCACCAGAATCATCAGAAATAATGCCTGTCTGCCATAATAAAGCAGCCTACCCTTTTCCCTGCCATCCACTACCGAGACCAAAAAAGCCCCGTAAACAACCGCCATCGTCAGATCAGCGCAGCATCCGTCCAGCCAGAACGCTTCTGCTACAGCCGGAAAAAGCCAGAGTGCAATTGCCCCCGGAATCAACAGAAGCGGATTGTGCTTCCCAAACCATTTTAGGAGCGGGAACAGAAACGCCAGATTCATAAAATAATATCCGGCAAACATCAGATCTTCCTTAAATTCATCGGGGGAAAAATGTAAAAACCACCACTTCATCATCTGCGTTCCCGGTGGGTAATCCCCGAATTCCGGCGCTACATTGGCATATTTCTCCGCAAAACCGTCTAAATAGAACAAGGCTTTTGCGTCTGTTGCCCAGAAATTATAATCATCCCACCAGCTTACCACCTTACCGCTTACGCAAAAGCAAACAATGATCGTCATGAGAATCGCTGTGATTGTCGCATAGTCCGTCATTTCCTGCTTCACAAATCTTTTAAGCTGCATGCGCTTTTCTACCGATAGCCTAAAGATATAAACAGCTACCGCTGCCAATACTGCTATTGCAATATAATCTGATGCAGACAGACAGTGAAAAAAAGACAACACATACAGCAACAAAACAAGGAGAGAAATACCAATCGGAACGGACTCTACAAAGGTGAGCCGGAACTTCCATGCGATACCGAGTATTAATATCATCAAAAATAAAATTTGAACCAAAAACATAATTTTCCTTTCGGCTTTTCGCTATCCTGTCAGGTGAAACCAAATGCCGGCTTCGCCGTCGCTTGGTTTCCTGCTGACTTTTGCGCTTCGCGCAAGGCTCTAAGCCTTCGGCTTTTCGCTATCCTGTCAGGTGAAACCAAATGCCGGCTTCGCCGTCGCTTGGTTTCCTGCTGACTTTTGCGCTTCGCGCAAGGCTCTAAGCCTTCGGCTTTTCGCTATCCTGTCAGGTGAAACCAAATGCCGGCTTCGCCGTCGCTT
>JAUNDN010000010.1 GCA_030526045.1 Bacillota bacterium | reverse complement strand
GATAGAGCAACGGCCTTCTAAGCCGTGGGTCGGGGGTTCGAATCCCTTTGGGCACACGAAAAGGTAGGCTTTGGCATATCTTTTATCTTATGGTGGGTATGGCGCAGTTGGCTAGCGCGCCAGATTGTGGCTCTGGAGGCCGAGGGTTCGAGTCCCTCTATCCACCCTTTACCCGGGATTGTCCCAGGGACAAGCTTGGTGTTATGATGGGCTATCGCCAAGCGGTAAGGCACAGGACTTTGACTCCTGCATTCGCTGGTTCGAATCCAGCTAGCCCAGTTACATATTTTACGGGCCACTAGCTCAGGTGGTAGAGCACTTGACTTTTAATCAAGTTGTCCCGGGTTCGAGTCCCGGGTGGCTCATTGAAAAGAAACATCAGTTTTTGCTGATTTTTCTTTTTTTTTGTTCTGCAATCGTTAAGTCGTGCTTATGGTTACAGGAATCGGTAAATCAGCTCACGAGGAGGAGATTATGAAAGAAGCAACAGCGTTAAGAGAAGAAAACAAAATGGGAGTCATGCCCGTGAATAAGCTGCTCGTGAGCATGTCACTGCCTATGATGATTTCCATGCTGGTACAGGCGCTTTACAATATTGTCGACAGTATTTTTGTGGCAAGAATAGACGAGAACGCACTGACAGCCGTTTCCATGGCGTTCCCTCTGCAGACCCTTATGATCGCGCTTGGAGGCGGTATGGGAGTGGGCGTCAACGCGGTGCTCTCGAAAGCCTTAGGGGAAAAGGATTATGAGAAAGCAGACAAGGCGGCAATCAACGGAGTATTTCTTTCCCTGATTAACTATCTGGCCTTTTTGCTTGTCGGCCTTTTCCTGGCAGGGCCCTTTTATTTAAGCCAGACGAAAGATACACAGCTTGTGGAATATGGAAAGCAGTACCTGACGATCGTTTGTTGCTGTTCTTTTGGAATGTATGCCCAGTTTATTTTCGAGCGACTGCTTCAGTCAACGGGAAGAACCTTCTATACGATGATCACACAGGGGACGGGTGCAATCATCAATATCATCCTGGATCCGATTTTTATTTTCGGATACCTGGGAATGCCCAGGATGGGTGTTGCAGGTGCGGCAATCGCTACTGTGATCGGACAGATTGTGGCGGCTGTTATGGCAATTATTATTAATGAAAAGAAGAATCCGGACATTAAGCTGCGCTTTGGAGGTTTTTCTCCGGATGGAAGAATGATTGGACAGATCTATGCGGTAGGTGTTCCTTCTATTATTATGCAGTCCATCGGTTCTGTCATGACCTATGGGATGAATAAGATACTGATTGGATTTACTTCTACGGCGGTGGCGGTGTTTGGTGTGTACTTTAAGCTGCAGAGCTTTATCTTTATGCCGGTTTTCGGATTGAACAATGGTATGGTTCCTATTATTGCATACAATTACGGAGCGGGAGAAAGAGAAAGACTTATTAAGACCCTAAAGCTCAGTATCGGTTATGCGGTGGGGATCATGGCGGTAGGTTTTCTGACATTCCAGGTATTTCCCAGGCAGCTTTTTGCCTTGTTTGATGCATCGGAAACAATGCTTGCAATCGGTGTCCCAGCACTGCGGATTATCAGCATCAGCTTTCTGCTTGCCGGCTTCTGTATCGTCTGCGGTTCCCTGTTTCAGGCACTTGGCAACGGTGTGTACAGCATGCTGGTTTCCATTGCAAGACAGTTGATCGTGCTTTTGCCGGCAGCTTATCTGTTGTCTCTTACAGGACAGGTGAATGCGGTCTGGCTGGCATTCCCGATTGCGGAGCTGATGTCGGTGACGATGACGGTCATTTTCCTGGTGCGGATCAATCAAAAGATTATCTGCCACATAGGAGAGAAATAGTGGCATTTAGGGCAGAACTTAAGACGGAATGGCGTTAGCGGCTTGCAAAATACGGTAATGCTATGATAAAATGCAGATTGATAAGGCAGGAAGGAATTCTGCGAAGGGAGAAGAACATTCTTCATGAAAATTGTTGTTATTGATGGGCAAGGCGGTAGTGTAGGACGCATGCTCATAGAGAAAATGTTGAGCAGGAAGCTTGACGCAGAAATTGTTGCGATAGGGACAAACAGTATTGCAACTGCCAATATGCTCAAAGCAGGAATTAAGCTGGGAGCTACAGGAGAAAATGCGACAATTGTCAATGTCCGCGATGCAGACTATATTGTAGGGGCAATCGGAATAGTGGTTGCTGATTCCCTGCTGGGAGAGATTACGCCGAACATGGCAGTTGCGATAGGACAGAGCCCTGCAAAGAAGATTTTGATTCCCAGCCTGAAATGCAATAATTATGTGGTGGGAACGAAAGGAATTGCACTGGATCAGCTGATTGAGCTGGCAGTGGAAGAAATAACGGATCGGAAATGATTTCCTTTTATAACAGTACCAGGAAGGTATGTGTATTTCGGAAGAAATACAGAATCGATCAATACGGTATTTTATGAAAGGATGAATAACCATGAAAAAGACAACAAAGAATTTAACTTTATCGGGAGTATGTCTGGCGCTTTGCCTCGTACTTCCTTTTTTGACGGGACAGATTCCGGAGTTCGGGAGTGCCCTGTGTCCGATGCACATTCCGGTGTTACTGTGCGGTTTCCTCTGCGGATGGCAGTATGGTCTGGCAGTAGGCTTTATTGCTCCGTTTTTGCGGTTTTTCCTGTTTCAGATGCCGCCCCTTTTTCCGACGGGAACGGCAATGGCATTTGAACTGGCAGTTTATGGAAGTCTGACAGGGGCTTTGTACAGAAAATTACCCAAAAAGATCATCAATATTTACATAGCTTTGATCAGTGCTATGCTTGCCGGTAGAATCATGTGGGGACTTGTGCAGCTGATCATATCCGGGATTACGAAAAATCCGTTTACCTTTAAGGCATTTCTGGCCGGCGGTTTCATTACTGCTCTGCCGGGCATTGTTTGTCATATTTTGTTAATTCCGCCAATTGTAATGGCACTTAAGAAAGCGGGCTTGATAGAGGATGAAGGAACTTCAAAGAATCATTTGGCAGCATAGGCAGCAATATTCCTGTATGCAGCCGCAGGATGTATATAAGCTGATTTATCAAAATGAATTCGGACCGGGGCACTTTATTGAGGAGGAAGAGACCTCTCTAAAAAGGCTCGTCAGGGAATATCAGAGCATTCAAACCAGAGACAGAGAAAATACAATAGAGCCGATCGGCAACGGAATGTGCCGTTATTATCTGCGGGGAGTCGGTGAAGATGAAATAGAAATGCTGAACCGCGTTTTTGTGTTGACCGCGAACAGGCATCAGGGAGAGGCAGAAAGCTTTGAAAGGAAGCTGTCAGCGGTAATTCCTTTACTGGCAAAAATGAATTTCGGATTTTCAAAAAAGGAATATGTGGACTATGTCAGAGGGCAGAAAGAACAGAATTATCCTGCGGTTAGTCATAGTGAAGCGTACCGGGAAGCCTTTCATCCTGCATACAGAGTGATTGAATGCCGATTTGCGCCGTATCTTAAGCTCTTTACGGAGCTTGGGAAGAAGGAAAAAGCAAATTGCAGGCTGGTTGTGGGGATTGACGGAAATGCAGCTGCAGGAAAGACAACGTTGGCACAGTGTCTGAGGGAATTGTTTGATTGCGAATGTATCCATATGGATGACTTTTTTCTGCCTCCGGCTTTGCGGTCCGAGGAGCGTCTTAGGGAGATCGGAGGAAATATTCACTATGAACGGTTCTGTGATGAGGTTGTCCGGGGAGTACGAAGCAGGCAGGCATTCAGTTACCGGGTTTTTTCCTGCAGTGAGCTGAGCTATGTGGGAAGGAGGAAGATCAGTAATCAAAGGATGCTTGTGGTGGAGGGAGCTTATGCCATGCGGGAGAATTTCCGGGATATCTATGATTACAGAATCTTTATGAAGTTATCCCCCGGAGAACAGGAGAACAGAATTATTCGGCGTAACGGAAAAGAAATGTGGCAGATGTTCAGGGAGAAATGGATCCCTATGGAAAACCGTTATTTTCAGCAGCTTCCCCTTGAGGAGATATGCGATATGATCCTTGAAGAAGAAAGCATTGACAGTGTTTGGGGAGAATGGTAAGATATCATACATGAGTAATCACGCTTGAATAACAGGCATGATGAGCGGGTATGGCGGAATTGGCAGACGCGCTAGATTTAGGTTCTAGTGGGAGACCGTGCAGGTTCAAGTCCTGTTACCCGCATGATGGCAAAAGGCTTTTATCTTTTCTTTCGGGATAAAGGTCTTTTATTTATAACAGAAAGAAGGCTTAACGTGACTGATAAGGAACAACGGATGGCAACGGAAGGCATTGGAAGGCTGATGCTGAGCATGGCAATTCCCTCTGTCGTTGCCCAGGTGATCAATATATTATACAATATTGTTGATCGGATCTATATCGGACATATTGAAGGCGTGGGGATGGAAGCTCTCACCGGTGTGGGAGTGACCTTTCCGATCATTACATTGATTTCTGCATTTTCCGCATTTGTGGGAGCGGGAGGCGCACCGCTTGCATCCATCTGGCTTGGCAAGGGTGACCGGAAACGGGCAGAAAAAATCCTCGGAAACGGAGTTTCGTTACTGATCCTGTTTACTATATTTTTGATGCTGTTTTTTTATCTGTTTCAGACACCGCTTTTATATCTGTTTGGAGCCAGCGATGCAACAATCGGATATGCCAGAGCTTATATCAATATTTATCTTCTGGGAACCATATTTGTTGAAATGGAGCTTGGACTGAATACCTTTATTATTTCCCAGGGACAGTCAAAAGTGGCTATGGCAGCAGTTCTGATCGGGGCAGCAGCCAACATCATTTTGGATCCTGTTTTCATTTTTGGGTTAAAAATGGGAGTAAGAGGAGCAGCCTATGCAACGGTGATCTCGCAGGCTTTAAGTGCCCTGTGGACAGTGGGGTTTCTGTTTGGACCGAAATCCTCCCTCACGATCAGACTTTGGGCATTGAAACCGGAGCTGCGTATCATTGGAAGCGTGATGGCGCTTGGCGTATCGCCCTTTATCATGCGGGCAACGGAAAGCCTGATCAGTATTGTTTTAAATAATGGGCTGCAGCGATACGGAGGAGATATCTATGTAGGCTCACTTACCATCATGCAGAGTGTGATGCAGATGTATTCAGCTCCGCTTGGCGGTTTTACCCAGGGGGTTCAGCCGATCATCAGCTATAACTTCGGAGCCGGAAATTTTGACAGAGTCAGGAAACTTTACCGGTGGATGATCGGAATCAGCTTTGGTGCTGCGGCAGGGGCAACGATTCTGATTATGATTTTCCCGGGCTTCTTTGCAGGGATGTTTACGAATGATGAAAATCTGGTGGCTCTGGTACAGCAGGTGATGCCGTTGTTTGTGTGCGGCATGCTGGTGTTTGGGCTTCAGCAGGGAATTCAGCCTACCTTTCTGGCACTGGGACAGGCAAAAATATCCTTATTTATTGCGATTTTTCGAAAGGTCATCCTGTTGATCCCGCTTGCGTTGATTCTGCCACTAAGATTTGGAGTGATGGGTATTTACTATGCGGAGCCAATTTCGGATGTGACCTCGGCAACGGTAGCAACCATTCTGTTTCTTGCTAATATTAAGAAGATCGTCTCCAAGGAGACTTTGCAGAAAATTGTTTAGTAAGAGCATTTTTGGATAAATTATTAAATACGAATGAGAAGGGAAAGAAGAAATGGTACAGGCAGTTATTTTATTTCTGGTAGGACTTGCATTAATCTGTCTTGGAGGAGACAGGCTGGTGGATGCAGCTGTGGCGATTGCGAGGAAGCTTGGAATTCCGCAGATTGTCGTTGGAGCGACGATTGTAAGTATCGGAACCACATTGCCGGAGGTATTGGTCTCCACAACGGCAGCCTTCAATGGATCTGCAGCAATATCCGCGGGTAATGCACTTGGATCTATCATCTGTAACACGGCGTTAATTGCAGGGCTTTCACAGACGATCAAACCGTCCAAACAGGTGGAAGCAGCATCACTGACGTGGCGAAGCATCTTTTTCTTTGCGGTGCTGGTTTCAATGAATGTGATCGGATTGATTACAGGAGCATTCGGTCGTCCTGTGGGTGTAGTACTTATTCTCTTATTTGTCCTGTATGCTGTTTTGAGTATTAAGCGTGCTGCTGTGGAAGGCGGTAATACGGAGGAAGAGGAGAGTAAGGAAGGAATATCCATTCCGAAGGAACTTTTGAAGCTGGTGGTTTGCGCCGTCATGCTGTTTTTCGGAGCAAGGCTTCTGGTAAACAACGGTATTATTATTGCGGAAGCAATCGGTGTACCGGAAAGAGTAATTGCAGTTACCTTTATCGCACTAGGTACCTCCCTGCCGGAGCTGATGACATCTGTCATGTCTCTGGTGAAGGGATATGGAAATGTAGGATTGGGTAACGTTATTGGAGCCAATATTTTAAATATTCTGCTGGTAATCGGGATTCCTTCCGCTATTGCGGGAATTCCGCTGGAGCGTTCTACAGTTACGGTGGATATGCCCCTTGCGGCACTTGTCATGCTGATACTTCTTGTACCGATTTTAATCAGAAAAAAGTCATCCAGAGTACAGGGGATTGCGCTCCTTTGTATTTATGCTGTTTACTGCGTGGCATCCTTTGTCTAAATAGCGGTAATTGACTAAATCTGGAAAATATATTATTCTAGAGTTACATAAATGACGGGAGGGTTTTGCTATTATGGTATCTAGTATTGTGGGGAATTACTTACTGGAAAATAACCTGATCACTGTTGAGCAGCTTTTGGATCTGATGAAGGAGCAGCGGAGAGTAAGAGTGAAGCTTGGTCTGATCGCAGTTGCAGAAGGGCTGATGACACAGGAGGAAGCAGATAAGGTCAATCGTCTGCAGGCAGTGATGGACAAGCGCTTTGGTGATATTGCGGTGGAAAAGGGATATCTGACAGAAGGTCAGGTAGAGGCGTTGCTTAAGAAGCAGGGAAATGCTTATCTGTCTTTTGCACAGGCACTTGAAAATCAGCAGCTGATGTCCATTGAACAGCTGGAACAGTATATGCTTGATTTCCAGAGGGACAATAATTTGACAGGTTCTGACATTGAAGATCTTAAGAGCGATGATGTAGACAGGATTCTGCCATTATACCTTCCTACGGGAACCGATAAATACATGAATTTAGTCGGAACGGCGCTTCGAACCATCATGCGCTGTGTGGATACAGAAGTGTATCCGGAAAAGGCATATCTTGCAACATCATGTGATGCTGATAACGGAGCACTCCAGCAGGTGGAAGGGGAGCATAGTGTAATTTGTGCCATGGCCGGAAAGGGGCAGGCACTTTTACAACCGGCATCTATCTTTGGACAAGAAGAGTTCACAGAAGTAAATATGGATGCTCTGGATGCAATCGGAGAGCTTCTGAATTGTATTAATGGATTATATGCAACATCCTTAAGTCAGGGTGGAGTTTCCATGGAGCTTGATCCGCCTGAGTTTTCAGATAAAATAACAGGTCTTGGCAGCGAGGAAATGCTGATTGTTCCTTTACATATAAAAGGCGCAACGGTAAACTTTGTGGCAGCAATTGATCATTCAATTGAAATGAAGCAGGAGGTATAGAGATGGCTAGCATACTGATAGTGGATGATTCAAGAACATCCCGGAAAATTCTTAGAGAAATACTTGAAAAGGCCGGACACACGATCGTCGGGGAGAGCTTGAACGGAGAAGAGGGATACTTGAAGTATAAGGAACTTAAGCCGGATCTGGTAACTCTTGATATTACGATGCCAAAGCTTGACGGGATTGAAGCACTTCAGCTAATTAAGAAATTCGATGAGAATGCAAAGGTGGTTATGATTACAGCTGCCGGTCAGAAGGAAAAGATGATTCAGGCAATCAAGTATGGTGCAGCAGAGTTTATTGCAAAGCCTTATGAGCCTTATGATGTTAAGGATGTCATAAACAAGGTGTTGGAGGCATAAGAGATACATATCTGAATAGAGATAGAATGCATATTTCAGCGTAAGACAACGTTACGATAAAGTCTACAGGTTTATCGTAACGTTTTTTTGACTTGATTTTTTGTGCTGAAATGTGTATACTGAATAAGGAAATCGTTTTCCGAGAATAACAAAGGAATGAAGAGATTGATATGGTATCGATTAAGGATGTAGCAAAACATGCAGGAGTGGCAATATCTACGGTTTCTAAGGTATTGAATCATTACCCGAATGTCAGTGAGGAAACAAAGGAAAAGGTAAATAAAGCGGTTGAGGAACTGAATTTTGTTCCCAATTCTGTGGCTGCTGCACTTTCCTCCAAGCAGGCGGGAAGAGTAGCCCTGTTGATCAACCTGAATGAGAAAACCCAGGCAATCGATGAGATTGGAATGCAGTACATATCCGGCGCACTCAATAAGGCAATGGAATTGAATCTGGATGTGATTACGCTGTTCTTCTTTATGTTTAAGAACAAGACGGCGGAGGAGCTTATCAGATACCTGCAATCCCAGAGCATTACCGGAATTGTAATCTATGGTGTTTCCCGAACAGACCAGGTGATTCATCAGCTGATTGAAAGCCGGAAATTCAAGTGTGTGGTAATTGATGCTCCGTTTGTAAACGAGTGTACTTCTTCTGTCTCCATTGACCACGAACAGGCCCAGTATGACGTGGCACGCAAAACGATAGAGGAAAACAACTGTAAGAGTGTTCTGTACATTGCAGGTAAAAAAAATGCTTATGTCAGTGCCCTGAGACTCGACGGCATGAAGAAACTTGCAAAGGAGCTTGATCTTACACTGACAGTCAGAAATGGGGATTTCTCGGAGTTGCAGGCACGCAATATTACCACGCAGTATGCCAAAAAAAAGGATGCAGTGGTATGCGCCTCGGATCTTATGGCAATCGGCGCTATGAAGGAACTGATTCGAATGGACATCTTCAGACCGGTCTGCGGATTCGATGGGATCATTTTGATGGGTTATGTAGGAAAACAAATGAATACGGTTGATCAGGACTTTGCCGGTATTTCAAGCAGAGCGGTTGAGGAGCTGAACCTTCTGATGAGCGGAGAAGAAGGCAGGGCGGTGATCACAGACTATTCTCTGGTACGGATGAAATATGAGGATATTATTCAATAATAAAAAAATAAAGTAAAAAACACTTGCGGAAAACGTTTTCTTATGCTACACTCAGAATGTCAAAAGGGTTTTACAAGCATAATGATGATAGAAAATAAAAATGGAGGTATGGAAGGAGATTATGACTGCACAATCAAATTTAAAGAAGGATATACTGGTTCTTAACATGGAGCAGCAGCTGGAAGAGGTTGCCATGGAAATGTATGACAAGGATCTGGCATCGCTGACTGATCAGGAAACATACTATGTGGTACTGGTATATACGAAGAGACTGATGGAGGTTTCTGACAGAAATGAAGGAGAAAAGAAGATTTACTATATTTCCGCAGAATTTCTGATTGGTAAGCTTCTCTCAAATAACCTGATCAATCTTGGTGTCTATGATAAGATTGACTCTATACTGAAGAAGAATGGTAAAAATCTTTCCCTTATTGAAGAGATTGAGCCGGAACCGTCTCTGGGAAACGGCGGTCTGGGAAGACTTGCAGCATGCTTCCTGGATTCCATTGCAACCCTTGGACTTCCCGGTGAAGGAATCGGACTTAATTATCACTATGGTCTTTTTAAACAGGTATTTAAGAACAGACTGCAGACAGCAGAGAAGAATGACTGGATCGAAGAGAATTCCTGGTTGACCAAAACGGACGTAACATTTGAAGTGTTCTTCGGAAAGAAAAAGGTTATTTCCCGCCTGTACGACATTGATGTTGCTGGTTATGACAGCGGTGTCAACAAACTGAGACTGTTTGATATTGAATCCATTGACGAGAGTCTGGTTAAGAAGGGAATTGATTTTGATAAGGAAAAGATTGAAAAGAACCTGACTTTGTTCTTATATCCGGATGATTCCGATGAAGCAGGAAATCTGCTTCGTATCTATCAGCAGTACTTTATGGTATCCAATGCGGCACAGTTGATTTTGCGCGAGATGAAGGAGAAGAAATATGACCTCCGTAAGATGTATGAGCATGCAGTGATTCAGATCAATGACACTCATCCTACCATGGTGATTCCGGAACTGATCCGTATTCTGGTAGAGGAGAAGGCCTTTACAATCGATGAGGCAATTGAGGTGGTAAGCAAGACCTGTGCTTATACGAATCACACAATCCTTGCGGAAGCGCTTGAAAAATGGCCTCTTAAGTATCTGGAAAAGGTTGTTCCACAGCTTGTTCCCTATATCAAAGAGCTTGATAAGAGAGTGGCTGCTAAATATAAGAACCCTAAGGTACAGATCATTGATGAGGATGGCAGAGTGCATATGGCTCACATTGACATCCACTATGGCTTTTCTGTAAATGGTGTTGCAGCAATTCATACGGATATTCTGAAGGAAACGGAGCTGAATGCATTTTATAAGCTTTATCCGGATAAGTTCAATAACAAGACCAATGGTATTACCTTCAGAAGATGGCTTTTTGGCTGTAACCGTGAGCTGACAGGCTTCCTTTCCAGGACTATCGGGGACGGCTTTAAGAAGGATGCTGACAAGCTGGAGAAGCTGCTTGACTATCAGGATGATCAGGCTGTGCTGGATAGCCTTGAAGCAATCAAGAAAAACCGTAAGCTGGATCTGACTGCTTACGTGAAGGAAAAAGAGGGCGTTACCTTAAATCCCGATTCCATCTTTGACATCCAGGTCAAGAGACTGCATGAGTATAAGCGTCAGCAGATGAATGCACTCTACATTATTCATAAATATCTGGAGATCAAAGGAGGTAAGAAGCCTTCAAGACCGATCACCTTTATCTTTGGTGCAAAGGCAGCTCCTGCTTATGTGATTGCGCAGGATATTATTCATCTGCTTCTTGTACTGCAGGAAATTGTAAACAATGACCCGGATGTAAGCCCTTATATGACAGTGATGATGGTAGAAAACTACAATGTAAGCTATGCGGAAAAGCTGATTCCCGCCTGCGATATCTCCGAGCAGATTTCACTGGCATCTAAAGAGGCATCCGGTACCGGAAACATGAAGTTCATGTTAAACGGTGCAGTGACACTGGGAACCTCAGACGGAGCCAATGTGGAGATTCATGATCTGGTTGGTGATGATAACATTTATATCTTCGGTAAGGATTCCGATACCGTCATCAAGCATTATGAAGAGGCAGACTATGTATCCAAGGATTACTATGACAAGAGCCCTGTGATCAAGGAAGCAGTTGACTTTATCGTCAGCAAGCAGGCACTCAAGGTAGGACACAAGGAAAATCTGGAGCGCTTATATAAGGAACTTCTGAACAAGGACTGGTTTATGACGCTGCTTGACCTTGAGGACTATATCGCCACCAAGGATAAGGCACTTGCGGATTATGAGGATCGTCAGAAGTGGAAAAAGATGATGCTGGTGAACATTGCAAAGGCAGGTTTCTTCTCATCTGACAGAACCATAGCAGAGTACAACAGAGATATCTGGAAATTGAAATAAAGTGTAGAGAGAAGGAAACCCCTGTGCCGGATGGTACAGGGGTTTCTTAATCTAAAAGACAAATCAAACGTTGGGTAGTATTCTACTTAAGATTGATAATATGCTTAAATTTCCCACTGTTTGGATTCTGCTTTGGTGGCTCCTTGGACAATTCAATCTTTAGCCCAACGACTCCCTGACTTGCCAAGAATTCCTTCAGCTTCGTCTTGGCCATTTCAAAAGCAATGTTTTCCTCAATACCCTCTTTTGATTCAAGGCGAAGTTCAATTCTGTTTTCGGGATGCACCAATACCTGAAAGCGTCGTAATTCATGAATTTCTTTTAGTACGGCATAAATTGCCAGAGGGGCTACTTTTATCTGTTTTCCTTCTTCCGTAAAGGTAGTCACATCGTCGGTTCTTCCTTCCAGTTCCAGCCATGGTGCCGGATTGCCGCATGCACATTTTTCGTGATGCATCATAACACGATCGGTCACTTCATAGCGGATGAAGGGCTGGGCAAAATTATACAGATTCGTCAACAGTATTTTGTCGGACTGCACGCCGTCCGGCACAGGTCTGCCCTCAGAATCTACCGGTTCTACGATCAGCCAATCCTCATTGACATGAAAGTGCTGCTGTCTGCATTCGCATGCCACCGTGCCGCCTTCCGTACAGGAATAGGACGTTTGAACATAGCAATGAAAGGTTTCTGCCAGGTTCTGTCTTAATGAATCTGATAAGTATTCGCCGCCTGTCATAATGATAACCGGCGAAATGTTAAGTCTTCCCTCTTTTGCCTCATCAATCAGTAATTCCAGGTTGGACGGGTACCCACCCAGCATGGCCGGTTGAAAAGCATTCAGCTGACGAACAATTTTTTCTACCGGATAAAGTGCACTTGAAATTGCCAGCTGTCTTTTCTTCCAGGGCATCTTGATTAATCGGGAGCGAATGCTGCTGTTTCCTAAATAAAAGCCTTCATCTGCAAATACTGCAATACTTTTTCCGCCGCGCTTCATAAACGACATCAGATCTTCTTTTCTGGCATAACTCCGACATGCACAAATGCCGCCCATTACATTGTTGGCAGTATCATCATAAATGGAAACCAGTGGATTACCTGTAGAACCGGAGGTTGTAAATATCATGTATTTGTTCTTGATTTTTCTTCCGATATTATTCGGATCTTCCATAAATTTTTCGACCTCAGACAACGTAAGATTACGATCCGTGATCCAATCGTTCCAATGCTCCATCAACTGACGTTTATTCACAGTCGGCAAATCTGTCAGTGAATAGTTCTCCGGCAAATTTTTGTATAACTCTGCATAATAGGGACTGTTTTTTCTGGCCCATTCCACCATTTCATGCAGTCGCTTTTGGGTAGTTGCTTTCTTTGTCGGCAAGTCCATTTTTTCATAATCTTTGCAAAGCTTCATAGCCTTAAAAATACCAGTTTTCTTCATAGATATCCCCTCTCTTTGATAGATTTTTGGCAGATGTAGCGAAATGATTCTTTTTTCATTTTTGACAAATACCGAATAGCATCATATCTAAGTACTGTTTCATTTCTGACTTTATCGCATCCCTGTTTTGGAAAAATGCATCCGGTGTCGTTTGATATTGAATCAAATACTTATTTAGGACCGCATTGATATAAAGAGATATCCCTTCCACTGTCATTTGCAAATTTTCGTCATGCTTAAAATTCAATGTCTGCAATGCTCTCCGAATGGTTTCTGCTGACTTCATTTTTATCTGAATCGCATATTTCTGCATCATTTCAGCTTTTTGCTGCGCAATTTCGGTTGCCGCATCTCTGGAAGCCATGTTAACCATGTGCATTTCATCATAGTAATGAATACACAAAGCAAATTTTTGATCCATGGAAGAGAACAAAATATCATAAAAATCGTTTGCTTCCTCTTTTGACTGCGCCTGCGCAGTCAGTTTTTCCATTGCCCTCTCCAAACAGAAAAAGTAAAACTCCTTCTTGGAACCAAAATAATGGAACAAAAGACCTTTTGAAATTCCACATGCTTTTGTAATGGAATCCGTGCTTGCTTCTTTATAGGGCTTTTGCGAAAATTCTTTCATTCCGGCGGAAAGAATCAGTTCTTTCTTGTCATCTGACAATTTTTCAAATGCTTCAAATGCCATATACCCTCCTTTGACTGATCGGTCAATGACTTTATGCTACATATGCTAACATAAATTGACTGGTGAGTCAATATTGTGAGAAGGAATATTTTAACCATTATTTTGAATCACATTACGATCACATTACGCATTGACAGTTGACATATTGAATTCAAAGTGATATCATAACGATATCATACAGATTCGGAGGAAATATCTATGGAAGAAAAAATTTATACCAAAAAGAAAAACGGAATGGTAGCATTATTATTGCTAATATTACTAATTGTAGCAGGGATTGCTGCGATTGTTGGGGGAGCGTTACTGCTGGAGAATGAAAAGAACTTTGGAGTGGTCCTTTTAGTTGCCGGCATTCTCATTTGCGCTTTCGGCTGGATTCCATTTATCGGATTGAAGGTTTTAAAGCCCCAGGAAGCATTGGTTCTTACCTTGTTTGGCGATTATAAGGGAACGATTAGGGAACCGGGATTTTATTTTGTGAATCCTTTTTGTACTGCAGTGAATCCTGCGGCAGCAACGAAGCTGGCTCAAAGCGGAGATGCGTCGAATGCAAATAGTGGATTGAAGGTTTCCGCTGATGGCACATCCGTTACCATGGAAGGAACATCCAAAAAGATTTCTCTTAAGGCAATGACTTTAAACAATGGCAGACAAAAGATTAATGACTGTCTGGGAAACCCTGTTGAGATCGGAATTGCGGTCATTTGGAAGGTAACAGATACTGCGAAAGCGGTATTCAATGTAGATAACTATAAAGAGTATTTATCTCTCCAATGTGATTCTGCGCTCAGAAATATCGTAAGAATTTATCCATATGATGTGGCAAATGATGTTGATACAACCGGAGACGGTCAGGCTGACGAAGGAAGTCTTCGCGGGTCTGCTGAAGTAGTTGCAGAGCGGATCAAACAGGAAATTCAGTCAAAGGTATCCGATGCCGGACTTGAAATTATTGAGGCAAGAATTACCTATCTTGCATATGCACCTGAAATCGCTTCTGTTATGCTACAGCGGCAGCAGGCTTCTGCAATTATTGACGCACGAAAGATGATTGTTGACGGAGCCGTAGGCATGGTAGAAATGGCATTGGAGCGACTGAATGAAAAGAAAATGGTAGAGCTTGATGAAGAGAGAAAGGCTGCCATGGTTTCCAACCTGCTTGTGGTTTTATGCGGCAACCACGACGCGCAGCCTATTGTGAACTCAGGTAGTTTATATTAATGGCAGAAAAGAAACAGGTGCCACTCCGATTAGCTGAAAAATTGTATGCTGATATCGCCGCTTGGGCAGAGGATGATTTCAGATCAGTGAATGGCCAGATTGAGTATTTGCTGTCAGAATGCGTCAGACAACGCAAGAAAGATGGCAAATATGTGGGAGAAGAAATTGATGTTCCTCCAAAGTTTGATCTGCACTGAAGGAGACGATGGCATTGAAAAAACGTAATGAATATACTTGTCCTTTGGAAATGACGCATGACGTGATAAGAGGCAAGTGGAAAACGATCATCATATGGCAACTGGGAGAAAGCAACTGTTCATTAGCTGAATTGGAGCGGTCCATTGCGGGAATCAGCCGGAAAATGCTGGTCCAACATTTAAACGAGCTGCTTGCATGTGGTGTCATCGGGAAAGAGATAAGTGATGGATATCCGTTGAAATCAGAATACTATCTTACCCAGCGAGGGAAAAAGCTTTTTGAGGCTATTTCCATTATGCAAAGCGTTGGAATCGAAATGATGGTAGAAGACCACAGAGAGGAGTTCCTAAAGGAAAAAGGACTATTATAGTTACAAAAAAGTGCCTGATTTACAATATAGAGGATCGTGCCTATGATGTATGTAAGGAGGCGATACTATGAAAAGTCAGGAAAAAATGAATTGTAAAGAGAAAGAAGCGCTGCTTATTATTGATGTACAGAATGATTATTTCCCCGGTGGTGCATGTGAACTGAAAAATGCTTATGAGGCGGAAGAAAGGATAATCTCGCTGATAAGTAAGAGCCGAGCAATGGGACGTCCGATTATTTATATTCAGCATAAGAATCCACCGGATGTTAATTTTCTCGTTGAAGGTACCTTGGGGTGTGAGATTTCTGAACGTATTAAGCCAGATAGCGAGGATAAGGTAATTGTCAAATACTTTCCCAATAGCTTTTTGGAGACAGAGTTGGATGATTATTTAAAAAAGAACAATATCACGAAACTGATCGTTTGTGGGATGATGACTCACATGTGTGTGGATACCACAGTCCGTGCAGCAATGGATTATGGATATGAGGTTGACCTGGTAGCCGATGCATGTGCAACGAAGGATCTGGAAATACAAGGTGAAAGCATTCCGGCACAGATTGTTCAAAGGGCCTTTATTGCCTCGCTGGAAGGGGTTTTTGCCAATATTGTTTAGTGACGTATGGCTGTCATGTATCATCGTGGTTTTATAGAGAACGATAATTGATGCTAATGATGAATGAACTGGTTGCAATTTGTAACCAGTTCATTTCCATTTAGAAAGGCGGAACCTTATCAAAACAGCTTCGTTGTCCATTTGGTGCAGTCCCACACATCGGTAGCCAGACCCTCATAGAAATCCGGCTCATGGCATACCATCAGAATACTGCCTTTGTATTCCTGCAAGGCACGCTTCAATTCTGCCTTGGCATCCACATCCAGATGATTGGTAGGCTCATCCAGAAGGAGGATGTTGGTATCACGATTGATTAGTTTACATAATCTGACTTTCGCCTGCTCGCCACCGGAGAGTACCTTGACCAGACTTTCAATGTGCTTGGTGGTCAGGCCGCATTTGGCAAGGGCAGAGCGCACTTCGTACTGGGTGAAGCCCGGAAATTCCTTCCAGATTTCCTCAATACAGGTAGTGGAAATGCTTTGATCCACTTCCTGCTCAAAATAGCCGATACTCAGATAGTCACCCTGTTCTACACTGCCGCTGATCGGTGGAATCAGCCCTAAAATGCTCTTTAAAAGAGTGGTTTTTCCGATACCGTTGGCACCGGTGAGAACGATTTTCTGACCGCGCTCCATTTCCAGATTTAAGGGAGAGGAGAGTGGTTCCTCATAGCCGATTATCAGCTCATTTGTACGGAAGATATAGCGTCCGGGGGTTCTTGCCTCCCGAAAATGAAATTCCGGCTTGGGCTTTTCTCCTGCAAGCTCGATCACATCCATTTTATCCAGCTTCTTCTGGCGGGACATTGCCATGTTGCGGGTGGCAACCCTGGCCTTGTTTCTGGCAACAAAGTCCTTCAGATCTGCAATTTCCTTTTGTTGTTTATTGTAGGCAGCTTCAAGCTGCGCTTTTTTCATGGCATAGACTTCCTGGAACTTGTCGTAATCTCCGGGATAACGGTCAAGCTTCTGATTGTCCATATGGTAAATCAGATTAATGACGCTGTTTAAAAAAGGAATGTCATGAGAGATCAGGATAAAAGCATTCTCGTAGTCATTCAGGTAGCGCTTCAGCCACTCAATGTGTTCGGCATCCAGATAGTTGGTAGGCTCGTCAAGAAGCAGAATGTCAGGCTTTTCCAGCAGAAGCTTGCCCAGAAGAACCTTGGTGCGCTGCCCGCCGCTTAAATCGGTTACATCCTTGTCAAGACCAAGCTCCAGAAGTCCCAGGGCTCTTGCAACCTCCTCCACCTTGGAATCAATGAGATAGAAGTCATGCACTGTCAGAAGATCCTGGATGGTTCCCAGATCCTCCATATACTGCGCCAGCTCTTCCTCGGAAGCTTCGCCCATTTTATCACAGATTTCATTCATCTGTGCTTCCAGTTCAAAAAGGAAATCAAAGGCAGAAGCAAGTACATCTCTGATGGACATGCCTTTCTTGAGAACAGTATGCTGGTCTAGGTAGCCGACGCGGACATTTTTGGCCCATTCAATCTTGCCTTCATCCGGCATAAGTTTTCCGGTAATGATATTCATAAAGGTGGATTTTCCCTCTCCGTTGGCTCCGATTAAGCCGATGTGTTCCCCTTTTAAGAGACGAAAGGAGACGTCCTGAAAGATGGCACGGTCTCCAAACCCGTGGGTTAGATGTTCTACATTTAATATACTCATAAGTGCTCCTTAAAAGCTGCAATACCTTTATTGATAGATGCCTGAGTGGCACATATGATAAGATTATAGAGGGAAATGCTGATAAAGTCAATTGCGCTCCGCAAGGACGGAAACCCCGACGCCCAAAGCATTGATGCCGACATGACAAGCGATGCTGCAGGAAAGAGGAAAATAGTAAACAGAGCTTTGCGGAAAAGCAGATTGGACAAAAGCAAGCCACTTTTCGGCATCTTCCTTTTTCTCAAAGGTTCCGGCAGTGCCGATCTGTAATCTTTCTGCGGGAATTTCAAAGAAACGGGTTGCAAGGTCATTTTGCAGGGCTTCCAGCATTCTCTTCTCACTCTGTCTGATACCCCTTTTCTGATATTACAATTTCGGAAATTATCAGAACTGCCGGTGTCGCGAGGGTATCCTTTTATCGGAACTATGATTCCAAGGAGGATGTGCTGCTGACGCTGATCGAGGATATTCTGGAAGAATTCCGCAGTACGATCGATTCTAATGAGACAAATTACTATACCTATGAAAACATACGCAGAAGCTTTGCCTACTTTAAAAGATATGGAAACTTCCTACTAGACCTCTATCATTTTGGTTACGGCTCAATTCTATTGGAAAATTGAATCAATTTCATGAGGAAATTGCAGGAAATATGCCCAGCAGATCGATCGAGAGATATGAGCTGTACATGTATATGGGCGCCTTGTTCAACACGGCGATCAAGTGGATCCAGAACGGAACCCGGGAAAGCGAAGAGGACATTACCGGAATGTTCTGCAAGGCATGTGGTATTACTGAGGAGAACCGGGAAAGATAGAGGGAATCATGCCGGAAACAATTTGGAAAATACTATTGACAAAATTAGGTAAAAGAATTAGACTAAAGTAGTAATAATTACTATTATTGAAAGGAGATTAATATGAATAAAAATACTTTGCGGAAGCTCTCATACGGTGTTTATGTGGTGAGCACATGGGATAACGGAAGACCGACCGGATGCACGGCAAACAGTGCGATGCAGATCACTTCCTCTCCGGCAACGATTGCGGTGAGCATTAATCATGACAACTATACAAATAAATGCATCAGCGAAACAGGGAGATTTGCAGTCTCCATTCTGGCAGAGGACTCAGATCCGTCTATTATCGGAACCTTTGGTTTCCAGTCCGGGAAGGATGTAGATAAATTTACACAGGTGAAGTACAGCGTAGAGGACTATTTGCCCGTAATTACAGATTCTTGCGGATACCTGGTATGTGAAGTTATTGATAAGATGGAAACAGAAACCCATACGATTTTCCTCGGGGAAGTAAAGGGAGCAGAACTGTTTGGCGACAGGGAAGCAATGACTTATGCATACTACCACAAGGTGGTTAAGGGAAAGAGCCCTAAAAATGCACCTACCTATATTCCGGAAGAGGAAGAAAAGAAGGCAGAAGGCACCACTAAGAAATATAAATGCACGGTATGCGGCTATGTGTATGAAGGGGAAGAATTGCCGGTGGATTACAAATGCCCGATCTGCGGCATGGGAGCTGATAAGTTTGAGGAAATTCAGTGACCCTCTGACTCATGCTAGAGAAATGAAAATGGTTCTGATAAAAAATGATAATATACTTAAGGAGGATACACCCATGGAATTAAAAGGATCAAAGACAGAAGCAAATTTAAAGACAGCATTTGCCGGAGAGTCACAGGCAAGAAATAAGTATACCTACTTTGCATCTAAGGCAAAGAAAGATGGTTATGTTCAGATTGCAGCTATTTTTGAAGAGACTGCAAACAATGAAAAGGAGCATGCAAAAATGTGGTATAAGCTCCTGAATGACGGTATCGGTTCTACCATAGACAACCTGAAGGAAGCAGCAGAAGGTGAAAACTATGAGTGGACAGATATGTACGCAACCTTTGCAAAGGAAGCAAGAGAGGAAGGCTTTGACAAGATTGCAGACCTGTTTGAAGGGGTTGCTGCAATCGAGAAGGAGCACGAGGAAAGATACAGAAAGCTCCTTGCAAACATCGAAGGAGATTTGGTATTCTCCAAGGACGGCGATGTTGTATGGCAGTGTGCTAACTGCGGACATATCTGCGTAGGAAAGAAAGCACCTGAGGTTTGCCCTGTTTGTGCGCATCCGCAGAGCTATTTCCAGGTTAAGGCAGAAAATTATTAAGCATTTCGTATGATTTTATGTGATTCATAAGTCACGGGTAAAAGAAGAGGGATCTGCAAGACAGGTACAGGTTTTGCAGATCCCTTGTTTTATGCAATTCCGGTGGCAAAGTATGAGGAAATATGGTATATTTATTGCTATGAGAAAAAGGAACCGGCTGCAAGTTCAGTGTGATAAAAAGTGCAGCAGAATGCGAGGAGAATATGGAAGAGACAATGAAGGATTATGAAAAGGAACTGGAGGCATCCTTTCGCAAAATCAATGAAGGAGATGTGATTTCCGGCACCGTTATTGATGTAAGCGAAGAGGAAGTAACACTGGATCTGAAATACTATACACAGGGTATCATCAGGACTGCAGATATGAGTGATGATCCCAATTTTTCTGTTCTGGATGATGTGAAGATCGGTGACATGATTGAAGCAACAGTTGTGAGTATGGATGATGGTCAGGGAAATATTCTTCTTTCCAGAAAGGAAGCAAATGCGGTATTGGCATGGGATGTGCTGGAGCAATATCTGGAGGAGAAGAAGAATATTACAGTTAAGGTCAGTGAGATCGTAAATGCGGGAGCAGTGGCTTACGTGGAAGGGATCCGGGGCTTTATTCCGGCTTCCCAGTTGGATATTGCCTATGTAGAGGATCTGCAGCCCTATCTGGGAAGGAAATTGACCGTTAGAGTCATAACTGTAGATCGGGAAAAAGAAAAGCTGGTTCTCTCCGCAAAGGAAATTTTGAAGGAACAGGCTAAGGAGGAGCATGATCATAAGGTAGCGATGATCGTGCCCGGAACGGTTCTGGAGGGAACTGTGGAGAGCCTTCAGACCTACGGCGCTTTTGTGGACCTGAAGGACGGACTCTCCGGGCTGGTTCATATTTCACAGATTTGCCAGAAGAGAATCAAGAAACCTTCCGAGGTACTAAAGGTTGGGGACAAGGTTAAGGTCAAGGTGTTAAATACCAATGACGGAAAGATTTCCCTGAGTATCAAGGCAGTGGCAGAAGAGCAGGAAGCTGAGGAAGTGGAAGCGTTTGATACAAAGCAGTTCAGCTCCGATGAAAATGTGGGAACCAGTCTGGGAGATCTGTTTAAGAAGCTGGGATTATAAGATTGGCTAAGTGAAAAGAGGAAAAGATGTTTCAATACTGTTTGTTTGATTTAGACGGTACCCTCACAGACCCCAGAGAGGGTATTACCAAATCAGTACAACATGCACTGCACTATTTTGGAATTGAAGAGCCCGACCTTAAGAAGCTGGAACCGCTTATCGGACCGCCTCTTAAGGACAGCTTTATGGAGTATTATGGGCTTAGTGAGGAACAGGCGAAGAAGGCGATAGAGATATACCGGGAGCGCTTTGCTCCCATCGGTGTTCTGGAAAATCAGATTTTTCCGGGAATACCACAGCTCCTTCACAAGCTGCAAAAGTCAGGAGCTCATCTTGCTGTGGCATCCAGCAAGCCTGCGGTCTTCGTTCATCAGATCCTCCGTCACTTCGATATTGAAAAATATTTTGAAGTGATCGTGGGAAGTGAGCTTGACGGAACAAGGGGGAGTAAGGAAGAGGTCGTGGAGGAAGCACTGCGGCAGCTAGACATAATGACTGTGAAAGTCAATGATAGAAAAGCATGCTGCGCGATGATTGGTGACAGAAAGTTTGATATGCAAGGCGCCGTGGCACATGGACTTACCGGTGTGGGTGTACGCTTTGGTTTTGCCGTTGAGGGTGAACTGGAGGCAGCAGGCGCCGATTACATTGCAGAGACGATAGAGGATCTGGGAAGGATATTAATAGAGGTATAAAAGGTATCATGATTAATTTCTGGAAAATGATAAGCATCCGGTGGGATGAAGAAAGCATCAAACCCTGGAGTTCTATCAAAAAAACAATTTATATCTTGCTTCCGCTTTTGGTCTATTATCTGGTTCATGATATGGCAGAAATTCTTCTATGGGGAGCCTTAAATCTGCTTGCAGGCTGTGTGGGAGATGCGGGGCTCGCTTTTTTGAAAGCGAATTCCTATACAGTGCGCGGAATGATTAGCGGACTTGCAATTTTGTGCGGTGTGGCGGTAATCTGGAAGGGCGTTGCTGCGGAGATTCATGCCAGTGGGAGTAAAGAAGATAACGGAAAGATGAAGCAGGCTGTTTCCGGTAAGGACAGACAGTGGGTGAATGAAAAGAGAGTTACGGCGTATATGGTGCTTGGAGCACTTGCGTTTCTTTCCGCACTTGGATTGAATCTGCTCTTTGATTTGATTGGCTTTACGGAAAGCTCGGTTAGCTTTACTCAGACGGCGACAGCACAGTTTGGAGTGGATTTCGGAGTGGGACTTGTACTTTATGGAATTATTTCACCGTTTGCAGAAGAGGCTGTTTTCCGGGGAATGATTTATAATCGGATGAAGCGTTGCTTTAGCTATTTGATTGCAATTGTAGTATCTTCTCTTCTTTTTGGCTGTTATCATGGGAATCTGGTTCAGGCGGTATATGGTACAATTTTGGGAATACTCATTGCCTATTCCTATGAAAAATATGAAAGCTTTGCGGCACCGGTCCTGTTTCATGCGGTGGCCAATGTGAGCATCTTTGTGATGACCTATGGAAATAAGCTGGCACAAATTGACAGACCGATACGTATCATGATGGCAATTATTTCCTTGATCGGAGCAGCAGGATGTTTGATCTGGATTACAAAGGGAAATTGTGTGAAAAATAAAAACAAATTATAAAAAATGATATGTGAAGCAGAAAAGCTTTAAATTTTTTATTCGAAAACAGAACTGCTGACAGAGCATAAAACATTGAAAAACGGGCATGAAATGATAGAAAAAAATGAGAATTAAGCACAAATGAGATACAAATAGATAAATTGTCTGATTGTCAGACGATTTTAGAAAAATAATTGTTTACAACAAATTAAATTGGGTGTATAGTAAACACATAGGTCGCAAAGGAGCGAGTTTAAAGCTCTTTGCGACCTTTTTGTGTGCCGAATGGCACAAAAAGCGCTCCGCGTTGGATGCGCACCTCGCAGAATGGAAAAATGAGAGATGAAATTACCTGAACTAAGGGAATTAAAAGGGAGGAAGAAACATGTTTGATGTAAAGATGACTCGTCCGGAAGCGCCGCTCCATCGTCAGGAATTTGAGCATGATAATTGTGGCATCGGAGCCTGCGTCAATATTAAGGGCATAAAAAGTCATGAGACAGTGGAAAATGCACTTAAGATCGTGGAAAATCTGGAGCATCGTGCAGGAAAGGATGCAGAAGGTAAAACCGGTGACGGTGTCGGAATTCTGACGCAGATTCCGCACAAATTTTTTAAGAAGGTCACAGAGCCGCTTGGCATTTCCATCGGAGAGGAAAGAGAATACGGTGTCGGAATGTTCTTTTTCCCACAGGATGAACTGCAGAAAAACCAGGCAAAGAAAATGTTTGAAATCATTGTGGAGAAGGAAGGCCTGGAATTCCTCGGTTGGAGAGAGGTGCCAAACGATCCTTCGGTTCTGGGACATAAGGCAGTGGAATGTATGCCGCATATTATGCAGGCGTTTATCAAAAAGCCGGCAGGGGTGGAAAAGGGTGTTGCTTTTGACAGACTTCTCTATGTGGCAAGACGTGTATTTGAACAGTCCTCGGATAATACCTATGTGGTTTCTTTATCCAGCAGGACAATTGTATATAAAGGAATGTTTCTTGTAAAGCAGCTGCGTACCTTCTTTGCAGACCTGCAGGATTCGGATTATGAATCAGCGATCGCCATGGTTCATTCCCGTTTCTCAACCAATACCAATCCCAGCTGGGAGAGAGCGCATCCCAACCGTTTTATTGTACACAACGGTGAGATCAATACCATTCGCGGCAATGCGGATAAGATGCTTGCCCGTGAGGAAAATATGGAGTCCGAGCATCTTCATGGACTGCTTCATAAGGTTCTTCCCGTAGTAAATACTGCCGGCTCTGACTCAGCTATGCTGGATAACACACTGGAGTTCCTGGTTATGAGTGGAATGGAGCTTCCGCTTGCGGTGATGATTACCATACCGGAGCCATGGGCAAACAATAAGACCATGTCTCAGCATAAAAAGGATTTTTACCAGTATTACGCAACCATGATGGAGCCCTGGGACGGACCGGCTTCCATTCTATTCTGTGACGGGGATGTGATGGGAGCAGTGCTTGACCGCAACGGTCTTCGTCCTTCCCGCTACATGATTACCGATGATGATCAGTTGATCCTGTCCTCAGAGGTTGGCGTTCTGGATATTGATCCGACCAAAATTTTGGTGAAGGAACGTTTACGTCCGGGCAAGATGCTGTTGGTTGACACGGTAAGGGGAAAGGTTATTGATGATGACGAGTTGAAGGAGACCTATGCCTCCAGACAGCCTTACGGGGAATGGCTGGACAGCAATCTGGTTCATTTGAAGGAACTGAAGATTCCCAATGAGAGAGTGCCTGAATTCACAACTGAGGAAAGACAGAGGATGCAGAAGGCATTTGGTTATTCCTATGAGGAACTGAAGACAAGTATTCTTCCCATGGCGAAGAACGGAGGGGAAGCGATTGCGGCAATGGGTGTGGATACACCTCTGCCGGTTTTGAGCAAGACCCATCATCCGTTATTCCACTATTTTAAACAGCTTTTTGCACAGGTTACCAATCCGCCGATTGATGCCATTCGCGAGGAGGTTGTTACCTCCACAACGGTTTATATCGGCACGGACGGCAATATTCTGGAGGAAATTCCGAAGAACTGTAACGTGCTTTCGGTTCACAATCCGATTCTCACCAACACGGATCTGATGAAGATCAAGAGCATGAAGGCAGATGGCTTTAAGGTAGAAGTGATTCCCATTACCTACTATAAAAATACAAGTCTGGAGCGTGCAATTGACAGACTGTTCGTTGAGGTTGACCGTGCCTACCGAGATGGCGTGAATATTATGATCCTCTCCGACAGGGGTGTGGATGAAAATCATGTGGCGATCCCGTCCTTGCTGGCAGTATCTGCGCTGAACAGACATTTGGTTGTAACCAAGAAAAAGACCTCCGTTGCCTTGATCCTGGAATCCGGAGAACCCAGAGAGGTGCATCATTTTGCAACCCTGCTTGGCTATGGTGCGTGTGCGATCAATCCTTATCTTGCGCAGGAATCCATCAAAGAGCTGATTGACAATCATATGCTTGACAAGGATTATTATGCAGCAGTGGAGGACTACAATAATGCCATTTTGCACGGTATTGTCAAGATCGCGTCCAAGATGGGAATCAGCACGATCCAGTCCTATGAAGGTTCACAGATTTTTGAAGCAATCGGTATAGATAAGGATGTGATCAACAAATATTTCCCGCATACGGTATGCCGTGTGGGTGGAATTACCATTCAGGATATTGAAAAACAGGTGGATGCCCTGCATTCACAGGCATTCGATCCCCTGGGACTTGAAAATGATCTGACGCTGAACAGCTTAGGTCACCACAAAATGAGAAGTGGTGCGGACGAACATCTTTATAATCCGGCTACCATTCATATGCTTCAGGAATCCACAAGACGCGGCGACTATGAGATGTTTAAGCAGTATACGGCACTGGTCAATGATGAAAATTCCGTGAAGAATCTGCGTGGCTTAATGGACTTTAACTATCCGAAGAAGGGAGTTCCCATCGAAGAGGTGGAAAGCGTGGATTCCATCGTTACCAGATTTAAAACAGGTGCCATGTCCTATGGCTCGATTTCCAAGGAAGCTCATGAAACACTGGCAATTGCCATGAACCGTCTCCACGGACGTTCCAATTCCGGTGAGGGTGGCGAGGATCTGGAAAGATTGACGGTTGGCCCTGACGGTGTTAACAGATGCTCCGCTATCAAGCAGGTTGCTTCAGGACGGTTTGGTGTGACAAGCAGATATCTGGTAAGTGCAGATGAAATACAGATTAAGATGGCACAGGGAGCTAAGCCCGGAGAAGGAGGACACCTTCCGGGAGGTAAGGTTTATCCATGGATTGCCAAGACCAGACATTCAACGCCCGGTGTCGGGTTGATTTCGCCCCCGCCTCATCATGATATTTATTCCATCGAGGATCTGGCAGAGCTGATTTATGATTTAAAAAATGCAAATAAGAAAGCCCGGATCAGCGTGAAGCTGGTGTCCGAGGCAGGTGTGGGAACCGTGGCAGCCGGTGTTGCCAAGGCAGGAGCACAGGTGATCCTGGTATCCGGCTATGACGGCGGTACCGGTGCAGCACCCAGAAATTCCATTCACAACGCCGGCCTTCCATGGGAGCTTGGACTTGCAGAGACACATCAGACCTTAATCATGAACGGGTTGAGAAATAAGGTAAGAATCGAGACAGACGGTAAGCTGATGAGCGGCCGTGATGTAGCCATTGCAGCTTTGCTCGGTGCAGAGGAATTCGGCTTTGCGACAGCACCCCTTGTAACCATGGGCTGTGTCATGATGAGAGTCTGCAATCTGGATACCTGCCCGGTAGGGGTAGCCACCCAGAATCCGGAGCTTCGCAAGAACTTTAAAGGAAAACCGGAATATGTGATGAATTTCATGCGCTTCATTGCTCAGGAATTACGGGAATACATGGCAAAGCTTGGTGTGCGTACCGTAGATGAGCTGGTAGGTCACACAGAGCTGCTAAAAATTAAGGAAAATCTGACAGAAAGCCAGAAGCAGATCGACTTAAGCCTGATTCTGAAGAATCCCTATGCAGGAGGTAAGGAAAAGGTTACCTTTGATCCGAAGCAGGTATATGACTTTAAGCTGGAAAATACCGTAGATGAAAAGGTACTTTTAAAGCAGCTTTCCAAGGCAATGCAGACAGGAACAAAAAGAAGCATTGAGGTTGATGTCAAGAATACGGACAGAGCGTTTGGAACCATTTTGGGATCTGAGATCACAAGGCAGATGGGCGATAATCTGGACGAGGACACCTACAGGGTTCTCTGTAATGGAGCAGGCGGTCAGAGCTTCGGTGCATTCGTTCCTAAGGGGCTTACTCTGGAGCTTGTGGGAGAGAGCAATGACTACTTCGGAAAAGGCTTATCAGGCGGTAAGCTGATTGTGTACCCGCCCAAAGGAAGTCGCTTCAAGGCAGAGGATAATATCATCATCGGCAACGTGGCATTGTATGGAGCCACCAGTGGAAAAGCCTTTATCAACGGTGTGGCAGGAGAACGCTTCTGTGTCCGGAATTCCGGCGCAATTGCGGTTGTTGAGGGAGTAGGCGATCATGGCTGTGAATATATGACCGGCGGACGTGTGGTAGTACTTGGCAGAACCGGCAAAAACTTTGCGGCAGGTATGAGCGGCGGTATTGCCTATGTACTGGATGAGGATAACGACCTTTACATCAGACTGAACAAGGAAATGGTATCTTCATACGAGTTGACCAATAAATATGATGTCATTGAACTGAAGGAAATGATCAAGGAGCATGTAGCCTTGACGAATTCAGAAAAGGGCAAATTAATTTTGGACAACTTTAAGGATTATCTGCCTAAGTTTAAGAAGATCATTCCCCATGATTATGAGAAGATGCTTGCTACCATCGTACAGATGGAGGAAAAGGGATTGAGTGCAGAACAGGCACAGATTGAAGCGTTTTATGCAATTAAGGAAGCGAAATAGAGGGAGGTGGAAACGATGGGAAAACCAACAGGATTTATGGAATATCAAAGAGAAGTATCAAAGGATGTAAAGCCTAAGGAGAGAATTAAGAACTTTAATGAATTCCACGAACATCTTTCCAAAGAGCGCCAACAGCTTCAGGGAGCCAGATGTATGGAGTGCGGCGTCCCCTTCTGCCAGTCAGGTATGACGATCTGTGGAATGACCAGTGGATGCCCGTTGCATAATCTGGTGCCGGAGTGGAATGACCTGGTTTATATGGGAAACTGGGAGCAGGCATACTATAGATTGAAAAAGACGAACAGCTTTCCGGAGTTCACTTCGAGAGTGTGTCCGGCTCTCTGTGAAGCAGCCTGCACTTGCGGTTTGATTGGCGAACCGGTATCCACCAAGGAAAACGAGTACGCTATCATAGAAAATGCTTATGAGCAGGGCTATGCAGCGCCCAAGCCGCCCAAGGTAAGAACCGGGAAGAAGGTAGCTGTGGTCGGAAGCGGTCCTTCCGGTCTTGCAGTGGCTGATCAGCTCAATAAGCGCGGACACAGCGTGACGGTGTATGAGCGCTCGGACAGGATTGGCGGGTTGCTCATGTATGGAATCCCCAATATGAAGCTGGAGAAGCATATTGTGGATCGCAAGGTAAGGGTGATGGAGGAAGAAGGAGTTACCTTTATCACCGGCGTGGATGTGGGGAAGGATATCAAAGCGGAGAAGCTTCTTAAGGAATACGACAGAGTAGTGCTTGCCTGCGGTGCATCCAATCCCAGGGATATTGATGCACCGGGAAGGGATGCAAAGGGAATTTACTTTGCGGTTGATTTCCTGAAGGCAAATACAAAAAGTCTCTTGGATTCCGGATTTGAGGACGGACAGTTTGTCAATACAAAGGATAAAAACGTGGTGATCATCGGCGGTGGTGATACTGGTAACGACTGTGTGGGAACCAGTATCCGCCATGGCTGTAAGTCGGTAACGCAGATAGAGATGATGCCCAAAGCACCCGATAAGAGGGCAGAAAACAATGCCTGGCCGGAATGGCCCAAGATCTGTAAGACAGATTACGGTCAGGAGGAGGCAATTGCAGTATTTGGGCATGATCCCAGAATCTATGAGTCCACGGTAAAGGAGTTTGTTAAGGATAAAAACGGGAACCTCAAGGCAGTGAAGATTGTGAAGCTTTCCTGGGAGAAGGATCCTGAGAGTGGAAGAATGAATATGAAGGAAATTCCGGGCTCTGAGCAGACACTTCCCGCAGAAATCGTTCTGATCGCAGCAGGCTTCCTTGGAAGTCAGAAGTATGTGACAGATGCTTTTAAGGTGGAAACGAACCAGAGGACCAATGTACAGACAGCGCCCGATGCTTATGAAACTTCCGTGAAGAATGTCTTCACAGCGGGGGATATGCACAGAGGACAGTCCCTGGTGGTATGGGCAATCCGGGAAGGCCGTGAGGCAGCAAGAGCTGTGGATGAGAGCCTGATGGGATATACCAACCTGTAAGCAATTTATACACTTTACACACTTTCTGTGCCACGCCCCGCCCCGCGCTTTGAGGCGTGGCTTTTATCGCCTTTTCCTGCTTCCGCGCCCCGCCCCGCATTTCGGGTCGGGGCTTTTTCATCGCTTTTCCGCTCCTACGCCCTGCCTCGCACTTCGGGGCGTGGCTTTTTGGACACTTTCTTTCTCCAGCGCCCCACCCCGCTTTCGGGGCAGTGGCTTTTTCATCGCATATCTTCTCCAGCGCCCCGCCCCGCGCTTTGGTGCGTGGCTTTTTCATCATTTTTCCTCTACTGTGCCCTGCCTGCATCGAAACCGTAGCTATATATGAATATTTTCTGTCATCACATGCAGAAGAATTCGCTTAATTGGGGTTTGTCTCTTCGACAAACCGGAAGTTGTCTAATTGTCTATCTTAGTATTACCCCTAATTTTTCAAGGTTTTCTTTTGTTTTTTCAAATCGTGGCAAATTAGATACACCTACACAACTCAATAGAATAGAAACAAAGAAACCACGCTTCACTGCACCTTTTGCGCTTGCTTTGATACACAAATTTCCATCTACACCTACCATTTCTATGTCTGAAATACTCTTTGATTTAAGATATGAAATCAATTCTTCAGATGAAAGGGCATCTGCCTGATCTTTACAAAACACATTATCTGATGCAAGAAAGAGTTCATCCGCAAACTCATCTGTGACTGTTCCGCTGCGAAGCTTCTTCGTATTCTTTATATACACAATATCATACTGTTGCTTTTGAGCATCGAATATTCGCTCATTGATTTTCTGTACTATATCGGTTTCATACTTTGAAATATATGACTTTTGAATATCTATAACCAATAATGCCTTCATATTTCTCCTTATTTCTTATAAATCCCGATTCGTATATCCACTATTTATAATATATATTTATTTCATGTCTATTTCAATGCACATTATGGAATCCCATTCATCAGGTACACAATTCTGAAAAAGGATTTATTATTTGAAAAGAAGAACAAATGTTCTGAAAACTGTTGTACAAACGCAGTTCATGTGCTATGATAATGGCAAACAAATGTTCTAAAAACATCAGATAATGATAAAGGAATATGATATGGAACAATTATCACTTTTTTCGCAGGAAGCAGACAGAATTGCACCGCTTGCAAGTCGCCTGCGTCCGGATACATTAGATGACTATATCGGTCAAAGACACCTTCTGGGAGAAGGCAAGGTACTGAAGAATATGCTTGACAGGGATATTGTCAGTTCTATGATTTTTTGGGGGCCGCCGGGAGTTGGCAAGACCACGCTTGCACGGATCATAGCAAATATGACACATTCGTCATTTATAGATTTCAGCGCCGTAACATGCGGCATTAAGGAAATCAAGGATGTGATGAAACAGGCGGAGAGTGACCGCATGTTGGGCTTGAAGACGATTGTCTTTGTAGATGAAATCCACCGCTTTAACAAGGCACAACAGGATGCCTTTCTTCCCTATGTGGAGAAGGGTAGTATTATCCTGATCGGGGCGACCACTGAGAATCCCTCCTTTGAGATCAATTCCGCACTTTTGTCAAGGTGTAAGGTGTTTGTGCTGCAGGCTTTGACCCGAGAGGACATTTTGGAGCTTCTGCACCATGCCCTTATTAGTAAAAAGGGTTTGGGAAATAGTACCATTAATATAGAAGAAAGACTGCTACAGGCAATCTCTGCATTTGCCAATGGGGATGCCAGAACTGCACTGAATACGCTGGATATGGCGGTCCTCAACGGGAGAATTGAGCCGGATGGTTCCATCACTGTTACGGAGGAAACACTGGAACAGTGTACGGGGCAGAAAATGCTCCTTTATGACAGAAACGGGGAAGAGCATTACAACCTGATTTCCGCTCTTCATAAATCTATGCGGAACAGCGATCCGGATGCTGCAGTTTATTGGCTGGCAAGGATGCTGGAGGCCGGCGAGGATCCGCTTTATGTGGCAAGAAGGCTGGTGCGATTTGCCAGTGAAGATGTAGGAATGGCAGATTCCGGAGCTCTGCAGGTGGCAGTGGCGGCTTATCAGGCCTGTCACTTTAATGGAATGCCTGAATGTGATGTGAATTTGACTCACGCGGTGGTTTACCTTTCCATGGCTCCCAAATCTAATGCACTCTATGTTGGGTATGGCAGGGCAAGGCAGGATGCGAAGACCATGCTGAGTGAACCGGTTCCCCTGCAGATCAGAAACGGAGTTACGGAGTTGATGCAGGAGCTTCATTACGGAGAAGGTTATCAGTACGCTCATGATACGGAGGAAAAGCTGACGGATATGGAGTGTCTGCCGGAATCTCTTAAGGGGAAATGCTACTATTCACCTACCGGGCAAGGGGATGAAGCAGCGGTGAAGCAGCGGCTTGAGGTAATAAAGGAATTTAGGAAGGGAAGGGCAGATGGAAAGTAATCTCATTTTACGGAAAAGAGAACCCATGACGGTTATGCAGAAGCTGGAAATCCTGACGGATGCGGCTAAGTATGATGTTTCCTGCTCCTCAAGTGGAGTAGGGCGTAAAGGGGACGGAACCGGGATTGGGAATACGGTCGCAGGAGGAATCTGTCACAGCTTCAGTTCAGACGGGCGATGTATTTCCCTTTTAAAGATTCTTTTTACCAATGAATGCATCTATGATTGCAAATATTGTATCAACCGGAAGTCCAATGATGTGCCGAGAGCATCCTTCACGCCGGACGAGATCTGTGAACTGACTATTCAGTTTTACCGCCGCAATTATATAGAAGGCTTGTTCCTGAGCTCGGGAATCCTGTACAGTCCAACCTATACCATGGAATTAATTTATGAGGCGATATACAAGCTCCGGACTTTGTACCGTTTCCAGGGATATATTCATGTGAAAGCAATTCCGGGGGCAGATCCGGAAATCATTAGGAGACTGGGACTGCTGGCAGACCGTATGAGTGTGAACCTGGAGCTGCCTACGGCAGAAGGATTACAGCGCCTTGCACCGAACAAGCATCGGAAGAACATTTTGGCACCCATGCGCATGATTCAGCAGGGAATCACGCAGAATAAGAATGAACTCATGGTCTATCGACACGCTTCTTCCTTTGTTCCCGCCGGGCAGTCCACGCAGATGATTGTTGGAGCAACACCGGAAAACGATTACCAGATTATGATGGTGGCTGAGAATTTGTATAAGAAATTTGATTTAAAGAGAGTTTATTATTCTGCTTTTGTCAGTGTCAATGAAGACAAAGAACTTCCGGCATTACCGGGTGGCCCGCCTCTGCTTCGGGAACACAGGCTCTATCAGGCAGATTGGCTGCTTAGATTCTATGGCTTTGAGGCGAAGGAGCTTTTAAGTGAGGACAAACCCAATTTTAATGTGCTGCTTGATCCCAAGGCAGACTGGGCACTGCGACATTTAGAGCAATTTCCTGTGGAAATCAATCGTGCGGATTATCAGACAATCCTCCGTGTTCCCGGAATCGGGGTTAAGAGTGCGCAGAGAATTGTAAGAGCAAGGAAGAGCGGTAATCTTAGTTTTGAGGATCTGAAGAAAATCGGTGTAACCTTAAAGCGGGCGCTTTACTTTATTACCTGCAACGGAAGAATGATGTATCCGACTAAGCTTGAAGAGGATTATATTACTCGAAATCTCATTTCGAACAAGGAGAAGCTACCATTTGACAGGGATGGGATGACCTATCGACAGTTGTCCCTTTTTGACGACAGTCAGGAGCTTATGTGGAAGCAGGCTGTGGGCGGATGAAGGAAGGCGGATGCTGATTATGGGTGTAAACGAGTATTATCTGGTATGCGAGGATTCCCTGGAAGGAATATTTACCGGGGTTTATGATGCCTATTTATTAAAGAAACCTCATGAGCAGATACATATCTGTGTAGGAGAGGATGAGAATTACCGGCTTTTTGCTGAGTATTTGAACTGCACACCTGATGAAACTAAGGCGGCAAAGGTGGCAAGAACCATCGTGAGGGAATTCGGACAGGAGACTTATTTATCTATCTGCCGGGCGCTGGCTTCCGGAGAGCCGGATAAGGGCGAGGCAATTTACAAAACAATTGTTGCAGGATTTCAGATGAAGAATCGAAAGGCGGTTATGGGAAATCTGGCGAATCCCTATATACACAGAGTATTTGAACTGGCGAGATTTACTGCTAATGAGGCACATTTTCACGTGGAATTTCTGCGCTTTTATGAATTGGAAAATGGCATTTTGTATGCACCCATCGGACCGAAAAATAATCTGATTACCTTTATCGTTCCGCATTTTGCGGACAGGCTTCCGTTAGAAAATTTTGTTATTTATGATGAAATAAGAAATATCTATGCCATGCATCCTTCGGGAAAGGATTGGTACCTGGTATATGGAGAGGAGGGGATGGAACATCCTGACCATGTTCTCTCAGCAGAGGAGAAAAAGTACAGTGAACTGTTCACACATTTCTTTCATACAATAGCAATAAAGGAACGTGGGAATCTTGGTCTGCAGAGAAATATGCTTCCCCTACGGTATCGTAAGTATATGACGGAGTTTCGTTGAATATGAAAATATATAATGAAATAAGGTAAATAATGGAAATTGTTCTGCAAAAAATACTTTACAAATACCAAATATGGTGGTAATCTTTGAAAATGATACAAGAAAACGTTTTTACTATCTGCATTTTTTTGCGAAGGAAAGGTGATAAGGATGGTGCAGCGTAGAATTAAAATCAGACTGGATGAGGTAAAGGATTTTGTGGAAGCAGCCTGCAAATGCGATTTTGATATTGATATCTCATACAACAGATTTACTGTTGACGCCAAGTCTATTGTGGGAGTGCTGGGACTTGATTTGAGCCAGACATTAACAGTGACTTACAATGGCTATAACAGTGAGTTTGAGAAGTTTATGAATCATTTTGCAGTGGCTTGCTAAGCCAAAAATAGGAATACGAAGAGATAAGAGATGCCGTTTGATCATGTTGTTGATTAAGCGGCATTTTTAGTCAGAAGGACGGTTTGCAAACACCGAAGAACGGCGTTACAGCGGGGCATAGCTTGACAGAAGCTACAGAAAACAATAGAATGAATCAAATGATTTAAAACGGATGTTGCAAAAGGAGAACGAAATGCCGCCGAAAGCTAAGTTTACAAGAGAAGAAATTATTACTTCAGCACTTCAAATCGTGAGAGAGAATGGGATTGCTGCTGTCACGGCAAGGGAACTGGGAGAAAGATTGGGAAGCTCAGCCAGGCCGATCTTTACTGTCTTTGAAAATATGGAAGAGGTACATGAACAGATCAAGACAGCGGCAAAAGCAATTTATAGGCAATATGTAGAAAAAGGTCTTGGACAGAAAGCAGCATTTAAAGGCGTCGGCATTGCGTACATTCAATTTGCAATAAGAGAACCGAAGCTGTTTCAGCTCTTGTTTATGAATGAGCAGGAGCCGGAAAATGATGTAGAGCACACTTTGATGCTGCTTGATGATAATTATGAAAGAATCCTTCAATCAGTTGAGGATGAATATCAGCTGGAAAGGGAAAAGGCGAAGCGCTTATACAGGCATTTATGGATTTATACACATGGGATTGCCAGCCTTTGTGCAACTAACGTTTGCCATTTTTCGGCGGAGGAAATTGAATCACTGCTGACTGAGGTTTTTGGCGGTCTGCTTGAGAAAATCTAAAGAGAAGAAAGAGTCTATGGAAATTCAAATTTCGGTAAGGAGTTTGGTGGAATTTATTCTGCGCTCCGGTAATATTGACAATAGAAGAGCAGCTACGCCCGATAATGCCATGCAGGAGGGCGGCAGGGTTCACCGGATGATACAGCGGCGTATGGGCAGTGAGTATCATGCGGAGGTTGTGCTGCGCTATATTTATCATACCGAAAAATATGATATCAGGGTAGAAGGGCGTGCTGACGGCATTATTATTCAGCCTTCAGGTGATTTCGCACAGGTACCGGAGCTTAGCGATGATACAGTACCGGCATCGTACCGTGACTGCGTGACCGTTACAATCGATGAAATAAAGGGAACCTACAGGGAGTTGCATAAGTTGAAGGAAGCAGCTCCGGTACATCTGGCGCAGGCGAAGTGTTATGCCTACATTTATGGCATGCAGAACGAACTGCGTCATGTCCGGGTGCGGATGACCTACTGTAACATTGATACAGAGGAAATTAAGTATTTTCATTTTGAATATGACATGGAGGAATTGACTGAGTGGTTTCAGGGTGTGATGACACAGTATCGGAAGTGGGCGGATTTCCAGTTTGAATGGCAGAGCGCCAGACAGAAATCCATTAAAGGACTGTCATTTCCCTTTCCCTATAGGGAAGGACAGAAGGAGCTTGTCACTTATGTATATCAGACGATTTATCATAAGAAAAAGCTGTTCATAGAGGCACCGACAGGAGTCGGCAAGACGATCTCTACGCTTTTTCCGGCAGTAATGTCCATGGGTGAGGGGAGAGGACAGAAGATTTTTTACCTGACAGCAAAGACAATCACCAGAACGGTGGCGGATGATGCAATAGAACTGATGCGTCAGAAAGGCTTGAAATTAAAATCTGTTATATTGACTGCTAAGGACAAAATCTGTTTTATGGATGAAACCGAATGCAACCCTGAATACTGCCCTTACGCGAAGGGACACTATGATCGCATTAACGATGCAATCTATGATTTGTTGACTCATTCGGATAATTTCAATCGTGAGACAATAGAGACTTATGCGAAAGAGCATCAGGTATGTCCCTTTGAAATGTGTCTGGATATGAGTCTGTTTGCGGATGCAGTGATCTGTGATTACAACTATCTGTTTGATCCGCATGTTTACCTGAAGCGTTTCTTTACAGAAGGTGTCCGGGAGGACTACATTTTTCTGATTGATGAGGCACACAATCTGGTAGACCGCGGTCGGGAAATGTACAGTGCGGTTCTATACAAAGAAGATTTCCTGGCGCTCAAAAAGAGTGTGAAGGAATATGACAGCAAAATGGTTCATCAGCTTGAAAGGTGTAATAAAGAGCTTTTGGAGCTGAAAAGAGCCTGTGAGGATTTCGAATACCTGGATGAGGAGGAGGTATCGCCGTTTATTAGGGCGGTGGTACGGCTGTCCGGTATCATGGAGACCTATCTGGAGGAGCATGAGGAAAGCCCGGTAAGAAAGGAAATACTGGAGTTTTATTTTGAGATATCTCATTTTCTACTGATCAGTGACAAGCTGGATGCAAACTATGTAATTTATACACAGTTAGAGCCGGAGGGAGGATTCTTCATCAAGCTGTTTTGTGTGAACCCTTCTAAAAATTTGCGGGAGTGTATGATGCGGGGAAGAAGCACTATCCTGTTTTCGGCTACACTGCTTCCCATTCAGTATTATAAGCGGCTTCTGGGGGCAGATGAGGGAGATTATGAGGTATATGCCAGATCTGTTTTTGATCCTCGAAAGAAAGGATTGTTTATAGCGGACGATGTGACCAGTAAGTTTACCAGACGCTCAGATATGGAATATTACAATATTGCCGCTTATATTCATAAGGTGGTCAGCAGGCGGGAAGGAAATTATATGATTTTCTTTCCTTCTCATGCATTCCTAAAGAATGTATATGATATATACTGCAATTATTTCCTGCAGCCTGAAACGGTTGAATGTCTGATTCAGGAGGAATATATGGATGAAGAGAGCAGGGAAGCTTTTCTGATGCGCTTTCACGGAGCGGAAGTAGCGGGAGGCGCAAAAGCCGGAGCGGTGAGGCCTGAAATGGAGGAGCTTCTGGATGTCATCCATATGGATATTGAAGTTGAGGAGGAGAAATCCCTGCTGGGCTTCTGCGTGATGGGAGGAATATTCAGTGAAGGAATTGACCTTAAGAATGATAGTCTGATCGGAGCTGTCATTGTAGGAACCGGTCTCCCGCAGGTATGTACTGAGCGCGAAATTCTGAAGCAGTATTTTGATGCGCAGGGGGATAACGGGTTTGACTATGCCTATCGGTATCCCGGCATGAACAAGGTTTTGCAGGCGGCAGGAAGAGTGATCAGAACCGTGGAGGATGTGGGAGTTGTAATTCTTCTTGACGAACGATTCTTAACATTACCCTATCTTAGGATGTTTCCCAGAGAATGGGAAGAATATGAGAGGGTATCCCTGGAACAAATTGAGCGCAGAGTGGAACGCTTCTGGGATGAGTGGCTATAGCTATGTGGATAACTTCTCATTATCCGTTTCGTGTGAAAAAAGTAGTATGATGTCACAAAAAACAGAAAAAATGAATAAAAAGTGGGAGAGAAAATGCAAAATGAAAGTTTTTTTGATAAGTGACGTCGTTTCTTGTAGAAAAAAGTGGTAAAGTCATAAAATATGACATAAACGTCATTGTGGATAACTATGTGGAAATTGGGGATTTCTTTAGATTTTTGCTATTTACATTAAAAAAATGATAGTTGTTTTTTGGAGAAAAAATGCAAGTTGAAAAATTCAAAAATGAAAAAATACTTATCTGGTCAATAGTGGGAAGGGTAAAATTGACCAATTCCGTTTTTGAGGTGAAACCGGCATGTCCATCAGTGAAAAACATATACAGAAGGCCGAAAATATGGTAAACTGTTATAAGCGTATTTGGCGAATTGTATTTAATAAGTAAAGGAGTACTAAGGCTAAAATAACAGGAGGCAGGAAGATGTGGGCTTATGAGAGTGTTTTTTATCAGATCTATCCCCTGGGTTTTTGCGGGGCACCTTTTGAAAATGACGGAGTGCTGACAAGCAGGATCCGGAAGGTTGAGGAATGGATTCCTCATATGAAAAAGCTGGGGATCAATGCAATTTATTTTTCACCGGTGTTTGAATCCGATACACATGGATATAATACGAGAGATTATAAAAAGATTGATGTCCGTCTGGGAACCAATGAGGATTTTAAGGAGGTATGCAAAAAGCTCCATGAAAACGGAATCCGGGTGGTATTAGACGGTGTATTCAACCATGTCGGAAGAGGTTTTTATCAGTTCCAGGATGTAATTAAGAACAGAGAGAACTCCCCTTTTCTTAACTGGTTTCGCATCAATCTTGGCGGCAATTCTAACTATAATGACGGACTCTGGTATGAGGGCTGGGAAGGAAATTATGATCTTGTCAAGCTGAATCTTCAAAACAATGAGGTCGTAGAGCATATTCTGGATGCGGTGAAGTACTGGGTGGAGGAATTTGATATAGATGGGCTCAGACTTGATGTGGCGTACTGCCTGGATGAAAATTTCGTCAGAAGATTAAGAAGCTACACGGAAGGATTGAAAAATGACTTTTTCCTATTGGGAGAAATGCTTCATGGAGACTATAATCGGTTGGTGAATGATGGTATGCTGCATTCCGCAACCAATTATGAATGCTATAAGGGGTTGTATTCCAGCTTTAACAGCATGAATATGTTTGAGATCAATCATTCTCTGCTTCGCCAGTTCGGACCGGAGAACTGGACACTCTATCGGGGAAAGCACATGCTGTCCTTTGTGGATAATCACGATGTGACCAGAGTTGCAAGCATATTAACCAATGAAAAGCATTTGCCGCTTATCTATGCACTTTGCTTTGGCATGCCGGGAATTCCCTGTGTATATTATGGAAGTGAATGGGGAGCAAAAGCGAATAAGAGTGAAGGCGATCCGGCGCTGCGCGCTTGCTTTGACGCACCGGTGTTCAATGAGCTCTCTGAATGGATCAGTAAACTGGCAGAGGCAAAGAAAAATTCAAAGGCATTAAATTATGGTGATTTCCGTTCTGTAGTCCTCACCAATAAACAGTGTATTTTTGAGAGAAAAACAGACGGGGAAAGAGTGTTGGTAGCTATCAATGCGGAGGATCAGCCTTACATAGCGCATTTTGATGCCGGCTGCGGTACGGCAGTTGATCTTATTACCGGAGAGAAACATGACTTTGGCGGTGGAAGTGAGTTGCCCCCTTACAGTGCATTCTTCTGGAAGACGGAGTAGGGATTATGTTATTTACTCTTTATTAGACAATAATAAACGAATGAGAGGAAAAGAAATGACAAACTACCAGGAAGTAATCAAAGAAGCAAGAGATGTAATCGGCAAATACTGTAAAGCTTGTCCTGTATGTAATGGCAGAGCCTGTAGTAATCAAATACCAGGACCGGGGGCAAAGGGAAGCGGAGACAGTGCGATCAGAAATTTTGAGAAGTGGCAGGAAATCCGTGTAAACATGGATACGATATGCAGCAATGAGAAAGTAGACACTTCTGTAAAGCTTTTTGGAAGGACGTTTCGAATGCCGGTATTTGCCGGACCGGTAGGTGCTGTAAATTTGCATTATGGGGAAAAATATGATGACTTAAGTTATAACCGGACGCTACTAAAGGCTTGTGCTGATAATGGGATTGCTGCTTTCACCGGTGACGGCACGAATGACCAGGTGGTAATTTCAGCAGCTAAGGCAATCGGTGAGATGAAGGGGGCAGGGGTGCCAACAATCAAACCATGGAGCAGGGAAGTGGTGGCAGGGAAGATGGAGCTTGTCAAGCAGTCAGGGGCATTTGCCGTAGCAATGGATATTGATGCAGCAGGGCTTCCTTTCTTAAAGAATTGTGAGGCTCCGGCCGGAAGTAAGACAGTTGAGGAGTTAAAGGAGATCATTGCAGGCGTAGAGATTCCCTTTATCGTAAAGGGCGTAATTACCGTAAAAGGGGCCAGGAAAGCCAAAGAGGCAGGCGCAGCAGCAATTGTAGTCTCCAATCATGGAGGAAGAGTTCTGGATCAATGTCCTTCTACCGCTGAAGTACTTCCTGAGATTGTGGAGGCACTGAAGGGTTCCGGTATGACCATACTGGTTGATGGCGGCATCAGGAGTGGTGTTGATGTTTTCAAGGCATTGGCAATGGGTGCTGACGGTGTGATTATTGCAAGACCGTTTGTGACCGCAGTTTATGGCGGTGGCGAAGAGGGTGTAAAGCTATACATAGACAAGTTATATGGAGAATTGGAGGATACCATGGCAATGTGTGGTGCACACAGCATTGCGGAAATTACCGGTGATATGATCCGGAGAAAATAGTAGAAAACAACTATTTAAATGAGGAAAGAAGCTGATGCAAATCGTTATAAGAGATGCATCAGTTTTTTTATATATACCTATTGACAAATAATATTATATGACGTATAGTATGTACGTTACCAACAATACTATACGACATATAATATTATAAATATAAGAATGTAGTTTGGAGGAAGATACAGTCAGAAAGGAGAAGGAGGAATGGTCTTTAATACAGGAGCAGCGCTTCTGGATGCTATCGTTCTGGCGGTGGTATCAAGAGAACCGGAGGGAGCATATGGATATAAGATCACACAGGATGTCAGAACCGTGATCGAATTGTCAGAATCCACACTTTACCCGGTGCTGAGGCGGTTGCAGAAGGATGAGTGTCTGGAAGTATATGATATGGAATGCGCCGGAAGGAACAGGCGGTATTACAAGGTGACAGAAAAAGGACGGCTACAGCTTAATTTGTACGAAAGTGAATGGAGAAAATACGCGGCAAAGATTAACCGCATATTTGAGGGAGGAATGAAAGATGAGTAGATGGGAATTCATGAGGCAGTTGGAAGAGCTTCTTCTTGATATTTCACCCAGTGAGAGAGAGGAAGCACTTCAATATTATAATGATTATTTTAATGACGCCGGAAAAGAGAATGAGCAGGAGGTAATCAAAGCACTTGGTTCTCCTTGGCAGGTAGCGAAGATCGTGAGGGATGGCCTTGGTGAAACAGCCGGTGTGGGAGAATTTACGGAAAACGGATTTCATAGTGGTATTTCCGCAAATCAGAATGCGATTGTAAAAAGATCGGCTGATACAAAGGAAAGCAGTGCCGGTACACAAGGAAGCTGTAGCAGGATGGATGCAGGCGGCGGGTACAGTACGGAGCAGAATGCAGAAAGCAGAAAGATGCAGAAACAGGATAAAGAAGGAAAGCAGAAGGACAAAATGCCTACATGGGCGATTGTGCTGATCGTTATTGGATGTATTTTCCTTTCCCCCGTCATTATCGGATTTGCAGGTTCTGCTCTTGCGGCAATTGCCAGTGTGATTGTTGCCATCATTGCGCTTGTTTTCGGAATCGGAGTTGCAACAATTGTGTTGTATGTAACTGCAATTCTTCTGATTATTTCAGGATTCGGCGTAATCTTTGCAAGTCCGTTGATTGCTACCGGATTGATCGGGGCAGGTCTGATCTGTGGAGCACTCGGTATCCTGTTTATGATGCTGACGGTATTCCTGGCAGGAACCTGTATTCCGGGAATCTGTAAAGGAATTGCATATATCTTTGGCAAACTGTTTGGCAAAAAGGAGGTGGCATAAGCATGAAGAAGTTTTATAAATGGAGTGCAATAACAGCGGGGATTATGCTGGCAATCGGAATGCTTCTGGTATTTATCTGTGCGGTGGCAGGGGGAAGGAAGGCAATCATTACTTTGCAGAATTTTGATGGTTGGAATGAGATTTCCAGGGCAATTGAAGTGGCTGATGACTTTGCCGTTAATATCAGCAACGGACACTGGCACGTTTTGTGGAATGGGGAAAGTCCCACGGAGCTTATGCTGAACGGAAACCGGATTGGTGCCGGCGAGTCCGTATCTTCTATTGAGACACAGTCAATTAAGAATCTTAATTTGACGCTTGGTGCCGGCACTTTTATCATCAGAGAAAAGGAGACGGACGACGGCTATATGGATCTTTCCGTAAAGGGCTTCGGAAACTGCGATTATCAGGTGAAAAATGATACTCTGACGGTGGAAGGTTTTAAGGGATATAAGGGAATCAGCAATAAGATGGCGGACAATGAGATCATTCTGGAAATTCCAAAGGGAATGACCTTCCAATCAGTTGAGATGGAAGCCGGAGCAGGAGTCATGGAGCTTTCAAATCTGAAGGCGGAGAAACTGGAAGCGGTGATTGGTGCGGGTGAGCTGAAGCTTCGGGATATTGCAGCAAAAGAGTTCATCACAGAAATCGGTGCCGGAAGGCTGGACGTAGGCGGAATGGATGTAGAGAACGCTGAAATATCGGTTAGCATGGGCGAATGCATCTATCAGGGATGGATCAGAAAAGATCTAAATGCAGAATGCAATATGGGAAATATGGAATTTGAACTGATGGGCAGCGAGAAGGATCACAATTATGATATTGAATGCGATGCCGGAAATATTGATATGAAGGATCTGAAAATGACTGCACTGGCAGGAGAAAGAACCATTGATAACGGAGCTGACAGCAATTTTGATATCACATGTAATATGGGAAATATTACGGTAGAATTTGAGGAGGAATAGTCTATGTTGACAATCTTATTATTGCTTGTTCTGGTAATAGTGTTTACGATTCTTGGATTTTGCTTTAACCTTGTAGGAGGTATTTTAAAGACAGTATTAAAATTGATCATCTGTCTGCCCTGTGCATTAATTTTTGCAGTGGTAGGCGTGGTGTTGTGTTGTACCCTGATTTTGATTCCCCTTGGAATTGCCAGCTTTAGGCTGGCCGGATTTATGTTGAATCCCTTCCGGGCCTGCTTTGCATAAATCAGTTTTGTGCGGATGAAAAAGGGCATGCATCCTATGGAACAGAAGGATGCGTGCCCTTAATTGCTGAGATAATCGTTTTTGTGTATGCACTGTGCTTAGCTTAAGGTAAAGAATAATCCGGCCTTTTTCAGGGCAGGACGGAGCGCCATATAAACAATTACGGAAACAATGGTGGATGTAGCCGCATTGATAGCCGTAGCGCCGATATTCCATGCAAGGGTCAATTCTGCAGCGGGCTTGCCCAGAATCAGCAGCTTATAGTAATATCCGATCAGTGGATCAAAAATAACGTTAAACAAAAGTCCGCCTACAGCGGCAAGTGTAGACCAGAGAAGTACCTTCTTATTGTCCTTTTCTGTGGTGATTTTACCAAGCTTGTGTGCAATCAGTCCGGCGATCAGTCCGATGCAGAACTTTAAAAGAAAGGTTTTGGGTGCATATACAATGTATTGCGGATCCAGAAGGTCACCGATAGTCATACCGATTGCACCGCCAAGTCCACCATAGACACCGCCGAGCAGTAATGCGCCAAGTACGCAGACGGCATTCCCGAGATGAATGGAAGTTGCGTCACCGCCGGGAAGCTGGATCCTGATTTGCAAAAAGGTGAAAACTACATAGGATAAGGCTGCCATAAGCCCGGTAAGAGCAATTTTCTGTGTTGTTTGTTTTTTCATGATCGTTCCTCCTCATTTGTTGCATGTTGCTAAATATGTTTCTTTCATCTAATTATAGACAGAAGTGGCATTGCAAAAAGTACCAAATCAGAACTTTATAACCATACCAGTTGAAAAGAGAAAGATATTGTTGTAGGATATCCTGGTAAAGCTTATCTATTATTGACAAAGGAACGAAGCATGCAGAATAAAAGGGGATTAAGCGGAAGCACGCTCAAAATCATAGCAATGATTTCCATGCTGATCGATCATGCGGCATATACTGTGCTTGGAATGATACTGGTGAGGAATGGTATTACCAGCGTTAAAAACTGCTCACCGGAATATATTGCCAGTATGATAGAGAGCGGCAGTATCGGATGGGTATATCTTGGGTATCAGATTTTGCGGAAAGTACTGGGAAGGCTCGCCTTCCCTATTTTCTGTTTCCTTTTGGTGGAAGGCTTTGAAAAGACAAGAAGCAGAAGCCGTTATGCATTCAGGTTATTTTTATTTGCCCTGATTTCGGAGATCCCGTTTGATCTGTTGTTTTCCTTAAATCCGGTAAGCTGGAAAAATCAAAATGTATTTTTTACGCTTTTGATCGGATTCCTTACCATGTGGGGCATGGAAAAGATCGAAGAGCAAAGCCGTGATCGGGAGACCCAGTGGTGTCTACAGGTATTATTGGTGATGGCAGCAGGTTTCCTTGCTGAAAAGATTTCCTGTGATTACGGAGCATATGGTATCATTGCAATTGGGCTTTTTTATCTGTTTAGAGGGAATCGTCCTTTGCAGATACTTCTTGGCTGCGGTTCCTTTTGCTGGGAGTGGCCGGCATGCTTTGCATGCATTCCGCTTTCCTTCTATAACGGGAAAAGGGGCTTGAATCTGAAATATGTCTTTTATGCGTTTTATCCGGTTCATCTGTTGGTGTTATTTCTGATTCGCCGGTATTGTTTCTAAATTTTTTCTAAAAAAAATATCCCATTTGTTAAATTATGAAAAGCAGGTTGACACAGGGAAAAACGGAACATATAATTGCTAATAGTTAACTAGTTAAAAATTAAGTAATTAATACAATGCAGGGAGGAAAAATGAAGAAGGATAAAAAACATCAGATCATGCATCTGTTAAGGCTTGTGGATCATATGATGAAATGTTCTATCGACCGTAGAGTGAAAATCACCGGATTGTACAGAAGCCAGCATAGGATGCTGATGTTTCTCGGGGATTATCCGGACTGCTCCCAGACTGAGCTTGCAGAGAAACTGGAGATTTCAGGAGCAGCAGTAGCAGTTTCCCTGAAAAAGCTGGAGAAAGCGGGGTACATCAGCCGGCAGTGCGATGCGGAGGATAACCGCATGAACCACGTCGTGATCAGTGAGAAAGGAAAAGCAGCCATTGAGGAAAGCAAGGATTTTTTCAATGAAATGGACAGTGCGGCACTTTATGGATTTTCGGAAGAGGAGATTTACAAAATGGAGGAATTCCTGAACAGAATCCTCCAAAATAAGGATAAGATCAATCAGGTAGTGAAAAAAAGCGAAGTATGAGACGAGGAGAAAGATTATGAAAAGATATTGGAAGTATATAAAGCCATATCTGCCGGCATTTATCATCGGACCGATCCTCATGATTGTAGAGGTGATCGGAGAAGTGGTTTTGCCGAAGTTCATGGCAAATATTATCAACATCGGTGCAGCGAATCATGATGTACCCTATATTATCAGTATGGGAATCGTCATGGTAATTACAGCGCTTCTGATGATGGCAGGTGGAGTCGGAGGTGCATATTTTGCAGCGAAAGCAGCGATCAGCTTTTCTTCTGATCTTAGAAGTGATGTGTTTGATCAGGTGCAGAAATTCTCATTTGCCAATCTGGACCGGTTCAGTACGGGATCCCTGGTGACCAGACTGACCAATGATATCACGCAGGTGCAGAATCTGATCAATATGGCACTTCGCATGATGCTGCGTGCTCCCGGAATGCTCATTGGAGCACTCATTATGGCATTTATGATGAATGCCAGGCTGGCATTGGTGATTTTGGTGGTAATCCCCATTTTAATTCTGATTATTGTTCTGATTATTAAGACGGCTTTTTCAAGGTTCGATACCATGCAGAAAAAGCTGGATATTCTGAACTCCAATATTCAGGAGGTGCTTACCAATGTGAGAGTGGTAAAATCCTTTGTGAGAGGGGAGTACGAAGAGGAACGTTTTGCTAAGTCGAATGAGAATTTAAAGACAGCAAGCTTAAGTGCATTTAATGCTATCATTTTTACCATGCCGGTGATGATGTTTCTGATGAATGCAACAACGCTGGCGGTTGTCTGGTTTGGAGGTAAGCAGATTCTGGCAGGGCAGATGCCTGTAGGCGATCTTACTGCTTTCACTTCCTACATTGTGCAGATCCTGATGTCTTTGATGATGCTGGCAATGGTACTTTTGCAGAGCTCAAGAGCAATTGCTTCCCTTCATCGAATTATGGAGGTTTTGGACACGAAGGTGACGTTGACAGATGAGGACTGCCCTTTGCCGGACAAAACAGTTGACAGCGGCAGGGTGGAATTTAAGGATGTGACCTTCCGCTACTACAAGGAGAATAAGGAACCGGTTCTTTCCCATATCAGCTTTACCATTGAGACCGGACAGGTGCTTGGTATTATCGGTTCTACCGGCAGCGGAAAGACAACATTGGTGCAGATGATCCCAAGACTGTATGATGTGGATCAGGGGGAGGTGCTTGTAGACGGTGTGAATGTAAAGGATTATTCGCTCAAGCATTTGCGAGAGGGAGTCGGTATGGTACTTCAGAAGAACGTTCTTTTCTCCGGCAGTATTATGGAAAACCTGATGTGGGGAGATGAACAGGCATCGGAAGAGGAAATCGTTCGTGCAGCGAAGGCAGCTCAGGCAGATGACTTTGTAAACTCCTTTACAGATGGCTATGAGACAGAGCTGGGACAGGGCGGTGTGAATGTGTCCGGTGGTCAGAAGCAGAGATTGTGTATCGCAAGAGCATTGCTTAAAAAGCCCAAAATTCTGATTCTGGATGACTCCACAAGCGCAGTGGATACTGCTACAGAAGCCAAAATCAGAGAAAGCTTTTCAGGTACGCTGAAGGACACAACCAAGATTATCATCGCACAGAGAATTACTTCTGTCATGGAAGCAGACAAGATCCTTGTACTGGATGACGGAGAAATTGTGGGAATGGGCGGTCACGAGCAGCTTCTTGCAGATTGTGAGGCTTACCGGGAAATCTATTATTCACAGATGGATAAGGAGGTGAGTGCATCATGAGACCTGAAAAACTGGAATATTTGCAGAAAAAATATGAAAGTAAACTGAATCCCTCCAAAAATGATATTCCTGTCACACAGGAGAAAAAGGGACCCAGGATGCCGGGAGGACCGGGACGTCATGGAGGCAGAGGCGCTATGGGCACAGGAAAGCCCAAGGAACTGAAAAGAACCGTTCGCAGGCTGTTTTCCTATATTGCCGGTCAAAAAATATTGCTGGCAATTGTGATCCTGTGTGTGATTGGCGGCACGATTGCCAACCTGGCAGGCTCCTATATGCTACGGCCTATCATCAACGGACTGACCTCGGAAGGAAGAAGTGTAGCCGGGCTGCTGAAGGGAATTCTGGCGATGCTGTGTATTTATCTTATGGCAGTGCTGGCGCAGTATCTTCAGCAGAGAATCATGATAACGGTATCCCAGGGAGCAATCCAGAAGCTGCGTAATGATCTTTTCTCAAAGATGCAGAAGCTTCCGGTAAGATACTATGATACCAATAATCATGGTGATCTGATGAGCCGCTTCACCAATGACGTGGATGCAATAGGGGAAATGCTGAATAATACGGTAGTTCAGCTGATCTCAGGCTCTATTACCATCGTTGGTACCTTTGCATTGATGGTATATACAAATGTATGGCTTACGCTCATCACGGTTTTCATGATACCGGTGATGCTGAAGGCGGTACAGCTGGTGGGAAGCAAGAGTAGAAAATACTACCAGGCACAACAGGCGGCAATCGGTACGCTGAACGGATACATTGAGGAGACTGTGACGGGGCAGAAGGTGGTCAAGGTATTCTGTCACGAGGAAGAGGCAAAGGAAGAGTTTGAATATCTGAACCAGGATCTTCGCGGCAAGCAGATTAAGGCACAGTTTTTTGGCGGTATTATGGGACCTGTTATGGGAAACCTAAGTCAGGTCAGCTATTCCTTAACTGCCTGTATCGGAGGAATCCTCTGTGTACTCCGTGGTTTTGATATTGGAGGACTGACTGTATTTGTAAATTATTCCAGACAGTTTTCACGTCCCATTAATGAGGTCGCAATGCAGGTCAATACCATCTTCTCCGCGCTAGCCGGTGCAGAACGGGTATTTGCGGTTATGGATGAACTACCGGAAAAAGAGGATGCCGAGAACGCAGTGAGTATCGTTGAGGAGAACGGGAAGAGCTATTATGCAATTCCTAAGTCAAATGCTATAACAAGGGAAGAAAAATTCAGTCAGGGTGTATGCCGGGAGGATGAGAATCATTACTATAAGGAAGTGAAGGGAGCTGTTACGCTTAAGGATGTTACCTTTGGATACAATCCAGATAAAACAATTTTGAAAAAGATTTCCCTGTATGCGAAGCCGGGACAGAAGATTGCTTTTGTGGGCTCTACCGGAGCAGGAAAGACAACAATTACAAATCTGATTAATCGTTTTTATGATATTGACGAGGGACTGGTCACGATCGATGAGATCCCCATCAAGGAACTGAAACGGGATGATCTTCGCAAAAATATTTCTATGGTGCTTCAGGACACACACCTGTTTACGGGAACGGTCCGTGAAAATATCCGTTACGGAAGACTGGATGCAACCGATGAGGAGGTAGAGCAGGCTGCCAAGATGGCAAGCGCCCATTCCTTTATCATCCGTCTGGAGCATGGCTATGACACCATGCTGGAGGGTGACGGAGCAAACTTAAGTCAGGGACAGAGACAGCTGATTAATATTGCAAGAGCAGCAATCTCCAAGGCACCGATTCTGATCCTGGATGAAGCAACCAGCTCTGTGGATACCAGAACAGAGAAGCATATCGAGAAGGGAATGGATCGTCTGATGGCAGAGCGCACGACGCTGGTTATTGCGCACAGACTGTCAACAGTCAGAAATGCCAATGCAATTATGGTGCTTGAGAACGGCGTGATCATTGAGCGGGGCGATCATGAAGATTTGCTGAAGCAAAAGGGACGTTATTATCAGCTTTATACAGGCATAAGTGAACTGGATTAAGGAACGGAAACGAATTGGGAATGTTGCTGGCGATAGGCTTTGCCTATAGCTGGCAACATTTTTTCTGTATTGTACAAAAGTCGTAAGGAATGCTATACTCTGTCTATCGAACAAAGATAAACCAATTAACAGGAGGAAAGTATTATGAAAAAGTTTTTGGCAATTTTAGTAACAGGTGCACTCATCGCAGGTACCCTGACAGGCTGCGGCGGAAGCAGCAAGGATGACAAGGTGATCAAGGTGGCAGCATCAGCAACGCCCCATTCAGAAATTCTGGAGCAGGTAAAGCCGATTTTGGAGGAGCAGGGTTACGATTTACAGGTAACTGTATTTGATGACTATGTACAGCCCAATGAAGTGGTAGAGAGCGGTGAGTTTGATGCAAACTACTTCCAGCATATTCCTTATCTTAACAGCTTTAATGAAGAAAAAGGAACGCACCTTGTTAATGCAGGTGGTATTCACTATGAGCCCTTCGGAATTTATCCCGGAACAAAGGCTTCTCTTGATGAAGTAGCAGACGGCGACAGCATTGCCGTTCCCAATGATACAACAAATGAAGCAAGAGCACTTCTTCTGCTTCAGGACAACGGTCTGATCACGCTGAAGGATGACGCAGGATTAGAAGCAACTGTAAATGATATTGTAGACAATCCTCACAATCTTGAAATCGTAGAGCTGGAAGCAGCGCAGGTACCCAGAGTAGTAGGAGAGGTTGCATTCGTGGTATTGAACGGAAACTACGCACTGGAAGCAGGCTATTCCGTAGCAAAGGATTCTATCGCGTATGAAAGCACTGACTCAGAGGCAGCAAAGACCTATGTGAATGTGATTGCCGCGAAGGAAGGAAATGAAGACAGTGCAAAGATCAAGGCTCTGGTAGAGGCATTGAAATCAGATGCCATTAAGACTTACATCAATGATACCTATGACGGTGCTGTAATTCCTTTTGAATAATGAAAAGAAATCATGTATAATGTGATTGAGCAACCCTGGAATGGTGTTCCAGGGTTGTTTTGAGTTCACGGGTGGACTTTGGGAAAAGGGAGGACAAAATGACACTGACACAGCTTCGATATGTAATAGCAATTGCAGATACCCATTCCATGAATGAAGCGGCACGGACGCTCTTTATTGCGCAGCCAAGCCTTTCTCAGGCAATCAGGGAACTGGAGGAGGAAATCGGCATCACGGTTTTTAACCGCAGCAACCGCGGTGTCAGCATCACACCGGAGGGTGAGGAATTTTTGGGCTATGCCAGACAGGTAGTGGAACAGTATCGTCTGGTGGAGAACCGGTACATAGAGAAAAAGAACAGCAAGAAACGGTTCAGTGTTTCCATGCAGCATTATTCCTTTGCGGTGAAGGCATTTGTGGAGATGGTGAAGCAGTTTGGCATGGATGAGTATGAGTTTGCGGTACATGAGAGCAAAACCTATGAGGTCATTGAGGATGTGAAAAATTTCAGAAGCGAAATCGGAATTCTTTATCTGAATGACTTTAACCGAGCCGTTCTTTCCAAGCTGTTTCAGGAATTTGAATTGGAGTTTCATGATATTTTAAAATGCGGAATCTACGTGTATCTTTGGAAGGGACATCCTCTGGCCGGGAAAGAAGAGATTGCTCTTGAAGAGCTGGAGGAATATCCATGCCTTTCCTTTGAGCAGGGTGTGAACAATTCCTTTTATTTTGCGGAGGAGGTACTCAGTACTTATGCGTACAAGCGGTTGATCAAGGCAAATGACCGGGCAACCATGCTGAATCTGATGGTAGGACTGAACGGATACACGCTCTGCTCCGGAATTATCTGTGAGAATTTAAACGGTTCGGACTATTGTGCGATCAAATTGAAATCGGATGAGATTATGACCATCGGCTATCTGAAGAGGAAAGGTGTGTCAATCAGTCCTCTTGGTCAAAAGTACCTGGAAGAGATCCGGAAATTCAGGGAGAGCCTGTAAAAAAATAGATATTGTTTCAGAAAAGAGAAACAGAATGGAGGAAAAGTGGATTTGAAGGAATATCGGGACAGAGTTTCCGGCTGCTGGCTGGGAAAGAATATTGGTGGGACCTTGGGAATGCCGATGGAATGGGAGAGAAAGAAAAACAATGTGACCTATTATACCCATGATATCACCGGGGAGCCGCTTCCCAATGATGATCTGGATATTCAGATCCTATGGCTTCTTGCACTGGAGGAAAAGGGGATCGATGTGGATGCAAAGGTGCTGGGAGAGTATTTTAATGAGTATATGATTTTCACACATGCGGAATACGGAACGGCTAAGACTAATCTGCGTGCCGGCTTACAGCCGCCTGTCAGCGGAAGCTTCAACAATTCCTTTAAGGACAGCTGCGGTTCTTACATCAGGGCAGATATCTGGGCATGCCTCTATCCGGGCTATCCGCAGCTTGCTGCAAAGTATGCCTTTGAAGATGCCATTGTTGACCACGGAGACGGGGAAGGGGTTTATGCCGAGGTATTTGTTGCAGCAATGGAAAGCGCTGCCTTTTATGAAAAGGATATACGGGAACTGATCAACATCGGACTCAGCTATATCCCGGAGAACTGTGCGGTCAGCAAAGTAATAAGAGACGCCATTGCAACGTATGATAAAGGAATGACGGTGGCAGAGAGCCGGGAATATATCATGCAAAACTATATCGGACATCTGGAATGGCATGCCATCGCGGATGAGGATGAGGAAAAGGGTTATGGAGAAGGCAGGATGGGCTGGGATGTTCCCTCCAACATCATGATCATCATTTATGGACTTCTTTTTGGTGAGGGTGATTTTGAAAAGGCAATGTGCACGGCAGTGAACTATGGTGAGGATACCGATTGTACTGCCGGGACAATCGCAGCCCTGTATGGAATCATGTATGGAACACAGATATTTGATGAAAAGTGGGTTAAGCCTATCGGAAACAAGCTTGTCACCATCAGCATTAATCCGTTTTTAATGTACGGAAGGATTCCCAGGACAGTGGAAGAGCTGACGGATCGCGTGATTGCCTTGCATCAGCAGGCATTTGAAAAGTACCAGTTGAGAGAATGGAACAATGAAAGCTTCTATGCAAAGCCATACTTCCAAAACATCTATGACGAGATGAAGGTGGTGCGTTTCGGGTTCCCCTATTTAAATGTTCGTCTGGATTATTGTGGTGATCCTACAATTGTAAGCGGAGAGCCAAAGAAGATTAAATTTATTCTTTCCAATACCTCCAAGGCGGTAACCTCAGACAGAGTCAACGTTTATTTGTATGCAAGAGAGGGATGTCAGATTGCTCCGCAAAATGAACAGGCAGTATTCCTTACTATGGCTCATATGGGAGACGGGATTAAAGAAGTGGAATATGAGATTACGGTGGAGGGACCGGTGAAGCCGATCTACCGTTTTGTGGCAGAATTTATTTATGAGGACAATCAGAACAACAAGGCGATGGAGGTTCCATTTGTTCTGGTATCGGAAAGTGGAGTGACCGTCCCGGTCAAGTGGGAAAAGAGAGGACCGGCGGCAACCCCGAATATGCCGAGAATCTAAAATACAAACGAAATAACATTGTATCATTTTTTGGTGAAAATGGTATCTACGAATGGTAATATAGTGGCAAAACAATAAAGCAGGGAGTAACCTACCAACAGCTGATTCAGGGGAGGAGACCGGAGGATGAATTTCAGGAAAATTAATATGGATGTATGGGATCGGAGGGAATGCTTCGAACATTTCAGTACAGTTGCCAAAAGCACTTATAGTATTACAGTGGATGTGGACATTTCCGAGTTTATGAAATTTATAAGAGAGAATGGGTATCGAATGTTTCCTGCATTTACCTGGATTGTTACGAGAGCAATAAATGCCAGGGAAGAATTTCGCATGGGATATGATGAAAACGGTGACCTGGGTATCTGGGATGAGATTTATCCGGATTATGCGGTTATTGACGAAGAGACAAAGGTGATGGATACCCTGTGTACACCTTATGATAAGGATTTTATGAAATTCTATGCTGCTATCAGAGAGGATATGGAGGCCTACAAAATAGAAAAGAAAAGGACAGACAGCTATCCGAATTTTTTTATTGCCTCTTGTATACCCTGGATACCCTATTCCTCCTTCACCGCGTCGAATGAAAGCAGCTACACATTTCTTTTTCCTATGGTGACCTGGGGAAAATATTGTGAGGCAGCAGGAAAGGTGACACTGCCTCTGACTCTGCAGATTCATCATGCAGTGGCGGATGGCTATCATTGTGGGCTTTTCTTTCAGGATGTGGAAGAAATGCTAAGGAGACCGGAGCTTTATTTGAAGAAATAACGGGAGGACAGATCAAATGAGCAAGATTGCTTTTTTTTGTATACCGGCAAGCGGACATACCAATCCCACCATTGAAGTAGTGAGAGAATTGGTAAACAGAGGGCATGAGGTCCGGTATTACTCTTATCTAACCTATAAGGAGAGAATTGAAAGTACCGGGGCAAAGTTTATTGCCTGTGATGAGTATGACTGTGAGCAGAAGCTGAAGCTGGAGGATGGTGCCAGAGTGGGAAAGGACATGGCATTTTCAATTCGCATTTTAACAGATACCACGCTGGCTCTTGATGAAATGGTATGCCGGGATATGGAAGCATTTCATCCGGATTGCATTGTTGCGGATTCTATGGCTGTATGGGGAAAAGCGGCAGCACTGAAACTGAATATTCCGTTTGTTTCATCTACAACCACCTTTGCATTCAACCAGTATTCTGCGAAGATTATGAAGCAAAGCTTTTCTCAAATGTGGAATATGATCATTTCCATGCCCAGTATCACAAAGGATATCAAACGACTGCAGGAGAAGGGATATCCGATCAATAACGTACTTGATATCATGCAGAATGATAATAATACGGATACGATCGTGTACACTTCTAAGGAATTTCAACCCTATGCAGAAACGTTTTCAGACAGATACAGCTTTGTGGGACCTTCCATCCGGAAGGCAGGAAAAGCAGCATTGCCAAATGGAAAGAAAAATATATACATATCTATGGGAACGGTCAACAATTTGCTGTTGAAATTTTACAGAAGCTGCATAGAAGCATTTGGGGGTAGCGATTATCACGTAATTATGTCTGTGGGGCAGCTTACGGATATTACAGAGCTTGGAGAAATTCCTTCCAACTTTGAAGTATATCACAGTGTGGATCAGATTGCCATATTGCAGCGGACGGATGTCTTCATCAGTCATTGCGGGATGAACAGCGTCAATGAGAGCCTTTATTATGGGGTTCCGCTGATTATGTTTCCACAGACGGCTGAGCAGGGCGGTGTGGCGAGGCGGGTTGCAGAGCTTGGAGCAGGCATTCCGCTTAAAAAGGGAAATGCTTCTACTCTCCGGGAGGCGGTTAAAGCTGTTTTGGCAGAATCGGAGTATCAGGAAAAAGCCAAAGAAATATCAGAGAGCTTCAAGGCAAGCGGGGGCCCTGTGAAGGCAGCAGATGCCATTCTGAGGGTGGCGAGCCGGGGGAGACGTAAAAAACAGCAAAATAGTTGAGTTGGAGAAAGAAAAATGGAACAGTTTAAAGAAAAGCTGGAAAAATTGTTTATGGATATAGGCAGTTCCAGAAAGATGGTGCTGTCAACGTCTTATCAGGATAAGGTTACTTCGAGAATGATGAGCATTATCGTGCTGGATGGCTGCTTTTATTTTCAGACGGATCGAGCCTTCAGAAAATATGATCAAATGAAGAAAAACCCTAATGTTGCGTTGTGTATTGATAATTTTCAGATTGAAGGGGTATGCGAGGAATTGGGACATCCGTTAGAAAACCAGGATTTCTGCAAAGAATACGAAAAAAGCTTCAAAAGCTCCTTCGACAGATATACATCCCATGCGCAGGAGAGGCTGTTTGTGGTTAAGCCGTGCTATATTCAGAAATGGATTTATGAGGATGGCGAACCGTTCGTAGAAGCCTTTGACTTGAAAGCAGGGAATTATAGTAAGACGTTGTACAAGACGAGCCAGCAAAAATAAGCAGTAAACAGAAAGGTGCGAAAATATTGAAGAAAATGCTTGCATGCAATGATAAACTGTGATATGTTAACAATATATCAAAATCACATCAATTTATCTGAATTCTGGCTTTTCGCCATTAATTCAAACAGTTTATTAATTTCATGCAGGCAGGCGAAAAGATCATTCTCCTGTTTGTATCAGTATCTACCAACAGGAGGAAATGAATGAAGAGAATGCACAAAAGCAGTAATCCGTGTAATAACGGAAAGAGTACCCGTAGAAATAACGGTTACGGAAAAGTACGTGACATCAGTAGCAAGAACGTGCTGGAGAATCCGGTATTATGTGCACAGTTTTTGAGGGACAATGTGAAGGTTCCCCTATTTAAGAATGTAAGACCGGAAGACATTGAGGATGTTTCCGAAAGGTACAGACCTTATCTCGGAACGGAATTTGAATCGGATACGGTGAAGCGTATCTGGCTCCATGATGAGAAGGGAAAAAACGAACCCCTTTTTTTGATATCACTGACAGAGCATAAAAGTACGGTGGATTATGATGTTGCCATGCAGCTTTTGAAGTATATGACCTGTATCTGGCTTGAATACAGTAAAGAAGTGGAACAGAAAAGCGAAGGCGTCAGCGGACGCAAGAGTTTCCGTTATCCGGTAATCATACCGGTGGTTTATTATGAAGGGAAAAAGCCGTGGACGGCAGACAGACATTTCTGTGAACGGATTGCACAAAGTAGCCTGTTCCCGGAATGGATACCAGATTTTTGCTATGAAGTGGTAAGCCTTCATGACTACAGTAACGAGGAGCTGCTGGAGCGTGGAAATGAAATGTCCCTGATCATGCTGTTCAACAAGATCCAGGATGCGGTAGATCTGTCGGAATTTTTAAAACTTCCGCAGGAGAAGCTGGACCGGATGATCAAAGATACGCCGGAAGCAATATTGAATATCATAGTTACTGTGATGGAAAATCTGTGCATGAAGGTGGGAGCGAGTAAAGAAGAGACTGTGGAATGTGTGCAGAGAGTGAAGGAGCGCAGGATGGGCTATATGTTTGAAAACATGGAAAAGATGAATATCCAGGAGGAGAGAAAAAAGACTGCGAGTGCGGAAAAGAAAGCAGAGCAGGCGGAAAAGAAAGCCAGGGAAACTATCATTGAAGTAATTGTGTCTATCTGTCAGGAAAAGGGAACTTCAAAAGAAGAGGTTATCGATAAAGTAATGGAGAAATGCCAACTCAATAGGAAAACGGCAGAAAAGAAGGTGGACTTGTACTGGAAGGAAATATTATGATACAGAAAATTACAAATATAGAAAAAGTGAAGGACTTGTTTGCAGGCTGGGAGGAGACATTGATCTGGTCCTGCATGCAAGGCGTTATGGGTGAAATCTATGCAGATGATGCTCTAAATCCAGCCAGTGCTATGGCAATCCTTGGGGATTTTGCCTTTTTTGCAGGAGAGCCGGATGAGGAGCTGATTTCTTATAAACCCGATTGGTGCCATAATGAATTTATCATCATGGTGCCTCAAAATGATGCGTGGGCGGCTTTGATAGAGAAGCATTATCAGGAAAAGGCAAAGAAGGTGTCACGGTATGCGATTAAGAAGGAAACGGATGCCTTTGACAAGGAGAAGCTTAAGCGGATTGTAGCTTCGTTGCCAGAGGAATATGAATTGCGATTGATTGACAGAGAGATTTATGAGATCTGTCAAAAAATGGAATGGAGCAGGTTCTGGGTGGCGCTATACAGGGATTATGAAGAATTTCAAAAACTAGGACTTGGGGTAGCTATTTTGAAGGACGGGGAGTTGGTTGCAGGAGCCTCCTCTTATTCCAGTTACAAGGAAGGGATTGAGATCGAAATTGATACCAATGAACCTTACCGCAGAAAAGGGCTTGCCACTGTTTGCGGTGCAAGGTTAATTCTGGAGTGTCTGGAGCGGAATTTATATCCCAGCTGGGATGCACAGAATTTATGGTCGGTTGCACTTGCAGAAAAGCTTGGTTATCATTATAGTCACACCTATACAGCATATGAAATCCGGGGTTATTAAATTAAGGGGGAATCAAAATGTATGAAAGAATTCAGGTAAAACAGATCAATGACCACATCTGGCTGCTAGACGACAACGGCGATTCCACAGGATATCTTGTGACGGGTGAAAAGAGCGGTCTGATCATTGATACCATGACCGGCTATGAGAATGTGCGGGCTGTAGCGGAGGAAATTACGGATCTTCCTCTTAAAGTTATTAATACACATGGGCATCCTGATCATATTTACGGGAATGTGTATTTTGAGAAGGTACATATTCATCCTGAGGATATCGCAGTTGCAGAGAGATTCTATCAGGATCCTGTCTTTGTGCAGGCAATCAAAGAGGCCGGATTGCATCCTGCAGAATTTGTACCGGTGACGGAAGGGAAGGTATTTGACCTCGGTGGAATTGAACTGGAGGTATATGAACTGCCCGGACATACGCCGGGAGGGATTGCGCTTCTGGATCGGAAGGACAGAATCCTGTTTCCCGGGGACAGCATTTTGGAACAGACCTGGATGCAGCTACCGGAATGCCTGCCAATGGAGCAGTTTCTGGAATCCTTAAAGAGAATACAGATGCTGCGGAGTGAATTTGACTATCTGCTTACCGGACACGGACGTGAGCTTGTTGATGCATCCTTCTGTGAGGTGCATTTAAAGGCGGTAGAAGAGGTCTGTATGGGAAAGAAGGATAATGATGTGCCCTATACCTGGTTTGGCGGTACCTGCATGGCGCATCCCTATGGAAAAGAACCAAGAAGAATTGTATATAAGTAACAGGTATAAACCCGTTATTTATTCTGTGCCAAATGACGGAACAGCTGACTGCAGATATGATATGTTAGGGCAGAAGACAATGGTAAAGGGAATTGAGACTGACCGGAAATGAGAGGGGAGAACAGAAATGGACTGGATGAACCGTATGAATCAGGTCATGGATTATGTGGAGCGGCATTTGCAGGAGAATCTGGATGAGAGGGAGATATCCCGCATTGCTGCCTGCCCGTATCCTGTTTTTTCGTCTTCCTTTTCGCAGATCGCGGGAGTTTCCTTTTCGGAATATGTGAGGAGAAGAAGGCTCACCTGCGCTGCGTATGATCTGCAGAATACAGACGAAAGAATTATGGATATTGCAGTAAAATATGGTTACCAGTCTGCAGATGCCTTCCGCGTGGCGTTTAAAAGTCTTCATCACATATCACCGGCCGAGGTGAGAAAAAGCGATGTCAGGCTTACCTTTTACTGTCGGCTTCACTTTGAAATTACGATTAAAGGAGTGGAGAAGATGGATTATACCATTACAGAAAGGGAGAGCTTTTCGGTTCTTGGAATCAGACGGATTACGCCTTATGGCGGCGGCACCTGGGCGATTGTGAAAAGTGACGGAAGCAATGAAAGAATTAAAGAAGTCAGCGGAAAATTTTTTGATCTGGGATTATGCTTCGGCTTTGGGGAGGATGGCAGTGATGACTATATGTGCGCTGTAGAATGGGATGGCGGTGAAGTGGAGGGTTTTGAAACCTTCACCTATCCTCCGGCAACCTGGATTATCTTTGAGGCAAAGGGTGCTATATCGGAAAATGTTTTAGGAAATGTATGGAAGAAAATTAATGAAGAATTTCTGCCGAACAGCAAGTACAGAAAGTGCATGGCTACCATTGAAAGGTTTGTGTATTGGAACGAGGCAGAGGATGTTGGGAACGTGGAGATATGGATCCCGGTTGAAGTGAAGGGGTAAGAATGATTCGTACAGGAGGATAAAATGAAGGTAATCGAGTACTTTACAACAGAGAATAAAGAACATTGGTTAGAGGAAATCAAGAAAAGCGATTGGGGAGCAGGACAGTTCCTGTATCAGTTGCTCAGTGAAAATAAACTGAAAAGCACAGTTGGGGCAACAGCTCTTGTTCCAATGCTTGTAGACGGAGAGGAGCTTGTTTCATTTTGTACATTGGCGCCGCTGGATGATATCCAGCCGACTGATTTAACACCCTGGATAGGCTTTGTCTATACCTTCCCAAAGTATAGAGGATACCATTATGCAGGACAGATATTGGATTATGCAGAGAGCATTGCGACAATTATGGGGCGTGAATATGTCTATATTTCTACAAACCATACAGGTCTTTATGAGAAGTATGGCTATGAATTTTATAAAATGGATAAGGACATAGGCGGGGAGGACTCCAGGGTTTACCGCAAGGCACTAAAGACAGAGGGCGAAGAAAAAGAAATACGCATGAAAAATGGCGGTATATGGAAAGCTGAAATCGTGAATGCTGCAAGAAAGGATGTCCCGATGGTGGCATATTGCGGGTTTTCCTGCAATCACTGTTTCCTTGGAGAATGGTGTGGTGGATGTCGTTCCGTATTTAACTGCTGCTCTTACGGTACGCTCCATGACAAGGGTGTATGCCCCAATATTGCGTGCTGTCAGGATAAGGGACTGGATGGCTGTTTCGATTGCGACGAGCTGATCGGCTGTGAAAAGGGATTTTATACGCCGGGGAATGATGGCGCAAACGCATGTAAAGCACAGGCTATGTTTATCAGAAAATACGGAAAAGAAAAGTTCCTGGAAGTACATGATAAGATGCACGAGACAAGGAGCTTCCAAAAGACACAGGAGATTCTGGGGGAAGATACAGAAAAGGGACTTAAGATACTGGAGCAGTACCTATAGCGTCATTCTCATCTTGACTGAAAGAAAATTCTGTAAAAGGAAAATTGAGAACATGTTCGGGAAAGTAGATGTTACTTTCCCGATTTTGCATTTTGACATTGGATTTGTGCAACTTATCACCTCGTGGTAGAATAAGTTCATAAATTAAGGTATTCTGGAAACAGGGCTGCAGCAAAAACGCAGATAGGAGAGGGAAAATGAAAGCAACTGTACTGGTAGATAATATTCCGCAGAGAGATATCCCCGGAGAATGGGGTCTATGCATTTATATTGAATATCAGGGGAAAAAGATTCTCCTTGATACGGGAGCCTCCGATCTGTTTGTAAAGAATGCAACCAAGCTGAATAAGGAACTTCAAGAGGTGGATTATGCGGTTTTGTCCCATGCCCACTATGATCATGCGGGCGGGATGAGAGCATTTTATCAGAATAATCAGAAAGCTGCTTTCTATTTGCAAAAAGGCAGTGAGGAAAACTGCTATATGAAAAAGTGGATCTTCCACAAATACATAGGTCTGCCCAAGGGAATTCTGGAGGAATATCGAGATCGTATTATCTTTGCAGAGGGGGACTATTCCCTGTGCCGTGGGGTATTCCTGATTCCGCATAAAACGACAGGACTATCCGAAATCGGCAGGAGAAATTGCATGTATGTTCGCAGCAAAAGTGGGTGGAAGCCGGATGATTTCTCACATGAGCAAAGCCTTGTTTTTGAGACAACGGAAGGACTGGTTATTTTTAACAGCTGTTCCCATGGCGGTGCGGATAACATTATCAATGAGATAAAGGAAACCTATCCGGGGCAAAAAATCCGGGCTCTGATTGGTGGCTTTCATATCTGTAACAGACCGGAGACTGAGGTGAGAGCGTTGGGACGGCGAATCAAAGAAACCGGAATTGAAGAGATCTATACCGGGCACTGCACGGGGAAAGAAGCATTTGAAATATTAAAGGAAGAACTGGGAACGGCGGTACATCAGCTTCATGTGGGCCTGGAGATGGAGTTTTAGAGGAGATAAAAATGATGATTGCGCAAACAGAGAGATTAATTTTGAGAAGATACAGGGAAAGTGATTTGCAGGATTTATACGAATATCTGTCAAATCCCAGGGTGGTGGAGTTTGAACCACATAAACCGATGACCATGGAGGAGGTACAGGGGAATCTTGCATGGAGAATTTCAACAGAGGAGATGATTGCGGTTGAGCTGAAAGCTACCCACAAAATGATAGGGAATGTCTATTTGGGGAAAAGAGATTTTTCCGCTATGGAGATTGGATATGTCTTTAACGAAAATTACTGGAAATGCGGCTATGCACAAGAGAGCTGTGAAAAACTGATTGAGCTGGCTTTCAGGAAGGGAGTCCATAGGATTTATGCGGAGTGTGATCCCGCAAATCAGAATTCATGGGGATTGCTTGAAAAAATGGGATTTGTCAGGGAAGGACATCTGAGAAAGAATGTGTTTTTCTGGAAGGACAGCGAGGATAGACCGATTTGGAAGGATACGTTTATTTATTCCCTGTTAAATGAGGAAGGATAGATTTGCGCTTAGTAAGGAGGGAACAGATTATGGGAGAATTAGCAAAGTTGCCAAATATTGGAAAAGTGGTAGAGGAGCAGCTGAATCAAGTAGGAATTGAAACAGAAGATGATCTGAAGGCAATTGGAGCAAAACAGGCATGGCTGAAGATTCAGGAAATAGACGAATCGGCATGTATCCATAGATTGCTGGCACTGGAAGCTGCAATCCGGGGCGTAAATAAGACAGCATTGCCGGATGAGGTTAAGGCGGACTTAAAAGAATTTTACCGGTGGCATAAGAAATAGTTCGGGGTGGAAAGTAGAGGAGAATGATGAGAAGAACAGATCGTGAAGTGACAGATATGAGTGAAATCAGTGGGATACTTGATTTATGCAAAACCTGCCATGTGGCAATGCAGGACACGGGTGAATTGTATCTTGTTCCCTTAAGCTATGGTTATGAGCTGAAGGATGGGTGCTTGACGTTGTACTTCCATAGTGCGAAGGAAGGGCGCAAGCTTACAATATGGCAGAAAAACCCGGATGTCTGCTTTGAAATGTGTAGCGAGGGGGAGCCGGTGCATGCCGAAATACCGTGCAATTCCGGTTACTATTATTCCAGTGTAATAGGATATGGCAAGGTCGAGTTTATAGAAGAAACTGATCAGAAATGCCAAGCCTTATCAATTATGTTTGCGCATCAGACCGGCAAGCAGATTGCTTTTACAGAGGAGCAGGCGGCTACAGTATGCGTTTATAAAATTGTTTCGGAGCGTTTCACCGCGAAAAGGAAGCTGGTCTGATGCTGAGAAGGTGAACATAGGTACATATTATTGACTCATTGATAATTGATGGAGAGGCAGATAGCTTTGCATTAGAATTGTATCCTTCCTTAAGGCCTGCATGGGTGTTTGGAATATCCGATAGGGAAAAGAAACCGGAAGAGCTTATCTGTATTTAAGGGGAAAGAAAAGAATGAATAAAGAATGGGCGGATCTGAATAAGGAAATGCAGCTGCAGCTGAGGAAAGAGTCTACCTATGCAGAGGGAATCGAAACATTATTTGTTTTGCGAAGGCAGCTGATGGGAACTTTGATTTCTTTAAAAACAGAACTGAGCAGAGAGGACTTTAATGCGATTCCATTTATCAATGCAGATGGCTACCATAGCAAAACGATTGCCTACTCTATTTGGCATATTTTTCGCATTGAGGATATTGTGGCACATTCTTTGATCAGTGATGAGGAGCAGATTTTCTTTTCAGGAAATTATCAGAAGCGCATTGGCACGCCTATCATTACAACAGGAAATGAGCTTGTAAAAGAGCAGATTGCAGATTTCTCCCGGGAACTGAATTTGAAAGAACTATACTCTTATATTGCAGATGTAAAAGAAAGTACCGAGAACATAGTCAGAAATTTATCCTATAAGGATCTGAAAACAAAAACGTTTGAGGAGAAAAAAGAATACCTAAAGTCTTTGCATGTGGTAAGCACAGATGAAAATGCAAGCTGGCTGATCGATTATTGGTGTAGCAAAGACATTAGGGGGCTTATTAAGATGCCATTTTCAAGGCATTGGATCATGCATATAGAGGCAAGCTTACGGATTAAGAATAAGATACATGCAGGGTGAAAAATGGTAAATTTGGAGAAAAAAATGGAAACCGCTCGTCTGTTAATCAGAAATTTTCAGGAAAATGATGCCATTGGTTGTTTTCATAACTGGGGGCAGGATAATAGTCTGGGAAAGTATATTATACTTTATCCCATGAAAAGTCTACAGGAGATGGAAAATTTTATTAATCTGCTTGCTCTCAATAAGGATGCATGGGTAGTGCTTGAAAAGAATACCTGCGAGCCAATAGGGTACATAACGGTAGATATTCCATATCAGCAATTGAAAATCGGAGAAATTGCGTATGCGTTTGGAGAGAAATTTCAAGGCAAGGGATATGCGCTGGAGGCAGTAGCTTGTGTTTTAAAAGAATATTTTTTAGATAGAGAGTTATACATGATTGAGGCAAAATATAATGAGACAAATGTTGCTTCTGCCAAGCTCCTGCAGAAGATGGGATTTCGCATAGACGGCAGATTAAGGGACAGAAGGATAGACTTGGCGACCGGGAAGCGAAATGACATGATTGTCTGTTCCATGAAAAAAGAGGAGTTCCTACAGAGAAAAAACAGTTTGTAGAAGGAGGCTGTCTATGTTTCCAAGTAGAGAAGAAGCAGAAAAAATCTTAAAAGAGGCGGAAGGGCATAACCCGGGAGCATGGGTCAGACACAGTGAGGTGGTTGCTTTTTGCGCTGAGCGAATCGCAAGACAATGCCCGGATATGGAATCTGAAAAGGCGTATGTCTTAGGGCTTTTACACGATATCGGAAGAAAATTTGGAATCAAGCATTTTGGACATATCTATGATGGGTACCGATATATGCTGGAATTAGGCTATGACGAGGTGGCAAGAATCTGTGCGTCACATTCCTTTTCCATACAGAGGATAGAGGACTATGTCGGAAATATTGATGTGACTGCGCAGCAGAAAAAAGTGATAGAGGATTTTATTAATCAGCTTGTTTATGACGATTATGACAGACTGATTCAATTGTGTGATTCTATCGGTGCGGCGGAGGGAATCGTTCCGATGGAGGAAAGAATGGGGGATGTGAAACGTAGGTATGGTGCCTATCCGCAGGATAAATGGGATAGAAATCTGCAGCTGAAGGATTATTTCAGTGAAAAAATAGGACAGGATGTTTATCTAGTTTTGCAGGATTGCGAAAAGGAAGAATAGAGGTATTACGATGAAAAAACTGGGTTTAGTAGGTGGAATGGGACCGGAGTCAACGATACCCTACTATCATGACATTGTTTACGGAGTAAAGGACAGAGTAGGGAATGACTTTTTCCCGAACTTAACAATTGAGAGCGTAAATGTATTTGAGGTTTTAAGGCTTTGCGGCGAACAAAAATATGATGAGCTGACAGATTATCTGATGAAGGCAATCAACAATCTTGTCAACAGCGGGGCTGATTTTGTGGCGCTGAGTGCGAATACCCCCCATATTGTTTTTCACAAGCTACAGGAGAGATCAGTCGTTCCTCTGGTAAGCATAGTGGAAGCAACACGAGATGAGGCAATTCGATTAAACAAGCACAGATTAGGACTGTTGGGCACTGTTTTTACGATGACGGGTGACTTTTTCAGGATGCCTTTTGAGAACAGCGGAATTGAAATCGTTGTTCCTACAAGGGAAGAAATGGAATTTGTCAACTTAAAAATATCCTCAGAATTAGAAAACGGAATTGTAAAAGAAAAGACGCTGGAGAGCTTTCAAAAGATTATAGGGCGCATGCAGAAGGAAAACGGTATTGAAGCCATTATTCTGGGATGTACGGAGTTGCCGCTTTTACTAAATGACGAGGTAAGCCCTGTTCCATGTTTAGACACGATGAAAATTCATGTAGAGACATTGATCAGTAGGATCGTTGAGTAAACGAAGGAGATGACCGAAATGGAAAAGACTGCTCAAAATATTAATATTTTAGGTCGGTTCTGCGGAAAAAGGGATATTGAGGAACTGACGGCAGAGCAGCTATACAAAGCATATGGAATTTCCCAGGCGGATGTGATGGTTCTTTTTGGTGGGAGTATTCTGTGTGGCGGGGATGTTCTGGCGCAGGCAATGCAAAATCATATTGCAAAGAAATATGTGATCGTTGGCGGAGCTGGGCATACGACCGAAACGCTTCGGGTGAAAATGCACGAGGAATTTTCTGCTATGGTAACGGCAGGACAATCGGAGGCCCAGGTGTTTGCAGGCTATCTAAAGCAACAATATGGATTGGAGCCTGATCTGCTGGAATGTAAATCCACAAACTGCGGAAATAATATTACCTACCTTTTAGACTTGCTGAAGGAAAATGGAATTGCCTTTCGGAGCATTATACTTTCGCAGGATGCAACCATGCAGCACCGAATGGAAGCAGGCCTTAGGAAATATGTCGGTGAGGAGATACAGATTATCAACTATGCAGTTTATGATGCAAATGTCATTGTAAAAGACGGTGTGCTTGCTTACGAGAAAAATATTTGGGGTATGTGGGATATTGAACGCTATATCAGTCTGCTGTTGGGAGAAGTTCCAAGACTGTCTGATGATGAAAACGGATATGGACCAAGGGGCAAAGATTTCATTGCGCATGTGGATATTCCGGATGAGGTTCAAAACGCATTTACTGAATTGTGCAAGGAGTATTCCGGACTGGTGCGGGAGGCAAATCCTTTATATGCCTCCAAGAAAAAAATAGCCATGTTTACCATGGGAACAAGAGGAGATGTGCAACCATATATCTATCTGGCAAGTGCGCTAAACCGGGCAGGCTATGAAGCGACGATCGGTTCTCATCCGTGCTGGAGGGAATTGATTGAAAAGGCCGGGATTTCCTTTGTACCGGTTGGACCTGATATCAATATTGAAAAAGAGGCAGCTATCATACGCGGTAAAAATTCAAATCCTGTTTTCAGCATGCTGAAAACAATGAATTTCGTATTTAAGATCATACAGAATTCAACAAGTGAAATATACGAAGGCTGTAAAGGAAAGGATTTGATTGTTGTCTCGCATAGTCAAATGGGAGCGACGGAAGCGGAGGTTCTTGGAATACCTACGGTGAATGTGACGCTTCAGACAGAAATGATTGCTGAAAAGCTGAAGCAACAGAGCCGGTTCAAACAATGGATCGGAAACCTGATCGGCGCCCAGACAGCAAAGCCCTACAATAAGATTAGGAAAGTATATGGACTGCCGAAAATCAAGTCATCCGATGAAATGATATCGAATAAGCTGGACTTGATCCCCATCAGTCGTTATGTGAAGGAGAGGAATCCCTATTGGGAGGAGCAGCATATTCTGACCGGTTACTGGTATGAAGAGGAAAAGGAGTACATTCCGGAAAAGAGATTGGCTGATTTTCTGGAAAATGGAGACAAACCGATTATTCTCGCACTGGGTGCAATGTCATTTGAGGATAAAGAGGAAAGTGACAAGCTTGTCATGTTCGTAAAGGCCTTTCAAAAGACCGGAAAACGAGCTGTGATTCAGGGTTTTCAAAAGACTCTGGAAAATTATGAACTGCCGGATACCATGATTGCGTGTGGCTCCGTTCCCCATAGCTGGCTGTTTCAGCAGGGCTATTGCGTGATTCATCATTGCGGTTTTGGCACAGCATCGGCAACCATGATCTATGGGATTCCGTCGATACCGATACCGCATGTTCTTGACCAAATGGGATTTGCAGATGAGTTATGTAAACTTGGAGTTTCAACCAGACCGATTCAGTCAAAGGATTTGAGTGAAGAGCGTATTATAGAAGCGATTACGGAAATGCAGCAAACCTACGAGGAGAAGAGGAAAAAAGTGGAAGAGATTTCCCGGAAAATTCAGTCTGAGAATGGTTTGCAAAGGGCAGTTGAGTTGATTGGAAAGGCTATGGCAAATTAGGAAATGGTAGGATTAATAGTCGCACGTTCAAAAAATAACGTGATAGGAAAAAATGGGGAAATACCATGGAAGATAAAAGGTGAACAAAAGCAGTTTAGAGAACTTACAACAGGAAATGTTGTTGTTATGGGGCGTAAATCTTATGAAGAGATTGGGCATCCACTTCCTAATAGAAAAACCATAGTTGTGTCACGAAGGAAAAAGTACACGGGGGATAATCTTGTTACTGTAAGTTCTTTGCAAGAAGCAATAGAAGTAGCAGGTGATGAAAATATTTATATAGCTGGTGGATGTGGCCTTTATGAGGAATCAATGTCATTGGTAGACAAAATGTATATTACTGAAGTGGATTTGACAATAGATGATGGAGATGTGTTTTTCCCAGAATTCAATGTTAATGACTTTGATATAGCTATTGGTGAAACTAGTGGAGATGATATTAAATATACAAGAACAATTTATACTAGAAAGAAATAGGTGAAGTGGGTAGAAAACTAAGAATTTGTGGAGGCAAGGGAAAATGAAAAATTATAATCAAGTTTATGTGAAAAATAGTTTTGAAGCAGCAAAACTGTATTGCAAAGCATTTGGGGCAAAGATTACATGTGAGTTTAAAAATGAGAACAATACTGTTTACGAACACTGCGAATTGTCTGTAGATGGAGAAGGATTTTTGGCATTAGCGGAAGCGAAAACTCCTTGTGATATAAATGTAGTACACAAGTACAAATGGGAAACTATGACATTTAATGTATTTGAAATGGGGACAGTGGAAGCAGTTTATAACGCATTTCAGGTTTTAAGTGATGGCGGAGTGATTATTGAACCTATTCATGAGCTTCCATGGAGTAAATGTTGTGCCACTATTATTGATAAATTTGGGGTGTGCTGGTGGATTTCCATTTAGCAAAATGTTCGAAACTTTCAGTTTGTCGAAGGGACAAATCCCAATTTGCGGAGGCGGAAAGTGAAGAGGATTAGCAGGGGCATTATATCTATTATTTTAATGGGCATAGTTTGTATTATTGTTTTTGGAATTAAGGTTGTACCGGTAAAAGATCAAATATCGTGTGAAAACCTACCAGAGCAGATATTTGTATATTCAGAAGATAATTATTATGCATTTCAGTCAGGGTCAGAATGTTCCGGCTATGCAACGGCATACATACTTAGAAATCAAGGGATCGAAATTGAGGGGCCGGATCTTTATAAAGAATTTGATAAGTTTTTGGGGTATGTTGCAGTTCACAATATTGTTGATAAACTAAAAGACTATGGTATAAAGGCACATGCTTATCACGGGAATATCGAAACATTAAAATGCAGATTAAACCAGGGCAATCCTGTTATTGCACTTGTGACTATTACCATAGACAAACCTAATGGGTTGCACTATTTTGCTATTGTTGGGTACGATGAAGAATATTTATATGTAGCCGACTCAACAGGACCATATACCAATATATATGATAAAAAGCAATATAATAGAAAATTAACTTATGAGCAATTTGAAAACATATGGAATACAAGTATTTATCCTGTAACCAATGTATATATTACGGTTGATTGAAATCATATATATCTACGAAAGAAAGAGGTGACAATATCAATATGAAAATCGTTGTAATACATGGACAAAATCATAAGGGAAGTACATGGAATGTGGCAAATATATTGTTGCAGGATCTTACCTGTGAGAAGGAAGTGAAGGAATTCTTTTTGCCAAAGGATCTCAATCATTTTTGCGTAGGCTGCTACAGCTGCGTTGAAGGCAGAGAAAAGTGTCCGTTTTGGGAAGAAAAGCAACCAATCGATGACGCGATAAATGCAGCAGATCTTCTAATATTAACTACTCCTAATTATTGTATGATGCCGAGCGCACCTATGAAGGCATTTCTGGATTTGTTTTTTACGAACTGGTTATCTCATAAACCGCAGGAAGCAATGTTCAGGAAACGTGCCGTTGTCATTTCAACTGCAGCGGGAGCAGGTGCAAACAAAGCCAATAAGCTGGTGGCAAATAATTTGGTAAACTGGGGAATCCCGGAAGTAATCAGGTATGGAATCAGTGTCAATGCAATGAACTGGAATATGGTACCTGATAAGAAGAAAGACAAAATTGAAAAAGATATGAAGCGGTTGGCTGATAAACTGTCTGGGAAAACGACAGTGAAGGTTGGAATGAAAACGCGTATTCTTTTTTGGTTTTGTGGAGGAATGCAAAAGGCAAACTGGGGAGCATCACCAACTGAGAAGGAGTATTGGAAAAGCCGCGGATGGCTTAACGGGGTTAAACCGTGGAGGTGATAATGATGGATAAGTATTATGAGCAAGCTGTTGCATGTGTAAAGGTTTTGTCCGGAGAGTTCTTTCAAGGTGGAAATATTAGAAACTGTATTGAGGGGAAGTAATCATTGCAGATTCAGAATTACGAGGGAAAATCATTGATTAGATATTTAGGAAAGTTCTATATTTGATACACAGGAAGGAGTAATGATGAAAGTAAGGAAAATTGATGGCAGGGAGAGATTTGATGCCTACCTGATTTCTGCATACTGTTTCCACAACAGAATTGATGATGTGGAGAGGGAAAGGAAACATATTGAAGGCGAAACGATTGAAGACTGGGGTGCCTTCACGGATGATGGAACGCTTGCTGCAAGAATTGTGAATAACAAGTTTGAGTTTTATATTGATGGACAGCCGGTATGTGCAGGCGGTATAGGAGCTGTATCAACATTGCCGGAGTACCGTGAAAAAGGAGCAATCAGGGATATATTCAAGGAGCTTTTGCCGGAGAGCTATCGAGCCGGAGAGGTAATTTCGGCACTCTTTCCTTTTAATCATGCATTCTATCGCAAGCAGGGTTATGAGGTTGTGACGTTCCAAAGCAATTATGAATTGAAACCGGCAATTCTTGCGGGATACAAGTTTGACGGAAGGGTCACAAGGTGGAATCCCGGAGAACCGGTGGATGAATATCTGAAAATATATCATAAATTTGCAAAGAGCTATAACCTTGCAATGCTTCGTGATGAAAAAAGCATGCTGGAACACATGAAGGTGGAAAAGCTATATCAGGAAAGAAAATTTTCCTACATTTTCAGTAAAAATGGAGAAAACATTGCTTATATTATATTTACAGATATCAAAAATGATCCTGCAGCCATATTGCATGTCGAGGAGAGCGCATGGATCAATCGTGATGGCTTTTATGCAATACTGGCATTCCTGGGGAGATTTGAAGCGGATTACGGAAACATTGAGCTGCCCCTTCCGGCTGGGATTGACTTGCTGAGAGTAATTCGGTCTCCGAGAGCGTATGAGATTCACAAGACCTGTCGGCATGATTTTATGGTTCGGGTAATCAATGCCAAAAGGCTTCTGGAAATCATTAAGAAACCGATAGATTGTGACTTTACAATAAAGGTAAGCGATGAATTGATTCCTGAGAATAATGGAGTCTGGCGTGTGAGAGCTGATTCGGTAGCAATAGCGGAGGACGTTCCGGTACCTGATCTTGTAGTTTCAGAGCGGGCATTCGCGCAGATGGCAGTAGGCTGTATCAATCTTGATGAGGTAATGCTTAGACCGGATACTTTGATCAATGCGAAAGAGGAAATGCTTCGAAGAGTGTTTGTTGAAAAGAAGATATTTGTTGGAGAACATTTCTGATCTGCAATTTAAATTTTGTTGCAAATTGAAGATACATATGTTGAAACAGTGACCAGGGATATTGCAAAAATTAGTGTTTTGAGAGGATAAGTGCTATGAGCAAAAAGAAAGTTTTGATTGTATACTGCCATCCGAGTAGAAATAGCTTTACAAATGTTGTTAAAGATTCGTTTGTGAAGGGGCTTAAAGAAGCAGGGCATAGCTATCAGATCTCTGACTTATATGCAGAGAAATTTAATCCGGTGATGTCGGAAGATGAATATTTAAGAGAAGGATTTTATAATCTTGAGGCACCTGTAGCTGAGGATGTTTTAGCGGAACAGGAAAAGATAAATGCATCTGACGTAATAGTCTTTATCTATCCTGATTTTTGGACAGCATCACCTGCAATGCTTGAAGGCTGGTTTCAAAGAGTGTGGACTTATGGATTTGCATATGGAGATCATCCTACCATGAACGTTTTGGAAAAAGCGATATTTCTAATCACGATGGGAGGGACGCTGACTGATGAGGTAAGAAGGAGTCAGTTGGAAGCAATGACAACAGTTATGGTTGGAGATCGAATAAGAAATCGAGCAAAATCATGTGAAGTGATAGCCTTTGACCAAATGACCAGAGGCTATGGAAATGATAAAAACAGAGATGAGAGAATTGAAAAGTTTTCTATAAAGGCATTTGAGTTGGCAAAAGCATTATTCTAAGGTTTCATTTTGAAAAATATGAATTTATCGCGCTCAAGGGAAAAGTAAACGCCTGCAAAGCAGGCATTTACTTTTCCTGGCGCGATACCGACAAAATCAAAAGTGCGAAGCACGGCAGACACGAAATGACTGGATTTTGTCGGTTGGAAACAGTGAGACAACTAAGAATTGACCGAGCTGAAAGCAAGGGATGCTTCTTGCCCAGAGATCAAGATGATATACCGGTGTCGGAGAATAGCTGTAGAATACCAGTTACTGCCTATAAAAACCATACGTAACGCGCAGGCAGTAAATAAGTGAGGCTAAAGGATATCCATATCTAAGAAATACTGCTTAAGCAAGATAAATGAAAAGACTAATCGAAATTTTGAGGTTAGATGTTATGAATGATTCACTGCGCGAGAGCTTAAGTTATTTTGGCTTATACAAAAAGATGTTTCGTGTACAGAAAAATATTATTCCCGAATCTGTTTCCTTTGGAAACGACAAGGATCAGTATTTCTTATATTATGAACCTGATAATATTATAAGTGACAAGATCATAATATGGGTACACGGCGGCGGATGGAATGCCGGGACACCAAAGTATTTTGACTTTGTCGGTCAGTATATTGCAAATGCAGGGTATCGCTTCGTTTCAATCGGGTATAGACTGTCACCCAAAAACAAGTATCCATGTCAAATCGAAGATGTGTGCAGTGGATATAAGTCAGCGATACGATACTTGAACGAAAAGAATATCAATACATCAAAAGTGATCGTTTCAGGACCGTCTGCCGGAGCACATCTGTCTTCTATCCTGTGCTACAGCAAGTCGGTGCAGGAGGCATATGATACAGATGTGTCAAAGATAATAGGCTTTATCGGAGTTGGCGGACCATATAGCTTTTCCGTTAAGACATCTCTGTCTGTAAGGATACTGCTTGATCAGTTATTCTCCAAAAGCTATGACAGAACAAACGGAGAACCGTGTTCACTTATGACTAAAAATAATATTCCAATGTTGCTGATTCAAAGTAAGCACGATGGATTGATAGATTTTTCGTGCGCAGAACGATTATATGAAAAGGCAAAGAGCGTTGGAAACGAATGTGAACTCTATGAAGTCGTTGATAAGAAGAATACACATTCATGGTATACGGCGGGAATGTTCCTTGAAACACGAAACGAAAACCAAGGATTAGATAAATTTTTTTCATGGATCGAAAAATTATAATTTAACAGTAATACAAATTCCGATTTATAGAACTGGACAAACTTGAATTTGTGGAGACAATGATATGGGAAAACTTATTATACTTAGAGGAAATTCAGGTAGTGGAAAAACCACAATTGCCAAAGAATTGCAACGGAAATTTGGCAGGAACACTATGCTTATTTCACAAGATGTAATTAGAAGAGATATGCTTAGAGTCAAAGATGGAGAAAATACACCTGCATTGCCACTTATGAAAGAGCTTTTAATTTATGGCAGTAACCATAGCGATATTGTTATTTTAGAAGGCATTATGTATGCAGATTGGTATAAAACCTTGTTTGAGCTGGCTATTCAATTATATGATACAAGAGTATATGCATACTATTTTGATATACCTTTTGAAGAAACATTAAAACGACACCAAACAAAGCCTAATTGCAATGATTTTGGTGAGGAAGCAATGCGTAGGTGGTGGCGAGAAAAGGATTTTTCTGATGTATTAAATGAAGTTAGCATTACAGCTGAAAAGGATATTGAAAGTATTGTTGGCGATATTTGTAATACTGTTATAAACTATTAAATCCCAATTTATAGAACTGAACAAAATTGAATTTTTGGAAGGAAAAGATAATGCAATGATAAGGCATGCAACGATAGATGATGCTTCTAGGATAGCGGAAATATTGATATTTACAAAGCGAATGAATTATAGAAAGATTTTTAAAAATGATAAAGTATCATTTGGGGAAATGCAGGTCTACCAATTAGCAAAGGATTATATTGACAATCCAGATAAATTAAAGAATATTTGGGTTTATGATGATGAATTTGTTAAAGGAATGATACACATTGATGGAACTCGAATTGTAGAATTGTACGTTGATACTTTTTTTGAAAATCAAGGTATTGGTAGTATTCTTGTAGAATTTGCTGTTGAACAAATGAAGTGTGATTGTTTATGGGTTCTTGTGAAGAATACCAAGGCAATACAGTTTTATGAAAGACATGGCTTTGTGCTTACGGAAAAGAAACAACTTGAAGAAGGTACAACAGAGTTTATTATACAAATGGAGCGTTAAATCGGTGAAGTAGATAGAAAACCAAGAATTTACGAAGGTTAATTATGATATCTATTATAGGAGCAGGAGCTTTTTCGATTGTAATTATTTTATCAATTCTTATTATTTGTGGATTGCCGTTAGGTGAATTGACAATGGGAGGGCAATATAAAGTTTTTCCCCCAAAATTAAGAATCGTGTTAGTTACACAACTTATCTTACAAGTGTTTTTTGTACTAATTATTTTACAAATGGGAGAGCTTATACCATTATGGTTTTCGCATAACGTAACGAAGGTTATTGGCATTGTAATGGCTGTATATCTTTCTTTAAATACTGTTATGAATCTTATTTCTAAAAGTAAAAAGGAGAAATACATAATGACACCGCTTTCGTTTGTTACCGCAATTTGCTTTTGGATAACTGCTTTGCAAATGTAAGCGAATTCCAAGTTGTGGGCGGTGTATCTGTATTGAACATGACCCTAAGCGTGGACTGCAACGCTGGAACTTTCCGTTCAAGTCATTAGAAATTGCAAAAATGTATTTACGTACTGCCGATTACTGCACGAAAAAATCATGTGGTATTTATGAAATAGAAAGTGAAAATGGTAGACATTCCTATAAAATTTTTGCAGATAATAACGACTTGTATTTGTATCTAAAAAAGAATAAAGGCAAAAAGAAAATTGACTTCTGATGAAATAAAGAAATATATGTCAGAGCGATAACTTCAAATTTTTACACCGATATGTGTCAGCTCATTTCAAAAAGGAGATGTAGTTGGATTTTGTGCTGGATTAGGCATTGAACCTGGATTCTCGGATTAACATGACGAGGTTGGTGCCTCAACTCCGAGTGCTTC
>JAUNDN010000009.1:1488-74219 GCA_030526045.1 Bacillota bacterium | reverse complement strand
TTGTACCATGATTGTAGGCAAAAATTCGAGGTTTGTCAACCTTCTTGGCCAAATGTTGTACTATTCTTCAAGAGATTCTCCCCCATCGCCATGACCAGAAACGTAAAGGGAAGATTCAGTACCTGCGCAAAGCTGACCATATTATGGATCAGGTAGCAGCATACACAGATCCCTACTATGTAAAGGAAAGGCTGCTTTAGCCTCTTTCCTGCATGAAAGCATCTGTATACAAAAGAGACAAATATTCCTACATAAAGTGCGGTTCCCAGAATGCCTGTGTTCACAAGACTAGTCACGATTTCATTATGGGCATTGGTAAGTCTGCTGCTACCGAAATAATCCCGTAACCCCGAAGCAATCTCCGGCAGGGCATAAGCATATGCTGCAAAGCAGTCCGGTCCCGCACCAATCAGCTTCTTTAAAAAGGGCAGCTCCCCAAACATCAGAAATCCGGCTTTTAGGGAGGCGCCTCTACCGTTTCCCCAGGATTCGTTCCAGCAAAACAGACTGTTATCTATAAATCCGGAAGCGTCCGTCCAAGTATTGATCACGGACAGCACTACCCACAAAACCACACCCGCCGCCAGCGTAACTGCCAGGATTTTCTGCGCTTTCCGCTGCCTTCTCTCGTCTTCCTTCCATTCCCTTTCCGGTTTCTGTTCCTGGTTTTCATTTTGCTTCGATTTCTTTTCTGCCCGATAGGTAAGTCCTACAGCTGCTGCAAATGAAAAAAGAGCTATCCACAGCGTTAGAGAGGAATGGGTAAAATATCCACACAAATTATTTTCTTCATAATTATATCCACCGGGCATCAGAACCTTCATCAGTCTTACCAGTTGTCCTGACATCCCCCAAAGGCTCAAAAGCACAAACCAATCTGCCATCCTTCTACTGTTTCCCATTGAGAACCACAACAATAAAAAAAGCAAACCAAAAAACCACAGGAAAACACTGTTGCTTCCCTGTGCAAAGCCCGCCATAAAAGCAATCACCGTATAGATACCATAAAGCAGAACCTTTAGACTTTCCTTTCTTCCTTCGCCGGTCAACTCTCTTTGTTTGTACTTTTCCAGCAAAAACAGACACACCCCGATTGGCGCCAGCACAGAAAGGTATCCGCAAAACCAATTAATATTGCCCAAAGTAGAAATAAATCCGGCTTCCCTGATTTCAAGCGGAATAATATAAAGAGAAAAGCTGTCAAGAATTCCAAGCAGAAATACCATCCCGGAAGCTGCTATGCTCACATACCAGACAATTTTATTCCCATCCCACAATCTGGATATAAGCAGATACAGACAGCATAAACCGGCAAGCAGCACCAGGCCGATATGCCAGCCCTCCGTTCCCCATATGGCTTCCTGCCTGAAGTCAGAAAACAGTGTGGATATCGTAATTTCTGCGAGATAGAGAAACACCAGCAGATCCGTTACAGACAAGCTGCACCAGTCAATCAGATACGCTTCTTTCGAAAGACGGCGTTCCCTCATGACCCGGATTCCCTGTAGCAGTGCCAAAACCGAAAGAATCGCAATGGCTCCCAGTGAGCAATACAGAACAAACTCGTATTTTCCTTCTCCGATATCCACATATCCCTTTTTCATATAAAAAGGATATACCCCGAATATCAAAAGTAAATATGCAGTTGCAAATAGATTTCCTGCTTTCTTAATCAACTGTCCTTCCGCTCCCTCTCTTTTTCCGGTTGAAAAATTATATCATCTTTTTCTGCTTTCCACAAATATTTACAAATTTCACAGATAATAACAAGTGCCAGCGGTCCCTTGATAATTCCGGCGACTCCAAACAGCTTAATTCCCGCAAAGACTGCCAGTAAAATACCTACCGGCCAGACCCCTACCTTATCCCCGATCAGCTTTGGCTCCAAAAATTCCCTCACCAGTGCGCACACGCCGTACAGGCATAAACACACAATGGCCTTAAAATAACTTCCCTGTAGCAGCATAACAAATGCAAGCGGTATCAACATGATGCCCGTTCCGATAAAAGGAAGCAGGTCCATAAAACCGGTGATAAGTCCATAGACAACGCCGCCTTTCATTCCGACCAGTCCAAGCGTAAGTGCGCTGATTCCACTGATGATACAGAGGATCACCAGCTGCGCCTTTACAAAAGTTTTAACATAGACGACCACCTTAACACAGACCTCGATGGCTCCCCGAAGGCTTTCCTCCTCAATCAGCCTCCCCATCACCCTGTCATAATCCTTGATGATCAAAAGGACTGCAATGAGCATCACCACTAAAAAACTGACGCATGCACCAATGATCTTCATAGCGTCAAACGACTTTCCCATAAGCGCCGGAAATACATTGACCTCCAGATTTTCTGCCAGCACATCAGCCTGCTCCAGAACAAAATTTTCAATGACAATTCCATCAATTCCAAATCGGCTTTCCATTCTGTCACAGCAATTTTGTAAGAAAAGGAGCATGTCCTCCTGAAATTCCGGCATTTGAGATGCAAGGTTTTTTCCACCTGAGAAAAGTGCCACACCAAGTCCCCACAGTGCCAACAGAATTAGTGCACATAGCAGAAAAATCATTATTCCCGTTAAAATGGATTTTTTGATTTTAATTCTGCTATGAAGTCTTGTAACAATCGGATTGATGAACCCCACCAATAAAAATGCAAGGACGAAGGGAGACACAACCGGACTTACGTATTTCATGGCAAAATAGACAGAAAGTATAATTGCAACCATTGATAAATATTTTTTTCCCCTTTCTGAAAAATGAATTTTGTCCATAAAAAAATCACCCATACTGATCCCTTCCAAAAAATCCTACTGGTAGTATGGGTAATTTTAATCATAATATGACCTGCAATTTTTCAGATTCCGGTGGTAAAGAAAGGAAGAAATATTTCTCCCTCCGGCTGCCTTTCAAACAGCATTTTCTTTCCGGTTACGGGATGCGTAAAGGTCAGTTTATAGGCACAAAGCGCTGTATACTTACAGCCAATCTCACGGCTCAGTTCTTTGGATTTCTCGCTTCCGTATTTGCCATCTCCCAGGAGAGGCATACCTGCATGTGCCATCTGGGCACGAATCTGATGATGCCGCCCTGTAATTAGTTCGATTTCCATTAAAGAAACCTCTTGCTGCTTCTCAAGCACCATCAGGGTCTTTATCTTTTTATAGCTAAGCTGCGCCCTCTTTGCCTCCGGAAAGCTCTCCCTCACAATCAAAGACAAATTTGTCTTCCCATCCTTATAAAGATAGTCCTCCAGGCTGCCTGCATTCTGCTTCGGTCTTCCGAATATCACTGCGTAATAATATTTCTGCATGCTCTTATCCGCAATCTGACGGCCCAGCGCCGCTGCCGCTTTTGGTGTCCTGGCAAACACCAGAATGCCGCAGACCGGCTGATCCAGTCTGTGGACCAGTCCAAGATAAGGCTCTCCCTTACCCTTGTTCTCCGGCTTTCTTGCCAGATAATTTTTCAGCTCACTGACCATATCCTGCTGCCCTAAGCGGGCAGTCTGTGTGGCAATTCCCGCGGGCTTATATGCCACAATAATATGCTCGTCTTCGAATACTATATTTTTCTGCATAAATGTACCTATACCTTAAAGCGGTATCCTACACCCCAGATTGTCTCAATATACTGTGGTTTTGCGGAATCGTACTCAATCTTCTCACGAATCTTCTTAATGTGAACGGTGACTGTTGCAATGTCTCCGATGGAATCCATATCCCAGATTTCGCGGAACAGCTCTTCCTTGGTATATACATGATTTGGATGCTCCGCAAGGAAAGTAAGCAGATCAAATTCCTTACCGGTAAATGCTTTCTCCACACCGTCCACCATAACCCTTCTTGCAGTCTTGTCAATACGGATACCGCGAATTTCAATAATGTCATTATTCTTCTGGGTTGAACCTACCAGCCTGTCATATCTTGCCATATGAGCCTTTACTCTTGCAACCAGCTCACTGGGGCTGAACGGCTTTGTCATGTAGTCATCAGCACCAAGACCAAGACCTCTGATTTTATCGATGTCATCCTTCTTTGCAGAAACCATAATAATGGGAATATTCTTTTCTTCACGGATTTTCTTGCAGATTTCAAATCCGTCCATACCCGGCAGCATCAGATCAAGTACAATCAGATCAAACTCCTGGGACATTGCCGTCTGCAACCCTTCGTCTCCTCTGTTTCTGATTTCCACCTCAAACCCACTAAGCTCCAGGTAATCCTTCTCAAGGTCAGCAATTGCCTCTTCGTCTTCAATAATTAAAATTCTACTCATTTGATTTCCTCCGATTCTTATTGTGCTTCCTGATATTTTCTGATTACAAAGTGCATACAGGTTCCCTCACCCTCTTTACTGGTTGCCCAAATGTAACCTCCGTGATCCTCAATAATTTTCTTAACAATGGATAGTCCGATTCCGCTTCCACCCTGGGCTGAGTTCCGGGAAGCATCCGTCCGGTAAAAACGCTCAAATATCTTAGGCAGATCCTTAGCGGCGATTCCCTTCCCGTTATCCTCAATCTCCACACGGATTGAATCAATTTCGTCCAAAATACGGATATCAATGATTCCCTTTTTCTTATCCATATATTTCACGCTGTTTCCGATAATATTATTAATGACCCTCTTGAGCTGCTCAGGGTCTGCAATAATCATCGTATCAGGTGGTACCAGACTGGAATAATCCAGTTCTATATTTCTGGATTCCAGATCAAGTCCAACCTCTTCAATACAGTCACCAAAATATTCTGAAACATTAATTCTGTGAAAATGATAAGGAATCCTGTTGGAATCAATCCCGGAATAAACCGTCAGCTCGTTGATCAGCCTGTCCATATCATTCGCTTTATTATAGATGGTTCGAATATACTTATCTATCTTTTCCGGTGTGTCCGCAACCCCATCCATAATACCTTCCACATACCCCTTAATGGCAGTGATCGGTGTTTTCAGATCATGGGATATGTTGCTTACCAGTTCCTTATTCTGCTTCTCCGCAAAGATCTTTTCATCTGTGGATTCCTTCAGTCTAAGCCGCATATCCTCATAGTTCCGATAAAGCTCTCCAATCTCTCCATCCTCTTTATCGGGAAGCATATATTCCAGATTTCCCTCTGCAATGTTCTGCATTGCAATGTTCAACTGGTTAATGGGATCAAATACGCTTTTACTGATCCACTGGGTAAGAAATAAACTGGTTATGATCAATATAATCATAATGGAAATTGCCATATCCACAAAAAGCATTTTTGACAGGATAGAATTCGCTCTGGTTATTACAAAAAAGCTTCCCTCACTGCCATCCGTAAAGTGAAAGTCCATTTGCCGGACCATCTTTTTCATGTCATCATAATAAACGCTCTGTCCTAATTCTTTCTCAATATTCTCTTCTTCAAAATCCGGAAGCTTGTCAAAAATCTGGCTGGCTGCCAACTCGTTTCCTGCGTAATAGAGTGAATTCTGCTTTCGAACAAGAATATAAGATGATTTTCCGTCAATTCTTTCATTGATCCGTGCAAGGACTCCCATATCCTCCAGATCGGCAGGATGATTATCCAGTATTTCCTTTACTTCAAAGAAAATTTCATCCGAAATTGATTTGGATGCCTGTGTAGGATCTATTAAAATATTGTAATCCTGTGTTCGGATTCCATATTCCTCCTGTTCTCTGGATAAATAGGCACCGATACATAAAAATGCAGTACTGGCAAGTACCAAAGGAAGCAGGATAATGGTAAGAAATGTGATTACAAGTCTCGTCTTAAATTTCATCGTTTGCTCCTGAAAATGCGAAATTTTATCGCTTGTATTGATTATAGCATATACAAAAAAGTCAGATTATAAAAATTTTATAAAATGCTATTGACTTTTCCTATTATCTTGATATACTAATAACAGTAACAGTTACTGTTTTAAAAACAGAGAGGAAACCATATGAATCTAAAGCACAGCAGACAGCGGGATTCCATTTTAGAATTTCTGGCTACCAGAAAGGATCACCCTACTGCGGACACAGTATACATGAATGTCCGTCGGTCCTTCCCAAACATCAGTCTGGGTACTGTGTACCGGAATCTGACTCTGCTTGCCGATATTGGCGAGATCTCAAGAATCCGGTTAGGCGATGGTGTAGACCACTTCGATTATGACACTTCGCCTCACTATCACTTCATCTGTTCTGAATGCGGAGAGGTTTTTGACCTTGATATGAAGGTCACGGAAGCCCTTACTCAAACCGCTCAGGAAAATTTTGAAGGTAAAATTGAAGGACATGTGACCTACTTTTATGGCCGCTGTAACAATTGTAACCCAAAACACTAAATCAAAATCATCTAAGAAAAGAAAAGGAGAAACAATTATGAAATTTGTATGTCAGGTATGTGGTTATGTTCACGAAGGAGATTCAGCACCGGAGAAATGTCCCGTTTGTAATGCTCCCGCCGAAAAGTTTACTGCTCAGGGCGATGAAAAGGTATGGGCTGCTGAACATGTAGTAGGCGTAGCTAAGGGTGTATCCGAGGATATTATGGCTGACTTAAGAGCTAACTTTAACGGAGAATGTACAGAAGTCGGTATGTATCTTGCAATGGCAAGAGTGGCTCACAGAGAAGGCTATCCTGAAATCGGCTTATACTGGGAAAAGGCTGCCTGGGAAGAAGCAGAGCACGCTGCTAAATTTGCAGAACTTCTTGGTGAAGTTGTAACAGATTCCACCAAGAAAAACCTTGAAATGAGAGTTGAAGCTGAAAACGGTGCAACAGCCGGTAAGTTTGACCTTGCAAAGAGAGCAAAGGCTGCAAACCTTGATGCAATCCATGACACCGTTCATGAGATGGCTCGTGACGAGGCTAGACACGGTAAGGCATTTGAAGGTCTTCTTAAGAGATACTTTAGCTAAAACAGAAACACTTACAAAAGATAAATCTATTTCCATTGACGAAAGGAGACGAGATACCATGAAGAAGTATTTTTGTAATCCCTGTGGCTACACCTATGATCCTGAGAAGGGAGATCCCGAGCATGGAATAAAGCCCGGCACCGCATTTGAAGATCTTCCTGATGATTGGGTTTGCCCGGTCTGTGGTATCGATAAGAGCATGTTCCAGCCCTGTATCGATAATTACAGCTAATATTTTACAATTAATGACAAAAAGAAACCATTGCAATTGTAGTAAACTACCTGAGCAATGGTTTCTTTTATGTCTACGTAATGCCTTTCTCTTTCGCGAGATGGGCCTGCGTTATCTAAATCTTCTTCGCAAATAGTCCATGCTTATTACAGTAATAGTAAATCTGACCATGCCCTTTCACCGGAAATCTTACCCTCGCATTTCCCTCAGGGTATAGCTTAATCATATCGAACTTATCCGTCGTAGCATAAGCTACAAAAGAGAGATAGTGATGCTTTCTCATTTCATGTGGCAGTGTAATACAGTAATCATTTTCCACTCTCTCAATTTCAATTGCATGTGCATCATCTGTTTCTTCAACTTCCAGTGCCGGCAGAGAAATTCCACAACAACTGACAAGCGCCTCTCCTACCGAGTGAATGATGTTTCCGCAAACCGGACAAACATATAGCTTGGACTTTACGATATTGGCAGACACGTTCCCGTTTACAATATATTCTCCGGAAAGCAGTTCACAAACGGAAATTCCCAATGCCTTTGCCAGCGGCTCCAGCAAAGTAATATCCGGAAGCCCTTTGGCTGTTTCCCATTTAGAAATCGTCTTATGACTTACTCCGATTAAATCTGCCAGCTCATTTTGTGTCATATGCTGTTTTTCTCTCAGTGTTTTTATAGTTGTGCCTGTAACATAACTGTTCATATTATGCACCTCCCTTTCACTAAGAAAATACCATTGTTTACTGACAGTCTCAACCTACGCTGCGTAGAGTGAACAAATTATACAAAAGGAGCTGTACACTAATTACTTAGTGCGACAGCCCCTTCCCTATTATTATTCAATGTTATAGCTGTTTAAATATTTCTCCTGTTCCGGTGTTAACACATCAATTTTCTTTCCAAGGAATGCAAGCTTTCTTCTCGCTACATCATGATCTACCTCCTTCGGTACATCAATCAGCTTTTCCGTAAGCGAGCTTCCATGCTCAACCAGATATTTTGCAGACAATGCCTGAATTGCAAAGCTCATATCCATGATCTCTGCAGGATGTCCGTCGCCTGCTGCCAGGTTTACCAGCCTTCCCTCTGCCAGCACAAAGATCCACTGTCCAGTAGGAAGCTTATAACCCATAATGTTCTTTCTCTGCTCTCTGGTCTCCACAGCAATTTCACGCAGCCTTGCCATATCAATTTCACAGTCAAAGTGACCGGCATTACAGAGAATAGCGCCATCTTTCATCACTGCGAAGTCTTCCTCGTCAATGACCTTATCACAACCGGTAACCGTTACAAAGAAATCGCCAACCTTTGCCGCCTCATTCATCGGCATAACATCAAAGCCGTCCATGACTGCCTCGATTGCCTTAATCGGATCAATCTCTGTCACAATGACGCGTGCCCCCAGGCCTTTTGCTCTCATGGCTGTACCCTTGCCGCACCATCCATAGCCTGCCACAACGACAATTTTTCCTGCAACAATCAGATTGGTTGTACGGTTAATGCCGTCCCATACGGACTGTCCTGTTCCGTAGCGGTTATCGAACAGATGCTTACAGTCGGCATTGTTGACGCGAACCATAGGGAATTTCAGTTCTCCTGCCTTTGCCATTGCTTCCAGTCTGATAATTCCGGTAGTTGTCTCCTCGCAGCCACCGATAATGTTCGGAATCAGCTCCGGCATCTGCGTATGGATCATATTGACCAGATCCCCGCCGTCATCAATGATAATATTGGGACCTGCTTCCAGTACGTGACGGATATGAGTATTATACTCATCCGGCGTACAATCATACCATGCATGAACCTCCAGCCCGGCTTTGACAAGTGCTGCTGCCACATCATCCTGTGTAGAAAGCGGATTAGAACCGGTTACATACATTTCCGCACCGCCTGCCTTAAGTACCAGACAAAGATAAGCGGTCTTCGCCTCCAGATGAACGGAAAGAGCAATCTTCTTTCCTGCAAACGGCTTTGTCTTACTGAATTCTTCCTCAAGTGTCCGGAGCAGGTCGCAGTTTCTTCTTACCCACTCGATCTTGCGCTCGCCGGATTCGGCTAAATTGATGTCTCTGATTTCACTGTTCATTTCTTTTCCTCCATAAATCATGAAATATTATTCAGCCGAATTTTTATTATAGTGATGGTCGTCTGTCCTATCATCACTGTAAAAAGATCAGTACTCCTTTTTATCAAGACCCATACGGGCTATGATCTCATTCACCTTGCGATATACAAGCTCCTCATCCAACGTAAGCACCTTACGGTCTTCCATGGTAATCTTACCGTCGATAATAACGGTCTCCACTTCAGAACCGTTAGCGGAATAGGAAAGTCCTGCAAGCAAATTGTTTCTGGGGGTCAGAGAAGGCGTATTTAAGTTCAAAATAGCAATATCAGCTTTCTTCCCTGCTTCCAGAGAACCGGTCTCCTTCTCAAGCCCAAGAGCCTTCGCGCCGTTAATCGTTGCAATACGGAAATTTTCTTTTGCGCTGATACACTGTGGTGTTCTCCTTACGCCCTTGTGGATCAGGGCAAGCAGACTCATCTCGTGGAACATGTTAAGGCTGTTGTTGCTTGCTGCTCCGTCTGTTCCAAGACATACGTTAACACCCGCCTCAAGTAACGCGGGAACCGGCGCAAAGCCATTTCCGAGCTTCATATTGCTGGCAGGGTTGGTCACCACGCTGACCCTCTTTTTCTTCAGAATCTCTATATCGCTCTCCGTAATCTGTACACAATGCGCTGCAATAGCCGGAACATCAAACAGTCCGTTCTTATCTGCCATTTCAATCGGCGTACACCCATACTTTTCCTGAATCTGAGAAATTTCGCTTTCACTCTCGGAAAGATGCACATGAATTCTCATGTTGTTCTTCTTTGCTTCCTCTGATACGATTCTCATAAATCCATCATCACAGGTATAGGGTGCGTGAGGCCCTAACATAAAGGAAAGCCTGTCGCAATCCCTGAAAGCATCTCTCTCCTCATATGCCTGTGCAAGTCTCATCTGCCCTGCCTCATCATTACCGCTTCCCACCAGCCCGCGGCTGATCACAGCGCGCATCCCGGACTCCTTCACTGCTCTGGTAGTCTGATGAATATTCATCTGCATATCATTAAAGCAGGTCGTTCCGCTTTTCATCATCTCAATGATTGCAAGGCAGGCACCCCAATAGGTATCTTCATCCGTCATCTGCTGTTCGATAGGATCAATGGTTCCGAACAGCCAGTCCATAAAGCTTAAATCATCCGCCACATTTCTCATAAAGGACATATAAGAATGGGTATGGCAGTTGATCAGGCCGGGAATAGCAAGCCTGTCCTTTCCGTCAATCACCTTATCTGCCTGAAAGCCTTCAGGTTGTGTACCGACTGCTGCGATTCTGCTGCCCTCAATATAAATGTTTGTCTCCTTAATGACATCCGTGTTACCTTCCGGCACAGCAGCCAGAATATTTTTCAGTAAAATTCCCATAAAGCCTCCCTTTATCCATTTACAATATTTCTGTTTTCACCCTTTAAAAAAGCCTCGATATTCTTACAGGTCTCAGATACACATCTTTCCCTGGCTTCAATGCTTGCCCATGCCATATGCGGTGTAATGATCAGCCTGTTACTGTCTTTTATTTTACTTAATGGATTGCTGTCCTTCATAGGCTCGGTTCCCGTCACATCCAGTCCTGCACCTAAAATATAATTCTCCGTCAGTGCAGTATAGAGATCTTCATCATTCACAACTGGTCCTCTTGCCACATTAATCAGAATTGCCGTCTTTTTCATTTTTTTCAGAGCATCCAGATTAATCAGATTCCTGGTAATGTCACTTAATGGACAGTGAAGAGATAGAACGTCAGATTCCCGAAGCAATGTGTCAAAATCCACTTGTTCATATTCGGTACAACTGCTCTTTCCTGTTACCGAATAAAAGATGACATGGCATCCGAAAGCCTTTGCAATCTCTGCCACTTTTCTTCCGATGTTACCCATTCCTATAATTCCCCAGGTCTTTCCAGCAAGCTCCGTATAAGGGATATCAAAATTGGAAAAACGATCCTGGGAGGCATATTCTCCTGATTTCACATACGCATCATAGTGGTGCAGCTTCTCCAGAATATACAGACAAAGCGCAAAGGTGTGCTGCGCTACGGCGTCTGTGGAATAATTGACTACATTGGCTACTTTAATTCCCCTGCTTTTGCAATACGCAAGATCCACATTATCATAACCGGTGGCAAATTCACAGATCAGCTTGACCTTCTGTGCATTCTTCAATGTGGCTTCATTTAAAGGTGCCTTATTTGCTATAATGATCTCTGCATCCTTCACTCTTTCTGCCACATCCTCCGCGGTAGTATTGCGATAAACAGTGGTTTCTCCATATTTCGAAATGGAATCTACCGAGACGTCGGTTCCCACGCTATTTCTCTCCAGAATAACAATTCTCATCTAATTTTGCTCCTCTTATCTTACTATAATTGATAATGTCTTTTTTTATCAACCGGACTATCCGTAAAAATTGTAGCATGTGGTTATTCAGAACGCAATTATTTTTGCCATTCTTATAGTTGTGGTTTTTCATATATTTTTTTGTTGACAACAGAAAAATACCGCGCTATTATGTTATTAATCTGATATCACTTTAAACCGTTGAAGCGGAGATAAAGGTGATGATGCTCCCACAGAGAGCCCGAGTTGCTGAGAACGGGTGGAAAACAAGTCATCAAATGGACCGCGGAGGGCGCAGGGAACCGAATTCTATACATGATTCTTAGTATTCTGCGACGTGAAGGCATACGTCAGTTGCCAGGGATATGATAGTATCCCGTTAAGCGTACAGCACAGCTGTAAATCAAGGTGGCACCGCGGATCGTAAATTCGTCCTTGACAGAAGTAAATTCTGTCAGGGACTTTTATTTTGTCCGGAAAGGAGTGGAGAAAATGATACAACCGGAAATCAACGACTTACAAAAAATCAGACAGCAGGGCATTTACAAAACAGCCCCCGTCAGTATGGAAATTCTTTCTGACATCAGAACTCCCATTGAGGTCCTAAAAATATTGAAGAACGTTTCCAGCCACTGCTATCTTTTAGAATCTATCTCAGACAATGAAAAATGGGGACGTTATACATTTCTGGGTTACGATCCCAGTCTGGAGATCACCTGCCAAAACGGTCACATGAAGGTAGGTTCTCTCTCCTTTGAGACCACCGACCCCGGAAAATATATAAGGCAGGTCATTGAAGAGCACAAGAGCCCCCGATTTTCATACCTCCCTCCCTTTACCGGAGGACTGGTGGGCTACTTCTCCTATGACTATCTGAAATATGCAGAACCCTCTCTTCATCTTGATGCCACAGACACAGAAGGCTTTAAGGACGTAGACCTGATGTTATTTGACAAGGTCATTGCCTTTGATAACTTCAGGCAGAAAATTATCCTGATTGTCAATATCAGCCTTGAGAATCTGGAGACGGAATACAACGGTGCCATCCTCAAGCTGAAACAGATGGCAGATCTCCTTACAAACGGTATTCCTCTGCCGGAGCAGCAGGGAAAATGTACCTCTGAATTTAAACCTTTATTCCAAAGGGAAGAATACTGCTCTATGGTAGAGAAGGCAAAGCATCATATAAAAGAGGGCGATATTTTTCAGATCGTTCTCTCAAATCGCCTTGAAGCAAATTTTGAGGGAAGTCTTCTCAACACCTACCGTATCCTTCGAACGCTGAATCCTTCTCCTTATATGTTTTATTTTTCCAGCAGTGATATGGAGGTGGCAGGCGCTTCCCCCGAAACGCTGGTAAAACTGGAAGACGGTATTCTCCACACCTTTCCCCTTGCAGGAACCAGACCAAGGGGCAAGACCGAAGAGGAAGACAATGCCCTTATGGAAGATCTTTTATCTGATGAAAAGGAACTGGCAGAACACAATATGCTTGTGGACCTTGGCAGAAACGATATTGGCAAAATCAGTAAATTCGGCACGGTTGAAGTTGAAAAATACCACAGCATTGAAAAGTACTCCCACGTCATGCATATCGGCTCTACGGTAAGAGGTGAAATCCTGGATGATAAGGATGCCCTTTCAGCCATAGATGCCATCCTCCCTGCAGGGACACTTTCCGGAGCACCAAAGATCAAGGCATGCCAGTTGATCAATGATCTTGAAAATAACAAACGTGGTATATACGGAGGCGCCATTGGTTATCTGGATTTTACCGGAAATCTTGATACCTGCATCGCCATCCGTATTGCTTACAAAAAAAACGGAAAGGTCTTTGTAAGAAGCGGGGCAGGTATTGTAGCTGATTCCGTTCCCGAAAAGGAATATCAGGAATGCCTGAACAAGGCTGCCGCTGTAGTAAAAGCGTTGAACATGGCAAAGGAGGTAAACGCATGATTCTTTTGATTGATAACTATGACAGCTTTTCCTACAATCTGTTTCAGCTTGTCGGTTCTCTGAATCCTGATATCCGGGTCATACGTAATGATGCCCTTTCCGTAAAAGAAATTGAGGCATTAAAGCCGGAAGCGATCATCCTTTCTCCCGGTCCCGGAAGACCCGAGGATGCAGGCATCTGCATTGATGTCGTAAAGGAGCTGGGAAGTACAATTCCCATTCTGGGTGTTTGCCTCGGTCACCAGTCTATTTGCACTGCCTATGGCGGCACCATTTCCTATGCGAAAGAACTGATGCACGGCAAGCAGTCACAGACAAAGCTGGATAGAGGCTGTCCGATTTTTCAAAATCTCCCTGAAAGTATTCCGGTCGCAAGATATCATTCCCTTTCTCTGCTTGAGGATACTCTTCCGGAGTGCCTAACCATCACTGCCCGTACAACAGATGGAGAAGTGATGGCAGTACAGCACAAAACCTATCCGGTCTATGGACTGCAGTTTCACCCGGAATCCATTCTTACTCCTAACGGAAAAACCATTCTTGAAAACTTTTTAAGTCAAATGAAATAAAAGAAAAGGAGACGTAATTATGATCAAAGAAGCTATCGTAAAAATTGTTGACAAACAGGATCTGACTTATGAAGAAGCCTACACTGTCATGAATGAAATTATGAGCGGTGAAACTTCCCCCACACAGAACGCGGCCTTTCTTGCCGCCTTGTCCACCAAAAGCACGAAAGCGGAAACCATTGATGAAATTGCGGGCTGTGCCGCTGCCATGAGAGAGCATGCCCTAAAGGTAGAGCATAATCTGGATGTACTGGAAATTGTCGGAACCGGTGGCGACGGCGCACACAGCTTTAATATTTCCACCACCTCCGCCATGGTCATTGCAGCAGGAGGCGTTAATGTTGCCAAGCACGGGAATCGCGCTGCTTCCTCCAAGAGCGGAGCCGCTGACTGTCTGGAAGCACTTGGCATTAACATTAATTTAGAACCGGAAAAATGTACCGAACTTTTGAATCAGATTGGCATCTGCTTCCTCTTTGCCCAGAAGTATCACACATCCATGAAATATGTAGGTGCCATTCGCAAGGAGCTTGGCATTCGTACCGTATTCAACATTTTGGGACCTCTTACCAATCCTGCTTCCCCTTCCAGGATGTTGCTTGGTGTATACAGCGAAGCTTTGGTAGAACCTCTGGCAAGAGTATTAAACAGCCTTGGTGTGAAGAGAGCATTAGTCGTTTACGGTACAGACAAGATGGATGAGATTTCTGCAAGCTCCCCCACCTTTGTTTGTGAGCTTAACAGTGGTGAATATAAGAGCTATGCCATCAAACCCGAGGATTTCGGACTTAACTCCTGTAAGAAGGAAGAGCTTGTGGGCGGAACACCGGAAGAAAATGCACAGATTACCCTTGCTATTTTAAAGGGAGAAAAAGGTCCCAAGAGAAATGCCGTTCTTTTAAATGCCGGCGCTGCTCTTTACATTGGCGGTAAAGCTGACAGTATAGCGGACGGTATTAAACTGGCAGCAGAGCTCATTGACAGCGGCAAAGCCCTTGCCAAGCTGGAGGAATTTAAAACAGAAAGCAACAAGTAATAACCGTAAGAAAGGCATACAAGACTTATGGCAACCATCTTAGACACCATTGCTGAATATGCAAGAGAAAGAGTGGCAGCTGCCAAGGCACAAATACCACTCGAGGAAATAAAAAACCAGGCTCTTTCCATGGACGCTCATACCGGCTTTCCCTTTGAGAATGCTCTTCGTGAGGATGATATCAGCTTTATCTGCGAATGTAAAAAGGCATCTCCTTCCAAGGGACTGATTGCAGAGGATTTCCCTTATCTTAACATTGCAAAAGCTTATGAAGCGGCAGGTGCCTCCTGCATATCCGTGCTGACAGAGCCCAAATGGTTTCTTGGCAGTGACAGGTACCTTAAAGAAATTGCAGAATCTGTCTCCATTCCCTGCATCCGCAAGGATTTCACTGTGGATGAATATATGATCTACGAGGCAAAGCTTCTGGGTGCGAGCGCTATACTCCTCATTTGCGCTCTGCTGCCGGAGGAAACCTTAAGGCATTACATTGAAATCTGTGATTCCCTTGGTTTATCTGCACTGGTGGAGGCCCATGATGAGGCGGAAATTGCTTCCGCCATCCGTGCAGGCGCCCGTATCATCGGTGTGAACAACAGAAATCTGAAGGATTTCACCGTGGATGTCCACAATTCACAGCGGTTACGCTCTCTGGTACCGGAATCCGTACTCTTCGTAGCGGAAAGCGGAATCCGTACTGCGGCTGATGTTGATGTGCTCCGTCACGCCAACGTCAATGCCGTGCTGATCGGTGAAACACTGATGAGAGCAGCAGATAAAAAGGCTATGCTGGATGCTCTGCGAGGAATTTAGCATCATATGTCAGAAAGGATACTCTATGACTAAAATAAAAATCTGCGGATTAAAGTCAGAAGATGATATTTCCTATGTAAATGAATTGAAGCCGGACTATATCGGATTTGTGTTTTTACAGGGCAGAAAAAGATATGTTTCCCCCTCTCGGGCAGCCCATCTGAGAGGACTGCTTGATCCCTCTATTCCTGCCGTTGGCGTCTTTGTATGCGAACCCTTAGACCAGGTGATTGCTCTTGCAAAAAGCGAAACAATCCAGATGATCCAGCTTCACGGACAAGAAGATGAAGCTTACCTGAAGGAGCTGCGAAAGCATTGCAGCCAGCCTGTGATCAAAGCTTTTATCATTAAGACCAAAGAAGATATGGAAAAGGCTCTTTCCTTTCCCTCCGATTATCTTTTATTAGATAACGGGCTTGGCACAGGAGAAGCATTTGACTGGTCCCTGATTCAGAATATCGACAGACCCTTTTTCCTGGCGGGCGGTTTAAATCCCGGAAATGCCGCTTCTGCCATAAAGCTGGCACACCCCTATGCACTGGATGTGAGCTCCGGGGTAGAGACAGACGGGAAAAAGGATTACGAAAAAATAAAGGCATTTATTCATGCCGTAAGAACAACATCTACATAAAGGAGGTAACTTATGTCTAAGTCAAAAGGACGCTTTGGCGTTCATGGCGGTCAGTACATCCCGGAAACCCTGATGAACGCTGTCATAGAACTGGAAGAAGCATATAATCACTACAAAAATGATCCCGAATTTATTAAGGAGCTGACCGCGTTATTTAACGACTATGCGGGACGTCCCAGCCGTCTTTATTATGCAAAAAAAATGACTGAGGATCTGGGCGGCGCAAAAATCTATCTGAAAAGGGAAGATCTAAACCATACCGGCTCCCATAAGATCAACAATGTTTTAGGGCAGGCACTGCTTGCCAAAAAAATGGGAAAAACCAGACTCATTGCGGAAACGGGTGCCGGCCAACACGGTGTAGCTACCGCAACAGCCGCTGCACTTCTTGGAATGGAATGCGTGGTATTCATGGGCGAAGAAGACACCAAGAGACAGGCGCTCAATGTTTACAGGATGAAGCTCCTCGGTTCCGAAGTGATTCCCGTCAAGACCGGAACTGCTACTCTGAAGGATGCTGTTTCAGAAGCCATGAGAGAATGGACCAGCCGAATCGATGATACCCATTACTGTCTGGGTTCCGTTATGGGACCCCATCCTTTCCCCACCATCGTCAGAGATTTCCAGGCTGTAATCTCCCGTGAGATCAAACAGCAGATCATGGAAAAGGAAGGACGCCTTCCCGATGTGGTTATGGCTTGCGTAGGCGGTGGCAGCAACGCTATGGGTACCTTCTATCATTTTATTGAGGACAAGGATGTGAAATTGATCGGATGTGAGGCGGCAGGAAGAGGAATTGATACCTTTGAGACAGCTGCTACGATTAATACCGGACGGCTTGGCATATTTCACGGTATGAAATCCTACTTCTGTCAGGACAAATACGGGCAGATTGCTCCCGTCTATTCCATTTCTGCAGGGCTTGATTATCCTGGTATCGGACCGGAGCACGCATGGCTCCATGATACAGGCAGAGCTGAATATGTTCCTGTCACCGATGATGAGGCAGTGAACGCTTTTGAATATCTTTCCCGCACAGAGGGAATTATTCCCGCCATTGAAAGCGCACATGCAATGGCTTATGCCATGAAGCTTGCGCCTACACTTTCGAAGGATAAAATTATGGTTATCACCATTTCCGGACGCGGCGACAAGGACTGCGCTGCCATTGCACGCTACAGAGGGGAGGATATTTATGAGTAAAATAAAAGAAGCCTTTGCAAACGGCAAGGCATTTATCCCATTTATTACCTGTGGAGATCCGGACCTTGATACCACCAAAAAAATAGTGCGCAGCATGGTTGAAAGTGGTGCGGATCTGATTGAGCTTGGCATTCCCTTTTCCGATCCTACCGCAGAAGGACCTGTGATTCAGGGAGCCAATTTACGCGCATTATCCGGTGGCGTTACTACCGACAAGATTTTTGATATGGTAAAAGAGCTTCGTCAGGATCTCACCGTTCCCATGGTATTTATGACTTATGCAAATGTTGTTTTTTCCTATGATGCGGAAAAGTTCATCCGTACCTGCTCCGAAATCGGCATCGATGGACTGATTCTTCCCGACCTGCCTTTTGAGGAAAAAGGAGAATTTGATGACACCTGCAAGAAATACGGTGTCGATCTGATCTCTCTGATCGCGCCTACCTCCGAAAACCGTGTAGCCATGATTGCCAGAGAAGCCGAAGGGTTTATTTACATCGTGTCCAGTCTTGGCGTCACCGGTGTGAGAAGTGAGATCAACACAGATATTGCTTCCCTCGTCAAACTGGTGCGGGAAAATACTTCCGTTCCCTGTGCTGTAGGCTTCGGTATCTCCACCCCGGAACAAGCTGCCAGGATGGCAGGAATTTCCGACGGCGCTATTGTGGGCTCTGCAATCATCAAGCTGATAGAAAAGTACGGTAAAGATGCCGCAGAGCCTGTTGGAGAATATGTGAAGAGCATGAAGGACGCACTAAGATAAAAGTGTAACCCGGCTTCACTTTACACGCTACAGTAAGTTAAAAGGCAGCGCAACCGACATGGTACGCTGCCTTTTTCGTTTCTTTAACAATTTCTGCTATTGCTAATCAATTTTAAATACGGAAATCTCAGTCTTTAGTCCCTGCATATCCTCATCCAGAGCGTTTGCGGTCTCACTCAGCTTATCTACACTGTTGAGGAGCTGATTTGCCATTTCCCTTACCAGTGCAGAGCCGCTTGCAGTCTCTTCAATGATCGCTGAAATATTTTCCACTGCATCAAGCGTATCATCCCGATCTTTATTTGCTGCTTCTGTACTGTTTGCAATCTCTTTTAGATTCTCAAATAGGCCTGTCATCTGCTTGCTCATATCCTCAAACACCTGAATCACTTCGCTTACAGCCTTTGTTTGCAATGCTACCATATTCTCAGCTTCCTTTGCACTGGCAACACTGCTTGCAGTCTGTGCACTGATATTCTGAACGTTCCGGCTGATCTCTCCGGCTGCACGGCTTGAATCATCAGCAAGCTTTCTGATCTCCTCTGCAACCACCGCAAAGCCTCTGCCTGCCTCTCCTGCTCTGGCTGCTTCAATGGAAGCATTCAAAGACAGCAGGTTCGTCTGCTCAGAGATATCACTGATTGTCTGGACAAATCCATTGATCGTCTCAGATTCTGTCTTCAACGTAGCAATGCTGTCACCCACTCTGGCCGTAATGTTTGAAGTTTCCTGTGCCCTTTCAGAAAGCACCTGAACGATTTTGGTTCCCTGCTCGATCATCCTTTCCGTCTGATCTACCAGTCCTTTTACTGCCTCTACCATCTGACTGATATCCTTAATCTTGTCAGATAATACACTGGTCTTAACAACACATTCCTGTGCATGTTCAGCCTGCTTATCCATGCCCTCGCTAATCTCATCAATGGCACGGGTAATATCTCCGGAATAATTACTGATATCCTCAGAGGCCGTATTTACATTTCCTGCAGATGTCTCAAGCTGCTTTACTGTACCGCTCAGCTTTGTAACCAGCTTCTTATTATTGGCAATCATATTGTTTGCTGTCTTTGCAAGACCCTGGAATTCATCGCGACTCTGTGCATTAACCTGAACGGTAAGGTTACCTTCTGCTACTTCATTCAGCTTTCTGGAGATCGTTTTCATGTTTTTCTGAATACCAAAAGTAATCAGTAATCCAATAAAGGCTGCAATTATAGTTGCTATGATAACAAGCGAAATGGTAACTGTCTTAATGGTCTCCGCCTGCCCCGTCACTACCTCCAGCGGAATCAACGCACAAAGCATCATGTTACTGATTTCACTCTTTGTAAACAGATACAGAAAATTCTTCCCTTGGAATATAACATCCTTTGCACCGCTTAATTCTTCTGATGCAAGACTGTTTATGTAAAACTCCTCGTCTGTAAATACAGGCTCCTGTGCATTTAAATGGCTTTCTTCGCCTTCCTCCAGATTTTCCTGTACTAATTCCTTACCTGTATTGGTTACAAAACCGACAACACTTCCGTTGCCCAGATCCATATCAAGAAGAATATCCCTTACAGCTGATTCCCTGATGTCAATGACAATATATGCAAATTTGGACGTAGTCGGCATCTGGTATGAAATAAAATAATCTTCCATTTTAAGACCCATATGCTCAGTTAATCTGGCATGCTCATCCACCCATTTCGGCGGTGTTCTTCCGTCTTCTGAAATGGCTATCATATCATCATAATATTCATTGTAAATTCCATCATACTCTGTACTGGTAGTCGCCGTTGAAATAATCGGAATTCCTGCCTTCGTCACAAAATGAATATTTTCAATAAAGGGATTGGCCTTCTGCGCCGCCATTAAGGTAAGCCTCGTATCGCTGATATACTTTGACTGCGCAATCTTATCCTTTTTCAGCATACCGATAAAATACTCTTCCAAAGCGCTGTCTACTGCGTAACGGAACCCCTCTGACTGAACATAGGTACAACTCATGTCCATGTAGTTCATTGCCATATTGATTGTCTGCTGAGTGGATTCCTGAAATTTCTGGTTCATTCCCTCAGCTGCTTTTTCATATGCGGTATATCCTACAATAATCATAAATAGAATAGGTATCAGGAATGCAACAAAAATTTTGTTTCGCAGACTAAAGAGCTTGGATTGTTTCAATTGTTTCTGCTGCTTTTGTTGTTTCTCTTGTTTCTGTTTCTTTTCCCCTGTTAACACATGATTATTTACTTTAGGTTTTGTTTGGGATTTCTTTTTGAAACCCTTAAATAACTTCTGCATTTTGCACCTCCCAGCAATAAAAACATGTTTAAGTCAAGTATATTACATTTTATAGATATTGAACAGCTGAAATAAACATATAAGTCGTTTTTTGTGGATTTTGCACTAAATTAAGCCAATAAAAACCCGCTGCGATTAAGCATTTAAGCATTTAAGTAACTTCGCAGCGGGAATTTAACATTTCTCAAATTTTCTGAAAAGTAAAAGTATATTCACTTCCGGCTCCCACCTGATAGGTTTCCTTGAAATTTCCCTGATTGATGCCAAGCTCAATATAGTTTGTGGAGGAATCAAACAGAATTTCTTCTCCCACCGCAACGAAGCCGAAGGACTTCTGATAAAGCACTTCCTTGGAAAAGTAAGCCTGTCCATTCCTTTTCAGCGTCACCATCACTTTTTCTCCGTGCGCATATCCTGCCGCTTTAAAATCCTTGGACAGGATATTCAGCGCAATGCTTCCGAAGGGGTCACTGACACTGGAGACCACGCCCTCTATGATTGTACCCTTCACCTTTGCCTGTATCAGATCCTGCTCAAAAATAACGGCTTCCTCCACAGGATAAGAGGGTCCGACCTGTTCAAATGTGATCACACCGGCAGCCAGCCTTGCCGCCGTGTAGGCGAAAATATCTCTTCCATGAAAAACAGAAACCTCCTCTGTGCCGGGATAACGGTTCACGGATTCGTCAATTTCCCTAATCTCTTCGATGCCAACTTGATAGAACAGATGGGTAAGGGTTCCGTTGTCAGGAGTTATGATATAATTTCCGTCCTTCAATTTTGCAACGCAGGCTCGTCTTTCAGTTCCCACACCGGGATCTACCACTGATACAAATATTGTTCCTTTGGGCCAGAAGGGCTCCACATACATGATCTCACGAGAAGCAGCCGGAATATTATACTGTTCAATCTCATGAGTGATATCAATACACTCCAAAGTCGGATCTACCTGTTTGCACACCCCTCTCATGGCGGCAACGGCGCCCCACTTCAGGCCAAAATCAGTCTGCCACACAATACATGGTTTCATCCTTTTTCCTCCTTCTTAAAGTATTCATTTTTTATGGCAAAAGAGCAATGCGCTTCATTGCCTCATAATAGATTTCCAACAATCTGCCGCAGGCATCAAGAGAGATCGATTCGTCTGCCTGGTGTGCCAAAAACGGCTCGCTCCCGTCCTCCGGTCCAAATGACACACAGTGGCCGAATACCTTACTGTAGGATACGCCTCCTGAAATGACAGGCTCTCTCCTATCCTTTGTTTTCTCTCGATAGACAGTAAGCAGAGTATTCACAAAAGGATCCTCCGGGTCATTCATAGTAGGGGGAGAATCATAGTCAAGTGATACGGAAAGCTCACACTTACGCAAAAGCTTTTCGGTGCAGTCCTTTGAGGAGACCCCGTAGGGATATCTTCCATCCACCTCTCCGTAACATGTTCCGTTTACAATCCGGAAAATACCCAGATTCATGGTGTAAGCTTTATCCTTTGCAAGTGCCGGATCAAGAGCTCCTCCATAGGAATCAAAAAAGCACTCATAGAGATTTTCCATGAGACCATCCCCACATTCCTTTAGCAGAGAGAACAGCGCAACCGTAGCGCTATAGCCCTCCTCCGGCCTTGAGGCATGGGCTGCTTTACCCCTGACTATAATCCTGGTTTTTCCATCCTCTTCCGTCACCGTGCAGGACATATTCCTTTCAAAAGCCAAGTTCTTCAGCTTTTTCGTATAAGTATTATCCTTAAGCACTGCAGATGCCACAGGGGAAATGACATTACACTGAACACCGCATTCCATCTCCTCGATGATGCCTTGATAGCTGCCGAAAAGACGCCACATCAAAGCGCCCTTCTCACCGATTGCCATAGGAAAAGGACCGTCCGGCGTAAAAGCAAATGCCGGAAGTCCTGCCTTGGAGATATAATAAAGCATATCGCCCATGGTACGCTCCTCGTCACACCCAAGGACGATTCTAAGCTCCCTTTTCAGCGGAAGCATTTCCTCTCGAATCAGTTTTAAGGCAAGATACGTAAGAAAAGCCGGGGTTTTCATATCCTGGCTTCCTCTTCCATAAATTCTTCCGTTTCTGACTTCCCCGCTAAAAGGCAGAACGCTCCAATTCTGTCCCGGTTCCACCACATCCAGATGAGATACCACATCGATTCTCTCCGGCATCTCATTCATCCGAATGGCAATCCCATGACCGTCAAAAGACAGAACCTCAAATCCGTCAGCCGTGGCAAGCGCTTCCATATAATCCAGTGCATCTGCCACACCTTTCCCGTAGGGAGCATTGTCCGAAACAGTGCTGTCATCATAGACGGAAGGAATCTTAATTAAGTTTTGCAGAGCTTCCAAATGCTCCAGAAAATATTGTTGAAAATTTATATCCATGGTGCCCATACCTGAAATTCCGGAGGGAAAAATATCCGGAAGAAAATAACTGCCACAATAGATAGATAAAGCAATAAATATATGATTTTCATCAAACGATCATTTTCTGTTTCCTCGTGTTCGGAATAATAGGTCCTGGTTTTTCCTTTGCCATAACCTCGAAGATCCATGGCGTTGGCAATATTTCCTACTCTCTCAAAGGAAACAATAATGAGAGGGCAGAGAATCAGCACATTCTGCTTTAAGCGGGTAAACAAGCCTGCTTTCTTGGAATCCAACTCCATCCCCCTGGCCTGCATAGATATCTTGATATCCGCAAAATCTCTGCTGATATCGGGGATATAACGGAAGGCAATAGAAACAATTGTGGCAATTTTGTAGGGAACCTTGATGGAATAGAGCCCCGCCGCCATCTCACTTGGCGTGATAGCCTGGATAAATGTAAGTGAAACAAGGAAGGTCGCCATAAATTTGGTAAAACGTATCAAAAAATACCAAAGTGTTTCTGCTGTCAGAATATATCTTGACGTAAAAGTAAAAAGGACTGTGGAACCACCTACGATATTCCGTCCGTAATCCGGCGTCACCACCCAGATCAAAAACAGATTAAACAAATTAACTGCAATAATAAAGGCCATCAGAGAACCGACAATCTTCCAGTTTGGTTTGATGGATACTAGTCCGATCAGGCTGGCAACCAAAACAGGAAACAGGATTCTGAAATCCCAGGTTGCAACAAGAAGGATAATCAGAGCAAAAAACAGACGAACCTTGGTGGTACCTGACAGTTTGTCAAGGAAGGTTTTGCCCGGTATTACATTGATAAAGAGCCTTTTATCAAGATTCATACGCCCGCTCCTTTCTTTCTACCTCTATAAAGTGACGGATAAAAGCTTCCGGATCGATTCCGGCTCGGTTTGCCAAAGTCACAAGAGAGGTTTGTTTCAAATTCGCAGCCTGAATAATCTCTGTATCAGATAAAACTTTAAATACGGGATCATCTGCAATACATTTTCCGTCTGCAAATACAATGGCACGGTCAGTATACTCAATGGCAAGGTGCATATCATGCGTGATAAACAAAATAGTAATGTGATAATCCCTGTTCAGTGCCTCAAGGAAATTCATGATCTCCGTGTAATGCTTATAATCCTGACCTGCTGTAGGCTCGTCAAGAATAATGATCTCCGGTGAAAGTGCCAGAATGGAAGCAATGGTAACACGCTTGCGCTGCCCATAGCTTAAGACAGACACCGGCCAGTTACGCATAGGATACAGACCACACATCTTTAGCGTGTCGGCAACCCGCTTATCAATTTCTTCTTTTGTAAATCCATTCAGTAAAAGTGCCAGACTCACTTCATCGGTAATAATATCTTTTACAATCATCTGGTTAGGATTCTGCATCACATAGCCGATCTTTCTTCCGATTTCCTTAATGGAAAGAGTAAGGCAATTCGTTCCCTCCATGGTAATAGAACCTTTTTGGGGACGAATGATTCCGCAGAGCATTTTAGCCATGGTGGACTTCCCCGCACCGTTTTTTCCTACGATTGCAATTCTCTCACCACGGTAAATATCAAAGGAAATATCACTTAGTACTTTTCTCTCTCCATAGGAGAAATCCACATTCTCAACATGCAAAAGCAGCTCACCCTTTTCAGGTGCCTGATAAGAATTTGACGCATTCATCTCATTCAGAATTTCCTGCTTTTGCCCGGTAATATCCAACTTTTCTATACAATCCAGATGTTCCATTTCAGAGAGATTTATGCCCGCATTTTTAAGCGCAGAGATATAGAGAGGCTCACGGATTCCATGCTCCTTAAGTAAACCGGAGCGAAGCAGCTCATCCGGCGTGGAATCCAACTGAATCTGCCCTTCATTTATCAGAATAATCCTGTCCACATGGCGGTACAGGACATCCTCCAGACGATGCTCGATAATCAGAACTGTCTTATCTTTCTCCCGGTAAATTTTGTCAATCAGATCAACCGCCGCCATTCCCATGGCAGGATCCAGTGCAGCCAGCGGTTCATCAAACAGCAGGATTTCCTCATCATCATGTAATATACCGGCTAAAGCCACCTTTTGCTTCTGTCCTCCTGACAGATGAAAGGGTGGCTCCAACAAAAAATCTTCCATTCCTACGGCCTTCGCCGCAAAATCAACCTTATTCAGCATGATTTCCCGTGGTGTCGCCCGGTTTTCAAGAGAAAAGGCTATATCCTCACCCACAGAAAGACCGACGAACTGAGCGTCGGTATCCTGCTGCACCGTTCCCACGTGACGGCTGAGTTCAAAGATGCTGGCATCCTTGGTCTCAACTCCCGCCACCTTTAAAGAACCGGTAATTTCCCCTTCATAGGAGAAAGGAATCAATCCGTTGATACAGTTGGCAAGGGTGGATTTCCCGCTTCCGCTTGGCCCAAGGATCAAGACCTTTTCTCCCTGATAAAGGGTAAGATTGATATTTTTCAGCGTTGTCTCGGTTTGGGTTTTATACTTAAAGCTAAAATCTTGAAATTCAACAATCGCTTTTTTCATACTTAGTCTTCTTTAACCAGATTTGTCTTGCGCGCATTACGCTTTGAAAGCAGAATCAGAATCGGAATACCGATGACTGTTAATACAATACCGTTGGAAACGATTGCTGAGAATGCCTGCATCCAGGTAATAGTAAGCTCTGATGAATAGAACAGATAAGTAAGTAACGGAGTCACAACACCAAAAGCAAGTGCATTGCCGAGAATTACGGTAATCACATAGATAATCGCATGCTTTACTGTAAAGATACCGTCACTGATTTTAGCGCCGTAAATCGGAAGAAGACCTACGAAAAAGCCCAATACAAAGTTTCCGATAGACCAGTCAAACCAGAACCCCCAGCCGCCGATCAGATCCGCAATCACATTTCCGATACCAGCTGCCACTGCTGCAGGTAAGGGGCCGAATAATGCGGCAACAACAACTACTACAATCATTGCAGAGGTGAGTGAAGTATTGGTGAATACCTTAATTCCTCCGAATACCATCAGCACACCAAATAAAGCGGCACCGATTGCCACACCTACAATTGTTTTGGTGTTCCACACACCGAGTAACAAAGACAGTTTACTTTTCTCTTTCATGATTCTCCTCCTTCGTTTAGTTCCATATGAAATAAATGGATATTTCATATAGAAATACTATGATTAAATATTATATCCCTAACAGTTGCAAAAAGCAATCTTTTTAGAGCCTCTTTAAAAGTTCCTCTCTTTGCGCTTCATAGCCTGGCTTTCCAAGAAGTGCAAACATATTCTTCTTGTAGCTTTCAACACCGGGTTGATTAAAAGGATTTACGCCAAGCAGATATCCGCTGACACCGCATGCAAATTCAAAGAAATAGAACAGCTGGCCTAAGTAATATTCATTTACTTCAGGAACATTGATCACAAAGTTGGGAACCTGTCCGTCAGTGTGTGCAAGAATCGTTCCGTTCATAGCACTCTTGTTAACAAAGTCAACACTCTTTCCTGCCAGATAGTTCAGTCCGTCCAGATCTACCGGTTCTTCCTGAAGAATAATCTCTTCTCTGCTTGTTTCAATATTGATTACGGTTTCAAACAGATTTCTGGAGCCATCCTGAATGAACTGTCCCATGGAATGCAAATCTGTTGTAAGATCTACGCTTGCAGGGAAAATACCCTTCTGATCCTTTCCTTCACTCTCACCATAGAGCTGCTTCCACCATTCGGAAACATAGTGTACACTGGGCTCATAGTTTGCAAGGATTTCTATCTGCTTGCCTTTTCTCAAAAGAATATTACGAAGAGCCGCATACTTTACTGCATCGTTATCCTCAAATGCATTCTCCAGCGCTGCCTTGCGTCCTGCCTGTGCGCCTTCCATCAATTTATCAATGTCTGCACCGCTTACTGCAATGGGAAGAAGTCCGACAGCGGTAAGTACAGAGAATCGTCCGCCTACATCATCGGGAACGACAAAGCTTTCATAGCCTTCCTCAGTTGCAAGATTCTTTAAAGATCCTCTTGCCTTGTCGGTTGTAGCATAAATTCTCTTTGCTGCTTCAGCCTTGCCGTATTTCTTCTCCATCATTTCCTTGAACACACGGAATGCGATGGCGGGTTCTGTGGTCGTACCGGACTTACTGATCATATTGATGGAGAAATCTCTGTCTCCGATTACATCCATCAGGTGCTTAATATAGGTAGAGCTGATGGAATTACCTACAAAGTAAATTTCAGGGGTCTTCCTGATCTCCTTGCTTACTGTATTGTAGAAGCTGTGTCTTAAGAATTCAATGGCTGCTCTTGCACCAAGGTAGGAACCGCCGATGCCGATTACAAGCAGTACCTCGGAATCATTCTGTATCTTCTGTGCTGCTTTTTTGATTCTGGCAAACTCTTCCTTGTCATAATCAACAGGAAGATCGATCCATCCTAAGAAATCATTTCCTGCGCCGGTCTTGGAAACCAGTAATTCTTTTGCATCCAGTGCAAGCTTCTTCATGGACTCAACCTCATGATCCTTGATGAAGGGAGCTGCCTTGGAATAATCAAATGTAACTTTGTTCATAAGATTCACTCCTTTTTATAAAATGATAATCAAATGCTTATATTTTCACAACTAAACCTAAGTGTAACAAATGAATATCGGTTTTTCAAGAATTTTGCCAAATATATAGCTATAGCTTTTCTTTATCGTAAACGGCTCTTTCTCCTCCGATGAATTTTGGTCGCGTTCTCGCACAGACTAAATGTGCCTGCCCAATCTGCTTCGTTTCAATTCGTACCGGTACAGCCACATCCTGAAGATGCATACCGATCAGGGTATCCCCGATATCCATTCCTGCCTGAGCCTTGATATGCTCCACTGCTACCGGCTGCGAAAATCTGGCATAAGCTGTTGTTCCAAAGGAACCACCTGCCTTCGACTGCGGAACTACATTGACAATCGGTAACCGTTCCCTTTTCGCAATTTCTTTTTCAACAATAACTGCACGGTTTAAGTGCTCACAGCACTGTGCAGCCAGATATAAACTGTTTTTCTGTACTACTTCATAAATTCCCTCAAATACCGCCTGTGCAGTTTCCAGACTGGAAGAGGTTCCGATTCTTTCACCGGTTACCTCACTTGAAGAGCAACCCACCACCAGAATGTCCCCTTCCTCCAAATGAGCTTTCTCAAGCAGCTCTTCTGTTGCCTTCACGGCTTCCTTTTTAATCTGTTCTAAAAATGTCGTATCCATTTTCTATGCCTTTCTTTTTATACATAATAATATATCAAAAAAGCTAATCTACATTATGATATAAATTAGCTTTCATTATTGTCAAGTTATTTTCATACAAGCAGTTCTTCCAATAGATTTTCCAGCTCTGCTTCTTTTTCCATTGCTGCATCCGCAGCATCTGCCGATGCTCCACAAAAAGGAGTAACCTCCTTTTCCTCCTGCACTTCTTCACACGGTTCCTCTAACAGCTCTTTCGCATAAATCTCCCGTTTTTTCATGCCTTCCTCCAAGGCATTTTCTTTTTCGATTTCCAATCTGGGAGCAAAATGATTTTCCAGATAATCAATCAGATTGGCCTTGAGAACCTTTTTCTTTTCCTGAATGTCCACAATTCCGGAAATAGAAAAATACAGATACAATCCCAGTATACTCATAAGATAATAGGGAATAATCTGAAATAAAGTATCCCCGGATGCAAGTGACAAACAGATTGCTACTCCGCTCATAAGAATTGAAAGCATCATCAGCTGTCCGGAAATATGAGAGATTTTTGAAATACGAATTCCCAAAAAACAGACTTTTTGCAGGAACTTGTCCACAAAAACCGCCGTATTAACCATTTTACCGTTAAGCTTGAAATAGCCGGCATATTTTTTCGTGCACTGCTTCAGCAATTTATTTTCCGTTCCGGACATATTATCGCTATCCTTTATCATACTTTGATATATCACTCCTGAAATAATGAGGCATAATATACTCAGTAGCAGGAATAGAAGAATAAAGCCTGTCATCCATTTGTGTTGTAATAATATTGTAAGCATAATTCCTCCTTTACTTTTACTCTATTATAGTAGAAGGTATTTTTTACCTCAATAATATGACCGCTGTAATGCATCGTCATTTTTCTTCAAAATAGCGGTTTGTACTGGAAAATACGTTCTTTTTCTGCTATACTTATCCATTAAAGAAAAAGTCAATTTCTTCTTGATAAGAAAGGGATAGGTATCATTATGAAATATCAGACGAAGGGAACATGCTCGACCTCTATCGATATTGAGGTTGAAAACGGAACAATCAAGTTTGTAGAATTTTTCGGAGGCTGCAACGGAAATTTAAAGGGGATTGCAAATCTTGTTACAGGAATGAATATTGACGATGCCATTTCCAAGCTGAAGGGGATTCGCTGCGGGTTTAAGACTACCTCCTGCCCGGATCAGCTGGCTCTGGCTCTCGAAAAAATCAAACAGGAAAGCTGTTAATTAATGACGGAGGCTCCATTCATGAGCGACTTGATTTCAAACAAAAAAATTGTATTGACCGGAGGTGGAACTGCCGGTCATGTTACTCCAAATATTGCTTTGATTCCACATCTTCAGGACGCTGACTTTGAAATTTCTTATATTGGCTCCTATGACGGAATTGAAAAAAAGCTGATTGCGGATTTTGATATTCCGTATTACGGAATTGCAACCGGTAAATTCAGGCGTTATCTGGACATCAAGAACCTTACGGATCCTTTTCGTGTAATAAAAGGGTTTGCCGAGGCCAGAAAATATCTGAAAAAGATACAGCCTGACGTAGTATTCTCAAAAGGCGGGTTTGTAAGTGTTCCCGTGGTACGGGCAGCCGCGTCCCTGAAGATCCCCTGCATTATCCATGAATCAGATATGACACCCGGACTTGCCAACAAGCTTTGTATTCCTGTTTCCAAAAAGGTCTGTTGTAATTTTCCTGAAACCTACAACATGCTTCCAAAGGAAAAAGCAGTCCTGACCGGTTCTCCTATTCGTGAGGAGCTTACGAAGGGTGATAAAATAGCTGCCCTTGATTTGTGCGGTTTTTCGGCAAATAAACCGGTTATCATGGTGATTGGTGGAAGCCTCGGCGCTGCTTCCGTCAACAAAGCTGTACGGGAAGCACTTCCCAAGCTTTTAAAAGATTTTCAGATTGTGCATATCTGTGGTAAAGACAAAATCGATCATACTCTTTTAGGTACAGAAGGCTATGTTCAATTTGAATATGTGAAGGCAGATCTGAAAGACCTTTTTGCAATGGCAGATATTGTAGTTTCCCGTGCCGGAGCCAATTCTATTTGTGAGATTCTGGCACTTCGAAAGCCCAATTTACTTATTCCGCTTTCTGCAAACAGCAGCCGCGGAGATCAGATTTTGAATGCAAAATCTTTTGAATCTCAAGGCTTTTCCATGGTAATTGATGATGACTGCTTGACTCCTGAGCTCTTGACGGAAAAGATTCTCGAGCTTTATTTTACGAGGCAGACCTATATTGATGCCATGGGCAGAAGCAACCAGCTCGGTGCAATTAAAACAATTATGCGTTTAATAAAAGAAGAGGCAGCTTCCCGATAATCTATCCGGAAACTGCCTTTCCTGGTTTTGCTTTCTATTCTATGAAAATCTGTTTACACACCAAGAATCCTCTTCTCCAATACGTCCAGTGCCCTCTCATTTTCCTGCTGGCAATAGGCAACCATTTCCTCTCTTCCCTTATCCTTCAGGAAAGAAATATCTGCTCCCAGCTGGACATAACAAACATAATGATCAATAATTTCTATTCGGGATGCAAATACCTTGGCTTCATTCTGCGGCTGCTGCTCATAGATTTTCAGCAAAACTTCTCTATAATCATTCAGACATTTTTCCACTGTTTCAATCTCATCTTCCTTAGCTTCTATCAGAATCATCATATCAATTCCTGCCTCCGTATGCTGGTATTCAGCCAGAAAGCTTTCATACATGTTGGAAGAGATACCGACCCGTTCTGCAAGTTCCTCCCCGTTAAGCAGTGTATCCGGCCAATAATGATCTCCCAATAATTTTACAACTGTGCTGCGAAGCTCATTCATCGTTCCCGTCACCTTGTATTTTGCTCCGGACTGCAGTGTATTCACGGCATCCTCATTCCCGCTCCCATCGTTTACATATGCCCTGTCCTCCACAGGCTGTTCTTCCGCATCGCTCTTAACACAGCCTGTCATAATCAAAATAATTCCAAGGACGATCTCCAAAAGAAGTCTCTTTTTCATAATTTCCTCCTGTTTCCAAGACATCCTGTATCTTAATCTTTTACTAAGTGTTTCCATGCATTAGACAAAATATGTGCAGGCATGTTAAAATGTCCGTGATAAGCGTTTCATAAAAGATTGACGGAGACATATTATGCTTTTTAATTCCTATATATTTATTTTCTTATTTCTTCCAATCACCCTGCTTGGATGGTATAGCTTAAATCGTGTAAAGGCTTATGAGCCCGCCAAATTTTTTCTGGCAGGAATGTCTTTATGGTTTTATGGATATTTTAATGTCTATTATCTGGCAGTCATCGTTGTCAGTATTCTGTGCAACTATCTGCTCAGTTATCTGATGAATTTTTCTCACAGTAGACTGACAAACCGGATTGGTCTGATAACCGGATTATTCATAAATCTGGGATTGCTGTTTTATTTCAAATATTATGATTTCTTTTTTGAAAACATCAACCTTGTGTTCCACACCGATTTCAATCTAAAGCACATTTTGCTGCCTTTAGGTATCAGCTTTTTTACATTCCAGCAGCTCTCCTTTATCATTGACAGATGTAACGGAAAAGCACAGCATTACTCCTTTGCAAATTACCTGACCTTTGTAACCTTTTTTCCCCAGCTAATTGCAGGACCGATTGTCTTGTACAAAGAAATGATGCCCCAATTTGAGGATTTGTCAAATCGAAATTTTAACGCAGATAACTTTGCGAAGGGAATTGTTCTTTTCACGATCGGACTTGGAAAAAAGGTGCTCCTTGCTGATGTACTGGCACTGCCTGTTAATTTTGGCTTTGAACAGACAATGTTTCTGGACTCACCTTCCACCCTCTTTGTCATCCTTGCATATACCTTTGAAATCTATTTTGATTTCAGCGGTTACAGTGATATGGCCATGGGACTCGGAAAGATGTTTAACATAGAGCTTCCAGTCAACTTCAATTCACCCTACAAGGCTTGTTCTGTAAAGGAACTGTGGCAGAGATGGCATATGACCCTGTCCCGCTTCTTTATTCAATATGTATATATTCCCTTAGGCGGCAGCAGAAAGGGAAAGCTTCGCACCATCTTTAATACCTTTATCGTTTTCTTCTTAAGCGGGTTATGGCACGGAGCCAACTGGACCTACATAGCCTGGGGCACCATGCAGGGACTTCTGGTAATATGGGATAATCTGGGAGTTGTGGGTGTTAAGGGAAGTGATGAAAAGGTTCCTGCCCGCTTTCAGATTCCAAGATGGCTTGGATGGTTTTTTACTTTTTCTTTCTTCAATCTGTCCCTCTTCTTCTTCAGAAGCGACAGCATGGCAAATGCATTTCAAATGTTTAAAAATCTATTTTCCTTTAAGGAAACCGGGTATTTGTTAAAGATTGCAGCAAAACTGGATATTCCGGAATTTTATCTGTTCAAGCAGGCGATTAATCTGTTTGCCCCTGATATTCTTCCCTATGCTTATCTGGTGCTGCTTATCCTGCTGCTTTTAATCAGCGCATTTATTCTTACCCGTCAAAATGCTGTACGGATTGTTTCAGAGCATCCCCTTAATACTAAGCTCTGCTTATTTATTACAATCATTTTCGTCTGGTCTGTAATCTCTTTTTCTCAGGTCAGCACCTTTATTTATTTTAATTTTTAAGAGGATTATTATGTCAAAAAAGTTTATAAAGCACTTTTTCATATCAAGCGGAATTCTGTTATTCCTCTGTATTTTGGCAGTGGTATTGTTTGATCCCTTTTTCCAGTATCATAAACCTCTGCCGGGGCTGAAGGCTGTCCTGACAGATAAGGAATATCAATGTGTCGGCTCCCTCAAGACCTTTGATTATGACAGCGTCATTGCCGGCTCCTCCGTAGCAGAAAACTACTATAACGACTGGTTCAATCAGGGCTTTGACTGCAAGTCTATCAAGGCAATCCGTTCCTACGGTGCTACCGCAGATTTGTGCTACCTTTTAGATATTGCCTTCGAGCATCAGGATCTTAACTATGTGTTTTACAATCTTGATCCGGCAGCACTTGTTGCCGATCCGGAAACCACCTATGAACTAACGGGCTGCCCAATGTACCTGTATGATGATAATTATTTTAACGACATAGAATACTGGCTGAATAAGGGCGTCCTTATGGAAAAGATTCCCTACCTCATCGCCAATTCTACCATCGGTGATTACGACGAAAATGATTCCTATAACTGGGCACAGTGGAAACAATTTAATTCCGATATGGTGCTTGGTCTTTACATCCGCAAGCCCTCTGTTTCCGAGATGAAACCTGAAAATTACTACGAGGATCTGCTGAACCGGAATTTAAAGCTCCTCACAGACAGAATTGAGGCTCATCCCGAAACAACATTCTATATCTTTGTTCCCCCATACTCCATGATGTGGTGGGATAACATCTACCGGGAGGGAGATACGGACGCGTATTTGTACAATATGAAACGCGCAATGGAAGTGCTGATTCCTTATGACAATGTAATCTTTTATTACTTTCAGAATGACCGGAAAATTATTTTGGATCTTGAAAATTACATGGATATCCTTCATTTTTCACCTGACATCAATCACTATATCTGTGACTGTCTGATCAGCGGGAAAAATCGGATTGATGAAAGCAATTATATGGAAAGCATTGAAGATATGCGCTCTCTGGCAGATGAAATTGTTACAGAACTGGTAATTCCTTACGAGGATAGAATAAAAGTAGACATATACGATGAATAAAGAAAGGACATCATCTATGAAAAAATTAATTTCCTGGAACGTAAACGGACTTCGCGCCTGCAAGGATAAAGGCTTCATGGACTTCTTTAAGGAGGCAGATGCCGATATTTTCTGTCTGCAGGAAACCAAGCTGCAGGAAGGACAGCTTACCTTAGAGCTTCCCGGCTATCATCAGTATTGGAGTTATGCTGAAAAAAAGGGCTACTCCGGCACTGCCATATTTACAAAGGAAGAGCCTTTGTCTGTTTCCTACGGCATCGGCATCGACCAGCATGATCGGGAAGGGCGTGTCATAACTCTTGAATTTGAACCCTATTATGTAATCACAGTCTATACCCCAAACTCCCAGGACGAATTAAAGAGACTGGAATACCGCATGACATGGGAGGATGATTTTCTTGCTTATCTCAAAAAGCTGGAGGAAAAGAAACCGGTAATATTCTGTGGCGACTTAAATGTGGCACACAGGGAAATTGATTTAAAGAATCCGAAGACCAACCGGAAGAACGCCGGTTTTACAGACGAAGAAAGAGAAAAGTTTACCCGTCTTACCAAGTCCGGTTTTACAGATACCTTCCGCTACTTCTATCCTGATCTTGAAGGGGCTTACTCCTGGTGGTCCTACCGCTTCCACGCAAGAGAAAAAAATGCAGGGTGGCGGATTGATTACTTTATGGTTTCCGAAAAGCTGAATGATTCTCTGGAGGATGCTTTGATCTACAAGGATGTCTTCGGATCGGATCATTGTCCGGTAGGATTGCTGCTCAAAACTACCGATTCATTCTGATTACAAACCAAAAGCCCACGGATATTGATATGATTCCTTATGCAGGCTTTCATTCCAATATCCGTGGGCTTTCATCTGCTTATCAAAAATTACTTTGTCTTATCTTTAAAAGAATAGATCAGGCAAAATGCAAGTGATATAAAAGTCACTCCTACAATAATAACTGAAGCTGCTGACATTTTCTTTCCTCCTCCCAAAGCTTCCTTGTTCCTACTTCTTATTCTCAAAAATGATTCCCCAGATGAAGCCAACAGCACATATGATAATTGCAATTACCGCCCAGATATCCATGCTTTTGTCCTCCTGCTTTTACGTTTTTCCTTTATTTCTGTCATGTTGACTGTAACATTTTCTTTAACCTGCTTCTATACTTTAGACTATTTCTTAACGTATTATTGTCATTCTTTTAACATTATCTTAACGGGGTTTTCATTTTTGTCATAACACAAAAAAAAGCGAGTCATTTGACTCGCTTAATCAGTATCAGAGATAAAATTGTGACTTAATCCTCAATCAGTCTAAGCCCTGCCGTATCTGTAACCGGAAGAGAAAACACAATAGACTTTGCCCGACTGTCCAGTCCTGCTTTTTCCATAATGGCTTTCATAATTTCATTTTTCTGTTCTTTCTTGGTCACAATGAAAATCATTTCCTTCTCGGCTGCCAGGGAAACTCCCATAAACTTTTCCGCCTGCTCCATGCCCGTTCCCTTGGCGTGGATAACAGTTCCTCCGTATGCGCCAGCTCCTCTTGCGGCATCCATAATCAGTTCTATATTTCCCTGATCTGCAATTACAACAATAAGCTCATGTACTGTGTCCTTCAAGGTTGATTCCTCCTCTTTCTGATAATCCTGTCCTTCCAAAAGAAACTGAAGCGTTTTCTTGCCGCCAACACTGCTTAAGGGAATCGTAAATGCAATCCCTCCTCCGGGTGCATCAATTTTAAGCTTTTGTTGCAGCTGCTTTTTGGTTTTTTCCCAGGCACTTTCCTCCTGTATCGAAAAGATGACCGCCTTTTCTGTATTTTCAAGTCCCAGATAATCCAAAATCTCATTGGCAGCTGTTCCGGACCCAAGTGTTACAAACATCACATGCTGTTCATTCTCTTTATACAGCTCCGAATATTTCTTTGCCACCTTTCGATCGACAATTGTCGTCATCAAAAATAAATTTCCCATATTTGCTCTCATTCTGCCACTTTAAGGGCCTTGTAGTCTCTATCATTACAATTCAATAATTTCCATATCTCCGTAAGAATCCAGAGGAATATAACCTTTTCGGTAGCCTGCTGCCTTGTGAAGGCTGCTTTCCTTCAGCTTAAATACCACACCCATCACCTGAATCGTGATAAGAGGAGTCATGGCTACCATTGCCACAATACCGAATGCATCCGTGATAATGTTGCCACCCAATGCTTCGCAGGCACCCATCGCAAATGGAAGAAGGAAGGTTGCCGTCATGGGACCGGATGCCACACCGCCGGAGTCAAATGCAATAGCGGTAAATATTTTCGGAACAAAAACAGTAAGGATCAAAGCAATTGCATATCCCGGTACCAGAAACCAGAGAATAGATATTCCGGTAAGCACTCTGATCATCGCAAGCCCTACTGATACAGCAACACCTATGGATAGGCTCAGCCCCATTGCTTTTGCCGAAATAGCCCCGGAGGTCATCTCCTCTACCTGTCTGGTCAGTACGAATACCGCCGGTTCTGCCAATACAATGAAATAGCCGATAATCATGCCAATAGGAACAATGATCCATGGGTAAGAAAGGCCTGCAATAGTCTGTCCCAGATAGTTTCCGGCAGGCATAAATCCCACATTTACCCCTGTCAGGAAAAGCACCAGACCTGCATAGGTATACACAAGACCGATTCCAATCTTGATCAGCATTCTCTTATTGATGTCCCTTGAAATCAGCTGAAAAACTCCAAAGAAGGCAACGATAGGAAAAAGTGAGATTGCCATTTCTTTTATGTAGGTAGGGAATTCCACTGCAAACAGCCTCCACAGCTCTACCGTGTTATCGATCACCGGAATTGCCTCGGATACCTGCTCACTCTGTTCCGGGTTATAGATCATTCCAAGTATCAGCACTGACAGAATAGGTCCTATCGAACAAAGTGCAACAAGACCAAAGCTGTCATCTGCTGCATGCTTATCGCTTCGGATTGCTGCAATGCCAATACCAAAAGCCATGATAAACGGTACTGTCATCGGTCCGGTGGTCACGCCGCCGGAATCGAATGCAATAGCAAGAAAATCACCGGGAACAAACAGTGCCAGTACAAATATGGCTAAATAAAAAATCACCAGCAAATGCCTTAATGCAATACTGAAGAGCATACGGAGAAGCGCTATGATCAAAAATGCGCCAACACCCGTTGCTACCGCCAATATCAATACCATATTCGGTATGGAGGGAACCTGCTGTGCCAGTACCTGTAAATCCGGTTCTGAAATGGTAATGATGAAACCCATAATAAAACTGATCACGATAATAACCGGAAGCTTTTTGGAACGGGTCATAATCGTTCCGACCCTTTCTCCCATGGGTGTCATGGACATTTCCACACCAACATTAAAAAGCAGCATTCCCACAGTTAAAAGAACCGCCCCGATTAAAAATGTCATTAAAATACTGGGTGGTATCGGTGCAATTGAAAAGCACAAGAGCAAAACAATTGCCAGTATGGGAAAAACTGCTTTTAAGGTTTCAAATAACTTTTCTTTGAATTTTGAACGGTTAAACTGCAATACGATCAGACGCCTTTCTTAAGATACCATATTTTCTGTTACATTCATTGTATCACACATTCTTTCATTTTTTTCTATAATTCTTTAAAAATAAAAATCTTTACATTTTATTAACATTACCACAATATTATTGACTTTCAGAAAATATTTATCGAATAACAATAAATATTTATTGACAATCAATTTCATTGGTGATATATTCCAATTAAGCTTCAGAAATAAATAAACGCAATTCTTGCATGGAGGATTATTTATGAATCGCAAATTAACTGTTTTTACTAAAATATTACTCGATTTTCTTTATTATGCGGGAATCATTGTAACGATTTTGGTTCCTTTGATTATTTCCTGGTACGGCAATTACAACTCCTACTTTGGAAATAATGTCATAAGCTTAAGTGTTATCTTTATCTTATCAGGCATATTAGCAGTGCTGATCATCCGCGAGCTTCGCAAAATGTTTCGCTCGGTACTGGATGATAATTGCTTTATTCCGGAAAATGTGAACAGTCTTCGAAAAATGGGTACATACAGCTTTTGCATTGCCATCATTACCTGCTGCCGTCTGTTTCTTTATATGACGCCTGCCGTCCTGATCGTCATACTGGTTTTTGTGATTGCCGGTCTTTTCAGCAAAGTGCTCTCTCAGGTATTTCAAACAGCTGTCAACTATAAACAAGAAAATGATCTGACCATTTAGGAGGTACCCATGGCAATCAGAATTAATTTGGATGTAGAAATGGCGAAGCAAAAAAAGGGCCTGACCGAACTTGCAAATGAAGTAGATATCACCCTTGCCAACCTTTCCATTTTAAAAAATAACAAAGCAAAAGCTATACGCTTTTCAACCCTGGATGCAATCTGTAAAGCACTTCACTGCCAGCCGGGAGATATTCTGGAGTATGTGGAAAGTCCGGAGGAAGAAGAAACATAACATATTAAGGAGGTAAATTATGGAACCTGTTAGAAAACCAAATCCCCACTTTCCCTTTATGGCAGTGGGAAGTCTGATCTATGCATTTTTTTACACCCTTTTCTTATATAAGAACGCATCCGGCATTACCTACCCTTTTTTCGTAGGCGGAACCTGCTTGTTTTTCTTCTTATATTTGAAAAGGTCAGGAACCGCCGTCAAAGGCTTTTCCATTTTTATTACCGTTAGCCTTATTTTACTTGGCTTTTCCACCTGCTGCACAGACAGCTGGGTGCTGATTCTCTTCAATAAAACGGGAATCTTTCTGCTTTTCTTTTATCTGGTTCTTCACGGCCTTTATGAAGATAAAAGATGGGATATCTCCAAATATCTGGGGGCTATTGCTAATGTTGTTTTTACCGGTATCGGCTTTATCTTTCGCCCCTTCATAGACCTTACGGATTTCTTGGATAAAAGAAAAGAGGAAAAGAAAAATACCGGAAAGTCAGAGGGAAAAGGAAAATATATTCTTTTTGGCCTGTTAATCGCCGTGCCTTTGCTTTTGGTGATTGGTTTACTTCTATGCAGCGCTGACATTGTTTTTTTAAATATTTTTGATACCTTATTTTCCGACATTTTTACATGGAAATGGGGAGGAGATATCTGGGGAATCACCGGTCTTTTTATTTTTGCCTTTTTTGCTTCTTACTGTATCCTTTGTAAGCTTGCTGAGCACAATATCAGAGAAGAAGTGCAGGATAAAAGAACTGCCGAGCCTCTTGTCGGTATCACCTTTACGGGACTGATTTCCCTGGTATATCTGCTGTTTAGTGCTATCCAGATCATTTATCTGTTTGCCGGTCTTGGCAGCTTACCGAAGGGCTATACCTACGCCAGGTATGCCAGAGAAGGCTTTTTCCAGCTGGTATTTGTATGCCTGATCAACCTGGTATTGGTGCTTACCTGCATGAAGCATTTCCGCGAAAGCCAGGTGCTAAAGGGAATTCTTACCTTTATTTCTCTGTGTACCTACATTATGATTGCTTCCAGCGCTTACAAAATGCTTTTGTACATTCAGGTATATCATCTGACCTTTTTGCGGGTATTTGTACTGTGGGCACTTTTCGTCATTTTCCTGCTTATGACCGGAACCATTATTTCCATTTATCAGTCAGGGTTTCCTCTGGTGAAATACTGCATCCTTGTTGTGACAGTACTTTACCTGATCTTTTCCTTTGCGCATCCCGATTACTGGATCGCACGCTATAATCTGGACCATATATATACAGAAGAGATTAGTGAAAACGGGGAAGTAAGCTATTCCATAAATGAAAACAGGGATTTCTATTACCTGAAACATCTTTCCATGGACGCAGCCCCTGCAATCTACAGTAAAGCATCAGAAATTGCAAATACTCTTGGCTGTGAACCGGAAGATGATCATGAATGGGATTTAAATTGGTGGCTGGAAGATTATTCAGCTGATCTTCTCCGCACCAGCTATAACGGCGAAATAGGGTTTCCTTTAGAGGATTATCACTATCCGAAAAAAATGTCCATCCGGAAATTCAATTTCTCCAGATGGACAGCGTATTTGTATTATACCGTTTACTATGATGAGCATCCTGCATTTGCAGACCGTGTCAACGGAAATATTTATTTGGGATAATCGAACTATAAACGAATAATTCCATCATTCTTTTCTTCCAGAACATGAATACCATGATAAAACATTTCACAGATGGGCGTGGGAATGCCAAGTTCCCTGCCCATTTGTATTACTGTCCCCGCAAACATATCAATTTCCGTATGCTTAAATGCCTCCAGATCCTGCAGGGTAGATGGTTTATTGGGATAAGGAATGGTTAAAATCGTCTTATTCTGCATTTCAATTTCTTCCTCCCCAATGCTAATTCCCTTTTTCTGAGCAATGGCTGCTACCTCCTTCATCGCTTCAATACGCACCCAGTTCGCATGGTCACTTACCTGGAAACCACCAAAAGGAATCCCCAAAAGGGCACAGGTCATATTTTCCCCTATATTACACATGAACTTAAACCAGATTCCCTTCAGCATATCCTCGTCAATTTCATAGGGAATATCCGCCTTGTCAAACACTTCCTTAACAGCCAGTACTCTTTCTGAATATTCTTTATTCATTTTTTCTCCAAAATGGATCTTTCCCCAATAAGGGTCAAAATCAGCCTTACCGTCCTTCATCACTACAGACATTCTCATATATCCGTATAAAACATGCTTTTCGCCAAAGCTATTAATTAATTTTTCTTCGCTATCAACACCATTCAACAGAGAAATAATTAAAGTTTCTTCTCCAACCTGATTTCGGATATCTTCTATTGCCTGATCAAGCCCGTATCCCTTCACTCCGATTAATATCAGATCTGCGGGATCTCCTTTTTCATCAGGTGTTATGATGGGAAATTTATAGTTGACGCCATTGACGGTTACCCCCTTCTTATCAAGACGCCTCTTTCTTTCTCCATCGGCAATAACACGAAAACCTTCAGGATATGCTGCTGCCAGTCTGGGTGCAAAGAATACACCCATAGCCCCTAAACCTATTAATGATATTTTCTTAATCTTTTGCATGGTACAAATTAGTTCCTTTCCGCTATATGCTGATTATTTTTGTGGCAGTATTCTCCACAAAAGCCCTATCGTGCTCTACCATAATCATAGTGGGTTTAAACTTTAAAATCAACTCTTCTATCTGCATTCTGGAAAAAACATCAATAAAATTAAAAGGTTCATCCCAGATGTATAAATGTGCCTGTCTGCAAAGACTTCCAGCAAGAAGCAATTTTTTCTTCTGGCCGCCGCTGTAATCCTCAATTCTCTTTTCAAACTGAACCCTTGAAAAATCCAGCTTTCTGAGAAGTGCCATTAACAGAGTTACATCAATATTATTTTCTGCAGCATACTCCTTGATTGTTCCCTTCAACATAGAGGTATCCTGTGAACAATAGGAAATAATAAGCTGACTTGGAAGTTCGATTCTTCCTGTTTTGAGCAATTTTGTTTTCTCCGCTCCGGCCTGCTCAAGAATTGCTTTGATAATGCTGGATTTCCCACAGCCGTTTGGCCCCTGTAAAAAGACGCGCTCCCCCTGCTTCACCTCCATATTGAAATTCTGTATGACAGTCTTTTCTCCGTATCCGATTGCACAATCTTCCATTACAATAAGCTTTTCCTTATAATGCGTAAGGGGTATGATCTTTAAATCCTCAACAGTTTCCAGGTTTTTTAAAAGAGCAGATTTTTCCTCAATCTCCCGCTGCTGCCTGCGTTCCAGATTTTTACGCCGCATCTGCATCCGCCTGGATTTTTCTCCAAGATAACATCGTAGGTCGAGACTTTTCTCATATTTCGTCTGTCTGAATCCGATCTTGTTACTCTCTACCTTATCCGCCCACTGCCTGGCCTCTCTGGCAGACTCTGTCAACCTCTTAATATCCTTTTTCAGCTTCTCATTTTCCGATAGCTCAAAAGCATCCTGCCTTTCCCTGTTTTCCTTCCAGGAACTGAAATTTCCCTGCTGTACTTCAATGTCTGCTCTGTTTATCACAAGCACATGATCTACGCAGCCATCCATAAAGCTCCTATCATGTGAAACCAAAATAAATCCCTTCTTTGCATTTAAGTAATCCTTCAAAAGCTGTCTGGTCTCCATATCCAGATGATTGGTAGGCTCATCAATTAAGAGAAAATGATTTTCCCTGGAAAATAAAATGGCAAGCATGACCTTCGTCTGCTCTCCGTTACTTAAGGTATCAAAGGGCCTGTACAGCACATCCACATCTACTTTTAGGCAATTAAGCTCCCGGCAGATTTTCCAGAATTCATAATCCGGGTCGATTTCCTCAATAATGTCAACGGTATTCCGAGCTTTATTTTTAACCTCAAACGGGAAATAATCAAAGACAACTGATGCACTGATACTGCCCTTATATTCATACTGTCCCATAAGCAGCTTTAAAAAAGTCGTTTTTCCTTTCCCGTTTCGTGCAATGAATCCAAGCTTCCAGTTCGTATCGATCTGAAACGAAACATCTTCAAATATATTGTCATAGCTTCCTTCATAATAAAAAGTTAAATGATTTACACTGATCTGTGACATACACATTCCTCCTCTCAAACGGAGCATGCTTTTAAAAATGCATGCAAAAAAGTGCAGAAGTAAATCTCTGCACCCTAAAATTCAACATAATCCTATCAGGACGAATGAATCACATAATCTATTAATCTATGTTCATATTACATTCCGCTTGCCAAGCTTTTGCAACAAGCGTGATCGAAAAGGAGTCAGCTATTTCTTCTACACACAAGTTATTCAATTTACTTTCGGGTAGAAAAAATAAACATTCGCACATCTCCTTTGCTATGAAATACCATTAACTTATCAAAATATACTTTGTCTGTCAACAGAAAAATTATTGATTCCGATCATCTATGATTTCTTGCGTCAACAGCGTAACATCGTATTCCGTTCCGTCAATCGAAAGCTTTGTTACCGCTTTGTTAGCACTGAAAATCTCTTCATCTACATAGTAAAACTTGTCCGGCGTTCCACCTGATTCCAATAAATCTATAATTGCTTTTACACGTGGTCCGTGAAGTGGATTGCATTCTGCAATACAGGAAATCTTGTCCTCCAACGCATAACTCATGGCTTTTTCTTTTACACCATCAAAGGAAATCACCATAATTTCACCATTTTTGAGGTCAGAACCAACTTTCCCTCCTGCTGCCTCAATTGCTTCAATGGCTCCGAAGGCTTCATTGTCATTTTCACAGTAAACAACATTAATATTATGATAAAGCGTCAGGAGAGATTTCATAACCTCTCTTCCCTTAGCCTGTGTAAAATCACCGTTTACTTCTGCCAAAAGATCCCATCCATGCGCTCTTGCAGCATCCGCCAGACCCTTCGTGCGCCCAATCTGTGCTGAGGCACCGAGTGTCCCTTGAATATTTACAATATGGATATCCTCGGGGCTGATACCCTCCTTCTTTATGTATTGATTAAGCCATTCTGTCGCTTTTTTCCCTTCAAGCTCAAAGTTCGAACCAACCCAGCAGGTAAACAGATTTTCATCTGATACATCAACCATACGGTCAACAATGATAACCGGAATACCTGCATCCTTTGCTTCCTGAAGAACCGTATCCCACCCTTTTTCCGTTACCGGTGCAAGAACAATGTAGTCAACCTCCTGCTGAATAAACATGCGAATTGCTGTAATCTGATTTGATTGCTTTTGCTGGCCATCTTCAAAAATCATTTCATAACCATTTTCAGCGGTAAAGGTAGATTTCATTGACTCTGTATTGGCACTTCTCCAATCGGATTCCGCACCAAGCTGCGAAAAACCGATTACAATATTCTTGCCGGAAGCAGGTTCCTGTGTTCTTACTGTTTCTTCATGGGAAACCATATGATTTCCACAGCTGATTGCCATAATACATAGGGCAAGAACCATGATAATTACAATTATTTTTTTCAACTTGTTTCCCTCCCCGATTACAATAATCCTTATATATCATGGAAACTTAACCTTTGTCAATCACAAAATAAGCCACAGATTTTTCCAGCTTCTTTGCCATATCATTCATTTTTTCACAATTATCATTGACAATCTGAACTTCCGATGTGATTTCATCAATATTATTGTTTACCTCTTCATTATTTGCTGTATTTTCTTCACTGATTGCACTCAGATTTTGAACATTATCAATCACTCTTTCTTTATAATCTGTCAGATTATCTGTTTTATCGGCAATAGATTTGATTTCCTCAACCGATACAGTGATATCCCTGCTAAGCTCCTCATATTTGTTCTGCGTTTTAGAAACATTTTCCTGCTCGTGGATAATCAGGGAATGCACCTTATCTGCCAGTTCAACCGACTTCTTTGATTTCTGAGTAATGGTTTGTGCCAGATTTTTAATCATTTCTGCGCCTTCTGCGCTCTGCTCGGACAAATGTCTGATTTCCTCAGCCACAACCGCAAAGCCCCTACCGAATTCTCCTGCCCGCGCTGCCTCAATAGAAGCATTTAGACTCAAAAGATTAGTCTGCTGGGAAATGGAAAGAATTAATTCCACTGCTTTATCCACCTCTGTGATGGAGCTGTTTGTTTCTTTGATCTGTAATGCAATATCACGAACAGCTTCAACGGATTGCCGGCTGTTTGTCATGATCATATCCATATTATCCTGTGCTTCCTGATTAGTTTTAACAATATTTTCCGAAGTGTTGTATAAATGATCAACACTCAGCGATATATCATTGACACAATTCCCGATTTCGATCATCTGAGTCTGTATATCCTGAACATAATCTCCCATTTTCATTGTAGAAGCAGAAAGCTCCTGCATGGAGGTTGTAATCTGATTCGCCCTTCCGAAACTGCTTTCACTTTCTTTGGTAACCTCGGCAATATTATCAACCAGAGTTTGTGAAACATCCTTCACCTTTCCGATGATTTCTGAAAGATTCTTCTGCATAACTTCAGCCTCTGACAGAAGTACACTCATTTCTTTCACAGGACTCTTATTGGTAACCTGCACACTCAGATCGCCCTTGGATAATGCATTTACACTTCTTCCTACCAACCTGAATGACTTCACAAGCCCTCTGCTTAAGGTTAGTGCCAGAATAGCAAAAATAACAACTAAAAATACCGCTATTCCTGCAAAGGTAAGCACAATACTGTTAATTGCACCTGTGACATTTTCTTGAAGTTCACCGGCAAAAGCCATTCCGATCACTTCTCCGTTTGATTCAATCGGCATATAATATGCAAAATATTCTTTATTATCAATGACAACCTGCTGATCAAAATAGCCTTCTGTATTTTCACTTTGAACCTCAATTTCCCGGATACGGTAATCATTTTCATTTTTAATTGAAGTTGCACATGGAGCTCCGTCAATAATGATTGCCATCTCAATATTTTGCTCCTTCAGACTGTCAAGATATTCATAATAATTGGAAGCATTTATGGCATTGATCTCATTCTCACGGCAATAGTTTGCCAGATTATTTGCTACAATATAAAGGGTAGCCTGCGATTCCTCTTCCAAATTATTCTTTGTAACATATACCGATATTGTACTGATAATTCCAATTGACAATATCAAGGGTATTAAAGAAAGGGTAATCAGCATGGAAAATAAACTAAATTTGAATTTTCTTTGTTTCTTTTGCTCTTTCACTTGTTAATCCTCCCTTTTTTTAATAAAACAGGAAAAGAGGAAGCCGCAATAAGCACACTCAGTATGCCAGCGGCTGCCTCTTCCGGATAAAAGATCATAAGTTATTGGTTTAACTGTTTTCCTTTAAAGCTTTTTTCTTACGAGCCATTACAATACTCTGTACCACTAAAAACAGACAAAGCATAGCAGCGATTGTAATTCCCGTCCACCAGGCCTGATCAAGTCCGGCTGAAGATACAATATTCTGTATGGTACTTAGTGACAGTACTCCGAAAAAGGTACCGATAATATTACCAACACCACCTGTCAGCATAGTTCCACCGATGATGGAAGAAGCAATTGCGTTCATTTCCATACCACTTGCATGTGAAGCAGATCCGGATCCTACATGCATGAAGTAAACAAATCCGCCTACTCCGGCTAAAAGACCGCAAATCAGATGAGAAAGGAATTTTGTCCTCTTTACGTTGATACCGAGCATCAATGCACTTTGACTGTTTCCGCCCACTGCGTAGAATTTTCGTCCCAGCTTTGTCCATCTTAAGATACAGAAAAGCACAATCACTACCAAAAGCGCTACAATAACACCGATTTCAATATATGCAGGTACATATTTACCCAACTTATTTACAGAACCAAACCCGGGAACATAAATACGTGTATCCTTTAAAGCCACAAAGGATTCATTTGCAACATTGAAGGGATTTGTATTTACAATCGTTGTCATACCACGGGCAAAGAACATTCCTGCCAGCGTAACAATAAATGGCTGAATATCCAGGTATGCCACCAGGAAGCCCTGTACCAGACCAAAAGCAAGTCCGATTGCCAATGCAATAAGTACTGCAACAAAAATGTTACCGTTATGGAAATCCAGGTAAACCGCACAGCACATACTTACTAAAGCAGTAACACCACCGACTGAAATGTCAATACCGCCGGTAATCATAACAAGGCTCATTCCGCAGGATAAAATAATCAGCGCTGCATTCGCATTTAAAATGTTAAAGAATGTCTGAGGCTTCAAAAAGCCCTTTCCCTGAAATAGAATTGCACCAATGTACATCGCAAAGAAAACAACGATTGTAATGGTCAAAAGCAGGTTTGTGTCGGTGATGTTTTTTGACTTATCACGTAATTTCTTGCCGAATGACATACTAACCGACCTCCTTTACATTCCGAGTAAATTTCAATTTCTTTCCTAAGGAAGAAAGATATTCTCTTACTACCGGTGTACTTAAAACAACCAGAATGATAACAACAACAGCCTTATATGCAGAAAGTGCATCTGACTGTACATTGAACTTATAAAGAGTGGTAGTCAGGAACTGAATTACATAAGCTCCAAGAATTGATGCTGTCATATTAAACTTACCACCACTTAAAGCGTTTCCTCCTAATGCCACCGCGAGGATTGCATCCATTTCAATATCCTTTGCAATAACCGAATAGTTAATGGAGGAAAGACGACTAACCTTAATCAGACCTGCAACAGCAACACAAAGACCAAGAATGACAAATGTCAAAAACTTGATAAAAGCAGGATTCAGACCATTTAGTCTGGAGGAGCTTTCATTGATACCGACTGCCTGTGTATAAAGACCAAGGTTTGTAAATTTCAGCACCAGTGCCATAATGATCATACAAGCTACCGCAATAAAGAACGGAGTCGGAATCGGTATTCCGGGTATGAACCCACCAAAATAGCCAAAGGAAGGTTCACTGATAATGGGAAGCTCATTGTTATTGATCCAAGCTGCAATGGAACGTCCTGCCGTAAACAGAATCAATGTTGCTACCATGGGCTGGATCTTAAAATAAGCTACCAAAGCTCCGTTAAATGCACCAAACAGCATTGCAACCACACAGCTTACCAAGAATGCTACAATTATCGGTGCCTGAAGGGTTTCCGGTCTTGAATCGGTACCGCAGAGAACTCTCAGGATTACACTACCCGCAATTGCAATACCGGCGCCCACACTGATATCCTGCCCGCCTGACGCTGCCGTAACCAGCGTCATACCGATTGCAAGAATTGCAAGTTCTGAGCCATAATCCAGAATAGTCATCAGATATCCGGATAAAACAGGATCCCCGGCACTGTTGTAGCCTAATGTAATCTTATAAAAAGACGGATCTGTAATTAAGTTAAAAATAGCAAGCAGCAGTAATGCCGCAATGGGAATAAAAATCTGGCGTCTGAATAATTTCATAAAGAATTCAGATAGATTCAATTTCTTCATTTCTTTTGTCTGCATTATTCTTTTTCACCTCCGGCAATGGTGCTCATAATCATATTCTGAGTCAAATCGTCGCCTGAAAGCTCCCCTACTACCTTACGGTCTCTCATAACCACTAATCTTGAGCAGGTACGAAGCATTTCGTCTGTCTCTGAGGAAATAAAGGTAACACTCATTCCTTCAGAAGCAAGCTTAAGGACTAATTTCTGAATATCAATTTTTGTTCCGACATCAATACCACGGGTCGGCTCATCCAAAATCAGATATTCCGGATGTGTAAGCAGCCAACGGGCAAGAATGACCTTCTGCTGATTTCCTCCGGAAAGAGACTTAATCGGTGTATCTGCAGATGCTGTCTTAATGCCCAGAAGATTGATATATTCCTCAGCAAATTTATTGGCTTCTGCCTTTGAAAAAGGTTTAAAGAATCCCTTCAATACCTGAAGTGCAAGGATAATATTTTCCCTTACGGAGAGGTCTCCTACGATACCGTCAATCTTACGATCCTCCGGTAGATAAGCAATACCGTTTCTCATTGCATCGATCGGCTTGGAAATCTTTATTGTCTTTCCGTTTTTCTTTACCGTTCCTCCAACAACTCTGTCTGCCCCGAAAATCGCACGGACACATTCACTTCTACCGGAACCGAGCAAACCTGTAAAACCATTGACCTCACCCTTTTTAATATAGAAATCAAAGGGCTTAATACCGGCATTACTTACAAGTCCTTCTGTCTCAAATATACGCTCCTGTGCATCCTCCCCGGCATATACAGACTGTTCTCCCTTGATGTCGGACATATCATCAAGATCCTTACCCAGCATCTTGGAAACGAGCTGAACTCTTGGCAGATCCTTGATTTCATATTCTCCCACCAGTTTCCCGTCACGCAAAACGGTAATCTTATCACATACCTCATACACCTGATCCAGGAAGTGTGTAACGAAAATAATACCTACACCCTTTGCTTTCAGATCACGCATCAGCTTAAAGAGCTTTTCAACCTCCTGCTCATCCAGTGAAGAGGTAGGTTCATCCAGTATCAGTACTTTACAATCCATATCTACAGCTCTGGCAATGGCAACCATCTGCTGAACAGCAATAGAGCAGCTTGCAAGCTGTTGGGATGCCTTTGCAGGAATATCCAGAGATTGCAAAATCTTATCAGCATCCGTATTCATTTTTTTCCAGTTCTGATACAGATCCTTTGATCTGCCTATGTACATATTCTCAGCAACGGAAAGATTCGGACAAAGTGTAATTTCCTGATATACGGTACTGATTCCAAGCTGCTGTGCTTCCTGCGGAGAACGGATTACAACTGCTTTATCTTTTCCCTTAATAAAAATCTGACCTTCGTCTTTTCCATAAACTCCGGTTAAAACCTTTATCAGGGTAGACTTTCCGGCTCCATTCTCACCCATTAATGCATGAATTTCGCCTTCACATAAGGTAAAGTCAACTCCCTGCAAAGCACGTACTCCGGGAAAGCTTTTATGGATATTTCTCATTTCTAACACAACTTTATCTTTCACCAGTGTATTCACTCCTTATTATTTTTTAGAAAACAAGCGCGGCGTAAGCGTACGATTTTCATTTACGCTGCGCCGCGCTTTAATAGTCAATAGAAAACTATCTCAATTAGATTCCGTAATTATCAACATCTTCCTGTGTGATAGTTGCTGCATCAAATCCCTTTTCATCCATGATAATGGTCTTTTCGGAAAGAGTTCCGCCGCTTTCCAGAGTCTTGATGATTTCATCGATGTAGGATGCCTGGAAAGGATTGCACTGTCCATCGTAGTTCCAGTTCTGGTTAAGCAGTTCCTCTAATGCCCACTTATTGCAGTCAAAGCCCATTACAACTACGTCCTTGCCAACACCGTGAGCGATATTAGCCTTATCGAGAGCTGCTACAGCACCCTTAGCCATATCATCGTTTTCTGCATAAATTACGTTGAAGGATTCTCCGGAGTCAATTACAGACTGAACGATCTGCTGAGCCTTCTCTGCATTCCATTCTGCTGTCTGCTGTGTAACAAGTGTCCATCCGTCAGATGCAACTGCTGCATCAAGAGCACCGGAACGTCCCTGCTGAGCTGCAGAACCCATAACACCCTGAAGGTGGATAATCTTATATTCGCTGAGGTTCTGTCCCTTTAACCAGTCAACTGCTGTCTGTCCTTCTTTAGCCATATCGGAAACGATAGATGCTTCGTAAAGGCTGGGATCAGCATCGATTGTACGGTCAAATAAGATTACTCTGATACCTGCGTCCTGAGCATCCTTTAATACGGAATCCCAACCAGCTGTATCTGCTGCGGAAAGAAGAAGATAATCAACGCCGTCCTGGATGAACTTCTGAGCTGCTGTAATCTGCTCATCGTTCTTAAGGCTGTATGCGAAGGATGCTTCGTATCCGTTAGCTTCTGTGAACATTTCCTTTAAGTCCTTATCATTTGCTGTACGATATCCGGACTCGTTAGGGTCGTTATTGATAATACCAACCTTGATCAGTTCGCCTGAGCTTTCTGCTGCAGGAGCTGCTGCTTCTTCCTTAGCAGGAGCTGCTTCCTCTGTCTTTGCTGTTTCTGCAGCGGGCTTTGAGCCACATGCTGCTAAACCAAGTACCATTGTTGCTGCCAAAATGACTGCTATAACTTTCTTTTTCATTTCTCTACCTCCCATTGTTTTAAAGGATTATTACTTTGATGGTTACATCTTATAACCCTTTTGGGAAGAAATCCATTCAGATAGCTCTCATAAAAGTTCATTTTTTTATCTGTACTTTAAAAAAGTTTGTTTTTTTACGATGGAAGTTTATTTTCTTATGCCGGTTCTGATTTTTGATCCACATACGGCAAAATAACACTTACAACAGTACCTTCTCCATAAGTACTTTCAATGGAAATTCCGTATTTTTCCCCAAAATTCAGACGGATTCGTTCATTTACATTATAAAGGCCGTAGATATCCTTTTCCGTCGGAATCTTTTGATTCATTCCTTCTTTTACCTGATCAAGACGCTCTTTTCTCATGCCGATACCATTGTCTTCTATTTGTAAGATCAGGAAATCTTCTTCTTTTCTTCCGCTGATAACAATCCTGCCGGGGCCGCGCTTATTCTTAATTCCATGATATAAAGCGTTTTCAACAAGCGGCTGAATGGTTATTTTCGGAATCAGATACCGATGAAGCTCCTCGGGAACATAAATTTCATAATTGAGAATATCCTGATACCGCATCTGTTGAATTTCCAGATAACTTCTGCTATGCTGCAATTCCTCTTTTATGGTAATGATATCCTTACCCTGATTTAATGAGGTTCTGAAAAAATCAGACAGGCTTCCTACCATACTCACCACTTTTTTCTGCTCTCCGGCTTCAGCCAGCCATACGATTGCATCCAGAGTATTATAGAGAAAGTGAGGATTGATCTGAGATTGAAGCAGTTCAAATTCTGCCTTTCTCAAACGAATCTGTTCTTTTTTTACCTGCTCCAGAAGCTCATCTATTTTGTCAATCATGGTATTTAGAGAATCACTAAGCACACTGACCTCTGCACCGGATCTCACATCAGACCGAACCGTAAGGTCACCCTTGGCCACTTGGTCGGTCACTTCACTTAATTTTCTGATCGGACGTGTAATGCTGAGGGGTATATAGTAAGAAAGAACTGTAATCAATACAAAAATTGCCGCAAAGGCAACAACAGAAAACCGGATCATTTCAACAAAAAAATTCTGGTACTGTGTACGTGCCTGCTGAAGATCCTTAATTTCAAAAAAGATATATTGGAAAATAGTCTCCCGGAGTAATGAGGTAACTATCTGAACATCATTTTCCCATATTTCAATATTGTCCTCATATTTGTTTCCGTCCTTCAGATTCTGCTCAATACGGTTTTTATAGATCTCCAGATTGTTAAGATACTTTTTCGCACTGTTTAAACGATTCATATTCTCCTGGGAATCCGTCAATTCCTCCAGACCTTTTACAATACGATTGGCATCATTTAGCATATCTTCAAGCATTGATTCTTCAACGGACTTATTTTCCACAATTAAGAGATATGTCTCATAATCAAAATCCTTCTTAAAATCAAGACTGAATTCACTGGCAACCACTGTTGAATTGAGCATGTCCTCATAATTACGATTGCTGGCCCACAGGTTACAAAAACAGAAGATTAAAAATGTTACCATAGGAATCAGCAGCAGTAGATAAGAATATCTGATCTTCGTGGCAAGGGTAGAATGATTGTAAATCTGCCTTATTTTTTCTTTCATTTATTCTTCTCCCTCTTGGCTCTTTCCACCACGATACTGTGTAGGCGTCATACCCTGTGTCTTTTTGAATAAATAAGAAAAATAGTGAGGGTCTTTATATCCTACCTCCAAACTGATCTCACTGCTCCTCTTTCCGGTACAGCGTAAAAGCTCCTTAGCCTTACTCATTCTAAAATCAGTAAGATACTTAATGAAAGTCTTTCCGGTCTGCTGGCTGAAAACCATACTCAAATGATTGGGAGAAAAATTGACATGTGATGCCAGTACATTTAATGACAGGTCCTCGTCTGCATAGTTTTTATCAATATATTTCTTCACTTCATCAACAATACCACCATACCTGTTACTTGCTGTCTTTTCCCGTAATTCCAGCGCCTTCTCTATAATCCGGATTACATATTTTATTGCTGTTTCTTCACTTTGCAAAATTCCGGATGTAATATCTAAAGGTTCCAGTTCATCCTTTTGAAGCTGCAGACTATCTAAAAAATCGACAACACAAAAATAGGCATCCAATATAATATATTGCCGGAACATATTCGATTTCATTGCATTTGGACCAAGATCCTTAAAATACTCCTCGACAAAATAAATAACCTCTTCTTTGTCACCAAATTTTAAGAATTCCCTGAGTTTACTTCTGTCAAGCTGTTTAGGATTTACGTTGCTGATATTAAACTCTTCATCATGATAAACATTCTGTTCCATCTCCTCATAGTTCCAGATACAACTCTCTTTGACGAGATAACGATGTGCAAAGGCATGGCTTGCCTGCTCGAAGGAAGACGGAAGCTCGCTTAGTCGGTTGACAGGCATACCAATTCCGACAAAATAGCGGATTTGCGTATAATCTCCAAGTAAATCTCTCATTTTGCCTAAATAATCATTTTGAATTTTATCCAGTTCTTCCCTGGAATCTGCTTTAAAAATCAATGCCTGTCCTTCTAAATTCCTATCAAAAACAAGAAGACCTCTATCTGCATCGATTGCTTTTAATTTCTGTTCAATTTGTACCAGACTGTTTGAATATTCATCACGAGCATGATTCATGGATTGGATTTTTACCAATGCGACACGATACCAGATAGCAGACAGATCTATATTCAACTTATCTGAAATCTCCAGCAGCTCCGACATTGATTTGGAACCTGTAACAAGATATTGAAAAAGATTCTTTCTCTCCCCAAGAAAATTTTCCTCCATCTCCCTTACATATTTTTCCCGGATTTCACGTTCCTTACGCTTTTCTGAAATTTTTTCGGCGAGCAGATCCACTTCTCTTAAAAGCTCCTCACCATTAATTGGTTTCGTGAGATATTGTGATACACCTATCTTAATAGCTTCCTTTGCATATTCAAATTCTTCATAACCGGATAAAATAATAATTTCTGTAAAGGGAAGCTCCTTCTTAATCAATCTGCTCAGTTCCAACCCGTCCATAAAAGGCATTTTGATATCTGTTATAACAATATCCGGGTTGAGCTTCTGTATCATTGGAAAAGCCAGCTCTCCGTCACTGGCTTCTCCGCAGAATTCATATCCATGTGAATTCCAATCAATATTGTTCTTGATGCCTTCCCGCATAACAAATTCATCTTCTACCAAAAATACTTTTAACATTTCTATTCCCAGGCTCTTTCCATATAATGAATTCTTTAATTAATAAATGATAATATCCCTGCCTTTTTCTTTTCCCATATAGAGCTTTTTATCTGCTTCCTTGAGGGTAGCATTTAATCCATTTTGGAAATCATATTCCGCAAGACCGAATGTCATTGTGATTCCAAATTCAAAGTTTTCCTTTTGTACCCGCATATTCTTAATCTTTTTACGGATATCCTCAAGCTTGGTATAGGCAATATCTCCGTTACATTCCGGAAAGATCAGTAAAAATTCTTCACCGCCCCATCGTGCTGCAATACCTGTTTCCCTCATGGATTCCGTCAAGATATTTGATACCTTCTTAAGTACTTCATCTCCCACATCATGTCCGTAATTATCATTTACTTTCTTAAAAAAATCAATATCACAAATGCTTAAGCAAAAACCCATATGATTCAACTGATTACTGCAGATTCTTTCCATGACCTCAAGGGCTTTTCTTCTGTTATAAAGGCCGGTAAGAGTATCTGTATTTGCCTGCTTCTTAAGTTGGTTATTATATTCAACAAGCTTTCCTTCCAGTTCCTGCACGTCATTGCTGAAAATAAATCCGATAACCGAAATACAACCGAATATCATAAGCGTATTGATGATCTGGAAAAAATCCTCCTGCAAAACAGACAGCTGCCAGTTCGGTACTCTGTTCTGATAATTATAAAATAAGAAAATTCTGATCAGACACAAAGCAACTGCAAAAAAGATTTTCCCCGCGTATTGCTTATATCTGGAAAAGAAAAACAAAATCAACAATACAATTAAAAAATGCTGTACTCCGATGTTCCATCCGAAAAGATGGACCATGATCAAAATCCAACCCAGAATTCCCACATTAAAAACATAAAATGTCGTCATTGTATGGAAATAATAAGATAAAATAAATTCACCTATATTCACTGCCAAAAAGAAAATAAATATAAGGAGCTTACTAAAATCATGTGTAGCCACACAAATTACACTATTCAAAACACAATAAAAAGCAATCAAAAGAAGCAATATACGAAGGACTACTATCAATTTTTTGGATTCATTCTGTGAATTTGTATCTTTTCCGACAAACTCTGCAAATTTTCTGAAAATCCCACCGTTTTTCAAATCAATTTATCCTCCAGAAGTAAATATTTATTTACTTAATCATACAATGTCATATTTTAAATTGCAATAAAAAAACAGGCCTAAAGCCTGTTTTTTATATTAGCTGTCATTGTCCGTAATAAGCATTTGCACCATGCTTTCTGAAGTAGTGCTTATCCTGAAGTTCATTCGGCGCGGGCTGCACTTGGGGATTAATGATTTCTGTTCGATATGCCATTTTTGCAACCTCTTCCAGTACTACCGCATTATGAACTGCATCCATGGGATCCTTTCCCCATGCAAAGGGACCGTGATTCTTACAAAGTACTGCAGGCACCGCCATAGGATCTTTATTCATCCTTTTAAATTCATTCACTATCAGATGCCCTGTATTTGTCTCATAGGCTTCCTCTATCTCCTCCTTCGTCAGACACCTTACGCAAGGAACTTCTCCGTAGATATAGTCAGCATGTGTGGTGCCGTAGCAGGGAATACTTCTGCCTGCCTGAGCCCAGCTGGTTGCATAGGAGGAATGTGTATGTACAATTCCACCAATCTCCGGAAATGCTTTGTAAAGCTCTAAATGAGTGGGCGTATCGGAAGAAGGCTTAAATTTTCCTTCTACCTTATTTCCCTCAAGATCCATAACAACCATATCTTCCCATGTCATTTTATCGTAGTCCACACCGCTTGGCTTAATAACAAATAAATCTTTTTCACGGTCAATACCACTGACATTACCCCATGTGAAAGTAACAAGACCATATCGTGGAAGCTCCATGTTAGCTTCATAGACCTTTTTCTTCAATTCTTCCAGCATAATTGATTCCTTTCCTTTTCCATCAAACTTGCTATTTTAATGCATCCACCGCTGCATGTTCAATCGCAAGACCTGCCATATATCTCTTCATAAATTTGTCAAAGCCTTCCACATCTTCAGCTACAGGTTCCATTTTACTTCCGGTCTGTCCGACAAAAATCTTATTATTCAGGAAATCCTGCAGGCTTTCTTCATTATTCTTATTCTGCATATAGGATGCAAGAAGAGCAATTCCCCAGGCTCCGCCTTCTCCGGCAGTTTCCATAACAGAAACAGGAGTATTCATTGCTGCTGCCGCGATTCTTTGACCCACACCCTTGGTCTTGAATAACCCGCCGTGACCAAACATTTCATCTACCTTCACATCCTCTTCCTTAAACATCAGATCAAGCCCTGCCTTCAATGTTGCCAGCGAAGAATACAGATGTGTTCTCATAAAGTTAGCCAGTGTAAATTTGTCATCCGCACGTCTTACAAATAAGGGCGCTCCTTCATCAAAGCCCGTTACCGGTTCTCCTGAGAAATAATTATAGGAAATCAAACCGCCACAGTCCGTATCACCTTCCAGTGCTTTGTTATAAAGTACGGAAAACAGTTGATTCTTATTAGCCTGTATGCCAAAGCTTTCGGCAAACTCACCGAAAAGATTTACCCACGCATTCAGGTCAGAAGTACAGTTATTGCAATGCACCATACCTACCAGTGCTCCGTCCGGTGTTGTTACCAGGTCAATTTCAGGATAAACCTTTGTAAGCTCCTTTTCCAGAACGATCATGGCAAAAACGGAAGTACCTGCTGATACATTTCCGGTTCTGACTCCCACACTGTTCGTAGCAGTCATTCCGGTTCCTGCATCTCCTTCGGGCGGGCATAACGGAATTCCTGCCTGAAGCTTTCCGCTTGTATCAAGCAGAGCCGCTCCCTCAGCGGTAAGCTGTCCTGCTGCTTCTCCTGCTGATAATACCTCCGGAAGAATATCCTGCAGCTTCCATTTGAAACCTTCGGAGCTTACCAGTTCATTGAATCTGTTTATCATCTTCTGATCATAGCTGCCTGTATGAATATCAATGGGGAACATACCGGATGCATCACCTACGCCAAGAACCTTCTTACCGGTAAGCTTCCAGTGAATATATCCTGCCAGCGTGGTAAAGAACGTAACATCCTTTACGTGATCCTCTTTATTTAGGATGGCCTGATAAAGATGGGAAATACTCCATCTTTGAGGAATATTATAGTTAAATTCCTTCGTGAGCTTCCCTGCGGCTTCCTCTGTGATGGTATTTCTCCAGGTTCTGAACGGAACCAGAAGCCGGTCCTCCTTATCAAATGCAAGATAGCCATGCATCATTGCAGAAAATCCAATAGAACTAAACTTCGATACCGTAGCCTGATACTGATTCGTGACATCCCGAAGCAGGTCCTGATAACAATCCTGAAGTCCGCCCCAGATATCCTCAAGTGAATAGGTCCAGATACCGTTTTCATACCTGTTTTCCCATTCATGACTTCCTGCTGCCAACGGTGTTCCCTTCTCATCGATCATAACAGCCTTGATTCTGGTCGATCCGAATTCAATCCCAAGATACGTCTTTCCTTCTTCAATTAATTGCTTTACATCCATACCCCTGTGACCTCCTTAAATTGATTATTTATAAAAAATTTCTCCTAACATCAGATCCTTTTTAAAGTCTCTGATCTTTGTATCCTTATCAATATAAACCGCTTCAATTCCCATTGCATTTGCCCAGTCACCCATTTGCTCTGCACTAAGATCATAGGAAAAAGCTGTATGATGCGCGCCGCCGGCAAGGATCCATGCCTCTGCTCCGGTGTACATATCTGGCTGAGGTGTCCAGAAATTGGTTGCAACCGGAAGCTTAGGCATCGGCTTTTCAACCTTCTTACAGTCTACATCATTTATAATCAGGCGGAATCGGTTGCCAAGATCGATCAGTGAAACCGCTACACCCGGTCCCTCCTTTGAAGTAAATACCAGTCTCGCAGGATCCTCCCTGTCGCCCATGCTCAGAGGCTGACACTTAATACTGATCGGACCGTCAGCAATTGTAGGACAAATTTCCAGCATATGAGCCTGCAGGATTCCCTCTTTACCCTTTACAAGATTATAAGTATAATCCTCCAGCATGGAAGTACCCTTCGGATTCTTAATGTCTGCTGTCATAATCTTCATGAGGCGAACCATGGCAGCTACCTTCCAATCGCCCTCTGCACCAAAACCATAGCCTTTTTCCATCAGTCTCTGAATAGCCAGTCCGGGAAGCTGCTTTAATCCACCTAAATCTCCAAAATGGGTAACAATTGCCTGATAATTCTTTTCTTCAAGAAATCTTTCAAAACCGATTTCAATCTGTGCCTGAACGGACACATGCTTCTTAAACTCTTCAGGATCTCTTCCTTCCAGAAGAATTTCATACTTATCATAATATTCATCAACCAGTGCATTTACATCAGAAGCGGAAACAGCATCCACACTTTCTGTAATCTCATTGACTGGATAGGCATCAATTTCCCAGCCGAATTTGATCTGCGCTTCTACTTTATCTCCCTCTGTAACCGCTACATTACGCATATTATCAGCTATACGCATGACACGAATATGGCTGCTTTCGATAATACCTACCGCTGTACGCATCCAGGATGCTATCTTACCGATAACGATCGGATCCGCAAAATGTCCAACAACCACTTTACGTTCAATCCGCATTCTGCTGACAATATGGCCGTATTCCCTGTCACCATGTGCTGATTGGTTTTCATTCATAAAATCCATATCAATGGAATCATAGGGAATCTCTTCATTAAATTGTGTATGTAAATGAAGAAGAGGCTTTCTGTATTCCTGCAGACCTAAGATCCAGGATTTAGCAGGAGAAAAGGTGTGCATCCATGTAATGACACCTGCACATTTTTCATCTAAATTTGCTTCATTAAAGGTCTTACGGATCAATTCATTCGTAATCAGAGTCGGTTTCCAGACTACCTCATAGGGAAGAATACCGGACTTATTCAATTCCTCCACAATTTTACGGGAATGAGCTGCTACCTTATTCAGACATTCCTCTCCGTAAAGATCCTGTGATCCCGTACAAAACCAAAACTCATACTTTTTTTGCTTCAACATCCCAAAATACCTCCTTAAAATAAAAATACGAACCTAAATGATACTTTAATGGTATAACTTGTATTGTCATCATTACAAGTTGTTTTTTATTTTAAGTGATTTTAGGAATTATTCTCTTTTCTTACAGGAATTTCCGATTACAATCTCAGGTTCAATCAGAATATTTCTTTCCGTTTTAAATTCATCTCCGTTTTGGATCAGCTTAAGCAAAAGCTCTGCAGCCATTTCACCGAGCTTTTCCTGTGGATGAACAATCGTAGTCAGATTGAAGCCACCGCTGTTTGCCATATAGGAATTATCATATCCTGTCACGGAAATATCCTCGGGAACTTTAAGACCGACATCCGTCAATGCCTGAATTACTTTCATTGCAATTTGATCGTTATAACAGACAATACTATCCATTGGAAAATGCATCTTAGCCATTTTTTTAATACTCTCATAAGGATGTATCGCTCTGTCCTCCGTATAAAACCAAATGATCTTATCCGGATCATACGTCATACCGGCCTCCTGGAGTGCCATCGCATATCCCTTGTGCCTGTTTTGTCCCTGAATATCATCTGACTTAAATACACCTACAATATTTTTGTGACCTGTTTCTATTAAGTAACGGGTAATCATATATCCGCCCTTGCAGTCATCCATCAGAATATGAGGTCTGTCCCTTAACTGATCAAAGTACCCTTGAATAAAAACATAAGGAATTCCGTATTCCTCCAGCTTTTGATACAAATGAATATGTTTGCAATAAATCTGGCTTTTACTTGGTTCAATGATAATACCGTCAATATCCTTCTGAAGAAGCTCCTCAAGACACCTTGCCTCCTGACTTCTGGAATTTCTGGTATTTTTCAGAATAATACTGTATCCTTCCCTGGTAAGAACAGAATCAATTCCCTGAATAACTCTTGGAAAAATGTAATCAGAAAGATAGGTAGTAATCACAGCGATATTTTTAGAATTTTTGGAATGACGGACCAGTTCAGAACAAAACGTTCCTCTTCCATGTTCTGCGTAAATGTATCCTGCATTTTCCATAATAGAAAGAGCTTTACGAACAGTCTGTCTGCTGACCTGGTATTGCATGGATAATTCATTTTCCGAAGGAAGCTTGTCACCTGTCCGGATTTCTCCGGACAGGATCTTCTCTTTTAAGTCTTCCATCAAACGATAATATTTTAATTCTTTTTGCGGTATATTCTGTTCCGGCATTTTCTGCTCCGTTTTTTGATCTTACTTGTATGCAACTTGTATTTTAATCATACCATAAACATTAGAATTTACCACTACTATTTTACTTCTGAAATCCGTCCAAACTGGTAAGAATCTCTACTCAATGTGAATTCCGTACTTGTTACCGTTTCATTATTTTCAAAACTCTTGTCACCACGTGGCTTTTCCTGCCTCTCAGGCTTTTCTTCATCCGGTGTCTGTGGTCTTCCGCCACCCTTACCGGGTCCTCCCATCATAAATCCGGAGCCTCCTTCCAATTGCACCGCATCCTCATAATCAGTGATATTTGTATAAATACTTCCATTCAGATCACCTGTCACGGATGAAACCTTATATAAATGATAGGTTCCTTCCGTAAGCTCCGGCTGACTGTAAACAACGGTACTGTAAGCATTTACCGCACTGAAAGCAGTAATGGGTTTGTCATTTTCATCTGTGATCATAACAAATTCATTTTCCTGAACTGGTTGGACAAAATTGAATACGGAAAATAGTTGTTTAGAATCACTGCTTACCTCATCATACATATTCCCGCTGGCAAGAACAGTTCCGCCATTAATATAGATTCCTTTATCAGAATCTACACCACTATCCTGACTTTTCCCGTTTGCACAGGCAATTACATAACCGTCATTAATTACGATATAGCCATTGGAATCTATACCATCTCCTTCTTCTCCAAACCCGGAATCACAGATAATTGTACCACCATTGATCGTCAGAACAGAGATGTTATCCTCACTGGTATTAATAGCATCATCTGAAGAATTAATCGTAATTTCTCCACCGCTGATTGTCATATGAAGTGCACTGGAAATACCTTCATTTTCAGCATTTACGATAAGCTTTCCGTTTTCTTCGGAATCAATGTTAAAGGATACCAGACTATCAATGGCTGCATCAAATTTATATTTCTTCTTCGCTTCATCATTTTCAATATCCTCCTTCGTCGTTCCGTCCTTATAAATTTTCGCCACATAAGAACCATTTATCACATTTTCACTATCTTTAGCGAGAATCAGATTAAAACCGGCATTTTCTGTATTTACGTCAGGTGAAGCATCCTCTTCCTTATCACTTCCGCATTCATAAGCGTTAAATACTACAATAGACGGGGCAACACTACAACTAATTTCCGCACTATTTAATATCAGATTTACCACTGCCTCTGAATCTTCTTTCGAATCCTCTCCAAGATCTACGGCTATCTGACCACTTGATATTTTACCACTTACTTCGTAGGTTCCGGGCTGCGTAATTGTAATTACCATATGCCCGGCTGCTTCTTCTATGCTGTGTGAGTCCTCTTTGCCCCCTTCACCGTAGGTTTCATCCTTGCCTTCTTCGTAATAAACAATATCCGCACCGATATAGACAGCTTCACCACTGTCTGTTGCAGCTGCTTTTCCGTTTACAATAATTCCACCATCCGACAATACAATTTGAATTGCATCCTCAAAAGCTTCTGTTTTATTATCTTGTGTAGATGCTGTTTTGGAGCATCCTGTAAAAACCATTGCTACTGCCAGAGCAGGAATAACAAATCTTTTGATCTTTTTCATAAACTGGTCTCCTTTTCCTTTCATCAATTATTTACTAATTGCATTCTATATGATAAATGTGTTTTTTCTGAGAACAAAAGCAACTACATTTTACATGATAACCATTAAAATGTCATGTTTGCTTGATAGACACTCTGAATAATCTATCTTATAATGCAATTAAAAATAACAAAGGTATGAAATGTATGCTAAATGAGAATTTGCTAACTCTACGAAAATTACATAAGCTTTCCCAGGAGGAGGTAGCTGAACATGTAGGTGTATCCAGACAGGCGGTTGCCAAATGGGAAAGCGGAGAAACAACACCGGATATCCTCAATTGCAAAGCGCTTGCTGAATTATACGATGTCTCCCTTGATGATCTTGTCAATTTTTCATCTAAAAATTCCGATTTTTCGATTCCCCCAAAAGGGAAACATCTCTTTGGAGTTGTTACTGTTGGAGAAAAAGGACAAATTGTAATTCCTAAGAAAGCACGGGATATTTTTGAAATTAAGGCAGGGGACGACCTTTTTATTATGGGAGATGAAGAACAGGGAATTGCAATTGTCAAGGCTTCTGAAATGCTCGATCTGATGCACAAAATAAAAGATATTATTAACAAAGATAAAGAAAGATGATTGGAGAGAACCATGAGAAAATATTATTTGGATAACCTTAGATACAGTATTGTACTTCTTGTTATTTTTTATCACATCATTTATCTGTTTAACAGTTTAGGGGTCATTACGAATGTTGTCATACCCGGTATACCTCAGATGGATGTATTTCTTTATCTGATTTATCCCTGGTTTATGCCATGTCTTTTTCTGATTTCAGGCATCAGTGCAAAATATGCACTTGAAAAGAAATCCGGAAAACAATTTTTAAAAGAAAAAATCAGAAAAATCTTAATTCCTTCTATTGCAGGAATTTTTATGATCGGATGGATTTCAGGATATATCACAAATCAATATGCAGATATGTTTGCAGGAAATACTGTTCCGGGAATTTTTAAATACTTTATTTACAGCTTTAGCGGTATAGGTCCTTTATGGTTTGCACATGAATTGTTTCTTGCTTATCTGATTCTACTCCTGATCAGAAAAATAGACAAAAACAATAAACTAGCTGCAATCGGCAGAAAAGTAAATTTCATCGTACTATTATTTCTTGTGTTTGCTGTATGGGGAAGCTCCCTGATCCTTAACACACCGGTAATAGAAATATATAGAAATGGAATTTACATTTTCATGTTTCTGCTTGGATATTATGTATTTTCACAGGATCACGTAATTGAAATTTTACAAAAATACAAATACCTGCTTTTGGCTGTTTCTGTAGTAATTGGTATCATATATACAATATATTTCTGGGGACAGAATTATTCTCTGATGAAAAATTTACAACATCCCCTTACTAATGCATATGCCTGGTTCATGTCCTTAGCACTACTTGGCTGTGCAAAGACCTGGTTTGACAAAGATACAGCTTTTTCAAGATATATGCGGCCAAGAAATTTTGGATTTTATGTGCTTCATTACCCTCTTTTGGTAACTATTGCTTATCTGATTGATCGGAATTTTGATGTCAAACCTATCATGTTTTACCTTATTCTGGCAATACTGGAAGCTATTTTCCTTCCGATTGCCTATGAGATTATCAGCAGAATTCCTATCATCCGAACTCTTATTCTTGGAATCCGGAAAAAGAAATAAAAAGATCCCGAAAATAAAGATATCGCTTATTATCGTGAAAATTCTTTATTTTCGGGATTTTCTTTATGAATTATACTTCTTCGGAATCACTTACGATTTCACCGGCAACAGCACCTGAAACAGCTGCCACTGCTTCCTTCTTTTCCTCATCGGAAAGTCCTGTAAAATTGATATTCTTATTTACTTTGGCATCATATGTACCGGCTTTCACGATTTCAGCCAGATCAATTCCTACTGTTTCCTTCATGGTTTCAAACAGCTTTGTCATAACACCCGGAACATTGTCAGCTACCGTATTCACACCATTGCTGTTATCCCCGCCGATGATTGTTATCTTATCAATCTGGGTAAGAGGCTCAGCAATCTTGCCTGCAATTTCAGGCAATACCTGAATCAACATTTCAGCCATCGCAGCATTGTTGTATTTCTGGTAAGCGATTGCCTTCTTCTCCATAGCTTCCGCTTCTGCAATACCCTTTGCACGAATTGCTTCTGCTTCCGCTTCACCAACCATACGAATACCTTCCGCTTCCTGCTCCTTCGCAAACTTCTGGGCTTCCGCAGTAGCCTTCAAAGCTTCCGCTTCCTTTTCACGTTCAAACTTTTCAGCCTCCGCATTCTTCATTCTCTCATAAAGCTCTGCTTCGGATTGCTGCTGACGGGCAAATTTATCTGCCTCTGCTTTTTTCTTGATCTCAGCGTCCAGCGCTTTTTCTTTAACCTCTGCTTCACGCTGTTTCAGGATAACTTCCTTTTCCTGCTTGGCAATGCTTGCTTCCTGAGTTGCAATTTCAATCGTCTTACGTTGTTCCTGCTCCTGAATACTGTAAGCAGCATCAGCCTCTGCACGTTTGGTATCCTCCATCTTTTGCAGCTCTGCCTTCTGGAGTGCAAGCTCATTATTTTTCTTGGCGATTTCACGTTCTGCATTAATTCTTGCATCATTTGCCTGCTTATCTGCTTCTGCCTTTGCAACAGCAATTTCCTTCTCTGCCTCAGCCTTTGCAATTGCAGCTTTCTTCTTAATCTGAGAAATATTGTCAATACCGAGGTCGTCGATCACGCCGTTGCCGTCAGCAAAATTCTGTACATTAAAGCTGACAATATCAAGACCCATAGCTGCAAGATCAGGTTCTGCATTTTCCTTTACCAGATTTGCAAATTTCTGACGATCGCTGACCATTTCCTCAAGTCTCATACGACCGACAATTTCCCTCATATTTCCTTCCAAAACCTCTCTGGCAATGGTAGCTATATACTGGGTATTCTGATTTAAGAAGTTTTCTGCTGCCAGTGAAAGCTTTTGCTTTTCACTGCTGATCTTAATATTGACTGCAGCATCTACCTGAATATTAATATAATCCGCAGTAGGAACCGCATTTGATGTTTTCACATCAATGGCAATCAACTTAAGACTCAGCTTATCCATTCTCTCAAAGAACGGTATTTTAATACTTGCTTTACCGATGATTACCTTCTTACGAAGACCGGAAATAATGTACGCTGTGTCCGGTGGCGCCTTTTTGTATCCGGTAATCATGATCACCAGAACAAAAATAACAATAAGTACTGCAATAATTGCTCCTATCATTTTGTAACCTCCCAATTAATTATTTATATTCAATCAGCTTACGCTGTCTGAATCTCTTCCGGTTCCTTATCCTTAGAGTATAACAGCTTTAAAATAATAGGTGTAGAAATTGAAGAAACAATGATCAGAAGAATAACCGATGTAAAATAAATGGGTTCCAACAATCCTACAGAAAGCCCTTTCTGGGATACGATCAGGGCAACCTCTCCTCTGGTCATCATGCCTACACCAATCTTAAGTGCATCCCTGCCTTTAAATTTACAAGCTCTGGCCATTAATCCACAGCCTACAATTTTACTGATCAGTCCAACAATCACAAATCCCAGTGAAAAGAGAAGAATACTTCCGTTTACGTTGTCAATATTTGTTTTTAATCCAATACTTGCAAAAAAGACAGGACCAAACAACATATAGGAATTAATATCAACCTTCCGCTCAATATAACTGGAATCATTTATCGAGCATAAAATAATACCTGCTACATAAGCACCCGTAATATCAGCAATTCCAAAAAATCTTTCAGCAACGAAAGACAGCAGAAAGCAATAAGCAAGTCCGGCGATCGGAATTCTTCTGGTATGAGGATATCTTTTATCTACCCATTTAAATACTTTATAAGAAATGAATCCAACCCCCACAGCCAATATAAAGAAAAGAATCGTATTGATAATTACGGTAACCGGACTTGATTCCGGATTTTTAAATCCAATGACAAAAGTAAGAACAATAATGCCGATTATATCGTCAATAATGGCAGCACTTAAAATCGTAGTTCCTACCTTTCCCTTCAATTTCCCCATTTCCTTTAATGATTGGACCGTAATGCTGACTGAAGTAGCTGTCAGAATTGTCCCCACAAACACAGCCTTGTAAAACTCTTCAGAACCCCAGGGTGATATTCCATAATACAACATATAAAACAATGCCCCACAAATAAGTGGAATAAATACGCCGGCACAGGCAATTAACGTTGCTATAGGACCTGTTTTTACAAGCTCCTTTAAATCAGTCTCAAGACCGGCTGAAAACATTAATAAAATAACACCTATTTCTGCCATCTGCACAAGAAAATCAGTCTGATTTACCAAGCCAAGTATACTGGGTCCAATAATCAGTCCTGCAATAATCTCACCAACAACCTGAGGTGCTTTTAATTTTCTGGCTATAATACCAAAAAATTTTGCGGCAATAATAATTATTGCCAAATCCTTTAAAACCAAATAGCTTTCCATTTTTCACTCTCTCCTCATAAATATTTATCACTTTTTGGCTTTCTGCTCAACAAAAATACAGTAGCCAAAATTAAGATAAACCCAATCACATCAATAAACTCAAAATGAGTCCCCATCCACAAAAAAGAAAACAATGTTGCTGCCACAGGCTCCACACTTGCCAGCATGCTTGCCTTTACAGGACCAATTTCACTGATTCCCTTCAGGTACAGGGAATATGCCATTGCTGTTCCGATCACTGCAATTGCAAGAACCGCAAATAATCCGAATTTATCAAGAAAAACCTGTTTTCTATAATAACCGGAAATAAAACCAAACACAATCCCTCCGATTAACATGGCATATCCTGTTACCACCATACTTCCCCATTTTGAAATAATTTTTCCCGGAATAAGAGAATACAGGACTGCTCCGATTGCACACATGATTCCCCAGAATAATCCTTTTGGAGAAATGCTCAGAGAACCAATATTTCCATGTGTTGCAATTAGAAATGTCCCTGTTAATGCCATAATAATACATAAAAATTCAATTTTGTTCGGTAACTTTTTCTTTGCTATACACACAAGTAACATAATCATAACAGGGTTTAAATTTTGTAAAACTGTGGCTGTCCCTGCATTCGAATAAGAAATAGCTGTCAAATAGGTATATTGACTGACCAAAAGACCACATAAAGAAAAAGCAAATAATCTGACAATATCTCTTTTATATTTCCATATTTCCAGCAGATTATGGTCTTTTTTGATCATACTGATACTGATTAGTATAATGCCTGCCAATATCATTCTTACCATTGTCAGCCATCCCGGCTCAATTTTCTGGTAAGTAAAAAGATATTGTCCACAGGTACCCGAAAAACCCCAGCAAATGCCTCCCATGATAGTACATGCAATTCCCTTTATCTGCCTGTTTTTTATCTCTTTCATCATGATGCCTTTCTTTTCAAGCTAGATTATGATACTTAATCCGGTTTAATTCCTTCCTCCTCTGCTCTTAATTTACATCCGTTTTTGTAGGAATCTATTTCACAGATATCAGCTTTTCCATTTTCAATACAAAAGCTGCAGGAAGGACATGCTTTCTTTTCACCTGCAAAATCTCTCGGAATTGCTTCATTATTTTCATTATGCTTGCAATCATAGCACCAACAGCTGCTACATTCAATAAATTGAGGAAATTCATCTAAAAATTTAGTCTCTGAAAGTAAATCAAAGAAGTTCATTTGTCCTTCAATCTGTTTTTTCAAAAGCTGCCTCCCGTAAAAAATCCCCATCAGATGCACTAATGGGGATTTTATTTATGATATTTATTCTTCTTCCTCTTCCTTCGGAAGTGTTACTTCTTCATCCTCGTCAAAATCTAAAGAACTCATATCCTGCTCCGGTATCTCTTCCAAAGCATCATCAAGATTTTCAAACTCCTGATCTCCGTTAGAAACCTTTTCCCTGACCTTTGCAATCTGTGCAACTGTAACTCCCTTATCAAGATTGATCAGCTTGACACCGGAAGTAATACGTCCCAGCGTAGAAACATCATTCATAGGTATCTGAATAATAATTCCACCAGTTGTGATCATCATGATTTCATGATCATCATTAACAGCCTTTACACCAATAACATCACCTGTTTTCTCTGTGATCTTATAGCACTTAACACCCTTACCACCACGTTTTTGAACAGTAAACTCATCCAGGAAAGTTCTCTTACCCATACCATTTTCAGATACAATCAATAATGAATCTCCCTGATGATCCAGCTGCATACCTACGATTTCATCATTATCGCTCAGATTCATACCGATTACACCCATGGAAGTTCTTCCCGTTGCCCGGACATCTGTTTCTTTAAATCTGATACACATACCATATTTTGTAACAAGGAAAATCTCTGTATCCTTATCTGTAATCTTAACCTCGATCAGCTCATCATCATCTCTCAGATTTATTGCTGCAAGACCGTTTTTGCGCACATTGCTATATTCAACAATACTTGTTTTCTTTACAATACCCTTTCTGGTAACCATGAAAAGATTCTTATTCTCCTCATAATCCTTAATCGGGATAATTGCACTTATCTTTTCTCCGGGATTCAGCTGGAGAAGATTAACAATTGCTACACCTCTGGAGTTACGGCTTCCTTCCGGTATCTCATAGGTTTTTAGTCTGTATACACGGCCAAAATTGGTAAAGAACATAATATAATGATGCGTTGTTGTCATAAGAAGATCAGCAATAAAATCATCTTCAATTGTCTGCATTCCCTTTATACCCTTACCGCCCCGGTGCTGGGATTTAAAATTATCAATGGTCATACGCTTGATATATCCCAGATTTGACATGGCAATAATAGTATTTTCATTGGGAATCATATCCTCCATAGAAATATCAAAGGCATCATAACCAATTTTACTCTTTCTGTCATCTCCGTATTTATCGGAAATCTCTTTAATTTCCGTTCTGATCACACCAAGCAAAAGCTTCTCATCTCCAAGAATTGCTTTTAATTCCGCAATTTTAGCAAGGAGTTCCTGATGCTCATTTTCAAGCTTTTCTCTTTCCAAGCCTGTCAGAGCACGAAGTCTCATATCCACAATCGCCTGTGCTTGAACATCTGTCAATCCAAATCGTTCCATCAGGCTTTCTTTTGCAATCTGTGTGGTACGACTTCCTCTGATAATTTTGATTACTTCATCAATATTGTCAAGAGCAATTAATAAGCCTTGCAAAATATGATCTCTTTCTTCTGCTTTATTAAGATCATATTTGGTTCTTCTGGTAACCACATCCTCCTGATGCGCTATGTAAGCCTTTAACATATCAAGGATGTTCATGATCTTAGGCTCATTATTAACAAGAGCAAGCATAATGATACCAAAGGTATCCTGCATCTGTGTATGCTTAAAAAGAAGATTTAAAATAATATTTGCATTTACGTCGCGGCGCAACTCAATTACGATGCGCATACCTTCTCTGTCAGATTCATCACGAAGATCTGTTATGCCGTCAATTTTCTTTAATTTGACAAGCTCGGCAATTTTTAATATCAGATTAGCCTTATTCACCATATACGGAAGCTCTGTTACAATGATACGGGTTTTTCCGTTAGCCATGGTTTCAATATCCGTCACTGCACGGACTCTTACTTTACCACGACCGGTTCTGTATGCCTCTTCACTTCCTCTGGTACCGAGAATAATACCTCCTGTAGGAAAATCAGGTGCTTTTACAATTGAAAGAATTTCTTCAATCTCTGTTTCTTTATCTTCAAGAATTCTGTTATCAATAATTTTTACAATCGCATCAACCACTTCTCTTAAATTATGAGGAGGAATGTTGGTTGCCATACCTACTGCAATACCGGTAGTTCCGTTTACCAAAAGATTCGGATAACGGCTGGGAAGAACAGAAGGTTCCTTTTCTGTCTCATCAAAGTTAGGAACAAAATCAACTGTATCCTTATTAATATCAGCCAGAAGCTCCATGGAAATCTTACTTAAACGGGCTTCTGTATATCGCATGGCAGCAGCACCATCACCATCGACAGAACCAAAATTTCCATGTCCGTCTACCAATGGATAACGAAAAGACCATGGTTGTGCCATATTAACCAATGCACCATAAATAGAACTGTCACCGTGAGGGTGATATTTACCCATTGTATCACCGACAATACGGGCACTTTTTCTGTGCGGTTTGTCAGGACCGTTATTTAATTCTATCATGGAATAAAGAACTCTTCTCTGTACAGGTTTTAATCCGTCTCTTACATCCGGAAGTGCTCTTGAAGCAATAACACTCATAGCATAATCAATGTAAGAGGTTTCCATGGTTTTTTTCAGGTCAACGTCATGGATTTTATCAAATATATTATCTTCCATTTCTGCTCCTAACTATTGAATCATTATCTTTAAATATCAAGATTCTTAACAAATTTTGCATTTTCTTCAATAAATTCACGCCTCGGCTCTACCTTATCGCCCATAAGGGTCGTAAAGGTAAGGTCAATTTCAGACTCTGCTTCTTCATTCATGGTTACACGAAGAAGAATTCTTCTTTCAGGATCCATGGTTGTCTCCCAAAGCTGTTCCGGATCCATTTCTCCAAGTCCTTTATAACGTTGTATCTTATTATTCTGATCACGCCCTACCTCTGAAAGAATCTTATTTAATTCTTCATCGCTGTAGGCATACCAAACATTTTTATTTTTTTCAAGTTTATACAAAGGAGGTTGTGCAAGATAAACATAGCCCTGCTTAATCAATTCCGGCATAAACCGATAAATAAATGTAAGGAGCAGAGTTGCAATATGTGCACCATCCACATCGGCATCTGTCATCAAAATGATTTTGTGATAACGTAACTTTGAAATATCAAAATCATCATGAATTCCTGTGCCGAAGGCCGTGATCATAGCTTTAATTTCTGCATTGGCATATATTTTATCCAGTCTTGCTTTTTCTACATTTAAAATTTTACCACGTAGAGGAAGAATTGCCTGAGTTGCACGACTTCTTGCTGTTTTAGCACTGCCGCCTGCAGAATCTCCCTCAACAATATAGATTTCACAATTTTTCGGATCTTTATCAGAACAGTCCGCAAGTTTACCGGGTAAAGAAGCTGTTTCAAGTGCTGTTTTTCTTCTGGTAAGATCTCTTGCTTTTCTTGCAGCATCCCTTGCCCGTTGTGCCAATATTGATTTTTCACAGATCAATTTGGCAATCAGAGGATTTTGCTCAAGGAAATAGGTCAACTGCTCACTTACAATACTGTCAACTGCATTTCTTGCCTCTGAATTTCCGAGCTTTTGTTTTGTCTGTCCTTCAAACTGCGGATCTTCAATCTTAACACTGACAATTGCCGTAAGACCCTCTCTGATATCTTCACCTGTAAGATTCGGTTCATTTTCTTTTAATAATTTATTACTTCTTGCATAATCATTAAAAGTTTTGGTCAGTGCATTTCTAAAGCCTACCAGGTGAGTACCACCTTCAGGGGTATTAATATTATTTACAAAACTATAAGCACTTTCCGTATAAGAGTCATTATGCTGCATGGCAACTTCAACATAAACATTGTTTTTACTGCCTTCAAAATACATTACATCATTGTAAAGTGCTGTCTTACTCTTATTCAGATACGTAACGAATTCCTTAATACCGCCTTCATAATGGAATTCTCTTACAATAGGATCCTTACCTTCTTCTACTCTCATATCTTTTAGAATGATATGAAGTCCTTTGGTAAGAAAAGCCATTTCACGAAGACGCTGTTTTAGAACATCAAATTCATAAACAGTTGTTTCTTCAAAAATAGTTGCATCAGGTTTAAAAGTAACCTTTGTACCTGTTTTCTCGGGTTCACATTCGCCAATCACTTTAAGAGGATAACAAACATGTCCTCTTTCATATCTTTGTTGATATACTTTTCCGTCCGTATAAATCTGAACCTCAAGCCAGTCTGAAAGTGCATTTACAACAGAAGCACCTACCCCATGAAGTCCACCGGATACCTTGTATCCTCCACCGCCAAATTTACCGCCTGCATGAAGAATTGTAAATACTACTTCAACTGCAGGAAGACCTGCCTTGTGATTGATTCCTACAGGGATACCACGTCCATTATCCGTAACTGTAACGGAGTTATCTTCATTAATCACAACCTCAATGGTATCACAGAAACCTGCAAGTGCCTCATCAACAGAATTATCAACAATTTCATATACAAGATGATGAAGACCTCTGCTAGAGGTAGTACCAATATACATACCGGGTCTTTTTCTGACTGCCTCAAGCCCTTCCAATATTTGAATCTGGTCTGCGCCGTAATTGTTACTCATACTGATAACCGTATCCTTTCATTTCAGCGATGCCGTTTGTAATATTATAGACTCTGTTTATTTCAAAACGATTGTTTATAAATTCATCAAGTCCTGTACAGGTTATAATTGTCTGAATATCACCTATACTATTTAAAAGATAATTTTGTCTGTTACTGTCAAGTTCTGATAATACATCATCAAGAAGAAGTAAAGGTGTATCTTTTGTAATCTTTTTCACAAGCTCTATTTCCGACAATTTAAGAGAAAGAGCTGCTGTTCTTTGTTGTCCCTGAGAACCGTATTTACGAATATCAATTCCATTTACAAGAAATGAAAAATCATCTCTGTGAGGACCGGTAGATGTAAGCTTAAATCGAATATCCTTTTCCTGATTTTCTTTCATTTTTAATTCAAAATCATCAACTTTTACATCAGGT
>JAUNDN010000009.1:0-1478 GCA_030526045.1 Bacillota bacterium | reverse complement strand
CGGAAAGCTTTTTATGTATATCTCCTATAATTTCACAGAGCTGCTTTGCAAAAGCTTCTCTTTTCTCAATAATCTTACTTCCATAAGAAACCAGTTGAGAATCCCATATATTCAAAGTCTCCTTGAGATTCTGATTAAAATACATATCCTTTAATAGTTTATTTCTCTGATTAATGATTTTATTGTAATTATTCAGATTATAGAGATAAAAGCTATCGAGCTGGCAAAGTTCCATATCTGCAAATCTTCTTCTCTCTGCCGGACCATTTTTAATAATACTTAAATCCTCCGGAGAAAAGAACACAACATTTAAAAGACCTAGAAGATCAGCTGCTTTTTTAATTTTTTGTCCGTCAATAGCAATACCTTTTGACTTATTTTTACGAAGATGCATATCTACTCTGTATTCTACATCTTCTTTTTCAAGATAAGTTCTGATATGTGCCTCTTCTTTATTGAAATTAATGATTTCTTTGTCTTTGCTTCCCTTATGGGATTTTGTAGTGGCTGAAACATAAATAGCTTCTAGTATGTTTGTCTTACCCTGAGCATTATCACCAAAAAGAATATTAGTTCCTTTATCAAAACTGATACTTAATGTTTCATAATTTCTAAAATCCGAAAGTTCAAGAGATTTAATGATCATTCTATCTGGTAAACCTAACAGCCTTTCATAATCTTAACCTGATTGCCTTCAAATTCAAAAATATCTCCTTCAAAAAGCTTTTTGCCTCTTTGAATTTCAACATTTCCATTTACTTTAACAAGACCATCCTGAATCACAAATTTTGCATCTACACCTGATTCCACCAATCCTGCAAGCTTTAAAGCCTGTCCAAGCTTAATAAAATCGTCCTTTATTTTAATTATTTCCATTTTATTCCTCTTTAAACTATGAGACTGTAGTGAAATTAACAGGAAGAATCAAATAAATGTACTTTTCTGCCACATCTCTGATAAAGCAGGGAGCCTTAGGATTAACAAGATAGATATCCACCTGTTCATCATCGATCACGCGAAGCGCATCAATCATAAACTTAGGATTAAAACCAATCATAATATCTTTGCCTTGCTTTGTAATATCAATTTCTTCATCCATGCTTCCTACTGTGGAATTGATTTTAAGCTCCATCATTCCGTCTGTAATATTAATAATAATAGGCTTTTTGTCCCCTTCCTTTACAAGAAGTGTTGCTCTGTCAATACATTCAAGAAGCTCCTTCTTATTGACAGTAACCTTTGTTTCATAATCACTGGAAAGCATCTGATCAATCTTGAAATATTCACCTTCAATTAATCTTGATACAACTGTTGTCTTATCAAATTCAAATACAATATGCTTACCTGTAAAGAAAATACTAACATCCTTGTCTGCATCTCCGGATAAAATTTTGCTTATTTCATTCAGTGTCTTACCCGGCACTACTACCTTTCTGGAAGGATAGCTGTCCTTTAATTCTATTTTTCGGATTGAAATT
>JAUNDN010000053.1:4692-16653 GCA_030526045.1 Bacillota bacterium | reverse complement strand
ACATTAATCCGACAGGTACATAAAAAATATGCAAAAAATCTTACGGTCGAAGAAACATCTGAGATGCTGGAAGAGGAACCTGAAACAATCCGGAAGATTTATTCGGCAATCAAAACAGCCGGAACTGATAATATAGATGAAATCTATAAACAATATGTTAGCCTTAAATAGTTTTAAAGAAGGGTTTTGAGTAGATGCCACGAAGCAGCTTGTTGCAGAAACAGATGACAGGAAGGAAGCTTTGGAATCAGCAATTGAGTACTGTATCGAGAATCACATCCTTGAGGAATTCCTGAGAAAATATCGGTCGGAGGTATTAGGAATGTTGCTGGAAGAATTTGATGTAAAGAAATATGAACGTTCACTGCGTGAAGAGGGCCGCGAGGAAGGCCATAAATTAGGCCGTGAAGTTGGAAGAGAAGAAGGTCGCAATTTGACATTAATCCGACAGGTACATAAAAAATATGCAAAAAATCTTACGGTCGAAGAAATATCTGAGATGCTGGAAGAGGACCCTGAAACAATCCGGAGGATTTATACTGCGATCAAAACAGCCGGAACTGCTGATACGGAGAAAATCTACGCGCAGTACTTAAGAGAAACAGAAAACTGCCGCAACAGATAATGCTACAAAGATTTATCTTGAAAATGCAAGACTATTGATTTAAAATTGTTTAGAAATAGAAAGACAGAGGAGTAACAGAATGCAGAAGAGACTGATAGTTTTGTTAATATCAATAATGCTTTTGACTATGACCGCTTGTGGAAATAAGAGCTTGGAAAGTGCAAATGAAGCAATAGCGGAACAAACAGATGTTGAAGACGAGCCCAAGGCGGACTTAACAGAAGATAATGGAGAAAGTAATGAACAGGAGATTATTACTTTTTCTGATGGCGAATTGAGATGGAAATTGCCGGAGCAATTTGAGGAGTTGGAGGATGAGGAAGGAATCTACGTACACAAAAGCTATCCCAAAGATATTTCGACGGTTTCCTATATAATTCTGGAAAACGATTCAAGCTTCACGGATATCACGAAGGAAGAGTTTCAGAGTATGCTGGAGGATGATATTTACGATACTTATGGTGATGAAGTTGACGTGATTGTCAATAAGTATGAAAAGGGCAAGCTGAATGATCGCAATACACTTCGTATAGATTTTGAGTTTCAGTTTAAAGGAACTGATTATGAGCAGATAGAAATCATTATCTTTAACGGCGACGAGACGCATATCATTAACTATATGCAGGAAAAAGGAGGCAAATGGTCAGAAGAATTTGAAAAGAGTATCTCTTCTATGTCATTTGCACAATAGCTTTAGAACATAATTGAAATGGAGCATTATCATGAAGGAAAGATCCATAGATAAACTCATGTTTCACAGGGTGACAATCGGGAAAATTGTGTTTCGTGTAGTTGATCTGACGTTTATTCTTTGTCTGTTCTTGTTGGCGTTTATGGTGAGAATGGAGCTGATGCCGATTGAATCTGCGGACTACTGGGGATTCCTGAAGGGCTGGATGCAGCAGATCAGAGAGGGAGGCGGCTATCGCTCACTGGGATATCAGATATCAAATTATACATCGCCCTATATGTATATTATGTGTTTGATTTCCTATATCACAAGAAATGATCTGTATGCGTTGAAGCTGGTATCTGTATGCTTTGATTATGCAGCATCCATAGCAATTTTTCTGATCATTTATCAGATGACCGGTAATGTTAAGAAATCCATTATGGGAATGGCAATTCTGCTATTTTCTCCTACTGTGATTATTGACAGTGCTTATTGGTGTCAGTGTGATATCATTTATACTGCCTTCATTCTTTATGCGCTATATCATTTCCTTAAGAACGACAGTAAATGGTGTCTGATCTTTATTGGAATTGCCTTTGCATTTAAGCAGCAGACCTTATTCATTGTTCCGTTTTTGCTGATTATGTGGCTCAAGAAGAAAACAATTAAGCTTTCCCATTTTCTTTGGGTTCCGGTTATTTACGTGATCAGCGTCATTCCGGCGTGGATAATGGGACGGGATTTTAAAGAATTGATGTTAATCTACTTTGACCAGTCGGGAACTTACCCTTGGGGGACACTGGAATATCCCAATATCTATGCACTTCTTGGGGAAGCAATGCCGGATATGCGACATGCAGATGAGGTAAGCGGAGCGGGAATCTTTATGACGATTATCCTGCTGGGGTGCCTTGCTTATTATCTCTATACCAAAGATGTGAATCTGACAGACGAGCTTGTGATGACATTAGCATTATTTACAGTAGCAATCATCGTATATTGTCTTCCGCATATGCATGACAGATATGGATTTTTAGTTGATCTTCTTGCGATTGTTTATGGCGTGATTAATGTCAGGAAGCTTCCGGTTACATTTGGATTTTTCATTATTTCTGTTTTAAGCTTTATGCCTTATCTGATTGCGGTACATATTGTACCGATTCAGTATGTTGCGATCGCACAGCTTGGACTTATTACGTATGTAGGTTATGATTTATATAGACAGATTCAGGGAAACAGCTTACAGTACCAGAATCCAATCCTTTAACCAGCGAAGATGAAGTCCCCATTCTTTATTGACGGGGAAACCGGAAACCACAGGATAGAATAGGAAGAAACAGGCTATGGCTATTACCATGTAGATGGTGATAGCTTTTTTTCCCCATCGAAAATGTTCTTTGATTCTCTGCATGGTGTAGCCCATCATGAGCATCACGAACAAAATGGAAGGGAAGTAGTGATAGATAAAGGTGATACGTCCCACAGACATCCAGGGAACATACTGCGCAAGATATGCTATACATAGGAAGCCGGCTTTTTTTTCCTTCTTAATGATCCAGCGGAAAAGAACATAGAGAGCGCAGGGAATGCCAATCCACCAGATGGCAGGGTTTCCCATACAGCTGACGGCACTGACATCAGTTGCGTTTACGGCATCATTTGCATATAGAAGCGGCATCCAGATCACAGGCCATTCATAGAAGGGGGAACTGTAATAATGCTCCGCAACCAGTGTCGAGTGATAATTTACCATATACTCGGTTCCTTCAATGACCTTGGCAAGGAAGCTGCTATAAGGAGTATACCCCACAACGGGAATAAAACAGATGGCATATAAAAATAAAGGGATCACGACAAAAAACAGGCAACAGAAGAAAAACAGCTTTTTCACCTGCTTTTTGGGAAAATGTGTGATGTTGTACCATACAAAGAGAATTGCAAGACCGATACCGGCATAAACACCTGTAAACTTTGTGGCAACGCCGAGTGCCATTCCGATGCCGGATAGGGCAAGAGGAATATAAACTTTTTTTGGTAAAAAGCTGTCCGTTAAGGCAGCTTCTGTTGTTCGGTACTCAGAATCCGCAACCAGATAGCGATACATGTAATAATACATTAATAATATGAAGAAACCGATAAAAATATCGATGGTGGCAATTCTTGATAAAGTAAAATGCATACAATCAAAGGCTAGGAGTGCAGTGACGGCTGTTGCAATATAGGTATCCTCAAAGAGTTTTTTTGCAAAGAGATACATCAGCGGTATAAGCAGGATTCCAAAGATAGCAGAGATAATGCGCCAGCCGAAGGGATTCATCCCGAAAATAAGTATGCCGACAGAAATCAAAATTTTGCCTAAGTGCGGGTGTGTGGTTTCATAGGTGGTTAGACCGTTTAGAAATTCATAAGCGGTTCTGCCGTGGTAGACCTCATCAAACATAGTGCTGTCCATGTAAGTTTTGATTCCGGGAAATTTATCCTGCTCATCGAAAAGCTCCGGATATTCTGATGCATTAACAGGCAGAATCACATTGCCGTCAGGTCCCAGGAAAACCATTTCATTTAATACGGCTGTCTCGTCGGTAGAAACAAGTCCCAGATAACGAAGTCTGTAATTCATATCAAGCTTATTCCAGGCAAACACAGATTCAATAGAGGCGTCGCCGTTAAAAATTTCCCATTCTCCGGTCACCTCATTAAAAGCGGAAACGCTAAAGTGTCTTGTGTTTAAATTCCCAAGGAAAACGGACATAGATGAAATATCAATGTAATCACCGAAGTCAAGAACAATGTCACAGTTATCGCGTGTGACATTGTAGGAGGTTTCAGGGGCATAAGCATTTCCGAGCCTGAAAAAAACCAGAAACGTAAAAACTGCGGTTAATATAGTTATATTTAGATAGTCCAAGGCTTTTTGTGATTTCATGTTGAGTACTCCCCGCTGCACATATTTACAATAAAAGTAGTATATCAATTTATGAAAGCGGACACAATACTTATAGAATTTTTTGTCATAGGAGGAAAATACATGAAGACCTATATGCAGATTACAAACATACATGGAAGGGAAATTCTCGATTCCAGGGGAAATCCGACAGTAGAGGCTGAAATTACGCTGACAGACAATCTTACGGGAAAACGGTATGCGGGTAAAGCGGCTGTTCCGTCAGGAGCAAGTACGGGTAAGTTTGAAGCTGTTGAGTTAAGGGATGAAGAAACCCGTTACTTCGGGCTTGGTGTCAGGAAAGCAGTATCCAATATTAATACGAAGATCAAAGAAGCAATCTATGGAAAGAACGGCCTGAATCAGATAGAGATAGACCGTATTCTGATGGAAACAGATGGCACGGACAATAAGGGGAATCTGGGAGCCAACGCTACTCTTGCTGTTTCCATGGCAGTGGCAAGGGCAGCCGCTTCATCGCTAAGTATTCCGTTATATCAATATCTGGGCGGAGCCTATACCAGGCTGATGCCGGTTCCCATGATGAACATCCTAAACGGTGGCAAGCATGCTGCAAATACTGTGGACTTCCAGGAATTTATGATTATGCCCGTTCAGGCGGAAAGCTTTGCAGACGGTCTTAGGATCTGCGCGGAAATATATCATTTTCTGAAAAAACTTCTTGAGGAAAAGCATCTTACAACGAGTGTGGGAGATGAAGGAGGTTTTGCACCGGATCTGCCGGATGCGGAGGCTGTACTTGATTTTATTGTTGCAGCCATTGAAAAGAGTAAATATTTACCAGGTCAGGATATTAAAATAGCCCTTGACGTTGCTTCCAGTGAATTATACAATGAAAAGACAGGTATGTATCATTTCCCGGGGGAGAGCTCTCTTAAGGGAAAGGAGATTGTGCGTGATACTTCTGAAATGATTGCTTATTATGAGGATTTGATTTCCAAATATCCGATTCTATCTATTGAGGATGGACTTGCAGAGGATGACTGGGACGGCTGGAAGGCGATGACAGAACGGCTGGGTGACAAAATCCAGCTTGTGGGCGACGACCTTTTTGTGACCAATCCCAAGAGACTGGATGCGGGAATCAAGCTTCATGTCGCAAATGCAATTCTTGTTAAGGTCAACCAGATCGGTACCGTATCAGAAGCCATGGAAGCAATTGAAATGGCACAGAAAAATGGATATAGGGCTGTGATTTCCCATCGTTCGGGAGAAACAGAGGACACCTTTATAGCAGACCTGGCAGTTGCTGTAAACGCCGGTCAGATTAAGACGGGTGCTCCCTGCAGGAGTGACCGTGTGGCAAAATATAATCAGCTGCTTCGGATTGAAGAGGAACTGGGCAGCGTGGCTGCGTACAAGGAGCCTTTTAACAAGATTTGAGAAGCTTTTGGTAAGAAACACAGTAGGATGTTTTAACGCACAATAGGTAAACAGCGTTAACAGTAAGGGACAACAGGAAAAGAGAGGATTAAGTACAGATGACAAGAAAATTGGGATTATGGGCAAAGAAAGCCTTTGTTGCACTTGTAGCAGTTGCCATGCTCGGTATGCTGCCCTGTGAAAGCGTACAGGCAGTAAGCGCAAATGGAGCAATCGCCAAAGGGATTGATGTATCCAAGCATAACGGAGCAGTGAACTGGCAACAGGTTGCAGCTTCCGGAATGCAGTTTGCCTTTATCAAGGTAGGCAGCACCTACAGTGGAATTGATCCGCAGTTTGCGGCAAACATTACCGGCGCTCAGGCGGCAGGTCTGAAAACGGGTGTGTATATTTATTCCTATGCAACAACACCGGAACAGGCTATAAATGAGGCTAATCTTGTATTGCAGTGGATTGAGCCCTATACCATAAACTATCCTGTTGTTTTTGATATTGAAGATAAATGTCACAAGAGTCTGTCATCACAGCAGATGATTGACATTATTAACGCATTCTGTATGACGATTGATGCGGCAGGATATTATCCGATGGTATATTCCTACAAGAATTTGTTTGACAACAAGCTGAGCATTGCAGGTTGGGATCGCTGGGTTGCACAGTATAACGATACCTGTGAGACCAACAATAATGTGTGCTTCTGGCAGTACTCCAGCAAGGGCAGAGTAAACGGCATCGGCGGAAATGTTGATATGAATTATCAGTATAAGGACTACAGCAGTCTGATTATACCGGAGGGATTCATTGAGCATAACGGAAACGTGCGCTTTTATCAGAACTGGCGTATGCAAAGAGGCTGGATTGGCTATAATGATACCAGATATTATCTTGATGGTGCGGGAAATCTTGTAAGAGGCTGGTTTACGGATACAACAGGAACCTATTATCTGTCTCCTGCGGACGGAAGTATTGCAAGAGGACAGTGCAATGTGGATGGTGCAGATTATTACTTTACCGCTGAGGGAATCAAGACAAGCGGCTGGGTAGTTTTAAATGATATGAAGTATTTTTATGAGCCTGCCAATAACGGAATTATGAAACGCGAATGGCTCAGTGATGAAAAGGGTAATTTCTATTACTTTGACAAGACAGACGGACATATGTATACCGGAGCGCAGACAATTGACGGCGCAAGCTTTTTCTTCAGCCCGGAAGGTGTGAGAATGAGCGGAATGATTCCAAGAGAGGATGGAAGCTATTATTATGATCCTGCTACAGGACAGATGGTAACCGGATGGTTTGCAGCAGGCAATGAGACCTATTATGCGGATGAACTGGGGCATATTGTGACAGGCGTCTATGAGATTAATAAGCAGCCTTACTATTTCACAGAGACCGGAACACTTCTTCGGAATGGCGAGGTTGAGTTAGAAGGAGTTGCCTATACGACTACACCGGAGGGTGTGCTGGTACAGGTAGAGGCAGCTATGGCAGGTGCTGTTGAAGGAGAGACACAGACACCTGTAGCCGGTGCGGAAGCGGCTGCCACAGGACAAAAGGCAAATTAAACAAAATACTTGAAATCTGCTGACTTATATGTTAAACTTACTCTTGCTTGGCATTAGGAGGTGTAACATGGAAGCATTGAGAATCGTAATTCAGATTATTTTCATATTAATATGTATCGCGCTAGCAGCGCTGGTACTGATGCAGGAAGGTAAGTCAGCAGGGTTAGGAGCTATAAGCGGTGCCGCTGAGACATACTGGGGGAAGAACAAGGGACGTTCCATGGAAGGTAAGCTTGTGAAGATCACCAAGTATCTGGCAATCGGATTTATGCTAATAACCATTATATTAAATCTTAATGTATTTTAGGACTTAAGGCATTCTTGCAAAAGGATGCCTTTTTTGTGGAGATTATTATGGTGGATCGGGATAGAAGGAAAAACATCATATGCCAGCTCGTAGAGGACTCTTGTTATGTTCCGATGAAAGAAAAGGAGCTTGCTGTTTTCATGCAGGTTCAGGCCGAAGACAGGGAGGAGCTTAAGAGCATTCTTGCGGAGCTTGTGGAACAGGGAAAACTGGAGCTGACCAAACGTGGGAAATATGTTAAGGGAAGCGGTAAGCCGCTTAACCTTACGGGCACCTTTATCAGCAATGCAAGGGGCTTTGGATTTGTGGAAATTGATGGACAGGAGCAGGATTTTTTTATCCCGGAGGAGGAAGTGAACGGAGCATTCCATAAGGATATCGTTTCTGTTGAGCTTTTGAAGGGACAGCATGGAAAGCGGCAGGAAGCCAGGGTCAGCGCTGTGCTTTCCCACGGAATCACAAGATTGGTAGGAACCTTTGATAAAGCAGGTAATTTCGGGTTTGTGATTCCTGATGATGACAAAATTGCTTCCGATATTTTTGTGCCGAAGGAAAGGTCTAAAGGCGCGGTAACAGGGCATAAGGTTGTAGTAGAACTTACTGATTACGGCGATAACAAGCACAAGCCTGAAGGAAAGGTGGTCGAAATCCTAGGACATCTGAATGATCCGGGTGTCGATATTCTTTCCATTATCAAGGGCTTTGATTTGCCGGTGGAATTTCCGGAGCGGGTTCTGAATCAGGCACAGCGTGTGGCAAAGGATGTTTCCGATGCCGACCGGGAAGGCAGAAAGGATCTAAGGGATGTTCAGATGGTCACGATTGACGGAGAAGATGCTAAGGATCTGGATGATGCAGTAAGCCTTGAGAAGAAGGATGGAAACTATTATCTTGGAGTACACATTGCAGATGTGACCAATTATGTGCAGGAAAATTCAGCCCTTGACAGAGAGGCGCTTGAGCGTGGAACCAGCGTGTATCTGGTAGACCGGGTAATCCCGATGCTTCCCCACACACTTTCAAACGGAATTTGTTCCTTGAATATGGGAGAAGACAGACTTGCACTGAGCTGCCTGATGACACTGGATGAAAAGGGAACGGTTACAGGCTATGAGATTGCAGAGACTGTGATCAATGTGGATCAGAGAATGTCCTACACCGATGTGAATAAGATATTAGAGGGAGATCCTGAAACAATCAATCGTTATGAAACTCTGGTACCCATGTTCCGGCTGATGAAGGAGCTTGCTGATATAGTCAGGGAAAAGCGCAAGAAGCGTGGCTCCATTGATTTTGATTTCCCGGAAAGCAAGATTATTCTTGATCGGGACGGAAAACCATTGTCGATTAAGCCTTATGAGCGAAATGCCGCAACAAAGATTATCGAGGATTTTATGCTCCTTGCTAATGAAACAGTAGCACAGCATTTTTACTGGCTGGAAGCACCCTTTGTCTATCGTACTCATGATAATCCGGATCCCGAAAAGGTGATGAAGCTGGCAACCTTTATCAATAACTTTGGGTACTTTATTAAAGTGAAGAGCGGAGACAATGAAATCCATCCCAAGGAAATCCAGAAGCTTTTAGGTAAAATTGAGGGAACTCCTCAGGAAGCACTGATCAGCAGACTGACCCTTCGCAGCATGAAGAAGGCGCAGTACACGGTGGACTGTACAGGACACTTCGGACTGGCGTGCCAGTATTACTGTCATTTTACCTCGCCAATCAGAAGATATCCGGATCTACAGATTCACCGGATCATTAAGGAGCAGCTGCGAGGACGGCTCTTGGAAAAACGTATTGAGCATTATCAGGAAATTCTTCCTCAGGTTGCAAAGCATTCCTCGGAAATGGAACGCAGAGCAGATGAGGCGGAACGGGAAACGGAGAAGCTCAAAAAGGTTCAGTATATGGAGGATAAGATCGGACAGATCTTTGATGGCGTTATTTCCGGCATCACTGCGTGGGGAATCTATGTAGAGCTTCCCGATACGGTAGAGGGAATGATTCATGTTTCAAGGCTTGCAGGTGACTATTATTATTACAGCGAAGAAAGCTATGAAATGATTGGAAGAGATACGGGCAGATGCTTTAAACTTGGACAGAGAATCAGAATTATGGTCGACGGTGTGGACTATCTGCAAAAGAGTATAGATTTTGTTCTTGCACCGGAAAGTGAGGAAGAATATGGCGAAAGAAGAAATGAAGCTGGTAGCCAATAATAAGAAAGCATATCATGACTATTTTATAGAAGAGAAATATGAAGCGGGACTGGTGCTTCACGGAACAGAGGTGAAATCCCTGCGCATGGGAAAGTGCAGTATCAAGGAGGCTTTTATTCGAATTGAAAAGGAAGAGGTCTATATTTACGGTATGCACATCAGCCCATATGAAAAAGGAAATATTTTTAATAAAGATCCGCTCCGGGTAAAAAAGCTTCTGCTTCACAAGCAGCAGATCCGAAAGTTGATTGGAAACATCGCAGAAAAGGGCTATACGATTGTTCCGCTTCAGGTATACTTCCGGGATGGGAGAGCCAAAATAGAAATCGGGCTTGCAAAAGGTAAAAAGCTCTACGATAAGAGACAGGACATTGCGAAGAAGGACCAGAAGAGAGAAGCAGAAAAAGAACTAAAGTTGCAATTTCGCTAGAGTTTTATTATAATATAAATGAATTTGGGTTAGTAAAGGTTTCGACAGGGGCCTTGCAGCTGGAGAAGCTATCCGCAGGCGATGCGTTAAATCGCAAATCTAAATATAAACGCTGATACAGAATTAGCATACGCTGCCTAATGGCAGCTGTCCGCTCTAGTGCACCTACACATTAGAATCCGGGCATCGACTATGTAGGAAACGACACGGGCTAAGCTTTGCCCCCGTGGGCGTACTATGAAGCTACTGAATAGACCGGGGTGTCGGTTTCCTGGTTTAGGAGGGAATGAGGGTTTCCCGAAATAATCGACTATGATAGTAGAAGGACAGGGAATGGGTCTTTGGACGCGGGTTCGACTCCCGCCTAATCCACTGGAGTCAAAACAATGTAGGAGTGGGATAATGTTCTCACTCTTTTACTTTTTTGACTCACAGACAGAGCTGATTATGTGGAAGGGATAATAATACTATGGCTGACAAGAACGATTTCTATGTAGAAGGCTACTATTTCGGTTCGCTTGAGGATGCACAGCAGGCACAGCTTGAAAAGAAAAAGGCAGACTATTTTGACGGAAAGCTTAACGGTAAAAATGCGGAAAGCGTTCTCGCGGTTTATGACAAGATCTTGGATGAACGTGTCTTTGTTACGCCAATCGGTTGGTCATATTTAAGAAAACTCCAGAAGGAATTGCTGCTTCAAGGAGTAGATAAGGAGAGAATCAGACCGATTCCTATGTATGTGACCTTTTCACATAAAGAAGAAAGCACAATGGAGGCATTGGTGCGGGAACGTGTCAAACCTTCCGTCAAAATCAGTTCGGATCGAAAGAAACTGAGAACATCAGTGATAGTTAATCTTTTTTTAGCAATTCTTGTGATAGCCATGTTTGCGATTACATTAAAGAGTGATAATCCCAATATCCTTAATTATAAGAACGTAATCGTGAATCAATATGCCTCTTGGGAGCAGGAGCTTTCAGAACGTGAAAAACAACTCCGCCAGAAGGAAAACGAACTTGGCTTGGAATGGAAAGCAGATGAAGACATATATGAAGATAAATAATTAGAAATTTCACATTTTCAACATATTTACTGTCTATAATGAGGTTACAGGTATATCAGAATCCCTGCATAAAGATAAGAAATTGGGAAGGAATACTAAATTATGGAACGCTTAAAAATTCTCGTGGTTGATGATGAAGCCAGAATGAGAAAGCTGGTAAAGGATTTTTTGGTAAAGAGTAATTATGATGTAATAGAGGCTGAGGACGGAAGTCAGGCACTGGACATTTTCTTTGAACAGAAGGATATTGCACTAATTATTCTCGATGTGATGATGCCCAAGATGGACGGCTGGGAGGTCTGCCGTGAAGTACGCCAGTACTCTAAAGTGCCCATTATCATGCTCACAGCTAAATCCGATGAACGTGACGAACTCCAAGGCTTTCAGCTTGGCGTGGACGAATACATTTCCAAGCCCTTCAGCCCCAAAATTCTGGTGGCGAGGGTTGAGGCAATTTTAAGGCGTACCAATCAGCTTGATGAAGAAGAGATTCTGGAAGCAGGAGGTATCGTTCTGAACAAATCAGCCCACAGTGTTACCATCGACGGCAAGGATGTGGAATTGAGCTATAAAGAATTTGAACTCTTAACCTATTTTCTCGAAAACCGTGGCATAGCCCTCTCCAGGGAAAAGATCCTCAACAATGTCTGGAACTATGATTATTTCGGTGATGCCAGAACCATTGACACTCACGTAAAGAAGCTCAGAAGTAAGATGGGCGAAAAAGG
>JAUNDN010000053.1:0-4592 GCA_030526045.1 Bacillota bacterium | reverse complement strand
CCCGATGAAATATTCTATCCGTAAACAATTTACACTGGTATTCGGACTGCTGATGGCAGGAACGATTTTATTATGCTGGTTTATCAATAATACCTTTCTGGAAGATTACTACCTGAGGAATAAGGAACGGGCAATGCTAAGTGCCTATGCGGTGATTAATAAGGCATCCAATGAGGAGGCTTTTGACTCGGAGTCCTTTGATATAGAATTCCAAATGATTTGCGGAAGAAATAACATTAATATTATTATTTTGGATGCTGAGACGAAAACACTGAAGACATCAATGAATAATTATCAAATTTTGAGCAGACAGCTTCTCGATTACCTGTTTGATCAAAATATGGATCCGGAAAGTCGGGTGCTTTTTAAGGAAGATAATTATGAGATGAACATCATAAGGGACGACCGGACACAACAGGAATATGTAGATATGTGGGGCGTGCTGGATAATGGAAATTTATTTCTTTTCAGAAGCCCGCTTGAAAGCATTCGTCAGAGTGTTGCAGTGGCCAATCGTTTCTTGGCATATGTGGGATTGGTGTCAGTTTTGATCAGTGCACTGGTGATCTGGCTGGTTTCAAGGAAGGTAACAGAACCGATTATGGAGCTTACGCAGATTTCTGAGAGAATGAGCAGGCTTGACTTTGATGCCAAATATACCGGAAACAGTAAAACCGAGGTGGCGCTTTTAGGTAGAAATATCAATGAACTTTCCGAAACCCTCGAAAACACGATATCTGAGTTGAAAAGTGCGAATAATGAGTTGCAGAGGGATATTGAAAAAAAGAACAAAATTGACGAGATGCGGAAGGAATTTCTTTCAAATGTATCGCACGAGTTGAAGACACCGATTGCGCTGATACAAGGATATGCAGAAGGATTGAGAGAAGGTATCAACGATGATGCCGAAAGCAGGGAATTTTATTGTGAAGTAATCATGGATGAGGCCTCCAAAATGAATAATATGGTTAAGAAACTGCTCACACTTAATCAACTCGAATTTGGTAACGACACTGTTACCATGGAGCGCTTTGATGTTACTGCTTTGATCAAAAACTATCTGCAGTCCGTAGATATTCTTTGCAAACAAAAAGAGATCAAAGTACAAATGGAAAACACTCCGGCCATTCATGTGTGGGCTGACGAGTTTATGGTTGAAGAGGTTTTCGGAAATTACTTCACGAATGCCATGAATCATGTTGCAGGAGACAAGGTGATTGATGTAAAATTAGTAACGGAAGATAAAAAGGTACGTATTTCGGTTTTTAATTCCGGACAGCCTATTCCGAAGGAAAGCCTTCCTCATATATGGGAGAAGTTTTACAAGGTGGATAAGGCAAGAACCAGAGCATATGGAGGGAGCGGAGTAGGACTCTCTATTGTCAAGGCGATAATGGAGTCTATGAATCAGGAATTTGGTGCCATTAACTATGACAATGGCGTGGAATTCTGGTTTGAACTGGAACTGTCCGATCGGAATAGAATTAATTAAGATTGTGTGAAGGGGAAACTATGAATCATATTATGGAAGAAAATAATCAAAACCTCAGTGACCTTCAGCGTGCTGGAATGCTCAGAAAAGAAGCAGAACTACTGGAAAGCAGAGAGCGTATCAGGGGAAAACTCCGTCAACTGATGGAGATGTCAAGGGATCCTGAGTATGATAAGTATCTTGCGCAGATGCTGAAGGATCTGGACAGTGGAAGGGCTACACCGCAGCAGGTGGAACGTGAAGCAGAAAGAAGCTATGAGAAATATAAACAGCGTATGTCGCAGGCAGGTACCGAGCAGAGAGTGCAGCGCGTGCCCTTAAGTCCGGTGCCACAGGAGCAACCGTCTAAAAAAGACAGACCGGACAAGCTTGAATTTAACGTCGGCATCCACGTGTTCAGTCTGGTCGGTGCGATATTTGTGTTGACTGCCTTTGTAATTTTCAGCTTTAATTTTTTAGATGGTTTGGGGCAGGGAATCTGTCTGTATCTGGCAGCTCTTGTGCTGGTGTTTTTATCAGAACTGCTTTTTAGGAAAAAGATGCCGAAGTTTTCGCATGTGATTACCGGAATCGGAATCGGCGGGTTATATATTGCCAACATTGTCAACTATTTGGTGCTTCATACAATAAACGGTTTAGTAGCACTGCTGATTACTTTTGTGATTGCTCTTGGAACGATTTTCCTTAGTCATAAAAAGGATTCGGTTGCTATTAGGATTATTAGCATATTGGGATGTTATATTTCCTTTATCCCGGTAAAGGGGTTTGACACGGAATTGAATTTCCTGGTAATTGCGGGTATCCTTTTTATCATCAACACACTGAGTGTGTTCTTACAAAATCAAAAAAACAGTGTTGTAATCAATACGTTGCATCTTGCGGTAAATGTCGTATTTACAGCACTGCTTACCGGAATGGCATGGGCGGAAGACTTTAACACTATTTATCTTGTTGGATTTGTTGTTTCTTCCTTTGCATTTGTCAGCATTATGTCGTACAAGAAATGTAGAGAGGAAAAATCAGGAACCTTGTTTCTGTTTACCTGTATCGGAAATGGGTTGTTTCTTTTTATCTTGTTCCTGCTTTGCAATATTGGATCGATAGGGCAGTCACCGGCAACAGCTTTGCTGGTACATTTGATTGCGGAAATTCTGATTGGTGTAATCTGCATTTTGATGTTTCTGTTTTGGAACAGACAAGATGGCAGAAAGTATGCACAGATTTATTATATATGTGGGGCAGCCTTGTTACTTGGTTCCTTTTCCGAATATCATGCAGAAATTATTGTGACTTTACTTGCAGTGCTTTTGCTTGTAAAGCTAATGAATCGCAATCGGGAATTACGGGTGCTGGATTGTATTGTCGTAACCTGGACAGGAGTTTTAGGATTTGGGCTATCAGATAACTGGTATTGCTGGCTGCTTGCAGCGGCACTGGTATTGTCAATACTTCTTATTCGTGATATGCACATCTATCATGAAATAGTGATTACTGTAAGCATTCTGCTGATCTGCTGGAATCAATGCGATTATTTATTTGATGATTACGGACTGGATGAAGGCTGGTTGTACCCTGTAAGTATGGTGGGCTTGTTGGGGTTCTTTCTATTATTTAATCATTTGCCCCGGCTTAAAGACAAGCCTCAGAAAGCCTATAACATTGTTTGTGTAATATTTGCCGGTATTTACTGTCTGACTGCACTTTCACAAAAGGATTATTTACTGTCAGCTGTTATGATGGTACTTGGAGCAGTTGTAATTCTTGTAGTGTTTAAAGAGAAATATGATATGCGCCTGCCGAGAAAGCATATGGTGCTTGCAGTTTTCCTGTCAGTGTACTCCTTGCTCGGGCATTTCCCGTCTCCGGTAATCGTCAGTATTTTGTTGATGGTCATCGCACTGGGATGTGTAGGACTAGGCTTTAAACAGAAAGACAAAACAGAGCGGATCTGCGGATTGGTCATGGCAATTTTTGTATGTGTTAAGCTGGTACTGTATGATTTCCGGGAAGTAGATATCATTTACCGGATGGTGGTATTCCTTGTTGTGGGAATATTGGCACTGAGCATTTCTTTCATATATATATTGTTGGAAAAAAATATGGAGAAAAAGCGTAAGGAGCTTCAAGAAAACGGAGGAACGGAATGAAAAAGGGATGGATCATAGGCTTGCCCCTGATAATGACAGGAATCTGGCTGACGGGATGCGGAAATGCAATTCCTGAAATGACAATGGAACAGCAGGAACTGGTAGTTGAATTTGCGGCAAGTGAGTTGCTTAAATATGATGTAAACTATCAATCTAAGCTTACTGCTCATGAGCCGGAACAGCAGCACGAGGAAGAACAGGGAGAGCAGCCTAAAGAACCGTTGATAGAAGAGGAAACTTTACCGGAAGAAATAATTGCAGATACAGATGTTACAATTGTTGATAATACCGGTACAGTGGAAGCACAAAATATATCCATAGCAGATTTCCTGGATCTAACCGGCGTGGAAATATCTTATGCCGGGTATGAAACAGTTGATACTTATCCTGAAGGAGAAGCAAAAGAGGCTTATTTCTTTATGAGTGCAACGGAAGGCAACAAGCTGCTTGTACTTCGGTTCAGCGCTTTAAATGTATCCGGGGAAGAGCTTTCAATTGATCTGTCTAAAAGCCAGACCAGATATAAGATAATTCTGAATGGAACGGAAAAGAATGCCCTGACTACAATGCTGCTAAATGATATGGCATATTATCAGGGAACGCTTGCAGCAAATGAGAGTATTGAACTGGTGCTGCTGTGCGAAATACAGGATGATCAGACGGAATTCATCGATACTTTACAGCTGAAAATGAAAAGTGTAGATGATTCTGCTACAATTTCACTGAATTAAAGAGTTAAATTGGTAATGTGATAGCAAAAAAAGCCCATAAAATGGGCTTTTTTGATTGGTTTTAAAACTGTGTAAAAAAATCTACAAATTTTTTAATTTAACTGTTGACATTATTTCTTAGGGATGATATAGTAAAGTTCGTTGCGGGTGATAAATCAAGCACAAGCAACAGAACCTTGACAAATAAACAGCAATGCAACCCTGAAAATTCAAGAGAAAATT
>JAUNDN010000052.1 GCA_030526045.1 Bacillota bacterium | reverse complement strand
TCGTAGGGGAATCGAACCCCTGTTTCCGCCGTGAGAGGGCGGCGTCTTAACCGCTTGACCAACGAGCCATTTATCTTGTACGCTACCTTGCGCATCGCACTTGATTATTTTATTATAAGTTGACTGAGAATGCAAGTATTAATTTTATTTTTCTGAAAATTTTTGTAGCAAAATCAAATCAGGTCATAAAGTGCCTTTGCCAGCCCGTCGTGATTGTTATCCTCCTGCGTGACTGTAGTCGCTGCTGCCTTCACCTCATCACTGCCGTTTAGCATGGCAATTCCCATCCCCGCTGCCTCAATCATGGAGATATCATTCTGTGCATCCCCTGCTGCCACGGAAAGCCAGATATTGATCCCCAGAAGCTCACAAAGCTTATGCACAGATGCTCCCTTCCCCGAAACAGAGGGAAACAGTTCCAGATAATAGGGATTGGAATAAAGGAGTGAGATACCCTCCTCCTGCGCCCAGGGAAGAAGGGACTTTCTGAATGCTTCGATCTTCTCATGATCCTGCAGTTCAATTGCAAGACACTTGCAGGAACCCTCCCGCATGACCGCCGTCACATCCTTACTGATAATAACCGGTGTCTTGATCACTCTCTGATAGTAGTGCAGCTGCTCATTCTCCACAGGGGAGATAATGTGAGTGTCTGTATAAGTATGGCAATGAACGCCGAAGCGCTCTGCTTCCTTCATAATATATGCAATCTGTGAAAGCGTCAGAGTAACCTTATAGATGGTCTGCTCCGCATCACAGTCATAAATCTGCCCGCCGTTATAACCGATCAGGTACATGCCGGGAAAATTAAGCTGCAGATATTCCTTCACACTCATCACACTGTTAATATCTCTGCCGGAGCATAGCACCAGCTTATGTCCTGCCGCTGACCACTCCTTCAGAACCTCTCTTGTATATGCGCTGATCTGTTTGGTATCATCAAGCAGCGTGCCGTCCAGATCCGTAAACAATATTTTTGACTTTTTAACTGTATCCAGATGCTCCTTTAGGAAGGCATGCCTCAGCTTAATGCGATCCAGAATTTCTTCCGGTATAAAAAGCTTCCCGTAGCCGACTGCCAGATCAAGCCCCGGCTTGGCATTGCCATGAAAATCAGAGCCGCCGCTGATGCAAAGCTCATACTTATTTGCCAGCTTACGCATTTCCCGCTCGTCAGAGGGACTGTAGGTACAGTACACCGCTTCCAGCCCCTGAAGCCCTACCTCCTTAAGCTGTGATACCAGCTTGTCTAACCGCTCCTTACTCATATGATAAAGAAGCGGATGGGCAAGGATCGGGAAGCCACCCGCCTTTAGAATGATTTCTACCGCACGCATAGGCGTGATCTTTTTGCGCGGCACAAAGCAGGGACATCTGTCCCCGATATACCGGTCAAAGGCTTCCTTTAAGCTCTTCGTATATCCATGCTGCAGCAGATACTTTGCAAAATGAGACCGGGTGATCACACTGTCCGGGAATTCGGCAACCAGTTCCTCGTAGGTCACCGGCATTCCATGCTCTGTAAGCCGACGGCACATCTCTCTGTTTCGGATTTCCCGCCCGTTTACAAAATTGACGAGACGGCGCTTGAAAAAATCACTTTGATAGTCAATATAAAGACCTACAATATGAATATCCTGTCCCTCATATTCCGAGGAAAATTCAATTCCGGGAATAACCTCTATTTCCCTGTCCTTTGCTGCCTTTAGTGCCTCCTCAATGCCGTCCGTGGTATCGTGATCGGTAAGAGCTATGGCAGAAAGTCCCTTTTCCACTGCATAATGAACCAGCTCTGCTGGAGAAAAACTGCCATCTGATTTATTGGAATGTGTGTGTAAATCTACAATGTTCATAAAGCCTCATCAGTTATCATCTTCTTCTGCCTGCTTGGTATAAACAGTACGCTTTCTGGCCATCTCATCATTTTCCAGATACTCGTCGTAGGTCGTGATCTTGTCGATCAGAGAACCGTCAGGAAGAATCTCCATAATTCTGTTCGCCGTAGTCTGAACAAACTGATGGTCGTGGCAGGAGAATAACGCCACACCCGGGAACTTGATCAGTCCATTGTTCAGTGCGGTAATGGATTCCATATCAAGGTGGTTAGTGGGCTCATCCAGAATCAAGCAGTTTGCACCGCTGATCATCATCTTGGAGAGCAGGCAGCGCACCTTCTCGCCACCGGAAAGGACCTTCACCTTCTTAACGCCATCCTCGCCGGCAAACAGCATACGTCCCAGGAAGCCACGGACATAAGTGACATCCTTAACCGGAGAATAGCCGGTCAGCCAGTCAACGATCGTGTAGTCATTGTCAAATTCAGCCGTACTATCCTTGGGGAAATAAGCCTGTGAGGTAGTGACGCCCCATTTATAGGTTCCCGCATCCGGCTCCAGCTCTCCCATCAGGATCTGGAACAATGTTGTTTTGGCAAGCTCGTTACCGCCCACAAAGGCGACCTTATCATCATGTCCCAGAATAAAGGTAACGTTATCCAGAACCTTTTCACCGTTGATCGTCTTGGTAATTCCCTCTACGGAAAGCACCTCATTTCCGATCTCCCGTTCAGGTCTGAAATCAATGTAAGGATATTTTCTGCTGGAGGGCTTGATCTCGTCCAGCTCGATTTTTTCAAGGGCTCTCTTTCTGGAAGTAGCCTGCTTGGATTTGGAAGCATTGGCGGAGAAGCGGGAAATAAATTCCTGCAGTTCCTTGATCTTCTCTTCCTTTTTCTTATTGGCTTCCTTCATCTGCTTGATGAGCAGCTGACTGGACTCATACCAGAAGTCATAGTTTCCGGCATAAAGCTGGATCTTACCATAATCAATATCTGCCGTATGGGTGCAGACTTTATTCAGAAAATAACGGTCATGGGATACCACGATCACCGTATTTTCAAAATTAATCAAAAATTCCTCCAGCCATGCAATAGCATCCAGATCCAAATGGTTGGTAGGCTCATCCAGAAGAAGTATATCCGGATTGCCAAAAAGTGCCTTGGCAAGCAGCACCTTTACCTTTTCATTACCGTTCAGATCCCTCATGGTTGCATAGTGAAGGGATGTATCAATTCCAAGACCATTAAGCAGGGTTGCCGCATTAGACTCTGCTTCCCAGCCGTCCATCTCGGCAAATTCTGCTTCCAGTTCACTGGCACGGATACCATCTTCGTCAGAGAAATCCTCCTTTGCATAGATGGCATCCTTTTCCTTCATAATCTGGTAAAGTCTTTCATTTCCCATGATAACCACATCCATAACCGGATATGCATCATATTTAAAGTGATCCTGTTCCAGCACAGAAAGTCTCTGTCCGGGTGTGATCGTCACATCCCCGTTTGTGGTCTCAAGCTGTCCTGACAGGATCTTTAAGAAGGTAGACTTACCGGCGCCGTTGGCACCAATCAAGCCATAGCAGTTTCCTTCCGTAAACTTAATATTAACGTCCTCAAATAAGGCCTTTTTCCCAATTCGTAAGGTTACATTATTTGCACTGATCATTCCCTGTAAACTCCTCTCTCTCCAAAACACTTAGGTTACGCTCACATTAACCTATTTTACAGGAAAACAGGGAATTTGCAAGGAATTTGTTACAAAAACTGCTTTTAGTGACAATGCCCAGAACAATTCTTGCAGTCACATCCGCATTGAAGTGATTTCCCGCTCTTTTTATCCTTTATCATGCTCCTGATGATCAGGGCTACAATAATGACCAGAACCACAACAACAATCAATGTTCCCATAGCTGACCTCCATCAAGTATTTCTCTTTTCTTCATAGTTAGCATATACTAACCGCGAATTGTTGTCAACAGCCCTTCGTGAAAAATATCACTCTCTCCATATATCCCCATACACACATACCGCTCCGCAGTAAACATCCTCTACTGTAGAGCGGTAATAGCAGTTACTGATTCATCTTACGAATTATGGTTTCCAATTCATGCTTAATCAGTTATGCGATACTTCTGATAGTATTCCTGCCTTGTACTTTCGTCCTCAGAAACCACGCGTACTTCCTCCTGTTTTCCCTCTGACAAGAGAATGGAAATCAGCCTGCCCAGCTTATTTTCCCCAGCTTTTTCGCCTTTATTATAGCCGGACTTCTCCCCATCTTCAAATAAGGACTGTCTTACATATTCCTCATTATACTCATAGATCGACATGGCAATTACCTCCGCTCTCTGCTCGGTCAGGAACTCCTTCAGGATGTCCTGACGGATGCATTCCTCCACTGCAAGCTCCACCGCCTGCTGTAGTTCCATTGTTTCAAGATTCTTCCTGATCTCCGCCACAAAATAGGCGTAGCCGTATAAGGTCTTACATTTCTTTTGTCTGGGTAATCAAGCAAGGATTCTAAAACAGATGATACATTCCAAAGACGGAATGCCTTCTTAGAAGTTGAGATCAAAGAAACGATTTTCCGTTAGAATATCTATGCTTTGACTTGATTATAACAAGGGGGAGCATAGGTGTCAATTGATTCCTGTTTCTTTCTATACACCTTCTGCCGTTTCTGTGTTTCCGGATTTCTCATCCATATCCGCCTTTATCTCCTTCTTTGTGACTGTTGGCTCTTTATCCGTGACTGTTATCTCCTGATCATCAGTCTTCATCCCCAGGAGTCTTAATACCGCCTTGGTGGAACCGGCTAAAAGCTTAATAAATGGGGAAAGTACGATTGAAATGAAATGAACGGGCAACACCGTCAGCATGCAGAAGGCTTCTGCTCTCTGCATGGCGATCCTCTTGGGAACCAGTTCTCCAAACACCAGATTAAAAAACAGGAGAACCAGGGTTACCCCGTTATACACAATTGTCTGACTATAGGGAATATGCAGGCTGCTCATCCTCTCTGCCAATATCGGCGAGATACCTGCTGCCGCAGATGCACTGGAATAAAAGCCCGCAAAGGTAATGGCTACCTGAATAGTTGAAAGAAATTTAGTAGAATCCTCAAAGAGTCCCTGGATGATGACTGCCTTTCTATTTCCCTCCTGGGCAAGTGCTCGAATCCGGTTCCTGTCCACCGAAACCACCGCCATCTCCGCCCCCGCAAAAAAAGCATTCATCCATGTAAAAATGACTAAAAGTAACAGCTGAAGCATAACAGAATCACTGTCAGGGTCCGCTTCCATAAAAGAAAAATCCTCCTTGTAAATCAATATTGTTGTATGAGTGTAGCATAAGGGCGCACTCACCTTCAAGTGCGCCCCACTCTTCTATACATAATCTTTACAAGGAAACCCTTTTATTAAGACACAAAGTCAAACAAACTGATCTGGTTGGATTCCGGCAGATCTCCCAAAAGGTTCAGTTCATCCATCATATCAATGATTGTCTTGGAAACCTTGGTTCTCTGTCTGAAATCATCCTTGGAGAGGAACGGTCCGTCCTTCGCAGCTTCCACGATGGCATCCGCTGCCTTTTCTCCCAGACCGTCAATGCTGTTTAAGGATGGCATCAGCTTATCTCCTACGATCTGAAAGTTTCTGGACTGAGCGGTAAAAATATCAATGGGGACAAAATCAAAGCCCCTTGCATACATCTCCTGCACGATCTTCATGTCCTTGTATGTATCCTGCTCCTTCTTGCTCAAGGTGCCGGCATCTCCACGCCGTTTATAGTCAGCCATGTTCTTTTCCAGATGGCTCTGTCCCTGGCACATCAGCTCATAGGAAAAAGCCGATGCGCGAATGGAAAAGTAGGACGCATAATAAGCCAGCGGATAATTGATCTTACAGTAGGCAATTCTCCACGCCATCATGACATAAGCAGCAGCATGGGCCTTCGGGAACATGTACTTAATCTTCTTGCAGGACCAGATGTACCAGTCAGGCACATTCTGTGCCTTCATCGCTTCCTCCCACTCGGGTTTAAGCCCCTTGCCCTTACGCACGCTCTCCATAATGGTAAAGGATAACGCACTGTCCACTCCCTTATTGATCAGATAGATCATGATATCATCACGACAGCAGATACAGCTGGAAATGGTTGCAGTGCCCTCCAGTATCAATGTCTGGGCATTCCCCAGCCATACATCCGTCCCGTGACCTAAGCCTGAAATCCGGATCAGGTCGGAAAAGCACTGAGGCTTGGTATCAAGGAGCATCTGGATGACAAAATCCGTACCGAACTCAGGAATGCCCAGAGAGCCTACCGGGCAGCCGCTAATCTGATCCGGGGTAATGCCAAGGGCTGTAGTATTCTGGAACAGGGACATGACCTGCTTGTCATCCAGAGGGATTTTGGTGGGGTCAATTCCTGTCAGATCCTGAAGCATACGGATCATGGTAGGATCATCGTGTCCCAGGATATCGAGCTTCAACAGGTTGTGGTCGATGGAGTGATAGTCAAAATGCGTGGTGACGATGTCTGTCGTCATATCATTAGCCGGATGCTGCACCGGTGTAAAGGAATTGATATCCTCTCCCATTGGCAATACAATGATACCGCCGGGATGCTGTCCCGTACTCCTTCTGATTCCGGTACACCCGCCCACAATTCTGTTGATCTCGCAGGTACGCTTCCGTTTTCCGCGTTCCTCATAATAATTCTTCACATAGCCAAAGGCTGTCTTATCTGCCAGGGTTGCAATGGTACCGGCGCGGTAGGTCTGTCCGGCTCCAAAAATAACCTCTGTATATTTATGAGCCTTACTCTGATACTCACCGGAGAAATTCAGGTCAATATCCGGTTCCTTGTCTCCCTTAAAGCCAAGGAAGGTCTCAAAGGGAATGTCAAATCCGTCCTTTACAAGCGGTTTCCCGCATACAGGACAGTCCTTATCCGGCATATCACACCCTGCATTTCCTGCATACGCCTTTACCTCCGGTGAATCAAAATCATAATAATGGCAGTTGGGACACCTGTAATGCGCACTTAAGGAATTTACCTCCGTGATTCCCGCCATGAATGCCACCAGGGAGGAGCCTACCGATCCACGGGACCCTACCAGATAGCCATCCTCCACTGATTTCCATACCAGCTTCTGGGCAATGATATACATCACCGCAAAGCCGTTGGTGATAATGGAATGCAGCTCCTTCTGCAGTCGGTCCTCCACGATTTGAGGCAGTTCCTCGCCATAAAGCTCATGTGCCTTATGATAACAGATATCCGTCAATGTCTTGTCACTGTCCGGGATCACCGGCGGACACTTGTCCGGGCGCACCGGCGCCATCACATCGATCCGGTCTGCAATCTTATTGGTATTGGTAATCACCACCTCTTCCGCCTTGTCACTGCCAAGGTAGGAAAATTCCTCCAGCATCTCCTCTGTGGTTCTAAAATAAAGCGGAGCCTGCTCGTCCGCATCCGTAAAGCCCTTGCCCGCCATAATGATCCTGCGGTAAACCTCATCCTCCGGGTCAAGAAAATGAACGTCGCAGGTGGCAACCACCGGCTTGCCGAATTCCTCACCCAGAGCAACGATCCTCCGGTTCACATCCATCACATCCTCCATGCTGTTGATGGAAGGCACCTTATCCGATTCGATCATGAACTTGTTGTTCCCAAGAGGCTGGATTTCCAGGTAATCATAAAAGTTGACAAGCCTTGCGATCTCTGTTTCCGGCTTCCCCTCAATAATAGCCCTGTACAACTCTCCTGCCTCGCAGGCACTTCCCAGAATAAGCCCCTCTCTGTGCTTCATCAGAAAGCTCTTCGGCACACGAGGACGCTTGCTGTAGTAGGTCAGATGGGATTCCGAAACCAGTCTGTACAGGTTTTCTCTTCCGATGTTATTCTCCGCAAGGATAATGGCATGATAGGAAGGAAGCCTTTTTACGATCTCAGGGCTGGAATCTCCCATGGCATTTACCTTTGCAAGGGTATCTGCCCCTGCCTCCTTCAGCATGGGAATAAATTTCACAAAGATTTCCGCGGTAGCCTCCGCATCATCCACTGCGCGGTGATGATTTTCCAGGGATACTCCCATAGTCTTTGCCACTGCATCCAGCGTGTGCTTCGCCTGATGGGGGAGCAGAATCCTGGCCATTCCCACCGTATCTACATAAGTAAATTTTCTCGAAATTCCCTGCCGCCCGGCATTCTCCTTGATAAAGCTCATATCAAAGCCTGCATTGTGTGCCACCAGAACCGCATCCTTGCAGAATTCCAGGAACTGAGGCAGAACAGTTTCAATGAAAGGTGCATCCATGACCATACTGTCATTGATTCCCGTCAGCTTTTCAATTTCAAACGGAATGGGTACATCCGGGTTTACAAAGGCAGAAAAGCGGTCTGTAATCTGCCCTGCCGAAACCTTCACGGCACCGATTTCTATGATCCGGTTATTGACGGGTGAAAAGCCTGTTGTCTCAATATCGAACACCACGAAATCAGTGTTAAAGTCCTGCCCGCTCTCTCCCGTGACGATCTCCTGCAGATCATCCACAAGATAGGCCTCCATCCCGTATATGATTTTAAAGAAATCCTGCTTATCGGGGTTCGGATCTCCGGCCTCCTTGCGCTTTGCCTTTTCCTCCTTCCACAGATCCTCCCACACATGGTTGGCATCCGGGAATGCCTGCACAACACCGTGATCCGTAATGGCGATCGCCGGATGTCCCCATTTATAGGCACGCTTCACAATATCCTTAGCCTCGGAAACACCGTCCATATCACTCATCTTCGTATGGCAGTGAAGCTCCACCCTTTTTCTTGCACTGTTATCACTTCTGGAGGTGGTAAAGTCAGGGATCTTCTTTACCCCGGACAAAGAACCGATGGTCAGTTCATTGTCAAATTTATCGACAGTGGCAATCCCTTTGAGCTTTACAAAGGCGCCCACCTTAATCCCATGCGTGATTTCCTCCACCTGGTCATTGTGTGCAAAGAGCTTAATGGTCATAGTATCGGTAAAATCCGTCACGTCAAACATCAGGATCGTTCTTTCATTCTTAATCTCCCTGGAATCATAGTTGATGATCTTACCGCGGATCACCACCTCGCCAATTTCACCGATGATATCCTCGATAGGCATTGCTTCCTCTTCAAAATCCCTGCCGTAAATCACGTCGGGATTGTCGGAGCGCTTTACCGCACGCTTGAAATCGCCCTTGCCTCCCTTTTCGTAATCTCCCTTGCGCAGTCCCTTCTTGTCCCCCACAAAAACGCCTGTTTTTCCGTTCTGGGTCACGGTATCCGTGCCCTGTCCGCTTCCCTCTTCCGGCGGGATTGCAGAAGTAAGTGCCGCATCCGCAAGGGCTCTTTCATCCTCACCCGTATCGGCATGTGCCTGTATAGCTCCCGACGCCCTTGCTGTAATCTCAGCTATCTGGCGTTCCATTTTAAGGTCGTCTTCTTCCTTGTACTTGCCGGTCTTCTTTTCCTTGTAGTCGATCCGGCAGGCAATTCCAAAGCCACAGCGTTCATTAAAAATCTTTTCCAGAATTCTGATAACCTCTGCCGCCTTGCTGTGGGCTATCACTGTATCCTCGATGGTGAGCACCATTTCCGTTTCCCCGGGGAAGGCAATATCTGCCCCCTTAAACAGATTATACTCTACCGGGCTATAGTTCCGCAGCTCCAGCAGAATACTGTCCTTATAAGCATTCATCAATTTCTCAGGACTGTATTGCTCTGACAAGTGGAACCGTTCATACAGCTTCACGGCCACGCTGTGATTTGCAAAAAGCTGTTTCTTGATCTCCTGCTCCACCTTATATACCGTTTCCTTCTGGATCAGGTAGTCGGAAAGAATGGTAACGCGAATAAGGTCCCTGCGCTTTGTGGCAGACACCTTCTCCACTGTGACCTGTTCGAACAGATCCTGTATTTTCTGTTCCAGCTTTAATGATGGAAACACATCAAAAAATTGTTTAGCCATTCCAATTCTCCAGCTCCCTGCGAAGCTCTGTGAGCAGCTGATCCTCCGGAATCTTTCGTATGATTTCGCCCTTTTTAATGAGAAGTCCCTCTCCGATACCACCGGCAATGCCGATGTCCGCTTCCTTCGCTTCCCCCGGACCGTTCACTGCGCAGCCCATAACTGCTACTTTAATGTCAAGCGGAAATTCCGCAACCATATTTTCTACCTGATTGGCAAGCCCGATCAGATCAATTTTGGTTCTCCCGCAGGTAGGACAGGAAACCACCTCTATTCCGCCCTTACGAAGTCCCAGCGTTCTTAAAATAATTCTTGCGGATTTAATTTCTTCCACCGGGTCACCGGTTAAGGATACACGGATGGTATCACCGATTCCCTGATTGAGGATCAGTGCCAGACCGATCGAAGACTTAATATTTCCACTGATGATCGTACCGGACTCCGTGATTCCCACATGAAGCGGATAGTCAGTCTGCTGTGCCAGCACCTCATGCGCCTTTACACACATCATCACATCGGAGGACTTAATGCTGATCACCAGATTCTCATAGCCAAGCTCTTCGATCATATGTACCTTATCCAGAGCGCTCTCCACAATGCCCTGTGCTGTGACACCATGGTATTTTTCCACCAGTTCCTTTTCCAGGGAACCGCTGTTGACTCCTACCCGGATGGGAATGTTTCTTTCCTTTGCAGCCCCAACAACCGCCGCCACCTTATCCTTCCCGCCGATATTTCCGGGATTAATCCGGATCTTATCTGCACCGTTTTCTATTGCGGCGATTGCCATCTTATAGTCAAAATGGATATCTGCCACCAGCGGAATGGAAATCTGCTTCTTAATTTCCCTGATTGCCTGTGCCGCTTCCATCGTCGGCACCGTGCAGCGGATAATCTCACAGCCCGCTTTTTCCAGCTTATGGATCTGCTCCACCGTCGCCTTGACATCCTCCGTTCTGGTGTTGGTCATGGACTGGATCAGGATGGGATTCCCACCCCCGATCACTCTATCTCCAATCTGAATGACTCTCGTATGCTCTCTGGTCATGGTCGTTCCTCCAAAATCAATTTATCAGTTTTAGTTTATACGCTTTGGCGGGGGGTGTCAATTGAACTTGACCCTGTTTATTTTTCTTTTAGCTCTCCCGCCAGTTCAAAGCCCTTTTTCGCCACAATCACCGCAATCACCTCATTTATCACTGCAGCTGCCGCAATCGTACCCTGTATGATCTGAACACACTCCCGGGCATTCTGTGAAAGAACAGATACCGCAATTCCCGTAAACACCAGAGAGACGCCGGAATGCGGCAGTAAGGTCAATCCAAGATATTTCTGCACATTCTCATCCAGTCCGGTTGCCTTCGCACCAAGCCTTGCCCCAAAATACTTGCCGATTGCCCTTACCACAATATATACGAAGGTATAAACGCCTGCCTGATAAATCGCATGATAGTCAAGTGGAGCACCAAGATTCAGGATTACAATAATCATTGCTATTCCCAAAATGGGATTAAAATCCTTTGTGATCTGCGTCAGCTTTTCTTCTGTGACAAGATTTGAAAAAGCCGCCGAAAAGGCCATCCCCATGAGCATGAAGTTCAATAGCGGAGACGGCATGAGATACTGATTACACAGCATACCGATCAGCGATGTGAGCAGGATCCCTGCAATAAGAACGGTCAATGTTCCCCCGCGCTTTTTTGTCCTTTTCAGTAAAAATCCGGTCGGTATCCCCACCGCCCCGCCAATCAAAAGTGGCAAAAAAATCATGACCGGCACCATATATAGCGGCATTCCTCCACCGGAAACATGACGGGCCACGACTGCAATGGTTGTGAAGAAGACCGCCACACCTACCATGTCATCTAGGGCTGCCATCGGAATCAGGCTTCTGGTAACTGCTCCGTTTGTCCGGAACTCATTTACGATGGAAAGTGCCGGTGCAGGCGCTGTGGCAAGCGCAATACCGCCAAAGATGAATGGTAATCTGATACCAGGACCTCCCGATCAGTTCACTGTCAATGAGGGAAAACGCATGCGGTCCAAGTACGATTCCCGTAATCAGCCAGCCCAGAATAGACGGTAATCTCAACCTGGCTGTCAGTTTTCCGACACAAATGCAATCATGATTGCAAATAAAAATTGAAGTATCAGCATGATCTTTCATCCTCCTTAACAATTCCGTAAAGCATATAGTCAAGCATTTCCGGGATCGTTTCCTCATGCATAAGTGCCATCTGCTCCAACGACTGCTTGTCAAATCTTGGATTGCAGCAATACCAGTTAAACATATCCTGCATCATCATAAAATAATTTAGAGCCCTTTCTTGATCTACACCCTTTCGCAGAACATGAGAGTTTAAAACAGTTTCAAGTAAGGCCAGATTCAATTCATCATAGGGCTGTCGTATGCCTGCAATTTCTGCCCGATGCTGTTCCGGTGGATGAACCAAGGCTTCCAAAATGATATTTGCCTTCCACCTGTCCGCCCTCAGAAAATCCATTCTTGCTTTCAGATAGTCTTCTATCCCTGCGGAAGAGGCCGCAGCCGACAAGCTGTCTGTCCACTCCTGAAAGCAGCTCTTCAGACAGGCAATGTAAAGCGCATCCTTATTTTCATAATTGTGATAAAACAATCCCTTTGCAATTCCCGAATCACAGATATGATTAATGGATGCTGCTTTGTATCCCTTCTCACCGAATTCTTCAATTGCCGCAGTAATAATTTTTTCTCTTGTCAGCCTCGTCTTTTCTTCTCTTTTCATTTTTCCCACACGGAAGCATTTTACACTTCTGCTTTTCCCTTTCTGATTCAGATCAAAATAATAGACCTACCGGTCTATTATATGTTCTGTAGGCCAGTAGGTCAATATGATTATCTTTTTCCTTTATATTTCTCCATAAACAAATTCCACTCCACAGTAAATATCCTCTACTACAGAGTGGTAATAACTTTTACTGTCTCATCTTATTGATGACAGCTTCCAATTCACGTATCTTAGCCTCCAAGGCATTAGCTCTGGCTTCCTGGGCATCGGCTCTGGCTTTCTCACGCTCTGTGTTTTCTCTTTCCTCCGCTCGTCCCTCTTCTCTCATATCATCGTCATGTAGAAGTTCTTTCATATATTCCGACCTCCATTTCTCATTACGCCTTCCCGCTTCCACTGCCCTGTGAAGCTTTCCCGTCAGTTCATCCATCGGTTCACCTGTCATGATATATCTGTACAACGCCTGTACATTTTCCGGTACTTCTTCCCGCTGACAGCTGCAATTGAAGAAATACTTTACCGTATGGTCCTGCAATGCCAGCTCCGGCATCTCTTCACACCTGTTTTGGAAGGTATACTGTGGTAAATCCTCCCCAAAAGGGTCAAAGGTACAGATGAATAAAATGTTAGTCTCCGGCAGGGTACGATATGACTGATTCTTTTTCAAATGGTCCGTATCCATCACAGATTGGTAAAACCTGCTCCGTCTGGGCAGGTCATAATCCTCAGGCTTCTTATGGTTTAGGTTCTGCATCTCCGTATCATAGACTGTCTCCCCGTCTCTGGTATAAATGTCCAGTCGAATGGGCTTTCCGTCCATTGCATAACGGTATTCCCGCTGGGTAAGCATTTCTTCAAGCTCTCCCACCGGTTTCCTAAGCAGACATTCCAGTACCTCCCGGCACAGTCTACCATCCTCCATGACCTTGCCAAACATAAAATCATCCGACAGCTTCAGTTCCTCATAGTTTTTTGCCATATGGTTTCCTCCTGTGTTCCGGCAGGAGTTCATGGCATCAGAAAAATCTTTTCTTTTTCTTCCATCTCCTGCCTAATCATTGTTTGAAATATAAGCAGGAATCTAATGAAAAAATAGAAATAGATATGCAATGAATCTTTATAGAAATAACTGCTTATGCAAAGATTATAGCATGATTGACTTCTTATGACAACACCTTAGCGCTTTTAAAAATATGTTTTTTTATTTCTAACTAGACATTTTCCCGTACTATTTTTTCACACCTCCATCAATTAAAAACACCCTGCTGCAATAGACACTTCCATCCTGCCCCTCCGCCACCATCTGAAGTCTGATTTCTTCCTCCGGCAGTCTAAAGACCGGCAGTTCAAACCGCACGCTTACCTCCGGCTTGTAAACTGCTCCATCCTTAAGAAGCAGCTTTCGTCCCTGTTCATCCCGCATTTCCACCCACAGCTTTTCCTCATTTTCTCCCGCATAAACCACATTGCCGGCAGGCAGCTGCATCCCGCACACCCCACCCAGCAGAAAAAAGAGCAGCACATACAGTCCTGAAAACTTCTTCCCCGTCAACCAGATTTTTTTCTCCTGTTTTTGCAGAAAATATCCCGCTCTCTTTCTTCCCGAATGTGACCATCTTAAAAGTATGCATCTAAGGAATATCCATATGCCAAACAGAACCAGCGGTACTTTCAGAAACGGCAAAGGAATTTCCTCCTCCGGCACTCCCTTCAAGAGCGGAAGCATCACAGACAGCACAGCGAGCAGGAAACTCACACTGACAATCACTCTCTTAAGCTGCCAGCAGATTTGCTGAAAGCTCCCTATCCTGCCCGGATGGCAAAGAGCTTCCTTAAGCTGCTCCGCGTTCTGGTATCTGTCCATAGGACTTTCACTGGTACACCTCTCAACAATCTGTTCCAAACCACCGGAAAGTCCCCTGTCGTATTCCCGCAAAGGGCGCCTTTCATAGGGTGGGAACATCGGATTCTCTCCCGTCAGCATTTCATGTAAGACCGCTCCGAGTCCATAGATATCCCAGGTCTTGTCTCCTTTCGTTCCCTGCCACTGTTCCTTTGGGCTGTAGCCCGGTGTTCCCATGCAAAGCAACTCCCTCTCCTCACCAAAGCCACAGCGAAGAGCCGCTCCCAGGTCAATCAGCTTAATACTTCCATCTGGCCTTATCATAATGTTCTCCGGCTTTAAGTCCCTGTAGATGATTGCCGGCTTACGGTTGTGAAGATAGATCAGAATCTCACACAGTTCAAGCGCCCATTTCACTGCAAGTACCTCCGGCACTCGCTCATTCCTCTCAAGATATTTTCTTAAGGAAATCCCTTCCACGTACTCCATCACCAGGTAATCACTTTCCTCCTCCCGGAAGAAGTCATAAATTTCCGGAAGCCCCGGATGCCGAAGCTCCTTGAGGAGCTCTACCTCCCTGCCAAAATCCGCCTCCTGCGCCGCACGCTCCTTCACCGCCACCAGCCTGTTAAGGTTCTTATCCTTTGCCAGGAAAACCCTTCCTGCGCCTCCCTTTCCAAGCTGCTCTAAAATCTCATATTTCTGAAACAATACCCGTCCCATCGCCATTATCCTTTCCGTCTTCTCATCGCACCATCACATACACTGCCGACAGATTGTCCCTCTCGCCCTTCTTCAGTAATGCCCCCGCAATCGCCTGCAGCCTCTTCTCAATCTGCTCCTCACTTCCCACCTGGGAAGGGGCAAGCAACGCAAGCATCTCCTGATCCAGCTTCCGGTAAAACCCATCCGTGCAGAGTAAAAAGCCGCCTTTGCCCCAAATTTTTCCCCATCGGATATCCGGACGCTTGAAAGGGAAGCTGCCAAGACAGGCGGTAAGCCCATTCCTTCCGTCCGAGTGATCGGTCGTCAAAAGTCGTTGCTTTCTGTCTTTGCAAAGATATATCCTGCTGTCCCCCAAGTGAAGCATCAGATAATTTCTTTTCCAGAGAAAGACCAGAGATACCGTTGCCCCAAGTGCAAACTCCCGCTCCACCGCATAACGGTTAAGCTCCTGCCTGATTCCGTATAAGCAGCGAAGAAGACTTCTAGTAAGTGCCTTCCGTCCTTTTCCTCTTCCAACTAAGGGAACCAGTTCCCCATAAAAAATTTCAATCAGCCGCTCCGTAATATAACCACTGGCCGTCTCGCCCTCCTGCAAGCCGCCAATGCCGTCACTTACGACAGCAAGCAAAACTCTGCCACGATTTGTTAACACCTGTAAAAGGGCAAGAGAATCCTGATTATTCTTTCGCCTGCCCTGATCCCAGTAAACATCGGATCTAATCTTCAATTCATACTCCTTCCCGCTGTTATACCAGCAGCCTGCTTTCCTCCGTTTTCCTTCATCTTCTTATCATAATGGATGTTTCTGCGGCGATTAGCCGCTTGAAGAGCACCGGGCTTTTAGGAATGCCCGCCTGCCTTTAAGAAAGAATGCAATGTGCATAAGCATCTTTCGAAAAATCGCACAATCAGAAAACTGTGCAAAAGGTACATTTATTATATATTTCCAACAAAAAAGAATCCATTGTACAGAATTACCAAAAAAGTAATTTTGGTAAAACTGCACAAGGATTCTCACTCACACTCCGTATATCGTTACAAAAATTTTGCTATATCATTAAAGAATACCAGCACCATAAGAACCATCAATGCTGCCATTCCCGCTAAATGTACCATTCCTTCCTTTTCAGGCGGAATCGGTTTGCCTCGTACTGCTTCTATCAGCAAAAATACCAAACGTCCACCGTCCAGTGCCGGAATCGGCAACAGATTCATGATACCAAGGTTCACAGACAGGAGCAAAGCAATGTTGACCATGTTTAAAAAAACATCCAGTGCTCCATACTGTTTGGCCGTGTCATAGACATCATCTACCACCTTCACCAAACCTACCGGTCCTGATACATCATCCTTGGACAATTGTCCGGTAACTAGCATCTTAAGGCTCTTAAAGGTTGTATCCGCAAAAAATTTCATTGTATAAAAAGAGTATTGAAAGGTCTGAGGGACATTGCACTCAAGATATCCTCCTGAAGAAATCCCCATATAATAGCGCAGTGTTTCCTCATCATAAGAGGGATTGATCACAACCGTGTTTTCCACCCCGTCTCTTCGATAGGTTACTTCAATCGGCTCCC
>JAUNDN010000008.1:64964-75276 GCA_030526045.1 Bacillota bacterium | reverse complement strand
CCGGGTACATTTGTGATCAGACCGTCTACATCGTCATAATCCGTTTCTCTTACCACTCCCTTCCCCAGATCTTCTTCCGTAACCTTCCTTACATTGGTCGTGTGAGTCTGCCTGGAGCATACAATATGCTCCGGTGTAGAGTCCAAAACCTGCGCAATCCTTCTGAAATTTTCGTCTACATTCTCCTTATTGTCTCCTCTTGAAAAACTCAGATTCATTGAAGAATAGATTCCACGGCTAACGCCTCCCATTCTGGTTGAAAATAAATGTCTGACCATTCCTGTATTTTCGAGAAGAGGAAAGGTCAGATAAATCATTTCTTTATATTGATTAACTTTCAGTGTATTGCTTTCATTTTTACGAATGAATTCCATGGATTTTCCTTTCTTAACTCTGTAGTCTATCACCTACCAGCCGGTGTTCCTATTCCGGTGTGAAAATTGTTTTCCAAAATCATGGGGAATATACGAAAAGGCATTTTGATACCATTTGATCTTCTCACCACATACTGCAATGACATCATAACGTACCTGCAAATTCCCATATTGTGGAAATCTTGTTCTGAAGAAATCCGAAGTACGGCATATCCTTGCCTGTTTTAAACTCCCCACAGCCTCTTCGGGAGTTCCGCAAGCCTCATTTTTACGATATTTCACCTCTACAAAAACCAGACATCCCTGATGGAGGCCGACTAAATCCACCTCCCCTTGACGACATCTGAAATTCTTATGTAGAAGAACCATTCCCTGATTTTCCAAATAAGAGGCTGCCACAGCCTCATACTCAGCACCAATCTCTCTTTTATTCAAAAAAGCCTCCTACTTTGCTTTATCCATCTTTGCCTTGATCTTATCCATCGCATCCACAAAGACCAGTATTTCGGCAACCACTTCATAAAGCTCCGGGGGAATCATGTCCCCGATATCCAATCTGGACAGTGTATCTGCCAGCTTATCATCTCTGTGAACAGGCACGTCGGACTCCTGCGCCTTTTCAATGATCCGTTCGGCCAATGCCCCTTTTCCGCTGGCAATGACAGTGGGAGCTTCATTATTGGGATCATATGCAAGGGCAATTGCCTGTTTCGTCTTTTTTTCTTCTTTCATTTCTTAAATCTTCTTTCTGCCGGACTATGCTCTGGCATCAAAGGAATAGTCTGCAAGAACAGAAATATTTTTGTTCTGTTCCAGAATTTCATTCATTAGATTTCGTTCTTCTTCCTGCTTCACGAATTGTGCATTCATGGAATACCCTCTCTTATTCAGATGTTCATTCAGCAAATTAATGTTTGCTTCTATCAGATCAAGAGCCGCATCATCCTTCATATAAAACTTCGTAGCGACCTTTTGATCCGTCAACGTGACATGAACATCCACAGTTCCCAAATGCTCCATATCAAGATGAAGAAGAGCACTGACTGCACCGTCCTTTTTTGCCAGACTTTTTTTGTTTGTATAGACAAAAAGCTCCCCGTTCGCCTCTTGATTTTGCATTTTTAACGGTAGCTGTACATAGGTGAACATTTGATTGAGTTGATTCATAAAATCAATATTACTGTTCACATTTGCAACTGTTTTGGCTAGCGGGGTATCTGTTTTTGCAGCCTGATTCAGAGCCTGTTGCAGCTGCTTCATCTGACTGTTCAAACGTTCATAAAGCCTATCAACACTGTTTTCCTCTGCCACCTCATCCGGCATCAACAGCCATTGCCTGTTCATTTCTCCTTTTAATATCTGCTTAAATTCTTTACCATCAAGGAGTTTAAAGAGTTCTTCGCGATCAGGCACTTCATCCTTTAAAAGGAATCTGTTTACTTCTTCAAGAAGCTCTTTTCCGCTAAGCTTTCCAAGAAGCATGGACTTTACAAGAGCTTCCGGTGCGCCTGCCCGCCTAAGAGAATGTGAAAGATGATCAACTTGTTCTTCTGATAACAGCTCAGTCACTGCAACGGATGCCTGACCTGCCTGCGCTTTTTCTCCCACATTCTTAAGCGCTTCGTTCCCAACAGTGTTCTCCTGCTGATTTCCTGCATCTGAAGGAGGCACTTCTTTCGTCAGTGCGCCAAGGACCTCCTGATAGAATTGTAAGCCATCCTGCATACTTTGATTTCCGGTTATCTCATGGAAAGTCTTGACAAATGCATCAGCTATATCACTAAGGCTTTCGCCAAGCTGATGCTGATAGTTCTTATACGCCTCAAACTGTGTAATGTTTTCCGGTGTAATCGGAAGGGAAAGTCGTTGCATCTGGGCAAGCGTTTTGATATCCACCTGCGGATTTGCATTAACACAGCGATTCATCTGATAAAGGGATTGTCTGTCAACCGGAAGTCCTTCATTCATCATCGCCTTAACCATGGAAGCTGTGTTGCCGTTTATTGGAATGCCTGCCTGCCGCAGGGCTCGTGAAATATTGGCATCCTGACCGATATTTTCAAACAGCGGGCTTAAAGTCACCTTATTCCCTGCATGGTTCCTGATCTGAAAGGTAAGAAGCTGTCCTGTCTGTACAGACATACTTCCTTCCAGTTTAGCCTGAAGAAGTTGATTTTTTCCCAGGGAAAGCAAGATCTCATTGCCGTTAATCTGAATGACCTCTCCTGTTACTGACTGGCCTGTCTGCTTACCAAAGATCGCCTCCATACCATTTCTGAGGCTTTGTTCTAAGGAAGAAGTACTTTCAGCATCCGGAATCTGCTGTGTAAGACTCTGACTAATCTGATTTGTATATGATGACAGCTTCATAGGGACTCCTTCCTTAACAATTTTTTATACTATATTTTTAATAAAGCTCTTTCTGTGAATTGGTGTCGGTCCATACTTTTTAAGGGCTTCGATATGCATATTTGCACCATACCCTTTATTTGATGCAAATCCATATTCCGGATAAACCTCATCGTATTTTACCATCAACCGGTCTCTTGTCACCTTCGCAATGATACTTGCTGCAGCAATCGAAATACTCTTGGCATCTCCCTTTATAATGGGAATTTGCCTGATCGAAACCTTGGGGATCGTAACCGCATCATTCAAAAGTAGATCCGGCATCGGATCAAGCTTCCCGATTGCTTCTCTCATGGCTTCATAGGTTGCCTGCAAAATATTGATTTCATCAATTCGCTGCGGAGAGACAAATCCAAGGCCTGTACTTATTGCCTTTTCCATTATAACCTCATACAACTCTTCTCTCTTTTTTTCGGACAATTGTTTGGAATCATTTAGGTAAAGGATATTACAATCCTTAGGAAGAATGACCGCACCTGCTACAACCGGTCCTGCAAGGGGTCCTCTTCCCACCTCATCAATTCCGCAAATAAAGGAATAGTCCTCATATTTATTTTCAAATTCCTTCATTTTTTCTATCCGTCGGCATTCCTTTTCATAATCGGAGAGCTGCTTTTGGGCTTTTTTTACCAATGTCACCACGCCGGCACGTTCATCACTTTCATAGGTATTTATGAAAGCAGGCAGCTCAGTTAAATCAGCTGCCTGAAAAATGCTTTTTATTTCACCTATCTTTTGTTCCATAACAATTTCCTTCCATATTACTGGTGCTTGATCATTCCAATCTTATTAAGCGGCCATATTCGCATCCATGCCTTACCGATAAATTCATCTCTGTGAATATTCCCTACCACAGGGTCACGGCTGTCTGAACTGTTATTCCGGTTATCACCTAATACAAAATATTCGTCCTCTCCAAGGGTTATCGGCTCATAGGCTCTTCCCGGATCTTTAATTACTTCTTTGCCGTAGTTTTCCTTTAATTCTTCACCATCAATAAAAATAGTCCCGTTTCCGTCAATATAGATCGTTTCTCCCGGCAGACCGATAATCCGCTTAATATAGTAAGTCTTTTCGGCATAACGGAAAGGGAACACAATGATATCAAATCGCTGGGGTTCGCTGAACCGATAGGACAGTTTATCAACAATCAGATTATCACCGTCACTGAGCGTCGATTCCATTGAACTCCCAATAACCATCGTTCTCTGTCCCACATAGGTTACGACTAGAAAAGTCACAACCAGAACAACTAAAAAATAGATACTTGTGCTTAAAATCTCTTTTAATTTCTTATTCACTGCCATTCCTCCGGATGTTCCAACGTAATTCTTCCGATCCTTCCGCTTCTAAAGTCCTCCACAACCATGCCGGCTGCCCTCAGAAGGTCCGGTTGCTGTCCCTTTTGAAAGCACTTTTTGCTGATACAGATCTTCTCTAATGTTTGATAGGCATCTTCATCTGCCTGAATATCATATCTTGCATCTAATGCTCCTGCATATTCCTTTTGTAAAAAAGTAATGATTGAAGCTGCAAGCTCATCAACATGCAGAATTTCATCATTGATGGAACCAATCATTGCAAGTCTTTCACCCACCGTCTGATTCTCAAATCTGGGCCAGAGAATTCCTGGTGTGTCAAGCAACTCTAAATTTTTATTCAAACGGATCCATTGTTTTCCCTTGGTAACGCCGGGCTTATTCCCGGTCTTTGCACATGCTTTACCTGCAAGCGTATTAATAAAGGTCGATTTCCCTACATTGGGGATACCGGTAACCATAGCCCTGACCGGTCTGTTTAAGATTCCACGTTTACGGTCACGCTCTATCTTTTCCTTACAGGCAGCCTGAACAAGCTCCTGAATTCCTTTGATTCCTGCACCTGTTTTAGAATTGATTTCCTGAACAAATAAGCCACGGTTCTGAAAATACGCTGTCCATTTCTGATTCCATCCGGCATCAGCTAAATCTGCTTTATTCAAAAGAATGATTCTTGACTTGTTCTTCCCAAGCTCATCGATATCCGGATTCCGGCTACTCATGGGAACTCTCGCGTCAACAAGCTCAATCACAAGATCGATCAGCCCGATATTCTCCTGCATCATCCGCTTTGCTTTTGTCATATGTCCCGGATACCACTGATAATTCATCGCATTTACTCCTATATTTATTTGATAAATCCTATATTTTCATCAGATCCAAAATGAAACCATGCCTTTCCCGTAATATTGTCTTCATTAACGATTCCGATATTTCCGGACCGGCTGTCTTCACTGTTGTTTCGATTATCTCCCAGTACAAAGTATTCATCAATGCCTAATGTGATTTCATTTTCGGCTATCCCGGGATCGGCAATCTTATCGTAGGATTCATCCTCCTTTAGGAGTTCACCGTTAATGTAGACATAACCGCCAATAATCTGAATCGTTTCTCCCGGAAGGGCTATCACTCGCTTCAGGTAGTAATGAGAATTCTTGTTGCCGTTTGGCAAAAACACGACAATATCTCCCCTTTTCGGCGAAAGCAGTTTATATATAAATCGATTTACCAGAACCTCCTGTCCGTTTTGAAGGGCAGGTTCCATAGAAACACCGATCACGCTTACCTTCATGCCAACCAGCAAAACAATTACAAAAGCAAGCAGAACTGCCGCAAAGCAATAAAAAAACAGGGCAAATATTTCCCGAATCATTTCTTTACTGATTTTCTTTTTCTTTTCATAAAAAGTTAAGCCTTTGTGCCTTGCCATATACCATTCCTCTTTACATTCCTGTTTATTTTATCATATTTCAAAATAAAAAAAAAGGACAATTGAATAACCAATTGTCCCCTCGATCATGCAAGCTATTATATTATCTTACAACTTCTTTTACTTTTGCTTTCTTACCTACGCGATCTCTTAAGTAATTCAGTTTTGCTCTTCTTACTTTACCCTTACGAACCACTTCGATCTTTTCTACATTGGGTGAATATACAGGCCATGTCTTTTCTACGCCTACACCGTTGGAAGATTTTCTTACTGTAAAGGTTTCTCTAGCGCCGGTTCCCTGTCTCTTCAGTACCACACCTTCAAAAACCTGGATTCTTTCACGGTTTCCTTCTTTGATCTTGCCGTATACCTTAATGGTATCACCTACGTTAAATTCTGCAACTTCCTTCAGCTGTTCAGCTTCAATGCTTTTAATAATTTCGCTCATTTTAAACCTCCATTTGATTCATCAGGTGTTCTTAATACACTTGTAACAGAGGACCACCATAATTTCGCAACGCTAATACTTTATCACAGCTGATGCTAAAATGCAAGTTTTTTTTCCTTTTTCCTCTCATTTCTTTTCTTTCGCTCTTCCCGTTTTTTCTTACGGATAAAATACTCTTCATTCTCAGATACCCATTTTTGATAAAGATCAGGTCGCAGCTTTTGTGTCCTTGCAAGGGACTGCTCCAGTCTCCATTCATCCACCTTGGCGTGGTCGCCCGAAAGAAGTATTTCGGGTACTTTCTTATCATGCCAGACTTCCGGTCTGGAATACTGTGGATATTCCAACAGGTAATTACTATGGCTTTCTGTATCTCCTGACTCCTGATTACCCAGTACTCCGGGAACCATACGGGAAATAGCGTCCATCAGCACAAGTGCAGGAAGCTCTCCGCCTGTTAGCACATAATCACCGATAGAAACATTGTCTGTGACAATTTCCTCGAGCACCCTTTCATCAATTCCTTCATAGTGACCGCACAGAAAGATCAGTTCTTCTTCCCCCGCAAGTTCCCTGGCCATGGACTGATTAAACACAGTTCCCTGGGGAGTCAGATAAATAACACGCGGGAGTTTGCTGTTTTCCCCTTTGCGCTCCGCAATTTCCTCCACAACAGCCCTGTAGGCATCATAAACAGGCTGTGCCTGCATCAACATACCCGCACCGCCTCCGTAGGGATAATCATCCACCTTCTTATGTTTGTTTACAGTATAGTCCCGGATGTTTACCGCATGTAAGGTAATCGTTCCCTTTTCCAGGGAACGTCCTGTAATGCTGGTGTGAAGTCCCTGCTCGATCATCTCCGGAAACAATGTCAGCACATGAAAGTTCAACTCATTACACCTCTTAATCCAAAAGTCCGTCTAAAAGATGAACCAATATCTGTTCTTTTTCAAAATCCACCTTCAAAATACAATCCTTGATTGCCGGAATCAATACTTCTTTTCCGTCAGAGCTTTCCACGACATAAACATCATTTGCACCGGTCTCCATGACATCCTTAAGAACACCGGTAAAGCTCTCATCCTCATTTACCACCTTAAGACCGATCAGATCAGCAATAAAATATTCATCTTTTTGAAGCTTCACCGCATTTTCCCTGGTGACAAAAAGACCTTTTCCTTTATATTTTACGATATCATCGATATTGTCATAGCCTTTAAATTTTAAAATTGCAAACTGCTTGAAGAATTTGACTCCCTCAACCTGAAGTGTCAGATACTCATTCCCTGTATCTACCAAAACATCCTTCAATTTCTTGAATCGTTTCATATCATCCGTTGTAGGGAACACCTTTACTTCCCCTCTGACACCATGTGTGGATGATATAATTCCAACCTGAAATACCTGTTCCATAAGCTCCCTCATATCTTTTTCACATCAAAGGATTTCCCATGAAGCGAAAAAGGATGTTCCTTTATGAAAGGAACATCCTTAACCTTAGACGATTTCTACATCTACTTTCTGATTTTCCTTGGATGATGCCGCCTTGACCACAGAGCGGATTGCTTTCGCAATTCTTCCCTGTTTTCCAATTACCTTGCCCATATCGGACGCAGCAACATGAAGCTCAATGGTAATATGCTTACCCTCTTCCTTCTGGGTTACAACAACTTCATCCGGATGCTCTACAAGTGCTTTTGCAATTACTTCAACTAATTCCTTCATAGTCCACCTCCAAAAGGCCCGTCAACATGCTTCTACTTTTCAATGCCTGCCTGCTTGAAAATCTTGCTGACAACTTCTGTAGGCTGTGCTCCGTTTGCAAGCCACTTCTTAGCCAGTTCCTCATTTACCTTAAAGGTACTGGGATCTGTGTTGGGATCATAGGTTCCGATTTCCTCGATACATCTTCCGTCTCTGGGAGATCTGGAATCTGCAACAACGATTCTATAGAAAGGAGCCTTCTTCTGTCCCATTCTTCTTAATCTGATTTTTACTGCCATGTTTTTCACCTCCGTATTGATTAATCATTTTTCTGATTTTATTTTGAATAGAAACACATTTAGAAACGGTTTCTAATTTCAACGTTTAAAACGGAAATCTCATTCCGCCAAACCCACCTCTGCCTCTTTTGCCGCCCATCAGCCCCGGCATCTGTTTCATCATCTTCTGAGACTGTTCAAACTGCTTCACGAAGCGATTTACAACTGCAATATCAACACCTGCGCCTTTGGCGATACGTCCCTTTCGACTCAAATTCAGCAGCTTGGGATTTTTGCGTTCCTCAGGAGTCATACTGAGCACAATCGCCTCAGTTCTTGCAAGCTGCTTTTCATCAATCATGGATTCCAGATTACCCATCTGTCTGCCCATGCCCGGAAGCATACCCAGAATACTGGTGAGTCCTCCCATATTGCGCATTTGCTTCATGCTCTCTAAATAATCTTCAAAGTCAAATTTGCCCTTTTTCATTCGGGCAGCCATTTCTTTTTCTTTGGCCTCGTCAATGGAAATATTTTCCTGTGCTTTCTCAATCAGGGAAAGCACATCCCCCATTCCAAGGATTCGACTTGCCATTCTTTCGGGATAGAACTGCTCCAAATCGGAGAGCTTCTCACCCATACCTACATAGAGAATTGGTTTCCCCGTAACTGCCTTAACAGACAATGCGGCACCGCCTCTGGTATCACCGTCCATCTTGGAGAGAACAACACCGTCAATTCCAATTTTATCATCAAATTCCTTGGCAACCGTAACCGCATCCTGACCGGTCATGGCATCTACAACCAGAAGGCTTTGATGCACTTCTACCTGCTGTTTGATATTTTGAAGCTCTGTCATCATGTCTTCATCAATATGCAAACGTCCTGCAGTATCGAGAATCACTACGTTATGACCGTTCTTCTTTGCGTGTTCGACAGCAGCCTTTGCGATATCTACCGGGCTGTTATTATCTCCCATTGAAAATACATCAACCTGCTGCTTTTCTCCATTGATCTGCAGCTGCTTGATTGCCGCCGGTCTGTATACATCGCAGGCTACCAGCAGGGGTTTCTTACCCTTCAGTTTCAGCTTTCCCGCAATCTTCGCAGTTGTGGTTGTCTTACCGGCACCCTGCAGACCACACATCATAATGGTGGTAATTGCCTTACCCGGCTGCATTTGAATCTCGGTCGTCTCGGATCCCATTAGGGCTATCATTTCTTCGTTTACGATCTTAATGACCATCTGACCGGGATTCAATCCGTTCATGACATCAGAACCGATTGCACGTTCTTCCACAGACTTGACAAACTGCTTAACAACCTTAAAATTAACGTCCGCTTCCAGTAAAGCCAGCTTAACTTCCTTCAGAGCGGCTTTGACATCCTCCTGTGTCAGTCTTCCCTTGCTGCGCAGATTCTTAAACACATTTTGAAGTTTATCTGTCAAGCTCTCAAATGCCATGAATTAAAGCTCCTCTAATATCTGTGAAGACAGGCTGTCAATTTCTTCAATCAGCTTATCCTTCGTTATTTCGGAATCATTTGTAAGCTGCTTCAGTTGTTCCACCCGGCTTCTGATCTTCATAAAGCGCTCCACCAGATGCAGCTTATCTTCATACTCTTGTAAGATATGATTACATCTTCTAACCAGATCATGCACACCCTGGCGGGAAATTCCATTTTCCTGGGCGATCTCCGTTAAGGAAAGGTCATTGTAGACCACATCCTCATATATTTTTCTCTGATGTTCTGTCAGCAGTTCTCCGTAAAAATCATACAACAGACCCTGCACAACAATTCTTTCCATCGCAATCACCTTAGGTAGAATACAATAAAAAAACAAACCTGTCAAGTATTTTCGCTTGACAGGTTTTAAAAAACTTATTCACATGCTTCTGACGGGAGCTGCCCCAGCAGCTTTTTATAGGCTCTGCTGAACGTTGAATAATCCTTAAAGCCGCATTCTGCACTTGCCGTTGTTGCGGGCATACCGGAAAGCATCAGATTTCTTGCCGCCAGTATTCTCTTTTCCAAGACATACTGGTGCATAGAATATCCGGTTTCCTCTTTAAATTTGCGCATCATATGATATTTACTTAAATAAAATCTGGCGGATAATGCTTCGATTGTCAGATCCTGTGATAGATTTTCATTGATGTAATGGATCATCTCTACCACTTTTTTGTCATATCTTGCAGTCTTATGAAAAACCTCAGGGTTTTCAATACAGCAACGATTTAGTTCAATCAGCAGCTTTAAAAACAAAATTCTGCAATACATTTCCTTTGCATAGCTCTCTTCATTTTCTGCCTTTTCAAGAAGCCTCACCGTTTCAAACAAGGTTC
>JAUNDN010000008.1:18648-64954 GCA_030526045.1 Bacillota bacterium | reverse complement strand
GCAGGATTCAGCCGGATTACATTTCCCTGCTCCTTAAGCGTCATCTGAAAGCATTGATTCAAATCGCTTCCATTTTCTGAATGTTCATCAAGAAAATCCGTTGAGATGTAAAAAACATATCTCTCATAAACAGTATCTTTACCCACAAACGGCTTATGAATTTCACCTTTATTTACAAGCAGAATGTCATGCGGCTCCAGCTTATATGTCTTTCCTTCCAGATGGTATTCCACATCCCCCGAAACAAACCAGATGAGCTTGTGAAAATCATGATAATGATAGCTGTATTCCTTTGGTTCCTTGTCCTTTAAGTGAAACAGCCTGAATTTTTCCATGAGATATCCGCTTTTCACGGAATTTGCTGGTATTGCTTCCTCGCTCTTCCTTTCCCCAAGTACCATTCCCCTATTGCTCCTGTCCATAGTCCTTCATACAGACATTCATATCTACATTTCCCTTTATTCCGGAGATACTGCCTTCAGATGTATACTGCCAGATACTGAATTCGTAAGGGAAATATACCGGCGTATTATAGTAAGCAAACCATTTGTCATAATCCTCAAGCTGTTCCATATCCAGCATAATCATAAAGGTTTTCAGATTACCGTAAATCATTGGCGTATATCCCGCCTGTTTTATGGTTTCCAGAAAAGCAATTGTCGCTTTCGTATTTTCTTCCTTTGTCATCTCTGCCGTCCGCGCTTGTTTATTTTCCGACTCTTCTATGTCAAATACCACCGGATACGTCACGTCATAGCCTTCAATCAGATCAAGAACGAATTCTGCCTCCTCAATCGCCTCTTCTTCTGACACCGCCTGCGTATAAAAATAGATGCCGACATCAATTCCGTTCTCCAATGCGCCTTCTATATTGTCCTTAAAATATTCATCCTCAACAAGCTTCCCTTCTGAACTGCCACGATATCCTGCACGGATAAAGGCATAGGTTACGCCGTCAGATGCCGTCTTCGCCCAGTCAATTTCTCCCTGATATCTGGATACATCAATGCCCTTGCTGGAATGAATCACCTGCGTATCATCCACATAGACTACTTCATCATTTTCCTGAACAACAAAGTTATCATAGACATAATTGTGTTTTTTCAGCTTGTCCGAAATCGGGAAGAAATGATATTTACCGTCAGAATAAACGACTACATCCTCCGGAAAGAATGTCCTCAGCATTTCAGAGGTGCTCTCACCACTGCTCATCTTCTGCTTCAGTTCGTTCAGGAGCATTTCCTTCTGAACCTCCCCTTCCACAGCCGCAGCTTCCTTGGCATAGTTCTCCAGATCCTCCTGGGTATAAATATATTCTTCCTCTCTTGCTTCATATTCTTCGAGACGTGCCATTGCCTCCTGACTTTTATTCTTTAGTCCGTAATTCTGCAATACCAATATAATGCAGCCCGTAAGTGCCGTAAGCGTAATGAGGCAAAAAATAATATTTGTAATCAGGTTCACCTGTTGTCTTCTTCTGTTTCTTCTTGTTCTGTTTACCATGCGCTGTACCTTTCCCCGCTAAACTTTTGATACAGAATAAGTATATTATCTTTTTCTTTTGCCGTCTATAGCTTTTATCTGGAAATTCATTCATAATCCTGCATGCTACAGCTTCTCTCCAAAATAACTTTTGTATCCTTCCCCGTAAATTTCGGAGGCGCTGGTCACAATCATAAAGGCCTTTTCGTCCTCCTGCTTTACAATTTCCTCAACCCGATAAGCACTTTGCTTCTTTACAACGCATAGAATTATTTGTTTTTCCTTCCTCCGATAGCCTCCGCTCCCCTGCAAATAGGTAACACCAATCTGCATTTCATCCAGAATTCTTTCTGTAATTTTTTCTGATATGTCACTGATGATATAGATTAAATTTGCTTCATCCTTTCCATACAAAACCAGATCTAAGACCTGTGAAGTCACCATCGCAGAGACAGCGCTGTAGAGAATCACATCGAGATTTTGAAATACCAGCCAGCCGGTTCCAATAATAGCCGCATCAAAAATGAGGAAAAGCGTTCCTGTCCTCAGATATGGCTTTCTTAATCTCAAATACTTAATAATTACATCCGTACCACCGGTCGTTGCTCCGTTTCGCAGAACCATTCCGATACCGATTGCAACGACACCTCCGCCAAATACGGCTGCAAGCATTGGGTCAGCGGTAAGCGGTTTAAACCGAATAAAAAGATTCGTAAATAAAGAGACCAGAACAATTGCAAAAAACGTACGCAAAATAAATCTTCTTCCGAATTTCCACGCACCGAAGATCATGATCGGTATATTGATGAGTAAAAATAGTGTTCCGGTATCAAGCGGAATTACTCTGTTTAAAATGATAGACAGTCCTGATATTCCTCCCGGTGCAAAGTCATTCGGATCAATGAAAAGACTGATTCCCGCACCGTAAAAGGCTGCACCAAGAGCGATAAACAGTATCTTTTTTATCCGGTTTACTGTTCTCATTTTGCCTCCAATCCATACGGAGTACTTTTGCTCTAAGAAACCATTCTTTCAGTAAGAGCAAAAACCGCATACATTATAGTATGCGGTTTTTTACTCTTATTTTATTCTCATCAATTCCATTTAAATGTTAGTTCTTACCAACTTGGGCTTATAGTTGTTCTGTTCAAGCGCTTCGATAATCTGATGCTTGTGCTCTGTGCCAAATGCTTCAAGCGTTATGCGAAGTTCCACTGCCGCGCTGCGGTTAATGGATACAAACTGGTTGTGCTCCAGCTTAATTACATTTCCGTTCTGCTTTGCTATCACATCCGACACATGACTAAGTTCACCGGGCTTATCCGGAAGCAGTACAGAAACAGTGAAAATACGGTCACGCATAATAAGTCCCTGCTGAACTACTGATGACATGGTGATAACATCCATATTTCCGCCGCTTAAAATGGATACCACTTTTTTGTTCTTTACATCCAGATGTTTTAGTGCCGCCACCGTCAGAAGTCCTGAATTTTCCACTACCATTTTATGGTTTTCCACCATATCAAGGAAGGCAACGACAAGCTCCTCATCCTGAATGGTGATAATATCATCCAGATTTTTCACCAGATAAGGGAAAATCCTGCTTCCCGGAGTTTTTACTGCAGTACCGTCAGCAATGGTATTCACATGATCCAAAGTCACAACCTTCCCGGCTTCCAAGGATTCCTTCAGGCAGCTTGCTCCCTCCGGCTCAACTCCAATGACTTTAATCTTTGGATTAAGCAGCTTAGCCAAAGTTGACACACCCGTTGCCAGTCCGCCCCCGCCTACCGGCACCAGTATGTAATCAACAAGCGGAAGCTCCTTAAAGATTTCCATTGCAATGGTTCCCTGTCCGGTTGCTACTGCCGGATCATCGAAGGGATGAATAAAAGTATAGCCATGTTCCTTTGCAAGCTCATAGGCATGCTCACATGCCTCATCATAAACGTCGCCATAGAGAACAACCTCTGCCCCGTAGCTCTTTGTCCGGTTTACCTTAATCAGTGGGGTTGTTGTAGGCATAACAATAACTGCCTTTACACCGTAGCATTTTGCAGCATAGGCTACGCCCTGCGCATGATTTCCTGCCGATGCAGTAATGAGCCCCTTTGCCCTCTCCTCATCAGAAAGGGTACTCAGCTTATAATAAGCACCTCTTAGCTTATAAGCACCCGTAAACTGCATATTCTCCGGTTTTAAATAAACCTTATTTCCTGTCTGGGCACTATAGAAATCGCTGTATACCAGTTTTGTTTCCTGTGTTACCTTTTTGACAATTTCAGATGCCTCTTCAAATTTTTCCAGTGTTAACATTTTTTCATCCATAGCAATTGCCTTTCTTATTCCTGTTCCTGCTTAAGTCACATCGAACAAAGCATTCACAAACTGCTCCGAGTCAAATTTCTGCAAATCCTCCAGTTTTTCACCGACACCGATATACTTAACCGGTATATTCAGTTCCGACTGGATTGCTATAGCAATACCGCCCTTAGACGTTCCGTCCATTTTCGTAAGAACAATTCCCGTAAGCTCTGCAGTCTCCCCAAACTCTCTGGCCTGATTCAGGGCATTCTGCCCTGTAGTTCCGTCAAGGACAATCAGATTTTCTCTGTGCACTTCCGGGAATTCTCTGTCTATAATACGATTCATCTTTTTCAGTTCTTCCATAAGATTCTTCTTATTGTGAAGCCTTCCTGCTGTATCGCAGATCAGAACATCCGTGTTTCTCGCTTTTGCAGCGCTCACCGCGTCATAAATAACGCTGGACGGATCAGCCCCCTGCGTTCCTGTGATGATATCGACACCGGCACGATTTGCCCACTCTACAAGCTGCTCGCAGGCAGCTGCCCGATAGGTATCCGCTGCCGCAATCAGGACCTTTTTCCCCTGATCCTTCAAAAGTCCTGCCAGCTTACCAACTGATGTAGTTTTTCCCACACCATTTACACCAATCACCAGTATGATGGATTGCTCATGCTCAAAATCATAAGCAGTTTCCTCTACCTTCATCTGCTCTTTGATACTCTCGATCAGAAATTCCTTACATGCTGCAGGCTCCTTAATGTGATTCTCCTTCACCTGTTTCTTTAACCTGTCAAGGATCTGAGTTGTAGCATTTACGCCGATATCCCCCATGATCAGAATTTCTTCAAGCTCTTCATAGAACTCATCATCAATGGAAGAAAAGCCACTGAATACGGAATCAATTCCGCTAACGATATTATTGCGTGTCTTTGTTAATCCTTCCTTTAATCTGCCAAAAAATCCCGCCATCAGTCATCAAGCTCCTTATCGATCAAATTTACGCTTACCAGAGTGGATACCCCCTTCTCCTGCATCGTAATACCATATAGGCGGTCTGCCTTTTCCATGGTTCCGCGCCTGTGCGTGATCACAATAAATTGTGTATTTCTTGTAAGCTTATGTAAGTATTTCGCAAAGCGGGTAACATTATTCTCATCCAAAGCCGCTTCAATCTCATCAAGCAGACAAAAAGGTGAAGGCTTCAGATTCTGAATAGCAAACAAAAGTGCAATTGCAGTAAGTGCTTTTTCCCCACCGGAGAGCTGCATCATATTCTGCAGTTTCTTTCCGGGCGGCTGTGCAATAATCCGTATGCCTGCTTCCAGAATATCCTCATCCTCCATTAATTCCAGGGTACCCTTTCCACCACCAAACAGTTCTTTAAATACCTTGTCAAACTCTCTGCCGATTTCAGCAAATTTTTCGTTGAACTGTTTCCTCATTGCGGTGTCCAGTTCAACAATGATTCCCTCAAGAGTCTTCTGTGCCTCAACCAGATCGTCATGCTGTGTCTTTAGGAAGTTGTAGCGTTCCATCAGGTTCTTATAGTCCTCAATGGCATTGACATTAACATCCCCTAGCTTCTTGATCTGTTCCTTCAAGGACGAAATCTCTTTCTTCATTGCTGAAAGATCTGTCATCGCTTCATCTCTTAAGGCAGCCGCATCAGACAGGGTAATTTCATATTCGTCCCACATGTAATTAATCTGATTTTCCAGCATTTCCTGAAATTTTTCCTTCTGGGCATTCAGACGATATACTTCTTTATCTAGACCAGTCATCTTTTCTGCCAGAGATTCCCTGTCTGCAAAGAAGTTTTTCTGCTTCTTGGTAAGCTCTTCCTTCTTCTCAATATCTTCCTTTAATTTCTTCTCTGTATCTCCCTGGGTTGTATGAGATGCTGCTATGGTCTGCTCAATCTGATCAATACTGTCCTTCTTATTCCGGCTGTCCTCATTGCTCTTTTTGATGCCGTCTTCAATTTCCTGCAGTTCAGAAGCATAACGGGAAATTTCCCCGTCAATACGATTTACGTTCTGTTGATGGAAATCCTGCTGTTGAAGCATTTTTTCCACTTCCACATCCCAGCCTGCAACGTGAGAAGACTCCTCAGACTCTTCTCTCCGCTTTTCTTCCAGTTCTGTCTGAAATTTCCGAATCTGCTGCTCCACCTGTTTTTCTAACAGCTCGGAATCCTCCAGCTCCTTCTGGATTTCCTGTTTGCTCAGCTTAATTTCCTTTATCTGATTTTCAATTTCTCTCTCTTCATTTTTAAGCTCTAATGAGCCTTCAGATGCCTCATCGCGACGCTCCTGAGCCTTAATTACATTCAGACGGGCTGTATTCTGCTCAATAAATTTCTTCTGAAGTGCCGCCTTATCTTCCTCCAGGGAAAGACGAAGCTTATTTCTTTCGCTCTTGGTGGTTTCAATTTCTTCAAGAAGTAAATCAATTTCTTTCAGATATTTCTTTACATTGCTTTCCAGTTCTTCGATTTCACGTCTTCTTCCCAGAAGATTACTGTTATTCTTGAAAGCACCTCCGCTGATTGCTCCGCCGGGAACAAGCAGTTCTCCCTCCAGGGTTACCATACGGATGCCGTAATCAAATTTTCTGGCAATCTTTACCGCATTGTCTACATTGTCAATAACGACAATCCGTCCCAGCATAGCTTTCGCTACATTTTTATACTTTTTGTCAATATTCACCAATTCATCAGCCATACCGATCACACCCTTTTCCTTGAGTGCTTCGGGATTCTTAAATTCCTGAGGATTGGTAATGCTCGTAAGCGGAAGGAATGTTGCCCTTCCTGCTTTTGTCTGTTTCAGAAACGCAATCATCCTCTTTGCTGTTTCTTCATCATCCGTAACAATGTTCTGAATATTTCCACCAAGAGCCGTTTCAATTGCAGTTTCATACTTTTTATCTACCTTAATGATGTCTGCAACAACACCGATAATTCCTTTTTCCCGGTCCTTGCATTCCATAACCTTTTTCACGCTTCCGCCATAGCCTTCATAGCGTTCTGTCAGGTTTGTCAATGCATCCAGCTTGGATTTTTCCTGGTGATAATTTACCTGGGTATCACGGAGCTTCTGATCCTTCCCCGCAAGCTCTTCCCTGATCAGGGCAAGCTTTTCCTCCTTGCTTTCCTGCGCTTCATTCAAAATACGAATCTCATCATTAATTTTTTCAAACTCTTCCTGCAGCTTGTTCATCGCTGCTTCCTGCTGTGCTTCATCCGACTTGATTCGGAGTAGCCTTGAAGTAAGCTCAGCCTTACGGATATTAATCTGCTCGGTCATAGTATCATATCGACCCAGCTTAGACTTAATCGTTGCACGCGAATTCAGTGCTTCAATGATCGTATTCTTGCCTGCTTCGATATCATTATTCAGTTCTTCAATTCTCACCTGGACAGCAAGCAGTTTTTCCCTGGCTTCATTTCTTTCCTTCTCAATTTCAGCCACCTGATCGTCAATAACCTTCTTGTCTGCCAGGATTTCTTCTTTGTCCAGAAGTTTTGCATCCATTTCCTTCTGAACAGATGCTTTTCTTGCCTGAAAATGCTCCTCATTACTCTTAGCCGACTTGATCTGTTCCTTTAAGACATTTATCTCTCCCTCAAGCTTACCGCGAAGTACGCTGGTATCCGTCAAAGCGGTACGCTCTGATTCAATTGTCTCATCGAGCATTTCAATCTGCCCCTGAATCTGGTCATACTCTTCCTTAATCTTCTCATACTGCTGGGAGGTCTGTTCAAGGTCAGCACTTGCAATATCAAATTTTTCCTGAGCGCTCCTTAGCTGCTCCTGCAATCTGTTATTTTCAAGCAGGAACATATTCACGTCCAGTGTTTTCAGTTCTTCCTTTTTCTTTAAGTAGATCTTAGCTGTCTCAGACTGCTTTTCCAGAGGGCCTATCTGCTTCTCCAGTTCGGAAAGAATATCATTGACACGTACCAGATTCTGCTTTTCATCCTCAAGCTTTTTCTGGGCAGCAACCTTACGCTTCTTAAACTTTACGATTCCGGCAGCCTCATCAAAAAGCTCACGGCGCTCCTCCGGCTTACCGCTTAAGATCTTATCAATTTGTCCCTGCCCGATAATGGAATATCCCTCTTTACCGATACCGGTATCATAAAAAAGCTCATTCACATCCTTCAGTCTGCAGGGTGCACCGTTTAACAGGTATTCACTCTCACCGGAACGGTAAATCCTTCTGGCAACAGTGACCTCATCAAAATCTATGGCAAGCTGATGATCTGAATTATCCAGAGTGATGGCAACATAAGCATAGCCAAGCGGTTTGCGAAGCTCAGTACCGGAAAAAATTACATCCTGCATGGAAGCACCTCGAAGCTGCTTAATACGCTGCTCACCAAGTACCCACCGCACTGCATCCGCAACATTACTCTTACCGCTTCCGTTAGGACCTACAATTCCTGTAATGCCATTATGAAATTTGAACACAATTTTATTTGCAAATGATTTGAATCCGTGAATTTCGATACTTTTTAAATACATATAACACCCGCTTATTCTTCCAGTATTTTATCAAGCAATACCTGATAGGCTGCCTGTTGCTGCGCTGATTTCTTATTTCTTCCCTGACCTTTGCCTGCTAGCTTTCCGTCGATCCATGCTTCCACAACGAAAACCTTATCATGATCAGGTCCGCTCTCCTCAACCAACTCATAGGTGAGTTCTTTCCCAAGCTTTTGTACTTTCTCCTGTAAAATAGTCTTGCTGTCATAAAACAACTGCTTATTCTTAAGGTCTGACAGAATAAACCTCCTGACAAACTCATCTGCCTTTTCAATTCCGCCATCCAGGTAAATTGCACCTATTACAGCTTCCATAACATCCGAGATGATGGAGTCCCTCATTCTCCCTCCGGTTGCCTCTTCACCCTTACCGAGAAGAATATAATTCCCCAAGGAAATATCCCTGGCACAAAAAGCAAGTGCCGGCTCACAAACCATCGAGGAGCGCAGTCTTGTCATCTGTCCCTCGGACATTTCCGGATAAGTTTCAAAGAAGAAACGGCTGGAAAGCAGCTCAAGCACAGCATCTCCAAGGAACTCAAGCCGCTCATAGTTCTTAAATTTATTGATTTTCTGTTCATTAGAAAAAGAGCTATGCGTCAGTGCCTGCGCAAGCAGTTCCTTTTGCCCGAACACATAACCGATCTTTTCCTCCAGTTCCTTCAATTCTTCCTGTCTGTACATAAATCCCCCATTCTTATGCCTATCGGAAAAAAAGCCCGTAAACGGGCTTTTTAGTTGATAGCATTTTTGATAAGGTTTACTGCTTCTTCTACAGTAGTGATTTTCTCTGCATCTTCAGCCGGAACTTCAATATCAAATTCTTCCTCTATTCCCATTATAATCTGAAAAACATCTAAGGAATCGGCTCCCAGATCGTCTACAAAGGTCGTCTCCATCGTAATCTCGTCAGGGTCGACGTTAAGTACGTCAGCAATCACTTTTTTCAATTTTTCAAATTCCATTTTTCATTTCCTTTCTAATTTTCTTCCATTGTTATTTTTTCTTTTATTTTTTGATTTATATTCTGCTCTGTAAAGGTAATACACTGCAGAATAGAATTCTTGATTTCAATTGCCTTAGAGCTTCCATGTGTCTTTACAACCAAGCCGTTAAGACCAAGCAACGGCGCACCGCCATACTGCTCCAGATCAAAGGCCTTCAAGGTTTTCTTAAGTGCAGGCTTAACAAGAAGAGCGCCAATTTTACTGCGCAGAGAAGTCATCATCCCCTCCTTTACCTTCTTGATCAGAATACTTCCTACACCCTCATACATTTTGAGGATGACATTGCCGACAAATGCTTCACAGACAACTACATCTGCAAGACCAGCCGGAATATCTCTTGCTTCTATACTTCCTATAAAATGAATGTCGGGGCAATTCTTAAGAAGCGGAAATGTTTCCTTTACAAGAGCATTTCCCTTCTCTTCTTCTGCACCGATATTCACGATTGCAACCTTCGGGCTCTTTACCCCCATAACGCTTTCCATATAAACAGAACCCATCTTTGCAAACTGAACCAGATGAGAAGGTCTTGCATCCACATTCGCACCACAGTCGATCAACAGGGAACAGCCGGTTGCCGTCGGAATCAACGGAGCAAGCGGTGGTCTCTCCACGCCCTTGATCCTTCCCACAATTACCTGTCCGCCTACCAGTGTGGCACCTGTGCTTCCTGCAGAGACAAATGCATCGCAGCTTCCTTCCTTCACAAGGTTTAATGCTTTCACAAGGGAAGAATCCTTCTTTTTGCGGATTGCCATAACCGGAGGTTCTGCCATTTCTATGATTTCGGTAGTATTCACGACCTCGATTTGTTCTTTATTATATGTATATTTTGCAAGTTCGCTGTCAATTTTATCCGCCTGTCCGGTCAAAAAAACCTTAACATGGCTGTTTTCATTTACAGCTTCAACGGCACCCTTTACAATTTCATACGGAGCATGATCCCCGCCCATCCCGTCAACTGCAACATTTACAAATTCGCTCATGAAAAACACCTCCGTCCACGTACTTCTTTACTATACTAAACCACATTCTAAAAATCAAGATATATTTTACTATGTGGAATTGAAGTTTTTTCGCAGAAAAAAAGACCCATTCCGGCGTTGACACCAAAACAGATCTTTCTTATTCTCTCACAAATATAGATTACTCCTGCAGATGGATGACTCCCATCCAATAAAAGCCGTTGATGTTTTTCTTGGCTTCATCTGCGGCCTGCTGTGCAATCGAATAAAACTCTTCATCATCAATATCATAGTCTGTTCTAAGGACAGCTTGTCCGTCTGTTACCAGTAGCTGCGCCAGCTGTTTGGAAATATCATCCTTATCATAGAAACGGTCCACCGTATGATAATATTCCATCCTGTCTTGATTTGCGGTATATTTTGAAAGACTGGAATCCTCCACAAAGCTTTCATTTTCTACCAGTGTCCCTGCAGCCGCATAGTCAGATAGATTCATCAGGGCATTTGTAATCATCTCATTATCGTTGTTGGTTGCATCCACAATATACCACTCATCATCAAGCTTTACTTTATTCCATGCATGCGGTACACTGCCATCCAAATAGCCTGTGACAACAATGCTATCAAGACCTGCAGCATCAGCCAGTAATTTAAAGGCTGCCGAATAGCTTGCGCACACACCGACACCGTCCACCAGAATTCCGTATGCGGTGAAGGAATCATAAAAGCTCTCATCTACTTTGGCAAAGGAATACTTCTCTGCATTTTCAAGTGCCGCATTATCATATACGGCATTTTCACACAGCCAGGTGTTGATTGCCATGTCTTTTTCAAGATCCGTCATATCTTCGGTAATAATCTGTCCCGTAATTTCATCTACACGATCTTTAATTTCTGCCTGCTTTTTGGCCGTTTGTTCGCTGTCAAAATCATACTCTACATAAAGAATTCTGTTCTCTGAATCTATGCTGCCTCCCTGTATTCCCAGAACCAGCGGATTCTGGTACTGTGCTTCAAAGAAGGAATCAACTACAAGCTGTGTATCTGCAGCTTCCGGGAATTCGGACAAGTCAATCGTCTCCTTCGTTTCCAGCATATTAAGGGCTATGTACTCACTTAACGCAGAGTTTGCCGTTATTCTGATTTCTTTAGGCGCATTTGAAGGTTTCTCAGTTTCTGAAGGCTTTTCTTCCTCTTCTTTGATGGGTTCCGGTGTACTTTCTTCCCGGTCGCTCGTATCCTCATCCACAGAAAGCTTTGGCGCTACATTACCACCTTTATTCTTTAATTTTTCCTGCCTTTCCTCTATTGTCGCAAGGTCAGCTTCCAACGTATCCCAATTCACTTCATAAGCATGAAGTTCCTGGACAAACGGTGTTTTCATGCCCTTTGCGTTAATAATGAAATAACCACTGTCCTCAAATTTCTGAATATGATCGAAATCATATTCCAGAACTCTTTGCGTGGTTGTACCATCACACATTGTCACACACATAACTGCCGGCAAATCAAGCGTTCCGCTAATTCCGAAAAAGCTATCATCATTACTGTAATTAGCCTCTTCTGTTGGCAACATATGTGCCAGATCCTTTGCAGCAAGCAGATTGCTGATTCCCGAACAGCCTCCCTGCCCATAGGCGATCATACCAATATATTCACTATAGTATTCATCATAGGCAACATCAATCTGATAGTCCAGCAAAAAGCTGTCTGTATCCTCCATCCAGCTTTGGGTATCATCTGAGGTATAGTACTGTACAAATCTTTCGTTAAGGCTTAAGACCATACCTCTATATTCGTTATCTTCCTCTTCACTGGTCCATTCTGTTCCCTGTACATCAGCAAATACCTTTGTATAGTCCCAGAAGCCGTTTTCGTCCTTGTTGATGATAAAGAGAAGATACCCCTCCGCTCCCGGAATTTCCTGCCATGAAAATCTGGCATATCCGTCTTCCGTCTGATCAAAAACGAGCTGTGGTGTCTGTGGTATCTCTGCATTCACCTTGATCACAGTAACAATCGGTTTTTCAAGTCTTTCTCCGGTTTCCACATCCACATAGGTAGCCATGTAATACTGGGATAGAGTTCCCCAACCGTTCTCATCATCCCCATATAGATAGTTTCCACTAAGATGACTTAAATCCACATCATCCGATTCATTCATTTCCGCAACTCCATAAAAAGGAGGTTCAATAGTCAGAATTCCATTATCCGCATTATAGTCAAAAATACCTACGTCAACCGGGCATTGTAATTGTGCATCCTGATAAATGACAAAATTTTCCTCTACATTATCCTCGCAGTCCCACGGATTATACCCGATTTCAATTTGGATGCTCTCGTTTCGGTCTATCTTTATCACATTTCCGTCATATTCTTGTTTTTCCGAAGCGGAATACTTCTTTTTTAATGCATCAACCAGATCTTTGTTTCCTGTCTCTTCCGGTTTGTCCTTTGCTCCGTCATCAGAAACTTCTTCCTGCTTCTTACTATTTTCACTGCTCTGCTCCTGCGTTTCCTCCTGCAGGGCAGCACTTTCACTATCATTCTTTTTCCCACATGCTATCAAAAACAGAGACAATAAAAGGCATACTGAAAGTGTTACAGCAATCTGTTTTCTTGATTTCATTTCCACCTTTCCTCCTCATTACACGAAATGTATTTTAATACTAATACTTTGATAACATTCAAAAGGTTTCATTCTTAATTCTATTAATTTTATTCCATTACTTTTTTATAAAGGAAATCAATAAATTCCTTCTGTGTTGTGCCGGTACCAATCACCTCGTAGGCAATTCCGTTCTTTTCATATACTGCCTGGAATCTCATATTCTCTGCTTTTAGCACAGTAACATAAATTTTCTGTTCTCCGATGTAGGACCAGTTATCCTTTGCAATTTCCGGTAATGAAATTTGATCGATTTTTTCAAAGCTGATCATGCCCCCATCGTCGAGCAGGAGCACATCAGCAGTAGGAACCTCATCGCTTTTACTCTCCTGTACCTCCTGCCCTATTGTCACTTTTCCGGCATTTGGTGTAATGGAGATTGCCACCTTGTTGTTCACAAAATGGATCACGCCGTTTTTGAGTTCCACCTTATCATAATAAACACCTTCTTCCATCGGTGTCACGTAAGAAGCACCTGTGGGTCTTAAAAAGCCAATCCAAATACCTACTGCACAGAGTAAAGCAGCTGCCAGGGCGGAATAACGCCATAAAGAGCTTTTTCTATTCTTCTTTTCATCCGATAGTTGTTCTCCCTCTTCCTGCGCTGTTTTCATTCTTTCAAGTGTTTCCTTCTTCAGCTCCTCGGAGGCGGTAATGAGGTCAAAGGTCTCCTGAACACGTTCTTTGATAAACTGTTCTTCTACAGGCTTATTTTTCATCATCCTTTCCTCCTTCCAACCTATTTTTCAAGAGCTTACGTCCTCTGTTCAATAACGTTTTAACACTGTTTTCTTTCTTTTCAAGAATATCCCCGATTTCTTTTACGGAATAACCTTCATAGTAAAATAAATATAATACTAATGAATATTTATAAGGTAATTCTTTTAACTCCAGGAATAGTGAATTATCCTTTTGATGATATACAGGCTCTTGATTTTTCTCCGAAAAACCCTGCGTTCTCTTATTCCAGGGATTGGTAACCATTGTTTTTGCACAATTACTTGCCACACGGATCAGCCATGCTTTCAAATGCTCTTCCCCTGTGATTTCTTTATGATGCCTCACCAGTCTTAAAAACGTTTCCTGAAAAGCATCCTTCGAATCTTCAGGATTTCCGGTAATCGCCATACAGATTCTATAAATCATATCACTATACATTTCAATGGCTTTATCAAAATCAACACAGTAATTTTCATTGAATCCATTCATGGTACAATGCTCCTCATATTTTTTTGTATCTTTAATGCTTTTTTACTATAACATTATTTATGTATATTGCGCAAATATAAAAGCAGCGCAGAAACAATTTGTTCCTGCGCTGTTTTCATCATCAATAATTCAAATAATTAATCCTGAGCAATGATCTCTTTCTTATTGTAAGAACCACATGCCTTGCATACTCTGTGAGGCATCATGAGTGCGCCACATTTGCTGCACTTTACTAAAGTAGGAGCGCTCATCTTCCAGTTTGCTCTTCTCTTATCTCTTCTGGCTTTTGAAGTTTTATTCTTAGGACAAATAGACATCGTTACACCTCCTTATTCGCATTAAAGATATCTTTAATAGCCGCCATTCTTGGGTCAGGTACGAATGTATCGCATCCACAGTCCCCTTCATTCAGGTTATGTCCACACTGTTTGCAAATACCCTTGCAATCAGGCTTACATAATACCTTAACCGGCATATTGACTAAGATTTCACTGTTCACAAGAGCCTCAATATCAAGCTCATAGCCAAGTACAAACTCCTGCCTGTCCTGATCATCCGGCTGCTCCTCCGGTGTAAACACCTCTTCTTCAAATGAAAATTGAAGCGGTACGTCTACATCCGTAAGACATCTGTCGCAGGGGATGGAAAGAACCAGCTTCATCTCCCCCTGCACCAGCACCTTACCTGTTCCGATATTGGTAAGAACCACATTTACAGGAGACTTTTCTTTGATTCTATATGCATTTCCCATGTAGGAAACCATGTTCGGCTCAAAGCTTAAGCTTTCTCTTCTGTCTTTCCCCTCAGATGTAAATACATCAGTCAGATTTAGTAACATATCAAGCTCCCTATGAATCATATGTATGGATAAAGCATACATAAACATAACTTCACCACACACTTAAACAAGTATAACGATGGTTTCTACATTTGTCAATAGCTGAAATAAATTTTATGTGAATGAAAGTACTTATTTTACGAGTGCGTAGGTCTCTCGTGCGATTGCAAGTTCTTCATTGGTTGGGATCACCAAAACCTTTGTCCTGCTATCCTCTGTCGAAATTATCATATCCTCTCCGCGTTTACTGTTTGCCTCCTGATTAAGTACGATCCCCAGATATCCCAGATAGGAACAGATCATATTTCTGACGAACGAACTGTTTTCGCCAAGTCCGGCAGTAAAGCAGATTGCATCAACACCGTTCATTGCCGCTGTATAGGCACCAATGTATTTCGCTACACGATAGGAAAATGCCTTCATGGTTCTGATCGCATTTTCTTTCCCATCGTCGAAAGCCTCCTCCAAATCTCTGAAATCAGAGGAAAAGCCGCCAGATAAACCAAGTACTCCGGATTCCTTGTTCAGTACATTCAGCATTTCATGGACATCTTTTCCTTCCTTATTGCAAAGGAATTCTATGATTGCAGGGTCCAGATCACCGGATCTTGTTCCCATGATCAGCCCCTCAAGTGGTGTAAGTCCCATAGAGGTATCTACACACTTCCCGTTTTTTACTGCGGAAACGCTTGCCCCGTTTCCAAGATGACATACGATGATTTTCAGATCCTCATAGGCCCGTCCAAGCACTTTAGCGGCCTGATGGGATACATAGGAATGACTGGTACCGTGGAAACCATATCTTCTGACCTTATAATCCTCATAGTAATGATAAGGAATTCCATAAAGATATGCCTCCTCCGGCATTGTCTGGTGAAATGCCGTATCAAAAACCGCTACCATAGGCGTCCCGGTCATCAACTCCCGGCAGGCACGAATCCCGATCAGATTTGCCGGATTATGTAAAGGTGCCAGATCATTGCACTCCTCGATTGCTTTCATGACTTCCTCTGTGATCAAGGTTGATGATGCAAAGTTTTCACCTCCGTGAACGATCCTATGTCCTACAGCACCAATTTCATCAAGGCTCTTAACCACACCTGTCTTTTCATCAGTCAAAGCATCAAGCACAAGTTTAATTGCTGCTGTATGATCTGCCATCGGAGCAACTGTCTTTATTTTATCTCCGCCGTCCGGCGTATAGGTCATCTGACTCCCGTCAATTCCAATTCTTTCACAAAGTCCCTTGGCGATCAGTTTCTCCGTCTGTGCATCAATCAGCTGGAATTTCAAAGAGGAACTGCCACAGTTAATTACCAAAATATTCATTCTCTTTTCCTGCCTTTCTTATCCTCACTAAACCAGCTGTGCCTGTACTGCAGTCAGTGCTACAACTCCCACAATATCTTCCCAGGAGCAGCCTCTTGACAGGTCGTTAACCGGCTTTGCAATTCCCTGAAGCATAGGGCCGTAAGCCTCGGCATTACCAAGTCTCTGTACCAGCTTGTACCCGATATTTCCGCAATCCAGATTGGGGAAGATCAGCACATTTGCCTTTCCGGCCACTTCGCTTCCCGGTGCCTTAGATTTGGCAACCTGGGGCACCAATGCTGCATCCGTTTGAAGTTCACCATCAAGTGTCAGGTGCGGATACTGCTCATGAGCAATTCTTGTTGCTTCTACTACCTTGTCTACCAGCGGATGCTTTGCGCTTCCCTTGGTAGAATGGGAAAGCATTGCAATGATCGGCTTGGCGCCTACCAGACTCTTAAAGCTCTTTGCAGAGGAGTCCGCAATTGCAGCAAGCTCTTCCGCCGTAGGATCCTGATTTAGTCCGCAATCCGCGAAAAGGAAGGTTCCGTTTTCTCCGTAAGGACAATCTGGTACACACATAAGGAAAAAGCCTGATACCAGCTTGACACCCGGTGCAGTCTTTAAAATCTGAAGTGCAGGGCGAAGGGTATCAGCCGTTGCATGACAGGCACCTGCCACCATACCGTCTGCATCATTAGCCTTAACCATGATAACGCCAAAGGTCAAATTATCTGTCAAAAGAATTTCTCTTGCTTTTTCAGGAGTCATTCCTTTATTCTTTCTTGTTTCATAGAACAAATTTACATACTCATCCAGTTTATCACAGGTTTCCGGATTAATAATCTTCACGCCGTCAAGTTCAATTTCCAGCCAGGCAGCACCATCCATAATCTTTTCTTCATTACCGATCATAATGATGTCTGCGATCCCTTCCTTTATAATATTGGAAGCTGCAATCAACGTCCTTTTGTCAGTTGTTTCGGGCAGAACTATTGTTTTTCTGTCCATTCTTGCCTTGTCCTTAATCACGTCAATATATGACATAATTCCTTCTCCTTTCAGTCCCCAATATGTAAGTGCTTACATTGTATACAAATACTATAAAAATTATATCTCAATCCCGTATTTCAGGCAAGTATTGAGTTTAAAAAAATTGTGCTATTTTCAGTACAAAAATTTGATTCTCTGACTATTTTATGGTACATTTGATTAAAATAAAGCTCAGAGGATATTATCTTATGAAAGTTGCTGCTATTATTGCTGAATATAATCCTTTTCATCAGGGACATTCCTATCAGATTTCCGAGACTCGCAGGATTACCGGTGCCGATTATGTTCTGGTAATTATGAGCGGAAACTTCGTTCAGCGCGGTGCGCCGGCTATCTGTAATAAATATGTCCGCACGAAAATGGCACTGCTGGGAGGAGCGGATGCAGTCATTGAACTGCCCTCTTTATACGCTGTTTCCAGTGCGGAATACTTTGCACAGGGGGCGGTCACCCTGCTTGAGAACCTGCAGACTGTTGACTTTTTATCCTTCGGAAGCGAATGCGGAGATCTATCCCGCTTAGCAGCTGTTGCTTCCCGGCTTGTCAGCGAAGACAGCGCTTATCAGTCTGCGCTTTCCTCCTTTTTGAGAAAAGGGTGTTCTTTTCCGGAAGCAAGAGCAAAAGCACTTACCTCATTAGATGAAAATAATGCCGAGCTTCTTGCTTCCCCCAATAATATTCTTGGAATTGAATATTGCAAATCGCTTCTTGCTTCTCACAGTCAGATCAGGCCCTTTACGGTAAAACGTAGCGGAAGCGATTACCATGATTCTGCTCTTGCGAATCCCGAAGGAGATTTCTCTTCTGCCAGTGCGATCCGAAGAGCTGCTTGTGCATCCTTCTCATGCGACAAATCCGATGCTTCTGAAGGCATCGACTTTGAATCCATTAAAGCCCATATGCCTTCCGCATGCTTTGCAGCTTTTCAGGCGGAAATTCTGTCTGCTTCCCCCATAACAGAGGATGATTTTTCATCGCTTCTTCACTATAAACTGTTATCGGAAATGGAAAACGGCTTTTCTGAGTACCTCGACTGTACACCCGATCTTTCTGATAAGATCTGCAGCAATCTCCCTTCTTATATTGGATTTAGCGATTTCTGTGAGAAGCTAAAATCAAAGGATGTCACCTACACCCGATTAAGTCGTGTATTACTGCACATTCTTCTTGGCATTAAAACACCTGACACTTACCTCACACCCTTCACGCAAAGAGCGCTTTATGTTCCATACGCAAGACTTCTGGGTTTTCGTGAAGGTGCCTCTGCTCTTCTCAAAAAGCTAAAACAAAAAAGCCAGATCCCGCTTCTTTCTAAACTGGCAGATGCAGAAACGCTTCTTACCAAGGAGGGATATACTTTTTTAAAGCAGGATCTTTTCTGTGCCAGCGTCTATGAAGCAGCAGTCTGTGCCAAAAAAAGAGGGACCGCACTGAACGAATTCAGACAGTCCCCTATTCATATGAAAGGACACACAATCCATGATTAATCTCTATGTTACCAAAACAAATACCGGTAAAGAACATTTTGACTCTTTAGCCGAAGCGCTTGCTTCCATTCCCGCCGATACATGCGAACCGGTCACCGTTTTTCTTGGAGCAGGAACTTACCACGAAAAGGTAACCATCCAAAGACCTTTTGTCACTCTGATCGGTGAAAATGCCGAAGCAACAATTATCACCTATGATGACTGTGCAAAACAATTTATGACGGACGGTTCCAAGCGCGGCACCTTCCGTTCCTATACCATGTTTCTTGACAGTCACGATATCACTCTGACAAACCTTACCGTTCGTAACGCCTCCTCTCCCCGTTCCAAGGCAGGACAGGCGATTGCACTCTATGCAGATGGTGACAGAATCCTGATCAAAAACTGCAGGTTGGAAAGCTATCAGGATACGCTTTTTACCGGGCCACTGCCACCTACCCCTTTATCTCCCGGAGGCTTTACCGGGCCCAAAGAGTTTGCTGAACGTATCGTTGGACGTCAATACTATGAAGACTGCTATATCTGTGGAGATATTGACTTCATTTTCGGAAGTGCCACAGCCTATTTTGAGCGCTGTGAAATTGCTTCTGTAGCCTCCGAAGCGCTTGTGCCGGACAATGAGGGGAATCCTGCTGTCTACGGTTACGCCACCGCTGCGTCCACCCCTGAGGGTTATCCATACGGCTATGTATTTCACAACTGCCGTTTTACGGGCACAGTACCGGAAAAAAGTGTCTATCTTGGAAGGCCATGGCGTGATTATGCTAAGACCGTGCTTTTATCCTGCTATCTTGGCCCTCACATCAAACCGGAAGGCTTCCATGACTGGAACAAGCCGAACGCACGTGAAAACTGCTTCTACGCGGAATACCAAAGTGATGGCCCCGGAGCGGCAAAAATTCCGTCTTGCCGTGCCCCTTATGTACATCAGTTAACAGCTAAGGAAGCAGCCCTTTATACCAAAGAGAAGGTTTTAAGCGGCGTTGACGGCTGGTGCCCTTAAATAACAGATATTTGATTGTATCTATCCATGATATAATCCTTAGACTGCACTGCATTTTCAGGCACTGTATTTTCCAGCGTTGTATGGATATAAGGTTTCTTTTCCCTGATAAATTTCAGTATACTGTCGTAATTCATCTGACCGGTTCCTGCTGCAACAGATTTAAGCCCCTCGTCTGAAACCACGTAATCCTTCAGATGAACCACCGCAACATCCTTTCCGAGAAGCTCGATTGCCTCATCCACGATTTCAATCTGATTCTCGTAATTACTGATGTCAAGAAGATTTACGGGATCCAGAATGATCTGAAGGTTTGGAGAATCAATGGCATCTAATACCCTTCTTGCACGTTTGGGATTACATACAATATGCTTCCATACCGGCTCTATTGCAAAAATAACTCCCATTTTCTCAGCGTATTCTACTATGGGACGAAGTCTTTCGATGAACAGCTCCAGTGCTTCCTCACTATGGCAGGCTGGCTCATATTGATACTCTGTGTTTGGGGCACCGGTTTCCGTTCCCACAACACCGCATCCTAGATGCGAAGCAAAACGAATATGAGCCTTATATTTCTCTACATTTTCTCTCAGCTTCTCTTTGTCCGGCGTAGCCAGATTCAGGTAGCATCCCAGCACAGCAATCGCAAGCTCATTCTTTTCAAAAAGCTGTCTTAAGTACATGGCATAACCGGGTGTTAATGCCTCAGGCCTTGCAAACTCAGGCGGCATCACCTTGGATAATGCCAGATGTGCACAGGTAAATCCTTGCTTTCTTACTTCCCGCAGTCGCTCTTCTATTGGCAGCTTTGCAGCATCGTGTAATCGTATTCCAATCTGCATGTTGTTATCCTTTCTGACGCCTGGCGGCGCAATCTGTTATTTTTCTTTCTGTAAGCTTGTCTACTCCGCTTACTGCTATGGCGTCGCCTTTTTGACCAACGATAGAAACATTTTCCAAGATCAAATGCTTCACATTATTTGCATAAATTCCCTTAAGACTGCACGTCTCCACACCGGAGGACATCGCAGGTACATCACACTTTGGATTTTCGGCATAAGTTACAGAAATATTCCGCATCATGATCTCTTCAATCTTCTGTTCCGGCAAACCGTCAAAGTAAGCAGCTGCGACATGGCAATTCCTTGCATCAATATTCTCAAAGGAAAGACGCTTTATGTAAGGAGTCCGCTCATCCACAGGCATCCATTCACGGCTCTGTACATATTCCGTTTTTCCATCCGGATCACAGAAGTAGAAACTGTTGACCACAAACGGTGTCATCACATGATCCATCTTGATTTTTCTGAATGTAATCTTATCAAGCACAGCATCCTCGCCTCTGCCTCGTCTTGTCTTTATACGAAGTCCCCTGTCCGTATGGGAGAATAGGCATTCCTCAACGACAAGATTCTTAACGCCACCGGCCATTTCACTTCCTATGGTCACAGCTCCATGTCCGTTTTCCATCAGACATTGCCTGATACGAATGTCTTCAGAAGGTGTTTTATACTTCTTGCCCATATAGATTTTGCCGGATTTTACTGCAATGCAGTCATCTCCCAAGGAGAAACGAATTCCGGCAATTTCAATTCCTTTGCAGGATTCCGGATCCAGTCCATCTGTGTTTGGTGAATCACTGGGATTTTCTATGGTAAGATTATAGAATTTCAGATCATTACTGAAATAAGGGTGCAGTGTCCAGGAAGGGCTGTTGCAAAACCGTATTCCCTGAATTGCAATCTTTTCGCAATGATTGATAAAAAACATGCGGGGTCTGAAAGCCCCTTTCATTACCTTGGGCTCCTTCCACCAGTTCTCCTTAGAAGCATTGCCGTTGATTACACCTTCTCCGTAAATCATTACATTCTGAACGTGAATTCCGGTTATGATGCCTGCAAACATGGGAAGCGGATTCCCCTCCCATGTACCGAGACAATACTCTTTCTTTTCATCATAGCTTTCGATCAGGGCCGGAAATTTAGGGTAATCATAGCGTTTTGTACTTGCAAGAAGAATGGCATCCTTTTCAATCTCAATTCTTATATTGCTTTTTAAAAAAAGGCTTGTAATCAGGTAGGTGCCTTTAGGAATCAGCACCCTGCTCTCTTCCGGGCAGGACAGAATTGCCGCCTGAATAAACTTTGTGTCATCCTGAATTCCGTCTCCCTTAGCGCCGAATTCCTTTACATTCAGAGTGACAAATTCGTAATCAGTGGTAAAGCAAAGTCTTTCTTCCCCGCTGTTCCCTTTTACCACTACTTCATAAACAGTTTCAGGCGTCAAACCATACAATGAAGTGATGACGTTTTCCGTCTCCTTCCAAAAAACATGATTCACAAAGATTTGATACTTTTCTTTTGTATAATATATCCCCCCATCAGCGATCTCAATAACTGCACTTCTCGCTGACTTCATAATAAGTTTGATTTCCATACCGTTTCCTCTCATAAAAGTTTAGAGGGCTTTGAACCCTCTAAATTTATTTTACTGTATTTCTTTTTTGAGCTTTAAATATTGTGAGTAAGCCATCATAAAAGGTCCAACGCCCTTGGGATCATCATCCACGATCTTTTCGGAAAGATAATAAGCAACACTTCCGTCCCTCTCCGGCTTGTTTTCAGGTCCAAGACCTGCCACCTCGCAAATACCCGTAAGATGCAGGGAGCCGTCTTTTTCTTGAAGCTTATTTTCAATCATGCTTTCAAGAATACCCGTTCCGATAGGTTCATACTTTTCTTTCAGTAGGATTCCCATTCTGCAAGCCTTCATAATCGCATATCCTATCATAGCGCTTCCTGATGATTCAAGATAATTACCTTCCACATCACTTCTGTCAATAACCTGATAAAACAATCCGGTCTCTTCATCCTGATAGCGGAGAATTCCCTTCAACATCAGCTTAAAAATATCCTGAAGCTTTCGATACTGTTCGTAGATTTCTATGCTCATGGCATCCATGGTATCAACGAGTGCCATCATGTACCAGCCCATACTGCGAAGCCAGAAATTGGCAGAACAGCCAGTTTCCTTATTAGCCCAAGACTGTACCTTTTCCACGTCACAGGCATGATAGCAAAGTCCCTTATCTTTATCATACAGGTATTTCTGCACATTTTCAAACTGATTGATAATATCGTTATATTGTTCCTTCTTATCAAACTTTGTTTCATATTCCATATAAAAAGGCTGTGCCATGTAAAGACCGTCAAGCCAGATCTGATTCGGATATATCTGCTTATGGAAAAAGTTCCCACATTTACATCTCGGATGGCTTCTGAGTTGATCCATCACAAACTCAATTGCTTTACGATACTTTTCCTCTCCAGTTTTTTCATACATGAAAAACAGGATTTTCCCGGAATTGATGCTGTCAATATTAAATTTATCAGTCTGATAATGAGCAATTGTCCCGTCATTCATAACAAAATGCTTTAAGTAGTTTTCGATGAATGTAAAGTACCATTCCTCTCCTGTGGCTTCATAAAGCTGTTTTGCTCCGATCAGGACACAGCCATCCTCATAATTCCAGTATTCCTTATAGTTGTGATATTCAGTCAAATATTTTCTGATATAATTTTCTGCTTTCATAGCTATTTATTGATCCTTTCCACATTTATAGGGTTACACCCTGCTTGAAAATCGCCATGTCATGGAAACCGGCCTTCTCACTGCAAACTTTTTTGCCCGATGCAATTTCCATCACGAAATCAAACAGTTCCTTTGCCGTCTTGTCTATTGCTTCCCCTTCTACCAGTACTCCTGCATTAAAATCGATCCAGTTAGATTTGCGTTCTGCAAGTCCCGAATTGCTGGAAATCTTCATGGTTGGTACCGGTGAGGCAAAAGGAGTCCCCCTGCCTGTGGTAAACAAAACAATCTGTGCTCCGCTTGCTGCCAGCGCAGTTGCCGCCACAAGATCATTGCCCGGTGCACTCAGCAGATTAAGTCCTGTCGTCTTTACCGTCTCTCCGTAATGAAGAACACCTCTTACAGGTGCGCTGCCTGATTTCTGAGTACAGCCAAGTGATTTATCTTCCAACGTAGAAATACCACCCTTTTTATTACCGGGAGATGGATTCTCATAGATCGTCTGATTATGACTCTTAAAATAATTCTTAAAGTCATTGATCAGTGTCACTGTCTTATCAAATAGCGCTTCATTTTCACATCGGTTCATTAAGAGTGTTTCTGCTCCGAACATTTCCGGCACTTCCGTTAAAATCGTGGTTCCACCTGCTCCGATCAGCAGATCTGAAAACTTACCGACGAGCGGATTTGCTGTAATGCCGGAAAAGCCGTCACTACCGCCACATTTTAAGCCAACGATCAGCTTTGATGCACTGACAGGGACTCTTTTCATAGGTGCTGCATACTCAATCAGTTCCCTTACAAGTTTAACGCCCTCTGCAATTTCATCTTCTGATTCCTGGCAGACCAGAAATTTTACTCTGTTTTCATCATAACTGCCAATATAGGACTTTAAAACATCAATATTACTGTTTTCACAGCCGAGTCCAAGAACCAGTACGCCGCCGGCATTGGGGTGGTTGATAAGATCAGCGAGTATTGTTCTTGTGTGCTCCTGATCATCTCCCATCTGGGAACAGCCATATGGATGTGGAAAGGAGATCACTTCCTCCACGCTTCCTTTTACATAAGCATTAGCAGCCCTCGAAATCGCACCGGCTACATTATTCACACAGCCAACCGTAGGTATCACCCAGATTTCATTTCTTACACCAACTTTACCGTCTTTGCGCTCAAAGCCTTGAAAAAAAACGTCCTTTCCCTCAGGATTATGGGCACACACAGGCTCATACGTATAGTTCAGCAAATCGCCCAGACCTGTTTTGACATTGTGGGTATGTATCCAGTCACCCTTTTTGATGTTTTCTTTTGCATTTCCGATTGGGCAGCCATACTTGATGACCGGTTCTCCCTCACCGATGTTGCAAAGTGCGATCTTATGACCTGCCGGAATTTCCTGAAGTGCAGTCAGCTTTTCGCCTCCCGCCTCTACCTGCTCTCCCGCGAGGATCGTATCGATTGCAACAGCTACGTTATCATTTTCATGTATTTTCAAAATTGTCATGATTGAAAATTATCCTCCATGGTCTTTCTCATACCTTTTTCTGCAATTTCATCAAGATATGCTGCAACCGTATCCTCAAGTCCCTCAATTTGTGTCAGATCCTGACCAAAGAAATCCAAGTTGCTAAGGAAGCCATGTGCGAATTCTTTAGAAGGCTTTGTACTGTTTGCTGCAAAAAACTCCAGCACAGCCGCATCATCCATAATGTTATATTCCTCTCCGTTTCTATGTCCGATAAGTGCCTTGTCACGAATCTCCGTACCCTTATAGAACGCCATAAGCGCTGCCAGAGAAAAGGTTAAATGTTTCGGAAGCCTGCCTTTCTTCTCAACATATCCCAGGAAGCTCGGCATACATCTTGCTCTCCATTTGGAGACAGAATTCAGGGAAATAGAAAGTAACGCATGCTTCACATATGGATTATTGAATCTAGTGGTGACAGCTTCAGCAAAATCAACCAGATCTTTTTCCGGCAATGTCAAGGTAGGAATTACTTCATCAAAAATAGTGTTGCGCATAAATTGATATACCAGTTCATCCTTCATGGATTCCAGTACCGTATCATTACCGGCCAGATAGGACGCAAGCACAAATGATGTATGAGCACCATTTAAAATACGAACCTTTCTCTGCTTGTATGGTTTCTGATTGTCGGTAAAAATAACAGGAAGGCCTGCTTTGTCAAGCGGGAATTCTTCTCTGATATCCTTCTCACTTTCAATTACCCAAAGTGCAAAAGGTTCCCCTGTCACGATTAGTTCATCCCGATAGCCCCATTCTTCCCAAAGCTTTGCATCCTCTTCTCTCGGATAGCCGGTAATGATTCTGTCGACCAAGGTAGAGGTGAATATACAGGCTTCATTCACCCATTTCTTAAAGCCATCCTCAAGATTCCAGTTATCAGCCTGCTTCAATACACATTCTTTCAGGTGAATGCCGTTATCATCAATCAATTCTACGGGCAGCATCACAAGACCTTTGTCCATTGCCCCATTAAAATACTGATATCTATCATAAAGAAATTTCGCCAGCTTTGCCGGAAAGCTCTTAGGCGGATTCATTTCCAGCTTATCACTCTCATCGTAAACAATTCCGGCTTCCGTTGTGTTGGAAACAATATATCTCAAGGTATCAAGCTTTGCATAGCTGCTGTATCTTTCGTACTCTTCATGAGCAGCTACTACATCTGCAACACTTGTAACGATTCGGTTAAGAACAGTTGGTTCCCCATCCACAATTCCTCTAAGAGAAACCGTATACTGGCATTCCTGGGTGCGGAAACGATCAAGCGTTCCAAATTCGATTGGCTTAACCAGAACAATATCTCCGTTAAACTCGCCCTTCTCATTTGCGATATCGATCATATAGTCAACAAATCCTCTCAGGAAATTGCCCTCTCCAAATTGAAGAACCTTGATCGGTCTTTCCTTCTTGCCGGTTTTACTTCTTGATAACAATTCCATAGTTGCTTCTCCTGTTCTTTCATAATTTATTCTGATTGAATTTTAAGCACATTTGTGTAAGTGCTTACATTTTCAATTTTACAACGTGCTAAAAGAGAAGTCAATAATGTTTTTACTAAATATACACTATTTCCGAAAACATTTTTCAGAAATAATATTGTAATTAAAATGTTAATATTGTATAATCAATTTAGTTTTTATGTAAATGGTTACAATTTTTTTACAAAATTCGAAAAGGAGTATAATACATTGACGATATATGATATTTCCAAGCAAGCCGGTGTTTCCATTGCTACCGTTTCAAGAGTGCTGAACGGAAGCGCCAATGTAAAGCCCAAAACACGCAAAAAGGTATTGGATGTTATAGAGCAATGCGGCTATACGCCCAATGCTTTCGCACGGGGACTGGGATTAAATTCCATGAACACGGTTGGTATTCTATGCGCTGACTGCTCCGATCTGTATCTTGCCAAGGCAGTTTACTACATCGAAAAGAATCTGCGAGGTGGTGGATATCACACGATCCTTGGATGTACCGGATATCAGTTGGAAGACAAAAAAGCATCCCTTGCCATGCTTCTTGACCAACGGGTAGATGCTGTAATTATGGTAGGCTCCAATTTTATCGAGTCTCAGTCCGGTGATAATGAATACATACGTGACGCTGCCGCACAGGTACCCATCATGCTTCTGAATGCGGATTTGGATTGTCCCGGTGTATACTGCACCATGTGTGATGATTTTAAGGCCACACAGGAGGTTACTCTTTCCCTACTGGATCATGGCATTCATGACATTTTATATCTATATAATTCCACTTCCTACAGTGGCATTAAGAAGTTGACCGGATATCAATCCGCTTATCTCATGAAGGATATTCCGATCAACAAGCAGTTCCAACAGTATTTTAGTGGAAGTCATGAGGATATCGATGGTGTATGCAAGCTTCTTACAGAGCTTCACAAAAAAGGATTAGAATTTCATGCGGTTCTTGCATCCGACGATATGCTGGCAACCGGAGCTGTGAAATACGCCAAGCTTCATCATCGTTCCATTCCGGATGACCTATCTGTCATCGGATATAACAATTCCCTTCTCACTACCTGTAGTGATCCGGAAATCACATCTATCGATAACCATCTGGAAACGCTTTGTTCTCAGTTGGTCAAAACCTGTATCGGAACGTTAAACGGAGAAGAAATGCCGCAAAAAACTATTTTCTCCGGCGAACTGGTTCACAAGGCAACAACAAAATTAAAATAATTTCAGGAGGTACTTACCAATGAAACCATTTATGGATGAAAATTTCCTTTTATCCACCCCCACTGCCCAGCGTCTTTTTCACGATTACGCTGAGAGAACGCCCGTACTGGATTATCATTGTCATATCAATCCAAAGGAAATTGCGCAGGATCGAAAATTTGACAACATTACTCAGGTATGGCTTGGCGGCGATCACTATAAATGGCGTTTTATGCGCTCTTGTGGTGTAGACGAACACTTTATTACCGGTGATGCATCCGATAAGGAAAAATTCTTAAAATGGGCTGAGGTTCTGGGCAAAGCAATCGGTAATCCACTCTATCACTGGAGTCATTTAGAGCTCCAAAGATATTTTGGTTATCACGGAACCCTAAACAAAAATACAGCTGAGGAGGTTTGGAATCTTTGTAACGAAAAGCTATCCCAGACTTCCATGAGTGTACGCAACCTGATCAGACAATCAAATGTTACTTTAATCTGTACCACAGATGATCCGATAGACTCTCTTGAATGGCATGATGCCATCGCTGCAGACGACACCTTTGAGGTTCAGGTTCTGCCTGCATGGCGTCCCGACAAGGCAATGAACGTCGAAAAGCCGGATTATCCTGACTATCTGAATACGCTCTCTAATGTCAGTGGCATCAAAATAAACAGCTTTTCTGCTCTAAAGGAAGCCTTAAAGAACCGTATGGACTTTTTTGCTTCCATGGGATGCAGCGTATCAGATCACGCACTGGAATATGTTATGTATGTCCCTGCTTCCGATGAAGAAATTGAACATATTTTTGAAAGTCGTTTATCAGGTAAGCCTGTAACCCGTGAAGAAGAATTAAAATTCAAAACAGCATTTATGTTGTTTGTCGGTGGAGAATACAGCAGACGTAACTGGGTGATGCAATTACATTACGGCTGCAAGCGTGATAACAATAAGCAAATGTTTGAAAAACTTGGGCCCGATACCGGTTATGACTGTATTAATAATTATGCGCCTTCTGCTCAAATGGCAGATTTCCTGAATGCCCTTATTCAGAATGATACGCTTCCGAAAACAATCATCTATAGTCTGAACCCCAACGACAATGAAGCAATCGGCACCATTCTTGGCTGCTTCCAGGACAGCACTGCTGTTGCAAAGATTCAGCAGGGAAGTGCATGGTGGTTCAATGACCACAAAATCGGCATGAAAAATCAGATGCTTTCCCTGGCAAATCTCGGAAATCTTTCCGGCTTCGTTGGAATGCTGACTGACTCCAGAAGCTTTTTGTCTTATACAAGACATGAATATTTCCGTCGAATCCTTTGTGATCTGATCGGTGATATGGTCGAGAATGGTGAATTTCCCGCAGATATGGATACACTGTCCGAAATCGTAAAAGAAATATCTTACAACAATGCTGTTAAATATTTCGGTTTCAATTTAAAAGAGATATAATACAGATTATCAAAAAATCCTCTGTGGACTCTTTTTCATATGTCCACAGAGGATTTTCTATACCCTCTTTTTTTTCCAATATCCGGTCATATACACAATCCAGAGAAGCACTGCGGAAATTCCGTTACTGATGACCACCGAATACCAAACACTTCTTACGCCCATACGAAGCCAGATTTCACAAACATATAAAGTTGCAAAACGAAAAATCCAAAGTCTTGATGCATCAATGATCATTGTCACTTCTGTATGCCCACTTCCCTGAAATAATCCCATTGAAGAATTATAAACACCATTCGTAAAACACCAAAATGCCATAATACTCAAGAAATCTGCAGCCATACTGATCACTTCAGCGTCATCCGAAAAAAAACTTACAATTGCTGTGGAGATGGGCATCCTTGAAAGAATCATTCCTCCCACAAAGAGAAAGACCACACTGATTCCGGCTGAAAGCTTGTATCCCTGCTGTGCTCTCTCATACTGTTTTGCCCCTACATTCTGTCCTACGATTGTCGCAACAGCAGAACCTATCCCATTAGAAGGTAGTGTAATCAGTCCGTTTACCTTGTTGCCGATACCATATGCTGCCATAGCCTGTGTTCCGTAACGAAAAACATTTCTGCTCATTAACAGAAAGCCAAATTGCATGGTGCTTCCGCCGATCGCAGTCGGAAGTCCGATCACCAGAATGCTCTTTAATTTCTCTCTTTCAAATTTCAGTCTCCTTAAATCAAGATAAACATCCTTTTCTTTTCTACTGAGCAAAATCAGAGCAATCGCTGCCGGAACTGCTTTTGCTCCAACAGTTGCAAGTGCTGCTCCGGCAGCTCCCAGATGAGCTAAAACCATCAGAAGCGGATCTAGAATCATATTCAGTGTAATACCAAACAGATTGAGAAACATAGGACGAATGGTATCTCCCTGAGCCTGATTGATGGCTGCGTATATGTTCACTATGTAGAGAAAGGGCATATCAAGGATTACCAACTGTAAATATGTTTTTGCATTCAGCAGAGTTTCCCCATCTGCACCAAGCCATGTCACAATATGGGGCGTAAACATGAATACTGCTGCAGTACAAAAGAATGAAAAGATTATGGCACAGGCAAATATCTGATTTGCCATGCTTCGTGCTTCCTTGTCTTCTTTTGCACCTAAAAATTGTGAGATCAACACCGCCCCTGCCACCGTAATTCCCGATCCGAAGTTAATCACCATATTCTGTACAGGAGTTACCAGATTGATAGCTGCAAGCTCAGCTGTTCCCAAACGTCCCAGCCAATAGGTATCCGTCAGATTATACATTGTCTGCAGAAAACTGTTAATTACCACGGGAATTGCCAATGACAAAATTGCCTTCATCATATTTCCGTTAAGAAGCAATTCTCTGTTTACCTTCTTTTTCATTGTGCAATGCCTTTCTCCATTTTCCATACAAAATACAGTTATAGATCCCGGTATTCAAATTTTTGAAACTCCGTACACAACTCTTTATCTCCGGCATATCCATACATTCCCACCATGGCACCTGTAAATCGTTTGCCCATGCGGATTCCTTCATCACAGAGATAATATACACAGGGAAGCTCAGAAACAGTAACTTCGGTCTGTGGCATCCCCTGCTTTTCTTTTTCAATATTCTCAGGTCTATAATAAAATCTTCTATTCAAATAATTTGTATCCACCCCAAGCACATACCGTTTATCTACAGGATTATCCAATCTTTTTTTCTCATGTAAAATATCCTCTGTGCCAATATGTTCTTTTACCCGGAAAAAATACTCTTCTCCCTGTTTGGAAACAAAAAAACATACCCATGTATTTTCATCATAATAGCAGGTGATACCGCATTCCTGGTTTTCACAAAGACGGGGTACTTTCATGATCACTTCTGCAACAAACGAGAAAGAGGTCTGTCTTCTCAACAGGATATTTCTGGCATCAACACTGCCAAGTGGTTTTCTGCTTCCCTTAAGAAGTAAAACATCATCCCTGAAATTTACCGCACCCTCTTCCGGTGGTCTTGGAGTCACAAAATCTTCGTTCTTTTTTTTCACAGGTTTCCATTCGGGAAGATCCGGTTTTTTCTGAAGCACACTCGGTCCATTCAGACTGTTGACTATTGGCCAGCCATCCGCAGTCCATGTGATAGGATCCAAAGCTGTTTCCCTTCCAAGAATACTGTATCCTTCTCCGATCATCCTTCCGCACAAATATACCATATACCACTGCCCGTTTTGCGTACACACCGGCTTTCCATGACCACATCTTTGAATACCTGCCAATTCATCCGTCTGTCTCATAATAGGATTATAAGGACATGGCACATAATTCCCCATGAGTTCCCTGCTTCTTGCAACGGTAATGCGATGTCCCGGTCCTGTTCCGCCCTCTGCAAGGAACAGATAATAATAGCCATCCTTTTTTAAAAGATGAGGACCCTCCGGTGCTCGTTTATAATCTCCGTAATAGAGAAGCTTTGCCTCTGAAATTTGTTTTTTACAGTCAGATGAAAGCTCAAAAATTCTTGCACCTCTGTTGAGAAGCATATAGTGTCTTCCGTTTTCATGGAAAATAGACGGATCAATCCCATCCTCCTCAATAAAAACAGGTTCGCTGTAGGGTCCCTCCGGTTTATCGGAAGAGACTACTATCTGTCTCCTGTAAACAGTTCCAGTATCATTCAATCTGTAGGTAGCCGTAATATAAAACGTCCCATTGTCATAAGAGATATCGGGAGCCCAGTATCCTCTTCCTCCTTCCAGTTCATCAAGATATGCCCATTTAGGATTCGTGATAGCATGACCGATTATCTCCCAATGAATCAAATCCTTTGAGTGCGAAATGGGAATACAGGGAAAGAAAATAAAGGAGGAATTCACCATATAATAATCTTCACCTACACGCACAATCGAAGGATCAGGGAACATCCCTGTCCGAATCGGATTATGGTACATTTCCTGATAGGATGCCTGAACCTTTTCCTGAAAATAACCAAGAAGCTCTTCATATCCATTTTCATAAGCAATCTGATACGGTGTAATCAGATTCTTATCTCCCGAGGTAATATCTATTCCAACCTTCTCGACCAGATATCGTGCGAGCTCGGCATTTCCCGACATTGCAGCATAATGAAGAATATTCCGGTTCTTCTCATCTACTGTATTCATGCTTGCTCTGGAATACTCTACAATATATTTCACAATCGGAAAGGAACCAGTAGCTGCAGCAATCAGGCAAAGTGGCACTCCATTTTCATCCTTGTCATCTATTCGGGGAGGGTCTTCCGTCAAAATTTGTTTTACCGCTTCCAGATTTTTACTTAGAATCGCTTCCTGTAAAGTCATCCTCAGTCCTCCCTTGCTGTCACATGGATAAAATCAAAATCAGCGAAGCCGCCCTTCTCATTTTCTTCAAGGACATTGGCAAATAATCCGACTTTGGCTCCGACCCAGGTATGATCGGATGGCATAAAATCTGTTTTCACATTGGTAAAATGAATCCCGTCATCAGAATAATCCATGAAAAATTGTGGCAAATCATCCTTTCTTTCCATCCGGAATCTAACGTATGCCTTGCTACTTTCCATAAGTATACCGAGTATTTCTACATTTTCCCGCATACCTTCTGCTGTATCATAGCTTTGCCCATAAACAAATGTATTTCTTCCATCCTTCCTTCTAACACTAAGATAGGCATAGTGTCCTCCCATCATCACCATCCCCGCCTGCTCATTTTCCTGCAAATGCGTTGTTTCAAAACAACATATTGCCTCAAAATAAGGGCATATCAATTTCTGAGTCAGCACATTGGCATTTTCCCAAAGAACTGCTTCCTTCCTGCCAGACGGATTCAGACAGAACAGTCGAAGCTTCCCCTCTTCCAACTTGTAAAATTCCTTTTTGGGATTGCCGAGCCACTGCCACATAAGATTCAATTTTTCTCCCTCAAAATCGTCTGAAGCCTCCAGATAGCAAACCTCCCGGGCTGCTCCTGCATCCGGCTTTGGATACACGATACAAGGCTCTCCACAGTCGTTTTCATCCGGATTGATTCCGATAACCGGCCAGTCTTCCTTCCACACCAACGGCTGTAAATGAACAATTCTTCCATACAATCCCCTGTCTTGAAAGTGGAGAAACCATTCTTGTCCGGAAACTGTATCTACAAGGCCTCCCTGATGCGGTCCGTTCACATCCGTACTCCCCTGATGCATCACAATTTTCTCTTCATATGGACCGTAAATACTTTTTGACCGCAGCACCGTCTGCCAGCCTGTTTTCACACCGCCTGCTGGAGCAAAAATATAGTAATAGCCATTTCTCTTATAAACCTTCGGTCCTTCGATCGTCGGCTGTGTAACTACACCATTATACAGGAGCTTATCATCACCGACTGCCTTATCTCCTTCCGGTGACATCGAAAAAATGCCCAGATAACTCTTAAATCCGATACGGCTCTTTGCATATCCGTGAATGATATATGCGGATCCATTTTCATCCCAAAACGGGCAAGGATCAATCAATCCTTTCCCTTCAAGCACAAGCACCGGCTTATCCCATTTGCCCAGAGGATCCTTTGTCTTTACCATGAAAATGCCTTCATCCGGCATCCCGTAATAGATATAAAACTCTCCACCATGATACCTGATAGCAGGTGCCCATACGCCCTTTGCATGCTGCGGAACATCATAGTTATCATAATCAATTTTTTCAATAGCATAATTGACCAGCTTCCAATTTACCAGATCCTTAGAGGTCAAAATCGGTAAACCGGGTACATAATTAAAGCTGGATGCTGTCATATAAAATGTATCCCTTACTCTGATCACGTCGGGGTCTGAATAGTCAGCAAATAGAATCGGGTTTTGAAATGTACCGTTCTTCAAATCAGCCTTCCACAATCTATCCATATTTCTCGTCACCTTCCTTTCATGGAAATATTTAACATTTTTGCACAAAATGGCTTAGGATCAACTCCCAAGCCATTTTATTAACCTTTTATTCTACTGCTTCTTCAAGCAATAGTTCACTGTATCTGCCACCAAGTTCTCTCAATCCTTTTGCGATACATCCGGCATACCTGACTGCTCCTTCATATTTCAGATGCGTATTGTCAATCAGCCCTTCCGGATGGGACGGATATTTTCCCTTTGGCAAATGCATATACCATTCCTTGGATTTCTCTGTTCCTGCCTTCTCAAGTTCATCACGGCTCATGCTATATAGGTCAATCAGCGGTACGGCAAGCTCATCTGCCGTTTGCTTCATTGCCTTCACATAATCTCCATGTTCTCCCGCTCCCAGAACACCGTCATCCGTAAAGCATCTTCTCTCCAGAGGCGTAATCAAAACCGGAAATGCCTTTTTGTTCCTGGCAACGCTTACAAACTTACCCAGATTAATCTTAAATTCTGAAAAGGGTTCCGTGTATCTTACGGGATCTGCTTTCTTTTCATCATTGTGACCAAATTGAATGAAAAGGAAATCTCCTTCTGTTATCTGATCATAAATTACCGGAAGTCTGGACTCATCAATAAAACTTTTAGTGCTTCTCCCGTTTTTTGCATGATTGGAAATTCTCACTTCAGGTTTGACAAACAGGTGAAATACCTGACCGATTCCTGTCTGAGGATAGGTCGTGATGTCATTATATTGTACAGTAGAATCTCCTGCCCAAAAAATTGTTTTCATCATCTTTCCTAAATTATTCCTTAACAGCTCCGATATTCACGCCCTTAACAAAATACTTCTGCAGGAACGGATACAGAACCATGAAAGGAAGAATTGCTGCAATGATACCAGCATTAAACAGCGTTGTCTGTGATACATTGTACGCTGTAACAGGGGTATCACCATCCATGATCATGTTTCTTAGCTTATACTGGAAGTTAACCTGGGAAGGATCTGTAATGTAAATCTTAACCGTTGAATAGTCATTCCATACGGTAACTGCAAACATCAGACCAATAGATGCCAAAGCTGCCTTGGAAAGCGGAAGTACAATTTTGAAGAAAATTCCCATCGGGGAACATCCGTCAATCTTGGCTGCTTCATAAAGGCTTCCCGGAATTCCTTCAAAGAAGTTTCTCATCAGTACCAGATTGTAAACATTGATACCATGCTTTACAACCAGAATCCACATGCTGTTAACCAATCCCAACTGCTTCATTACCAGGTATTCAGGAATCATACCACCGCTGAAAATCATGGTAAACAACAGTACATACGCCAGAAAATTACGACCGGGCATTTCAAATTGTACCAGCACATATCCTCCAAGGGTAGACAAAACCAAACCAAGCAAGGTTCCCAAAATCGTTGTAATCACAGAATTAAAAAAGGGCTGATATAAGGCATTAGTCTTAATAATTGTCTTATAACCATCAAGAGTAAAGTGACTGGGCCAAAGTCTGAACTGATAAACACCAACCGCATTTAAGGAATCTATTAACACCTTCCAGATCGGAATCAAAACAATCAGGCCTACAATAATAAATACAATATAATTAATTACATCAAATAATTTAATCTTATTCTTTTTCTTTGTATAAACTGCGCTAGTCTTTGCCATGATCACACCTCCTATACAATGCCCCGGCCACGTGTCTTCTTACTTGCCCAGTTACATACAAGAACAAGGAAACACCCTACCAGAGATTTGAACAGACCCACCGCGGTGGAATAACCATAGTTCGGCAAAGCAACTGCGAATGTTTGACGATAAATGTATGTAGAAATAACATCGGATACATCATAAACCGCATTGTTGTACAAAACAAATACCGATTCAAACATATTCATAACCTTAGCAAGATTCAGAATCAATACCGTAATGATCGTATTTGCAAGTGCCGGCAGTGTGATATAACGAATCTTCTGCATACGTGTCGCACCGTCAATATCACCGGCCTCATACAACTCCGGATTAATTCCCGAAAGCGTCGCAAGGAAAATAATGGTTCCCCAACCGGTCTCCTTCCAAATATTGATCAGGTAGAAAATCGGTCTCCACATCTTGGAGTCAGCGAGGAAATAAATTCCCTTTGCATCCTGTGCAAGAATTCCCAAATCTCTCAGCCATCCGTTTACCATACCGGTACTGGAGGGGGAAAGCAACAAGCTGAAGATGGATGCAACTACTGCCCATGACATAAAGTGAGGCAAATATATAATAGTCTGCAAGGTCTTCTTTGCAAATAAATTTCCCATTTCATTTAAAAAGATCGATACAATTACAGAAGTAAATGTGGTGAGGATCAGCTTCATAATACTCAGCTGAAGTGTATTTTTGAAGGCCACCCAGAAAGCATCTGTTGAAAACATTTTCTCAAAATGCTTCAATCCCACAAACACCGGCTCACCTACCGGCTTGTAATCGTAAAATGCATACCTGATACCGAGCATCGGCCAGTAATTCATAATAATCAAGAAGATCAGAACCGGCAGGAACATTATGTAATATCCTCTGTGGTTCCAGATGCGAAGGCTTAACGGTTTCTGCCGTACCGGTACACCTGTAGACGTCATGACTGCTTGCTTTTTCTTTTTCATACCGTTCTCTTCCTTTCCTACTTTAATGTTTCATATTCGAAGCTGGCCAGAGCAACGGCCAGAAAATACAGTGCAAAGCGGCAAACGCCTTGACAAAACAATTATAGCACATTTTTCACAACAAAAACATCCTATATTTTAAAAAAATGTACATAAATAACAAAAGCAGATTGTTTATTTCCTTATGAATGGCTGTCCCGTCGCAAATCAGACAGGGCAGCCATCCTAAATTACTTATTAGTTTAACAGCCTTAGATTATTCTGCTGCATTCAGTTCGCTTAAGCACTGGTCAACAATGCTTCCAACTGTTGATACATATGTCTCCATAGCAGCATCTACATCACCACCGTTTACAACAACTTCTGTGATAACAGCAAGCTTAGCATCGTAAATCGTACCGGACTCATTTGTATAAGTTTCAGATGCAGGTGAAATAGGAGCATCTACACAGTTCTCAGTAAAGAACTTATTACCTGCTACAGCAAGTTCGCTCTGATCAACATAGCCGTTTGTAAGAGGACAAACAACTAATGCAGGATCAAGGTGATTCTTCTTCCATAAGGAGTTAGGGTCGTTCGGTGAAGGCTTTAAGTGGAATACACCATCTTCATAGCTGTATTCTTTCTTCTTTTCAGGATCATCAGGGTTAGTTACGAAGGATTCAGCCTTTGTAGACCAGTGTACATCTTCTGCACCATAGGTCCAGAGTGTCTGTACAACATCTCCATCCATCATAGTCTCGATGAATGCATCAAAGATAGCCTGCTCACGAGCATTGTCGCCGTCACCGTCATCAATGATACACCAAACCGGAGCTTCTCTGTTGAGGTATTTGCCAACTTCTGCAATAGGAGCTAACTGAACAATATTTTCATCAACTTCATTCTTGATCAGGTTATCTGTCAGTGTCTGATACCAGGAACCTGCCCAGTATGTGAATACACCTGCTGAACCTGTCTGATCGTTAGAGAACCATTTCTCACGTGCAATCTTGGTGGAAGCTGTCAAGGTTTCGGGATCGATTGCGCCATCTGCATATGCCTGCTGTAATCTTAAGAGTGCAGCCTTGGTAGCATCTGTCTGGAAGCCGTCAATCCATGTACCGTTTGCATCCTGTACAAGTGCCGGATAAGCATCCTGCCAGAACTCAGGCAAGTAGTTGATATAGGGAGCTTCGTTTCCAACAAAGCCGGCAGCTACTACACCGTAGGTATCGCCGTTTACACCGTTTCCATCAGGATCTTCATTGTGGAACTTCAGCAACATGTTGTAGTAATCATCATAGGTCTTAATGTCTTCTGCCTTAAGACCAACTGCATCTAACCAAGCCTGCTTAACATATGTAACACATCCGTTACCGTAAGTAGGTGCGAAGCCGTAAAGCTTACCATCCTTCTTAAGTGCTTCGTTGATTGTAGGCAGAGCCATTCTTGCCTGGAAATCAGCATTTTCATAAGCTTCTGTCATGTCCCAGAGAAGTCCTGTGGGAGCATACTGTGCATACATATCTGCACTCATAATGATAACGTCAGGATAATCGCCACCTGCGAAAAGACGTCCAACTGCATCTACATAACCGGAATGGTCAAGCTGCTGGATTTCAAGGTCAACGCCTACTGCATCTTCCCACTGCTTTTCAAAATCTGCCTGTCCGTTGTCTACTGTTGCTGTAAGTGTACCATTAACTACCATGGTAATCTTGTCAAGCTGATAGCTTTCTGCAGGTGCTTCTGCATTCTCGTCGGGTGTCTCTGCCTTTTCAGCAGATGCTTCTGTCTTTTCTGTTGTTTCTGCAGGTGCCTCTTCCTTAGAACCACCACAGCCTACTAATGAAGCTACCATAGCAGCCGTCAAAAGTACGGAAACTAATTTCTTTTTCATAAGAACCTCCTTAAATAATATATGAGTTATACGAAATGTAAGTGCTTTCACATCTCTAAGAGGATAATATCATATCATAGTACGATTTGCAAGAATAATAATTGAAAAAAGCCACTTTTTTTGTCTTTTTTTATAGCTGATCTAATATTTTCCAATGTAAGCCCTTACACATTGCAAAAAAAATAATATGTTGATAGAATAAAAATATCAATTTTTCAGTACTGATACCTATATAAACCAACAGTTCACAGGAGGAAAATCAGCATGTTGACTTTTGAAAAAGAAATGCCCGAACGCACCGGGATTCCATCGACTTGTATTATCAATATGGTTCAAAGACTTGAAGCCCGTCAGATTCCCATGCACAGTCTTCTTATTCTGCATCATGACAAATTAATTACAGAAGCCTATTACGCTCCCTGCCATGCTCAAACTCAGCATCGCATGTTTTCTATCAGTAAAAGTTTTACCTCTATAGCAATTGGTTTTCTTGCCGAGGAAGGCAAGCTTTCTATCAACGATCCGATCGTGAAGTACTTTCCTGAATTTCTTCCTGAAAACATTCATCCTTTTCTGTCTTCCATGACAATCCGTGATATGTTGATGATGCGTACCTGTCATGCCCAGACTACCTATAAAAGGGATCCTTCCGTCAATTGGGTAAAAAGCTTTTTCATAACACCGCCAACGCATCCTGCGGGAACTATCTTTCATTATGATACTTCTGCTACGCACACACTCTGTGCTCTGGTGGAAAAGCTTACTGGTATGGATATGCTGGATTATTTGAAGCAAAAGCTTTCTCTTCTTAGTCTGTCTGAGGATTCCTATATGTTAAAAGATCCCTTCGGGACTTCCATGGGGGGCACCGGCCTTGTTGCAACATCTATGGACCTGCTTAAATTTGGCTATTTTATTGCTCACAAGGGAAAAATCAACGGCAAGCAGCTTCTTTCTGCGCAATACATTCATCTTGCCACCTCAAATTTAAGTGATACCTGTGTATCTGCGCCTATTAAGGGTGAAGCTGCCGGCTACGGTCTTCAGTTTTGGCGCAATGAGCAGGGTGGATACACCTGCTATGGCATGGGAGGACAGCTGATCATCTTTCTTCCCGAATATGATTTGATCTGCGTCACTACCGCAGATACGCAGGGAATCGGAGGCGGAAACCAACAGATTTATGATGCCCTTTACGAAGAAATTCTTCCATACATAAGCAGTACTGATCTGCCGGTTCACCAAGACACTTATTCTTCCTATACAGAAGCTCTCTTTGGACTTGCGATTTCACCTGTAGCAGGTTCATTACAATCTCCTGTCATGAACCGGATAAACGGAAAGGAATTTCATTTTAGCTACGGGAAAAAGGGATATAGCAATGTCTGTATTTCTTTTTCGAAGATAGGGCAAAAAGAAAAAACCGACAGTGATAACACTATCGGTCACTTGCTCTTTACTTACGAGAATCAGGAATATCATATTGATTTCGGCATGGGCTTTCTCGTATCAGGCATCTTACCTATCTATGATTTCAAATGTGCAGCAAGCGGTGCATGGCTTCCGGACGGAACACTTTATATCAAGGTTCATGTTATTGATTCCAGCGTAGGGAGTATAAAGTTTCAGCTTTGTTTTCAGGAAGAATCCCTGACAATTTTTATGCGTAAGCAGGAAGAAACTCTTTTTCAGGAATTTGATGGACATATTTACTTAACAATTTGATTTCGTCCATTATTCTTCCCATAATAGAGTTTATCATCCGCATCTTTGATAATATGCTCAATCTTGCTATCAGTGCTTCCCTGCACGATACCAAATGTCATTGTGACACTCACAGAGACATCATCAGAATAGGCAATTACCATATTTCTGATTTCATCAAGGAATACCTCTAAAGATGCAACTGATTCGGCAAGCTCCATATCCTTAAACCCAAGCAGGAATTCTTCGCCTCCCCATCTTGCCGCAAATCCCTTACCTTTCATATGTCTTCTCATTGCAGTAGATATCTGGGAAAGCACTGCATCTCCGCATGCGTGACCATATGTGTCATTCACATGCTTAAAATGATCAATATCACCGATTGCAATGCAGAACGAGCACCCTTCCCTTTCACAGTCACGCCAAAGTTGACTGAGCATTTTTTCTCCGCTTCTTCGATTGTTCAGCCCTGTAAGGAGATCCTGCTCGATAAGCTCCCGTAATGCTTTTTGCATTCTGACAGTATATCGTCCCATTTCTCCCAATTCATCTTTACGATGGAGAACGGAATAATCAATCTGGGCATGAAGATTTCCTTGCGAAACTTTCTCCAAAAAGTGCTCTGTTTTGCGTATTGCATCTACAAGCTGCTTTGAAAACCGGATTGTCACACAACCGGCCAAAATCATTGTAAATATTGCTATCAGAATGATAGGACTGACTGACTTAAGGACAAGCTGTTCCACCTCATCAGATGGTTTACCGACAAAGAACATTCCAACGCACTCACCCTGCGTGTCAATAATCGGTGAATAATAGGCAAAGTACTTTTCATCTTCTACCATTACATTCGGATAGAACTTAGCCTGTTTGGCTTCCAGAACCTCTCTCTTTACAACTGCACTTACCATTGTGCCGATTGCTCTGTTTCCATTTTCATCCATTATGGTAGTAAGCACTCTGGTATCCTGACAAAAAATTGTGACGTCCACATCTGTCTGTTCCTTAATCGAATCAATAATATCCGAATTCCCGTTCAGCAGATGTTCCCCCTTCAGCATATAGATCGCCCCATCCTGCTCTACAACATGATACTCTCCTTCATAAAGTGAATCATAAATGGTAGTAATTGTATTGCAGAGATCAACCAGACCGTTCTTTACCTCCTGATTCATGGAGGTCGCAAATCTTGTGGTGCTATATGAAGTAATAATTACTGCCAGAATTACGATTGGCATAATATTCAACTTAAGTAATGACCAGAAAATACTGTTTCCTTTGATTTTTTGCTCCATTAGTCACCTCTTTTGTATCTGCTTTTACTTATCTTCTTTTATTTATCTGTTTTCATTTACATAGAGTTGTGCCCGGCTCTGAATAATGGATGCAACATCCCGAGCACTTTTTTGACCTGCAAAATAAGCAGATGCCTCTTCCTGTATTATATCAAAAAGTGATTCATCTGTCTTGTATGGTTGTGTAAATGTGTAAAGCTCCTGCACAAATTCTTCCGCCTCCTGTTTGGTCATCGGATCAATGTTTATTTCCACACCGCTCACATACCAGGTGTCATCATATTCAATCCTGTTACCGTCTTCATCCGTGTAATAGGGCTTCTGTGTTGCTTCCACTTTCATCTCCTCAAGCCTTTTAATGCTAATAGGGAATCCATAAATATCCTCCTGATATTCATCGACAAGAAAGCTTCTAAGGAATTCCCATGCGCCTTCTTTCTTTGCAGATTTTGCAGACATAGCAAGCTGAAGTCCCGGCATAATTGCAGAACCGTCTCCATCGCCAGCCGGAAAACCAATCATGGTAATATCTTCTCCGAAGTTTCCTTTTTCTGCTATATTAAAGCTTCTGATATCAGAAAGATACTGGATAGAAGTCAATGCTTTTCCATCCCGAAGCATGGTATCATAATTCTCCCAATAAGAATCTGTAAAATAATCATCCCCAAGTTCTTCCGGAAAACGATTAATAAATTCAAGCATTTGAATAAAGTCATCACTGTCAAAGCTGCACTTTCCGCTCTCCCAATCAATAAACTGACTTCCCGCCATATTCATACAATTACGCAGCATGTTTTCCCTGTCGACACCTGTAAGGAATTCTGTTCCCTCGGGTTTGGAATCCCAAAGCTCACACGCCTGCTTAACGCTCCAGCCCCGTGTTGTCCCCACGTCAGCACTCTTTGCAAGAAGAGTCTGTATATTATAGAACGGCACAAGAGAATACAGTTTGCCATCTACGGAATAGGCCTCTATCACATTTGGCATAAAGTTATTGATATCAAGTTCACTGTCATTTTCGATATATGGCTTCAAATCCTCCAACAGTCCTTTGCTGATATAGCTGTCAATCGGCATACTGCTGTCCAGCAAAATAATATCAGGTACCTTTCCTGATGCAATGTCCGTATTTAACCTGCTGATTCCTGCAGAATAATCCTCTATCGTCGAATAAAGGGCAGAATAATCCTGCAGATCAATTCGATAGGTTTCATTTGACTTATTAAATTCAATCACCTGCATTCGAACGGTCCAGTCGGAGTATGCCATTGCCAAAGTAATGATCTGCTTCTCCTTCACCTCAGAAGGATCAACCTTTATGAACTTTGCTATAACCGACTTGCCCGTTTCCATATCATCATAGGTTGCGTAAAATTCCTTTTCACTGATCGGAAGGATATTACCGATCCAGGAAAAAGCAAAGTCTGAATCAATAAAGCTCATCAGCTTTGTTATCGCTTCGTCACCCAGATTATAGCCATAAACACCATAGCTGTCAGTCAGATAAAGATCATAACCGATTCCTTCATAAAAGCTGTAATTATAGCTCAATCCCGGCAACTGATATTCTTCTTTGATTGTAAAGGTCTCCATGTCCACTAAGGCAAGAGACATTTCTGTTTCACCATAGATCGTTGCAATCACTCTTCCGTCAGAAATGGGAAGAAGGCTGGCACCATCCAGATCAAGAGAATTCTGTCCATCCTGCCCCTTTGCTATCGAAACAAAGTTGCCATTGGAATCAAATCGGCAGTACGCTCCCATACAGGATACATAAACGGAGTCATCAACAGCAATCAGATTGTAGACATTAAAATATCCATTTTCTTCATACAATTCCTGTAACTGCGGAATATCATTCAGCTTTGTCGAAAAGAGTTCTTCTCCATCCAATGTAATCTTAACAAGGTAGTACTCGTCTATATATTCCTCTGTATTTTCCACCGAAACATAGTATTTATTTTTTATGCAATACAAATTTCCGTCTGCGGCGGGTGCAAAAGAGTTATAGCTCGTTTCTTGCTCAACCTCGATCAAATGTTGCTCCCCTAGCGTTCCATCCTCCATGATCTCATAAAATTTGATTTTATAATTATCACCCTCATCAGACCAGTCGTATCCAAATGCATAGATGGAATCCTTTATTCTGATTACTTGACTGATGTTTTGCACAGATTCACCTTCAGGCATTGATATCTCTTCCACACGATATACATAGTCCTTTGACTGTTCTTTCTTAGCATTGTCCTTTTCTCCATTGCGCTTGCATGCTGTCATGCCAAATACCAAAATCAGTATGAAGCCAATCAAAATAATTCTTTTTTTCATATACTCCCCTCCTATTGCGCTTTATGATGATCCTTCTTTCGTCGTAAATATTGTATGCTTCTCTCCTTGAAATCTATCACTTTATTTCCAACATCCTTCCATGTGAATGTCCTCTGCTTCCATTTTATGGCAAGAAAAGAAATCATTATCACGATAGGAATCAAAAGCAAAATAGATTGAAGCAGTAAGACCAGCGCTCTCATATCCTCGAAGCCTCTGGCCATATTCTCCCAATAGGGAAACCTGACTGCCGTATGCTGCATAGAACGCATTCCAAAATCCAGAATCACGGGAATCAATGCTTCAGCCGAATACCGGGAGGAATTTTCCACCACAATCATGTCATCCTCTTTTACACCAATTTTTTCTTTCACTTTATTGTAAACATATTCCTTCACCGGGTTAGGTGCAACGACCTCATAGGTGCTGATTCCTTTTCCGGTTCCATAAGCATTCAGACTCTCATTTGAGACATAGACAATCGTTTTATCAAGTCCTGCACGTTTTGCAAGCTTCCCTTCTTCCCGCTTAATGACTCCTTCCACAAAATGCGGCACATTATTGATCAGAACACATTGTCCTGCAATATCACTGGAGCCAAAAAGCTGCCATGCCGCTTCCTCATCAATAATAATGGAATCCTTCATCAGATCCTCTCCCGAAAAATATCCTCCGGACACCAATTTTAGTGGATGAAAGAAGAAAAAGTCTCCGCCAATTCCCACTGCATCTGCTTCCAGCGACCCTTTATCACTTGTGAGAGTGATTTTCCCCATTGAACTATAGGCATCAATGATCAGCCGCCTGCCATTTTCATTTGAATACTCCTCTGCTGAAAGTACTTCTTTTAAAGATTTTTCCAGTTCGAGTTTAAAGCCTGTAAGCTGCATTTCATCCACTGTTACTTCCTCTGAAAAGAAGCAGCTCACCTGCGCACTTCCACCTTCCGCATCCCATCTTGCAGCCGCCTGCTGGGAATCCAGTGCCTTAATTTTCTTAGAAGACCAGATTGTCAGGATGAAAAAAAGGAGCAATGACAGGATTGCCATGAGTGAACAAACAATCTGCTTCACAGAAAATCTATTAAAAACATTCTTTACTCCAGAATCCACTTCATGTCTCCTTTTTCCATTTCTTACTATTCGTTCAGTCTGACCTGCTTTCCGGCTTCAACCGGCTTGGTCGAGGTTGTTATCACATACTCATATCCATAAAGCGGTGCGGAAATCGCCGTATTGTTATCGTCAGATGCCAACACCTCAACGTCCACCCTTGTCGCAATGTATCTGTTGCCAAGAGGGCTGCTCTTAGATTCCACGATCAGAATAAATTTGCCATTATTATCCTCTCTCATTGCGCTGTTTGGCACGACAAATTCATATTCCGAGCTCCTCTGTCCCACGGAAATACTAAGAGACTGACCATTTTGTATGCTCGCACCGGTCACATTAAATACCAAGAGCTTTTTTTGTCCCGGATTATCGGGATCAGCTTTGATCGCCGAAAGGATCACCTGTGCATCTTCATAATACCATGAATTCTGCAGCTCTGCCACATCGCCGACCTGAACCTTTTTCGCCTGCTCATTGGTTACCGGTATCGTCAGGGTGAAGCCCTTTCCGTCTACCTGAATAACCGCAGCAGCCTCCTCCGGCTTCGTGGTTTCTCCTGCCACATAAGTCATGGAAACTATCGTTCCGGCTACAGGAGCCTTGATTGCCGCTCCCATGGACTTCTCCTTCAGCTTGGCGATCTCTTCTTCTTTCTCCGAAATGTCCTTGCTCGCTTTGGCAAGATCCAGTTCTGCATTGATGTCGGAGAGCATCACAGTCTGTTCTTCCTTCAAAAGGTCATAAACCGCCTGGGCAGTTTTCAGCGCGGCTTCCGCATTGGCAATCCGGTTTTGATATGCTACTGAGGTCTGCTTGTTAGCATCTGTCTTCTCATCAAGAATAGTTGTAGCTTCGTTTAGGCGCTTCTTCGCCTGTTCAACACTGTCTCCGGGGGTATAAGACATTCCACTCACCTTCGCCAGCTTACTTTCCAGTGCGGTAAGCTCATCCTTTAATGCTTCCAGACGCTCAAGCTGCCCCTGGTGACTTCCGTAATCCTTTAAGGTACTTACAATATTATTATAATTGTCAACTGCAACACGATATTCACCATATGCTGCTTCTAGCGCTTTCTGTTTTTCATCTGTTAATTCTCCCCAACTTATGGAACTATACCAATTCTTTATTCCTTCTTCGGAAGTTATTCCTTCACTTAATCCCAATTTAACTAATGCACTTATTTTCCGATCAAGTTCCTTTTTTGCCATGGTGTAAGCAGTTGATGAGCTTTCGGCTCCGCTTGTGCTTTCGGAAGACATCTTCTGTGCATTTGCAATCAATGTTTCCAAATCCG
>JAUNDN010000008.1:0-18638 GCA_030526045.1 Bacillota bacterium | reverse complement strand
CCGAAATCTGATTTTTCTTTTCCGCAATCTGATTATTGATTTCAGTTATCTTATCTGTCTTTTCTCTCTCAAATGCAGCCTGGGCATTCGTCTCCTGTGTCTGCGCATCCTCCAATTTTGTAGTGGCATTTGACACTTCATTTTCTTCCGGGATTGTATTGACAGTCGAATTATTAGTGTTGACCGTACTTTGAAGAGATAAGACATCCAGATTATCCTGACATTCCTTCACCCTCTCCTTAGCAGCCTCCAGCCTATTTTGCATATCCGTCACCTTGGTTTGAAGGGCTGTAAATCCGTCTGTATTACCGCTTGCCACCTTGCTGACCACATCAGAAGACACATTATTGCCGAACAGCCCCTTCATATAAGCCAGCTGCAGCTCTTCCAATTCATCTTCTGCCTTTTTCAGTTCATCACTCTCCGCATCTTCAAGATAGTAAATGATCTGATCCTTTTCCACTGTATCTCCCTGCTTAACTGCTACAGCAGAAATGACACGTGTTTCCTTTACGATAACATTATAGGGATCAGTCGCCTCGACATTTCCGGTACCCCGCACCTTTGCGGTGATGGTTCCTTTTTGTACATACTGCGTTGCCACCTCAGGCAGAGAATAATTCATAATGGTATTGGAAAAAAAGGTTAAAATCAGCATGACTGTCAAAAAAATGATTGCTGCATTTTTGACCCATTCTCTTCTTTTCTTCGTATCCTTCTCGTTCATGATCAGTTCCTTCCCTTTTCCTTTTAATTTCCTTATCCCTTAATTCCTCCCTGGTAGGTAATTCCTTCCACCAGATAATCTTCCCCATATAAAAATACCAAAATAGGCGGTACCATATAAATCGTTGCAACCGCAAATGCCAGTCCGATCTCCCCGGAATTAATCTTTGACAAAAATACGGAGAGCGGATGCTTTTCCGGATCTGACAAAAGAATAAGCGGCTGTTCCACCATATTCCAATAGTCAATAAAAATCAGGATTGCTATTGAGCACATTGCTCCCTTACAGAGCGGCATGCAGACTTTTTTGAATATCTGCCACTCCCCTGCACCGTCAATCTGTGCCGCTTCCATAACCGAAGCCGGAATTCTTCTCATGTATTTGGTAAGCAGATATACCGCAAAAGGGGAAAAGATTCCCGGAAGCCAGATCGCCCAATTTGTATCCAATATGTTCAGCCAGTCAGACACCAGATAATTGGGAACCAGTGTAACCTGATAAGGCATCAGCATCAAAATGATATAAACAAAGAAAATAATTTCCTTAATTCTTCCCCTGTACCTTGTAAATCCAAAGGAGGCTCCGGCGGCAACCAGAAGCTGAAAGGCAACAATAGGGACAACAAGTATCACTGAATTCCAAAATTTCAAAAGATATTCAGGGCTCTTAAACAGCACGGTAATGTATTGGCTGAAGGAGACCATATCCGGAATAAATTTCAAATTTACCTTTTCGGCAATGTATACCTTTCCACCCGTATCCGTCGTTGCAAACACCTGCCCATAATTTGCAGAGATTTCCGATGCCGACATAAAGGAATTCGTAATGGTAAGAACAATCGGCATAAGGAACAGCAAAGCAAACCATGCAGCAACCATTGTAACCAGTGTAATTCGTACAAGCTGCCTTGTGTGCTTTATTTTCTTTTTCTTTCTTACGCTGCGATTCCAACGCTCCAAAGCTACTGCATTATTGCTATTATACTCCGTTTTCTCTCTCATCAGCCCTCCACATCCTTTCCGAAATAATTCTCGGTCAAAAACAGAATGCCGATAATGATCACCATCACAATAGCCATCATGATGGCCGCAGCTGACATTTTCTGATAATCCAGCTTGCCGAAGGTATTATTCATAAAATGCTGCAGCATATACATGGTATCGTACGGGTAGTCTCCCTTTAGGAGATAGATTTCCCTAAATACCTTAAAAGAATTGATCAGTGACATTATTGTAACAAAAAGAATGGTCGAGGACATATATCTGAGCTTAATATGCCAGAATATCTGAAAGGGCGAAGCGCTCTCCAGCACTGCAACCTCCACAATATCCTTCGGAATACTGCTAAGTGCAGCCATGAAGAGAATCATGTTGTAGCCCAGATTTTTCCAAAGAAATAAAACCACGATCACTACCTGCGCGTAAGATGAATTCAGCCAGTCAATCTTATTAATGCCAAACCAGCCGATTATTTCATTCATCATACCATTATAATGGAACAGTACCTGCCAGATCAGAACAACAGACGCAATCGGTACCATCATGGGACTTAAGAAAAAGGTCCTGAACTGGCTTTGAAACGGTATTTTACTCTCAAGCATCATTGCAAGGAGCAATGATAAGATCACAGCAAGCGGCACCGCGGTTACAGAAAACATCATTGTATTTTTCGCTGCCTGCTGAAATGCTGCATTATGAAAGACCATAATAAAATTGTCAAGGAATACAAACTCATGATTGATTGGATTATCCACTACAGAATAATACACAACAATCAAAAAGGGGAGTACAAAAAACAACAGTACCCCAATAACACTGGGAAGCAGATATAGCACTGATATCCGCTTCCCTCTGCGTGTTCTCCGGTTACTGCCGCTTTTTCCGCTCTTCAACTTTTCTTTTACGGAAAAAAACATTGCACTTCCTCACATCAATCATCTATTTTCATTCACATAAATTTGAATTCGGTTCTGAATGACACCTGCTGTGTCTGCCGCGGATTTCTGTCCGCTGAAGAAAGCTTCCGTTTCCTCTGTTATAATATTCATCATCTGTTCATTCACATTTCCGGAAAGCTTCTGTGCCGACATCAGAAGTTCTCTTACCGCTTCAACTTCTTCCCTTGTCGCTGCATAAATCTCCATCTCAAAATCGTCATAGCCCCATGTTGTCTTTGTCTGTTCAATCTGATTTCCGTTTTCATCCTCATAGAATTCCTGCGTCATATCAAGATCAAATTGTTTCTCAAGAGATGATTTCTTCACAGGGAAGCCCCAGCCTCCATGCTCCTGAATCAGGGAATCCTGATACTCCTGCGAGAGGATGCCCTTCACAAATTCCCACGCCCCCTCTTTATTCTTTGATTTAGAGGAAATTCCCATACAGCCGCCGGTCGTCTGGATCAGATTCCCTTTTCTTTCATTATTTGGAAATCCCACATAAGCAATAGGCTCCCCGAACAGACCATTCATCATCTGATATTCCTGCACGGAGCTGACACTGCCCTGCATCAGCAGAATCTTGTCTGAACGTAATTTTGCTGATATCCCCTCTTCGTCATCATAGTTTGGTTCTTCGGGGAATTTAGCCGCAAATTCCAGTGTTCTGATAAAATCCTCTCCGTCAAAGCTGCATTTCCCTGTCTCCCAGTCAATAAATTCATCTATATTATTGTATATACAGTAATAAAAGATCTGACTTCTGTTTCCGTAAGCAAACACATTTTCCGGATCCTGCTTCTCCACGAAATCCAGCATTTCTGACAAGGTCCAGCCATCCACATTTCCCACATTGGAAGCCTTTGCCATTGCTGTCGTCACATAGAACTGAGGCGTGATTCCAAACAGCTTGCCATCTACCTCAAACGCATGCAGAACATTTTCAAGATAATCCTCTTTCTTTAAGCCACTCTTTTCCATATAGGGATACAGGTCTTCCAGAATCCCCATATTTGCATACTGGGAATAATTAATGGAAGAAAGATCGATGATATCCGGACATTTTCCTGTTGTAAGATCCGCATTAAACTGGGTAAGCCCTGTCTGGTAATCGTCAGACCCGTATTCCTTCACAACAATCCGGTATTTGTCATTTGTCTTATTAAAGGATATAATATTTTTCTTTAAATTATAATCTACCCACATAGCACCATAGGTAATTTCTTCCTTCGCAGCAACTTCAGATGCCTTTACCTTCTTCACAAAAACAAGATCTGTCTTATCGTTCTCTTCGCTGTAATCATTGATAACAGCAAAAATACGCCCATCAGACAGTTCTCCTGCAGCACTCAGATAATCGCTGTTGACATCCACACTAAGCCAGTCAAACAATTCCTCCTCCGTACCCGTGGAGAGATCAAAGCTGAACATTTTTCCTGATTTTCCGACCAGAAAACTCTTACTTAAGCCGGTGAAAAACTGTCTGTCACCGTAACCATCCGAAATACCTTCCACCTTTTCGCCAAGCGATTTTGTATCTGGATCAATCTTACGTATCTCCATTCCCGTTTCTCCGTAAGAAGTGACATATACATCTCCCTCTTTGGAGGAGACCATCTGATTGATCCAGTTATCGGAATTGATCTCACAAAGCTTCTCAAGCTGTGGGTTCAACACAAAGATAGTGGAATCACCATTACACAGATAATAATTTCCCTGTCCATCAATGCACATACTATTAATGTAGGTATTTTCATCTCCCAGAATTCCATCCATCGGTATGGAATCCATCATTGTTCCGTCCTCGCCGGAAACCTTCCACATTTCCATAGAGTCCTGCCAGTTTATCGGTTCACCATTCTCATCCACGTCGTAGGTCGAATTGTTAACAACGATAGCAAGATTTCCGTCTTTCATTGCTGCCATGCCGTTAATATAACTGTTTTCACTTACATCCAGCGGAAGGAGTTCCAAAGTTCCTTCAAGCATATTATATTTATAGAAATAATTTGTGCCGATTTCAGTCTCCTCATTCCAGGAAGATCCAGCCATATACAGAACATCACCGGCGGCAACTGTCTGGGCTATATGTTCACATTTCACATCAAGCTGTGCATATTCAGCAACATATGCAAATTCTTTTTCTTCCTTTTCTCCCTTGTCCTTCTTTCCGCATCCCGACGCTAAAATCGTGATGCACATCGCAAATAAAGCAATTTGAAATAATCCCTTATTTTTCCCCTTTTTCATCATGCACCTCACAATCTTGTATTTCATTTCATTGTGCATACAAATTATAGCATACTATATAGTGGGGAACAACATCGTGAATCTTAATATTTCATAAATATATTTCCAAAAAATATTCAGGACAAATAAAAAGCGGTTCAGAAGATTTTGAGAATCATTCTGAACCGAACTTGCCAAATATTTAGTTTTTAAAGCTGTGAATCGGTGCCGGTATCCTTCCACCCCGGTTAATAAAATCATCACAGGAAAACCGGTTGACTGGCATAATTGGCGCATGCCCAAGAAGTCCGCCAAACTCCACTGTTTCACCTACTCCTTTACCGATAACCGGAATAATTCGCACCGCTGTTGTCTTCTGATTCACCATACCAATTGCCATTTCATCTGCTATGATGCCGGATATTGTAGTTGCCTTCGTGTCTCCCGGGATTGCGATCATATCAAGTCCTACCGAGCAGACACAAGTCATAGCTTCCAGTTTCTCTATTGACAATGCACCTGCTTCAACCGCATTGATCATTCCCTGGTCCTCACTGACCGGAATAAAGGCTCCGCTTAAGCCTCCCACGTATGAGGACGCCATGACACCACCCTTCTTCACCTGATCATTTAGAAGTGCAAGCGCTGCCGTGGTTCCGGGTGCACCGGCATACTCCAAACCAATCTCGCAGAGGATATCTGCAACACTATCTCCGATAGCAGGTGTCGGTGCCAAAGACAAATCCACGATTCCAAACGGAACGCCCAGTCTTGCCGATGCTTCCTGTGCCACAAGCTGTCCTACACGAGTCACCTTAAATGCTGTCTTTTTAATGGTCTCACAAAGCACTTCGAAGTTCTCACCGCGAACCTTGCCAAGTGCTGTCTTAACAACACCGGGACCACTGACACCAACATTAATAATCTTGTCCGCTTCTGTTACACCATGAAACGCTCCCGCCATAAAAGGATTATCATCAGGTGCGTTGCAGAACACGACAAGCTTGGCGCATCCGAGAGAATCCTGCTCTTTGGTATATTCTGCTGTTTCCTTAACCATCTCTCCCATCAGCTTTACAGCATCCATATTGATACCTGTCTTGGTAGAACCAAGGTTCACAGAACTGCAAACGCGCTCTGTGGATGAAAGTGCAAGCGGAATGGAACGGATCAAAAGTTCATCCGCCGGAGTCATTCCCTTTGATACCAGCGCCGAATAGCCACCAATAAAGTTTACACCCACCTCATGTGCCACACGATCCAGAGTTTTGGCGATAGATGCGAAATCCTCAATCGTCCGGCAGGCAGCTCCTCCTACCAGCGCAATCGGCGTGACGGAAATTCTCTTATTAACAATCGGAATACCGAATTCCCTGGATATTTCTTCTCCTGTCTGAACAAGATCCTTTGCAGCATTATAAATCTTTTGGTAAATCTTTTCATTGAGCTTTTGAATATCTGCATCAATACAGTCCAGGAGACTGATTCCAAGGGTAATCGTACGGACATCCAGATTTTCCTTGGTAATCATTTCATTGGTCTCTACTACTTCAAATAAATTAATCATTTTTAAACTTACCTCTGCTTTTTGTTTTTCAGTTCTTTGCTATATTCGATGCATTTTATCAAAGATCTCTTCCTTCTGACACTTAATGTCAACACCGATACTCTCGCCAAGCGTTTTCATTTCATCTGCCATCTGACCAAAATGCTTATCCATTGCATTGGTATCCACAATCATCATCATATTGAAATATCCCTGGACAATGGTCTGTGAAATATCAAGAATATTGATCCTGTTCTCTGCCAGATAGGTACATACCTTTGCAATAATACCGACTGTGTCCTTCCCTACTACCGTAATAATTGTCTTATTCATTTGACTCCTCATTTCTGCCTTTCAGGCTGTATTTTAATTCAATATCTTTTCAAAATTAAGCAATATGAATCACCGGTGAAACCTCACTTCTGGACGCTACATACATAGGAAAATCCGAGGTCTTTATATCCGTGTGTACGCTTCCTTCCTCCTTCTCCTTAAGCTTTGTCATGGTAACCTCCACCCTGACAGCCTCATATGCCAATTCCGGAAGGTTATTCTCCTTGCTCAGGTGACCGAGCATTACTGACTGAAGCTTATCATGAAGCAGGCTGCATAAGAGTTGCCCTGCACGTTCATTGGATAAATGTCCTCTATCTCCCAAAATACGTTGTTTTAAATAATAGGGATAAGGACCTACCTGAAGCATATTTACATCGTGATTCGCTTCCAGCAAAAGGGCATCCATTCCCTTCAGGGATTCTACCGTATAATCATTATAATTACCCAGGTCAGTTATGATGCCAACCCTCTTTTTTCCATGCTGTATCCGGTATGCCACCGGTTCAGCCGCATCATGAGAAATTTTCATGGGATTGCAGACAAGATCCTTGATCACAATTTTTGCATCCGCACTGATCGGGCAAAACAGTTCATCCGGTAGTTCCCCTACGGCATTTGAATTCTTAATTGCATTTATAGTTCCTTTTGTTGCATAGATGGGTATTCCGTATTTTCTTCCAAGCACCCCCAGCCCTGCAATGTGGTCCGCATGTTCATGGGTAATAAAAATGCCGTCAATATCCCGCATGGACAGGTCAAGTTCCTTAAGTCCGGCTTCTGTCCGCTTCCCGCTGATCCCCACATCCACCAGTAAGTGTGTTGTATCAGAGCCAACATAGATGCAGTTCCCACTGCTCCCGCTGGCTATGCTGCAAAGTCTCATTTAGCACCTCAATTCCAGTAAATTTCAATGATATCCCCCTCATGAAGAGGCTCCATATATTGTGCAGGCCTTCCGTTTAAGTTCGTCACAATTCCTTTTCCTTTGGGTTTCGTCAGGTCAAAATTGATTTCCTCAAAAACATCCACAAAGACATATTCTGATTTTCCCTTCAGCGTCACCGGTTGTTGATTCACCATCAGATGCAACAATTTTTCATCTTTCGCTTCCGGGTAGGCGTCTTCCGCTTCCGGATAAGCGTCTTCGGAATTCAGATAGGTGTCCGTGGAATTTGGAATGTTCTCCAGTGTCCATACCACAGAAAAGTTCTCATATACCGGTGTATCCTGATCGGCAAGCATATTATTGACATACACATTCATATGAGGATCAAGAATCACATCCATGAATTCCACAATCTGAGAAACCGTATAATAATTCAGGATTTCAATCTCATCTCCTTCCTGAATTTCATAATAACCGGATTGAAGGACTTTACCTACACTTGCAAATCTAGGTACCTCCACCTTCTTTTCATTCACGAAGATCCCAAGAGTTTCTGTGATTTCCGGCAATTCCCCAATCGTCATATGCCCGGGTTCCCCAGCCGTTGACTCAACAACCTTAATCATATCATTTGCGTGGATCGGCGTATTGATGTCGGCAGGTTCTCCGTTCACTGTGATAACTGCTGCTTCGCCAAGCTGCCCTCTTGCCATTTTCTGTTTCCCGTTAACCGTAAAATTCAACGCACTACCACGTTTCGGGAATAACCCGTCATTGGGAAATTGTGCCTGCATGGCTGCATCTGCCACCGTCAGTTTGTTATTATCATAAATCTTAATCCTTGTTTCATTAAAGTTTACAAAGATAAAGTTATTACTTTGTTCATAGAAATTCAGGCAGATTCCGATCGGAGTAACCAAGAGACTGTCTTTCACTACTTCCTCTTCAAAAACAATCTGCTGCATGACCTCCTCGCCCCGCAGTGCAACACGTTCCTTGGCTATTCCAAGCTTTTCAGCAATCGCTTCGGTATAGCCGGGCATTTTCCCGCCGCCGCCTACAACAAATACCGCACTTACCGCCTTATCCCCATTTAACTCTTTTATCTTTTCCGCCGCACGGGATGCCATTTCATTAATCACATCAGAAGTGATCTTTTTTACCTCTTCACTGGCGATCTTTTGCGGAAGCAGCATAATGTCCATATAAGAGATTTCTTCCATCATTCCTGCATCACGTTTAATCTGTTCAGCCGTTGCAAAATCAACAAGACAATGCTTTGCAATCGTCTCTGTCAGAAGGTCCCCTGCCATGGGAATCATCCCATACGCCAGAATGCAGCCGTCATTGGTAATGGAAATATCGGAGGTTCCTGCTCCCACATCAAGAAGTGCAATATTCAGCATGCGAAAGCGCTCAGGAATTGCAAGCTGTATTGCCGCAATCGGCTCCAGTGTCAGGCTGCTTACATTCAGTCCTGCAAGCTCTACTGCCTTATACAGACCATCTACCACATCATCCGGCAGGAAGGTTGCAATCAGGTCAATCCCGATTGTCCGTGCCTTGTGCCCCTCCAGATTTCCCATCGGATAGCCGTTTAAGTAAAATCTTACGACCGAATGACCAACACAGTAAAACTTAACATCCTCCTCATTCTGACTGTCTAAGAATTCCTGATAAGCTTTTTCTACGCCGGCTGCAATCAGACCGTAAACATCTTCTCTGTTTATTTCCCTGTCAGCAGAAAAAGGATACTCTACATGAGTTGTCACTGTTCGAAGCACACGACCTGCCGCGGCGATACATACTTCTGTAAGCTTTCTTCCAATTGCATTTTCAAGCTGCAGCTTGACATCCGCAATCGTGTCTGCAACCTTTTGAATATCATGAATTTGCCCATCCAGCATGGCTCTTGTCTCATGTTCCTTCGTCCGCTGTGCAACCACAACAAATCGATCACCGCTCTTATAACCTACCGTACCGACAATACTTCTTGTCCCAATATCCAGACCGAATACCAGTTGTCCTTTATATCTCATTCCTTCCATCAATGAGCTTCCCCCAATTCCCTGTCAATCTGCTCATAAGCGTCTTCTAAACTGCCACTGTTATCAATTACCACCTTGCAATACTTTCTGAACTCCTCTTCCTTCAGCTGGGAATCCATGATTGCACTAATTTTCTCATCCGTATAATTCCGTGACTCCTTAAGGCGTTTCCTGCGGATATCCTCTCTTGCATAAATATACCACATTTCATCCACAATGTTCAAATATCCGCATTCAATCAGCAGAGCCGCTTCGATAAAAAAGAAGCAGGTATTTCCTTCTTTCTTAAGCCTTGTAATTTCCTGAAGAACCATTTCCTTTACGGCCGGATGAATAATTGCGTTTACCTTTTCAAGAAGTTCATCTGACTCAAAGATCTTGGCTGCCATTTCCTTCTTGTTGATTGTGCCATCCTCATTCAGAATGTCATCCGTCAAAAGCTCTATCAGTTTCTGATAACAGGGTTGTCCTGGCTCTTTTACCCGATGTGCCGCCTCATCTGCCAGAATGATCTCGCAGTCATATTTTCCTTTTATGTATGAGAGAAGGGCGGATTTCCCGCTCCCTACTCCGCCTGTAATTCCGATTACTTTCATGTTGTGTCCTGACATCTTCCTTTACGGTTCATTACCTTCCAAAAATCATTTCGCTTCATACCAGTCATAGCCTGTATGCAGATCAATCTCCAGCTTAACGGAAAGATCAGCTGCATGAACCATTTCCTCTTCCAAAATCCGCTTCACCTGTTCCTTTTCATTCTCGTAGGTTTCAATCAAGAGTTCATCATGGATCTGTAAAATAAGCTTGGACTTAAGCCCCTCCTCCTTCAATCTGCGATGTACTCTGATCATGGCAAGCTTAATGATATCAGCGGCAGTTCCCTGTATGGGGGAATTCATTGCCACTCTTTCTCCGAAGGAGCGCTGCATAAAATTACTGGAGCTAAGCTCCGGAACCGGCCTTCTACGCCCGAACATAGTTGTAACATAGCCCTTATCCTTCGCTTCGGAAACGGAACAGTCAAGGAAGCGCTTCACTCCCGGATAGGTTGCAAAGTATTGTTCAATATATTCTGCTGCTTCCTTTCTGGTTATACTTAAATCCTGACTCAGACCAAAAGAGCTGATTCCGTACACAATTCCGAAGTTTACCGCCTTGGCATTCCTTCTTTGCAAGTCCGTCACCTCTTCAAAAGGAATATGGAATACCTGAGAGGCTGTGATTCTGTGAATATCCGCATGCATACGATATGCATTGATCAGTTGTTCATCCTCTGACATATGTGCCAGAAGGCGAAGCTCAATCTGTGAATAATCCGCATCCGTAAAACAACAGCCCTGTTTCGGTACGAAGACCTTTCGAATCTTTCTTCCGAGCTCTGTACGCATGGGAATATTCTGCAGATTAGGCTCTGTCGAACTGATTCGGCCGGTAGCTGTAATAGTCTGGTTAAAGGTTGTATGAATTCTTCTATCTTCTCTGATATAGGTAGACAGTCCGTCTGCATAGGTAGATTTCAGTTTAGCGAGTCCTCTGTACTCAAGCACGTCAGCCACCAAAGGGAAATCAACCGCCAGTTTGTCCAGAACATCCGCTGCGGTAGAATAACCGGTTTTCGTCTTCTTACCACCGGGAAGGCCCAATTTATCAAACAAAATTTCACCAAGCTGTTTAGGGGAATTAATATTAAACTCCTCACCTGCGCCTTGGTAAATCTGTTGCTCCAGTTCACTGATTCTGCCAGCCAATGCTTCTCCGTAAGCCTTAAGTTCCTCCGGCTTCACCAGTACGCCTTCTTTTTCCATGTCATAGAGCACATAGGTAAGCGGCATCTCCATCTGCATCATCAGCTCCAGCATTCCTGCTTCTTCCAGCTTGCCTCTAAGAACAGGAGTTGCCACCCTGCTGACGTAGGCAAGAAAGCAGGCATATTCTTTAAATTCCTCGGGCTTTTCTTCCCATGCTTCCAGAAGAGAAGCTTTTCCAAAACGCTGCCCACGCTCGGGAATCAGAAGTCCGAGCTGTTCATTTGCAACATCGGCTACAGTATAATCATTTTTCAGCGGATTCAGCAGATATGCTCCAAGTATAATATCAAAAAAACGTTCCGTATCATCGCACTCCAGCATATCATAAGTGCTTTTGATATCTGCACAGACAAGCCTGCATTCCTTCGCAAGCCTTCTCATTTTATCTTGCAGATATTCTTCTGTCAGAAAGCCACCGCACTTCAAGAAATAACTATTCTCATCCGAAGGGGAAATTGCAATTCCCACAAAACCGGTCTTATCGTTCTCACGCAGAACCGCAAAGCCGATCTCCTTATCTTTGTCCTGAAGTAACCTCTCAAAAATACTCTCTGCCTCACTCAATTCTTCAATTACTTGAAAACCTGATGTAATGCTGTCGTTTGAGACGCCCTTTTCAAATTTAGCAAGTAAATTCTTAAATTCAAGCTTTTTGAAAAGAACATAAGCCTCTTCTGTATAAAAATCCTTTAAAACCGCATCCTCAAAATCAAATTCAAAAGGACTGTTTACATTTATCGTAGCAAGGGTTTTACTTAAATCAGCCAGATCCTTATTGGCAATCAATGATTCTCTAATTGCCTTTTTGGTAATTTCCTCCACATGGGCATAGATATTATCAAGTGATCCGAACTGTACCATCAGTTCTGTAGCTGTCTTTTCTCCCACCTTAGGTACACCCGGAATATTGTCTGCCGTGTCTCCCATCAGTGCTTTCAGATCAATAAACTGAATGGGATTTACCTGGTACTTTGCCTCCACATCAGAAGCAAAATAATCCTCAATTTCTGTCTTCCCGCCCTTCGTTTTGGGAATCCTGATCTTAATCTGATCGGTTGCTATCTGTAAAAGGTCCCGGTCTCCTGAGACAAGTGACACCGCCATTCCTGCCTTTTCTGCGCGCTTTGCAAGCGTTCCGAGAATATCATCTGCTTCCAGCCCCGGCTTTTCCATAATCTTGATTCCCATAGCCGTTAAAACTTCCTTCATCACCGGAACCTGCTCACGCAGTTCTTCGGGCATCGGCTTTCTGGTTCCCTTATATGCCTGATAGATTTCATGCCGGAAGGTTGGCGCATGTACATCAAATGCAACCGCAAGATAATCGGGCTGTTCTTCTTCCAGAATCTTTAACATAATGTTTAAGAAACCATAAATAGCATTCGTATGAAGCCCGGCACTGTTACTTAAGTCCGGTACTCCGTAAAAGGCTCTGTTTAATATACTGTGCCCATCTATCAAAACAAGTTTTTTCATAGCTTCTCCACCGTCTCCGTCCTTTACAGAAAGATCAATAATGCAATCAAAGTAATAATTTCAACTCCAACAAGTCCTTCCAGCGCATATAAAAACCACTGCATGCTCTCACGAACCTTCAGCGTATGCTCTGCTTTATCCATCCGGGCTTTCAGCTCGTTCTGGAGATCAAACACATTTCCGGATTCCAGCCGGATCATACCTTCTGTTACCAGAAACTGAATCGTAAGTTCTTCCTTACAGTCATCACATTCGTCTATATGCTCCATAAATTCCCGAAGATCATCTGTGTTAAGATCATCCATAAGGAACAGAGGAATCAATTTTTCCGTTTCTTTACACGTCATGCCGGTTCCTCACTACTTCGCAAATCTATCTGCTCACCTTAATAAATATACACTAAAAATGCCCTAAAGTAAATCACTACCTCGGTGCTGTAAGTAAATGTTTGGAACCTGCACCGAAAGGTGTACAAAACAAAAGGCACTCATAATGAGTGCCTTAAGGTTTATACTGCCGGCGGTGGGACTTGAACCCACACGTGGTTGCCCACAACAGATTTTGAGTCTGCCTCGTCTGCCATTCCGACACGCCGGCATAAGCAATAACAGCCGAGTAATATAATACCATACCCGGCTGTTATTGGCAAGTTTAAAAATGAAATTTATTGTAGATGTCCAGATTATCAAAGGTTGCAAAATAATCCTTCGGGGTCTCTGCTCTTCTGATCAGCTGTACACTTCCGTCCTCCTTCAGAAGAAGCTCAGCGGACTTGAGCTTTCCGTTATAGTTATATCCCATTGCATAGCCATGTGCCCCTGTATCATGGATGACCAGATAATCTCCCACTTCAATTTCGGGGAGCATTCTGTCCACCGCAAACTTGTCGTTGTTCTCACAAAGTGAACCTGTTACATCATATTTATGATCACAGCAGGACTCTTCCTTCCCGAGAACGGTAATATGATGGTAAGCGCCATACATAGCAGGCCGCATCAGATTTACCGCGCAGGCATCCACACCAATATATTCCTTGTGTGTATGCTTTTCATGGATTGCCTGGGTAACCAGCTGCCCATATGGTCCCATCATAAAGCGCCCCATCTCTGTATAAATTGCAACGTCGCCCATTCCGGCAGGTACCAGAACCTCCTCATATACCTTACGTACACCCTCTCCGATTATACGAATATCATTGGGTTCCTGATCGGGCTTATAAGGAATTCCTACGCCTCCTGAAAGATTAATGAACTTAATGTCCGCACCGGTTTCCTTTTCCAGCTTAACAGCAAGTTCAAACATCTCCTTTGCCAGCATGGGATAATATTCATTGGTTACGGTATTGCTTGCAAGGAACGCATGCATTCCGAAATTCTTCACTCCCTTTTCCTTGAGGATACGGTAGCCCTCAAACATCTGCTCAGTCGTAAAGCCAAACTTCGCATCACCGGGATTGTCCATGATGCCATTACTCATCTTAAACACACCGCCCGGGTTATAGCGGCAGCTCATGGTCTCCGGCAGCTTTCCCAGAATTTTCTCTACAAATTCAATATGGGTAATATCATCCAAATTGATGATTGCACCCAGCTTTGCTGCATAGGCATATTCCTCAGCAGGGGTATCATTGGATGAAAACATAATATCAGAACCGGAAACGCCCATTGCTTCACTGAGCATAAGCTCCGTCAGCGATGAACAGTCACATCCGCACCCATATTCCCTTAAAATATTGATTAAATAAGGATTCGGCGTTGCCTTTACTGCAAAGTATTCCTTGAATCCGGGATTCCATGCAAATGCTTCCTTTACCGCCTTTGCATTCTCACGAATTCCTTTCTCATCATATAAATGGAAGGGCGTAGGGTAAACCTTTGAGATCTCCTGTGCCTGTTCCTTTGTGATAAATGGTACTTTATTCATTTCTTTCTCCTCCTTGAAGCTGTGTGAGTTTTATTTCATTTCTAAGTGTATCTTTAAAGACATTGATAAAATTCTTCTGTCCCGTATACAGACAGGTGTCGTCCCTGCTCCCGGTGATTTCTCCGGTAAGCGCATAGGCGGAGTCAATAATCAGTCTTAAATTGGTACCGCGATTTTCACATTGATAATACGTGCTCTCATGAAAAAGATCTTCGTTCTTCGGTGTCTGATCAGATAAAATGACCAGCTTAATTTCTCGGTTTACTGCATCTTGCAGTTCCTTCATCAGCTTCTCAATTGTCTGATAGGAAGCAGAAATATAGATTCTCTTATCCGCAGAACGAATCATATTGATGATCTTGTCCCAAATGTTCTTATAGCCTTCGATGGTAATATAGCCTATCTCCTGTTCCTTCATAGCGGGAATATTCTTAAGAAGATATTCCTGCTCCTGCTTAAGGTATCTGATCTTGTTTTTGCAGAATTCCTCAATCGGGACCGCAACATACTTACTGGAAGCACCCTGTGCAAGATATGCTGCTCCCTTGTCTGTCAGTCCTGCCAGAGCACTGTAAACATTGGAACGTGATATTCCGGTCTGTTTCGCCACTTCATACCCTGTCAATTCTCCGTTTTGATATAAGCATAGATAAATATTTGCTTCCTGCCTGGTAAGTCCAAACATAACAAGCCCGCTTAGTACTCTGTTCTCTTCCATAGTTCTCCTTATGATGCATAAAAAAGCACCGGAGCTGATTAGTGGTTCTTTACAGGAACACTATAGTACGTCTCCGATGCTTTGTCAACCTATATACAATATGTTTTATTGGAAAATATTTTCAAATATTCTCAATCTGCCAATCAATTGGCTCTATTCCTTTTTCCTTCAGAAATTCATTCGTCTTACTGAAATGCTTACATCCAAAAAAGCCTCTGTACGCCGACAGCGGACTGGGATGAGGTGCAGTCAATATCAAATGCTTCGGATTCGTCAGCATGGAAATCTTACTCTGCGCGGGTTTTCCCCACAACAGGTATACGATAGGCCTGTCCTGTTCATTCACTGCCTGAATGATTGCATCCGTGAAGTGTTCCCAGCCCTTTCCCTGGTGTGAACCTGCCTGATGTGCACGAACTGTCAGAACGGTATTCAGCAAAAGCACTCCCTGGTCCGCCCATTTCTTCAGATAACCATTGTTAGGAATGTAGCATCCAAGATCATCCTGAAGCTCCTTATAAATATTCTGTAATGAAGGAGGTAACTCCGGCTGATCCGGCAGTACCGAAAAGCAAAGTCCATGTGCCTGATGTTCCCCATGATAAGGATCCTGCCCCAGTATAAGTACCTTCACCTTACTTAAGGGCGTAAAATGAAATGCATTAAAGATATCATCTGCCGGTGGATATACCACACGTGTATTGTATTCCTGCCTTACAAATTGATACAATTCTTTATAGTAAGGCTTCTTAAATTCATCCTGCAGGCATAAAAGCCAATCGTTGTCTATCATAGCCATGATTTTGGATTCCTCTTTCAGGAGATTACAGTCTGACTGATATTCCCTTATCTCTCAAGTATTTCTTTAAGTCCCTGATCTCCAGCTCTTTATAGTGGAATAAGGATGCTGCCAAGACCGCATCTGCCTTTCCCTCTTCCAGTGCATCATAAAAATGTTCCGGTTTTCCTGCACCACCGGATGCAATGACGGGAATGGATACATTTTCTGCCACCATTCTGGTAAGCTCAATATCATATCCTGCCTTCGTTCCATCACAGTCCATACTGGTCAGTAAAATCTCTCCTGCTCCGAGTTGGTCTGCTTTCATTGCCCATTCTATGGCATCAATGCCCATATCAACACGTCCGCCGTTCTTAAAAATATTCCAGCCTTTCCCGTCGGCTCTCCTCTTCGCATCAATGGCTACTACCACACACTGGCTTCCAAATTTGTCAGCCGCCTCACTGATCAGCTTCGGATTCATAATTGCAGCCGAATTCACTGCAACTTTATCTGCGCCTTCGCGTAGGATCATCTTAAAATCCTCCACAGTCCTGATGCCACCTCCTACAGTGAACGGAATAAAGACAGTCTCTGCCACTCTTCTTACCATGTCTGCCTTAATTGCTCTTGCATCGGAGGATGCCGTGATATCAAGAAATACCAATTCATCGGCTCCGGCCTTGTCATATTCCCTTCCAACCTCAACAGGATCTCCTGCATCTCTTAAATTAACAAAATTGGTTCCCTTAACAACTCTTCCGTTGTTTACGTCCAGACAGGGAATAATTCTTTTTGTATGCATACTTATTCCTCCGTTCCCTGCTTTTTGCTGATTCCAATAAAATTCTTAAGGATTTGAAGTCCAACCTCAGAGCTCTTTTCCGGATGGAACTGGCAGGCGAAAATATTATCCTTTTCAACAGAAGCATGAATCAGTGTTCCATACTCTGTCGTAGCCGTGACAATCCCCTCATCGGCAGCCTTCAGATAGTAGGAATGTACAAAATAAACATATGCGTCCACCTGAATACCTTCAAACAGTCTTCCTCTATTAGGAAAACGCAATGAATTCCAGCCGATATGTGGAATCTTAAGTCCGGGTGTATCCGGAATTTTCAATATTTCTCCCGGAAGAAGTCCGAGTCCCGGCACACCGTCACTTTCATCACTTCGCTCAAACAGGAGCTGAAGTCCAAGGCAAATTCCCAAAAACGGCGTCCCCCGACGAACAACTTCATGGATTACTTCCACCAGACCATAGGCATGCAGCTTTTCCATTGCATCGCCAAAGGATCCAACCCCCGGAAGAATCACCCGGTCTGCGCCTAATATTACTTCTCTGTCTCTTGTGATAACCGCTTCCTCTCCCATGGAAAGAAATGCTTTCTCTACACTTTTAATGTTGCCTGCATCATAATCAATAATTGCTGTCATATTCATTCCTGTCCTTGTTCATAACTGATGATTGTTTCTTCCTCTTCCAGCACATCCTGGGGCGGAAGCGGTTTTTCAATAGCTTCCTCCTCTCCGGGTTTCACAAACTCTGTACCGTTTACAATAGAGCACAGCCGTCTGGTGTATGTTTCATCATCGTAAGAATTGATCTCCTTTGCTTCCTCCTCATTGATTCCGTAAGCGGATTCCAGAATACTGCAAATTTCCTGATAAACAGCATCAATCTCTTTTCTCACACCATACTCATCTGCTTCAGGCATATCCGCATAGCAAAGAACACCCCTTAGCAGTGCATCAATTGCTTCAACTTCCCGGTTCATGGCAATATTATTCCGGTACGAGTTGAGTTTCTTTTTAAGCCGGAGCACCGTCTGCGCCCGATTAAAGATCAGCTGATCACTGTCATTCATACGTTTGTCATAAAGAAGCTCATATACATTCTGATAATCACCGATATAAAAGGCTTCTCGAGCCATTTTTTTATCTGCATAATCGGGAAGGAACATGCTAAGGGAAAGCAGTCCTGCAATTAATGTGGCACAGGCTGCAATTAATACCAGCAGTTTTCTCCTGCTCAAAACTTTTACGGGTTTTTCCTGCTTTTGTAATAGCTTCTCCTGCTTCTTCCTTTCCTTCTTTTCCCTTTTTGCTTTTTTCTTGGGATCCTCCTGTTCTGCTTCTTTCTCTGATGCATCAGGATTTTCTCCCTCTGTGTCTGCAGCCTTTCCCTTTTTATCCTTCTTTTTCTTCTTCTCTTCCTTCTTCT
>JAUNDN010000051.1 GCA_030526045.1 Bacillota bacterium | reverse complement strand
TTTCCGCTTGTTTCCTCTTCCCTGCCACGCCCCGCCGCTTCTGCGCGGGGCTTTTTCCGCTTGTTTCCTCTTCCTTGCCACGCCCCACGATAAACAAACAAAATTGGCTTTGAAGCCCCGTTTTCTTTGATCCCCGCTTTTTAGGCCCACGCTGTGCATCGTGAAAATCGAGGTTCAAAAAGCGGCGCTCCTACCGAAGCGCCGCCCTTCACATTCATATTCATATAGGAAACTTTATATAGGATAATTTTACAGAGAAAAAACACTTTGCAATACTTATTTATTATACTTCCACAACCCATCCTTCAGGTGCCTTGATGGTTCCCATCTGGATACCTGTCAGTGTTTCATACAGCTTCTTGGTAACAGGTCCCATCTCGCTCATACCGCTGGGCAGGCAAATCTCCTTGCCGTGGTCTACAATCTTTCCAACCGGTGAGATAACTGCTGCGGTACCGCACAGACCGCATTCTGCGAAATCCGGAAGCTCTTCCAAATAAACTTCTCTTTCCTCAGCCTCAAGTCCAAGATATTCCTTGGCAACCTGTACAAGAGAACGTCTTGTAATGGAAGGAAGGATACTGCTTGACTTCGGAGTAACAACCTTGCCATCCTTTGTGACGAACAGGAAGTTTGCTCCGCCTGTTTCCTCAACCTTGGTTCTGGTAGCCGCATCCAGATACATATTCTCATCGTAGCCCTGCTTGTGTGCATCTACAATGGCATGGAGACTCATTGCATAGTTAAGCCCGGCTTTGATGTGTCCGGTTCCATTCGGTGCCGCACGGTCAAAATCACTCACACGGATGGTCAGCGGCTTCACGCCGCCTTTAAAGTAAGGTCCAACCGGTGTTGTCAGAATTCTGAACTGATATTCCTCAGCCGGTTTTACACCGATAACGGAATTGCTTCCGAACATATAGGGGCGAACATAAAGGGTTGCGCCGCTTCCATAAGGCGGTACGTAAGCTTCATTTGCCTTGATTGTCTTTAGAACAGCTTCTACAAATTTATCCTCGGGATAAACAGGCATCTCCAGTCTCTCCGCACTCTGTGCCATTCTCTGGGCATTTAAGTCAGGACGGAAGGTAACGATCTTTCCTTCGGAGGTGGTGTAAGCCTTCATACCTTCAAAAATAGTCTGTGCATACTGAAGAACACATGCACATTCATTGATAACAACATTGGGATCCTCTGTCAGAACACCTTCATCCCATTTTCCATCCTTAAAGTTGGATACAAATCTGTAGTCTGTTTGTATATAGCCAAATCCAAGATTTGCCCAGTCAATATTTTTCTTTTCCATAATCTCGCGCTCCCTCTTATGTTATTAAATTACTACTCTAAGAAATCTTTTTTATTATTATACTTTTCATCTCAAAAGTCAATAGTTCCGCGCCCCAAGCGTAGTATATCGACGCCTCAAGCGTAATTATTCCACGCCTTAAGCGTACTTCATGATTGCTTCCACGATATCCGGATAAATCCACTGTGCCGATTCTCTTTTCAGCAGGCCGAACTGCTCCCCATCGCCACCGAAAATGCCGTTATCCCAGATGCAACAGCTGATCCCTCTTGCTCTTGTGGCAGCAATATAATAAGCATAATAATCTACTCTTTCCTGGAGGTTATCGTTTTTGTTCCTGGCACCGAATTCCCCGACTACCACCGGAATACCCTTGGAGACAAATCTGATGTACAGCTGATCAAAAGTTCTGTTGATTTCTCCCGGATTTACAGTAGCCTTCAGGTTAAAGCGATCCGTGGCTCCATTCTCATTCAATGGCTGAAGGGCAAAGGGGTAGGGAATGTATGCATGAATCGATACGATCAACCTTCCTTCTGCCGTATCGGTGGGAAGTACAAACTGTTTTGACAATGCGCCTGCCGGTGATGCAGCATAGCCGGGCACCATCAGATACCTCTTTGCATTGTTACCGCCGGTTGATCTCACAACATCTACAAAAAGCTGGTTCAGCCGGTTAATGCATTCCGCGCTTTCCTTACACTCCGCTGCGCCTTCTGAAAAGTTCCATTCATAGCCCGTTCCCGTGAGTCTGGGCTCGTTAAGTGATTCCATGATCAAATGCTCATCATAATCCTGAAAGCGCTCAGCCATTGCCGTCCATACACTTTTCAGGAACTGCTCCGACTGCCCATAATGCGCTTCATCCGGATAATAGCCATGATCGGCTGCCACATCATGATGGGTATTCAGAATCACATACATACCACTGTCATAAGCGTAATCCACAACCTCCTGCACCCTGTCAAGCCATTCCTTGCTGACAATGTAGCTTCCGTCTTCGTTTTTTTGCACATGATTAAACCAGGTAACAGGAATCCGCACCGTATTAAAGCCGGCTTCCTTTACCGCATCAATCATTTCCTTGGTTGTCTTGGGATTTCCCCAGCAGGTTTCTGTGGAAAGCTCATTGCCCGGATTGGTACCGTTATGCGCCTCCAGTGTATTTCCAAGATTCCAGCCCACCTTCATGGACCTGACAAATTCCATTGCCTCTGTGGACGGAAGATCCTTTTCTGCTATTGTCAACTCCGGAACCACCATACCGGAAGCTGTCTTCGTCTCCTTTTCTTCCATTTCTTCTTTCTGTTCTTCCTTTTCCGCCGATTTACCGGACTCTTCTTTCTTTGCTTCTTCCTTCTGTATCTTTGACGACTCTTCTTTTTGCGGCTCTTTCTGCTCGGGCTTTTGCTCTTGTTCTTCCTTTTCTAATGTCGGTACTCCTTCGGAAGCTGGGCTCTGAATACTCTTACCGCTCCCACAGGCACTCAGGAGAAGAGCTCCTGCCAATGTCATTGAAACTGCCATTGAAAGTACTTTCCATCTGCTTGATCTCATTGCTGTTTCTTCCTCTCGTATTTCAGAAAATGATAGGTAATGTCAAAGTAGGTCTGCTCCTCGCTGTCTGCCGTGATCTGCCACTCCGGCATTTCATCCAGATTGGGGAAATAGGCATCTGCTGCATAGGCATGATCAATCTTGGTCACATGCGCCACATCGCAGTAGGGAAGCAATTGTCTGTATACACTTTCTCCACCCACAATATAGACATCCTCTGTATCATATTTTTTCAGTTCTTCCAAAAGCTCCTCAACGTCATGAACAACAACTGCATCCTTCACCTGATAGGCTTTATTGGTTGACATAATAATGTTTGTCCTGTTCTTAAGGGGAAGACCCTGGGGAAAAGTCTCTAACGTCTTTCTGCCGAGTACGACTACCTTTCCGGTTGTTTCCTGACGAAAAAATTTGTGATCCGCCGGAATACTGATCAGAAGCTCGTTCTTGTTCCCGATCGCCCAGTTTTCATCCACTGCTACAATTAAATTCATAATTTTGCTCTCCTCGCTTACGCCTGCTTGCTTCGCTCGCGCTTGTTTTCCTTCCGATCATTTAGATGGCAATCGGAATATCCATGATCTGTTCGCCGGTCTGATAATCCTCCAGCGTCACATCATTCCTTGTAAATTGATAGAAATCCTTTATCTCCGGATTCAGCCGGAACTTCGGAGCCGGATAGGGCTTTCTCTCAATCAGCTCCTTAATGATGGGAACATGCCTGTCATAAATATGTGCATCCGCAATTACATGCACCAGCTCGCCCACATTCATATCGCAGACCTGTGCCAGCATATGGACAAGCACCGCATACTGGACCACATTCCAGTTATTTGCGGCCAGCACATCCTGGGAGCGCTGATTTAAAATGGCATTCAGGGTGAGCCTCTCCTCCCCCTTTTTCTGCGTCACGTTAAAGGTCATGCTGTAGGCACAGGGATATAGATTCATTTCATGCAAATCCTGATGTACATAAATATTGGTCATGATCCGGCGGCTGAAGGGATTGTTTTTCAAATCATAAATGACCCTGTCCACCTGATCCATCATCCCTTCTTTGTACTGATGCTTGACACCCAGCTGATAACCGTACGCCTTCCCGATAGAACCATCCGGATCAGCCCATTCATCCCAGATGTGGCTGTGCAGATCATTGATATTGTTGGACTTTTGCTGCCAGATCCAGAGCATCTCATCGGTAGCGCTCTTTAGTGCGGTTCTGCGCAGAGTCATAATCGGAAATTCCCGGGAAAGATCATATCGGTTCACCACTCCGAATTTTTTGATCGTGTATGCCGGGGTGCCATCTTCCCAGTGGGGACGTACCTTTTCCCCCTCCGTGCTGGTTCCGTTTTCAAGAATGTCTCTGCACATATTGATAAATATTTCATCTGCCATGCTCATAACAGTTTATTTCCTCCGCATTAAACATCCCACTTATCACAAAGGGAATTAATCTGATCTGCAAACTTTGCAAGATCCTTATTGGCACCGCCCTCGTTCTTATGAATGACCGCAAGAAGCCGCTGCCCTGCTGCCAACAGACGACTGAATACATCGGATACCGTCTTCGCTTTCTTCTTGACAGGAATCGGCATTGCTTCATATTCCAGTTTGCCGGAAAGAAGATTAAATACCGTTCCGCTGTAGGGTGCGTACGCCTTAATCCCGTGCTCCACCTGAAGACACTCTGTAAAGGAGGTACAGACACTGTCCTCTCCGTGTACGACAAAGACACGTCTCGGCTTTTCCTTAAAGCCTTCTATCCATTCAATCAGCCCCTCTTTATCTGCATGTCCCGAGAGTCCTGCAAGTGTCCTAATAGAAGCGCGCACATCAATGCTTTCACCAAACAGCTTCACTTCCTCGGCGCCCTCAACCAGCATTCGTCCCAGTGTTCCCACCGCCTGATATCCCACAAAAAGAATGGTACTCTCCGGTCTCCATAGATTATGCTTTAAATGATGGCGGATTCGTCCTGCCTCGCACATTCCGGAAGCTGAAATGATTACCTTAGGGGTGGAATCAAAATTGATCGCTTTGGACTCATCACTTGTGATGGAAAGCCGCAGCCCCGGGAATGAAATAGGATTGATTCCGGCATTTACCAGCTTCATCGCATCCTCATCAAAGCAATTGATCTCATTTTTATGGAAAATACCGGTAGCCTCCACTGCAAGAGGGCTGTCCACATAAACCGGAAAGCCTTCGTGTCCCTTTACCAGCTGCTCCTCCTTGATCTTTCGTAGGAAATACAATACTTCCTGGGTTCTTCCCACAGCAAAAGAAGGAATCACAACATTTCCTCCCTTGTCTAAGGTTTCCTGGATGATTGCCGTCAATTCTCCGACATAATCAGGTCTTACCTGGGAATGAAGTCTGTCCCCATAGGTGGATTCCATCACCACATAATCCGCAGACTCTGTCAGGGAAGGATCCTTAATAAGAGGCTGACTCTTGTTGCCGATATCTCCGGAAAAAACAATCTTTTTGGTCGTTCCTTCTTCGGTTGCCCACACCTCGATGCTGGCAGATCCCAGCAGATGTCCGATATCCGTAAACCGTATTTTGATCCCTTCACAAAGTTCAATTTCTTTGCCATATTCGCAGGGGACAATTCTCTTGATTGCCGCATCTGCATCTTCCATGGTGTAAATCGGCTCGTGAGGTTCAACTCCCGCGCTTCTCTTTGCCTTTCGGTTCTTCCACTCTGCCTCCTGCATTTGAATATGGGCACAGTCACGAAGCATGATACTGCATAGATCTGCCGTTGCCTCAGTTGTCAAAATCTGTCCCCTAAAGCCCCTTGCAGTCAGCATGGGGATCATTCCCGAATGGTCCACATGAGCGTGAGTGAGAAGTACGTAGTCGATCAAGGATTCCTGCACCGGCAGCTCACAGTTTTCAAAACAGTTCACACCCTGCTCCATTCCATAGTCAATCAAAATGTGCTTTCCGCATGCATTCAGATAATGGCAGCTCCCCGTCACCTCATGAGCCGCTCCGATAAATATCAGCTTCATATTAACCCTCCCGTCGTCCCATTCCTTTTCTTACACCTGCCGACAAAATTTTCAATTGTCATAGTCAAATTATACCATACCGGAATATGATATAGCAAATGAATAAGGCATACGGCTATGTTATTTTCTTTTTCCCTTTTTATTCTATTGATCATGATTCTGGCCCTGGATGCATTTACTGCCGGGCTGTCCTATGGGATGGAAAAGGTGCATGTACCTGTATTGTCCGTTTTTCTGATTGCTGCAATGTCGGGTCTTATGCTTACCCTTTCCATGACCGCAGGGGATCTTCTGCTCACCCTGATTCCTGCAACGCTCACAAAGACTGTTTCTTTTCTGGTTCTGTTTCTGCTTTCTGTTTACAAATTGTATGATGCCTTTCCACAATTTCATCGATCAGACCGTGCACTTACAACCGATCATATTTCCCGCTGCATTAACAGTAGGGACACTGCGGTGCTTTCCGGAAAAGAAGCCTGCCTGCTCGGGCTTGCCCTCTCCGTTGACAACATATCAGCAGGTCTTTGCACCGGCAGCGGCTCTCTTTCCCCGCTTCTGCTCTTTTTTCTTACTACTGTTGTTCATCTGATTGCCATTCAGGCAGGCCTGTGTGCCGGCAGGCTATTGGTAAAGAAGAGCTCACATCACTTCGCCTGGCTGGGCGCTGCCGTTTTGATGCTGCTCTCCTTCCTGCGGCTTTTCTGAATCTGTCCGTCCGTTCTCAGAAAGCGTTTCTGAAAGCACAAGTATTTCATGAACAAAGATGGGGACGCAGGAAAGTCCGCCCAGGATTGCCCACTCATGAAGGCTCAGTTTACTGGTTCCAAACAGGTCAACAAAATACGGAACTTCCGTCACAAGCAGCTGCAGCAGGATTCCTGCTGCCCATGCAAAAATCATATATGGATTTGCCAGATGCTTCATTCTGAATACGGATCTGTTCACATCACGCATTCCCACTGCATGCACCAGCTGGCTCATTCCCAGCACAGTGAAGGCATGGGTCTGTGCCTTGCTTAGCACCGCTTCTATTCGCAACACCTTTTCCAGATTTTGAACTGTTACCGGAATCTGTTCACCAAGCAGTACCTGATAGGGCACTGTCAGAAAAGCCAGCAGACTGATGATCCCTATCACTATCCCAAAGCAGAGCGTACAGGTCAGCCCTCCATGTGCAAACAAACTGTCACTGCTTTTTCGCGGTGGCTCCTTCATCAGTGCTTCTCCGTCATTTTTATCCATTCCAAGTGCAAGTGCCGGCAGCGAGTCCGTGATCAGATTGATCCATAAAATATGACTGGCCTTGAGGGGTGTGGGGAAGCCTGCCAGAATCGCAGCAAGCATCGTGATGATTTCCCCGAAATTGGAGGACAAAAGGAACAAGATCGTCTTCCTGATATTCTCATAAATTCCTCTTCCCTCCCGCATTGCTTTTTCGATGGTGGCAAAGTTATCGTCTGTGAGTACCAGATCCGCAGCATTTCTTGCCACATCGGTTCCCTCTTTGCCCATTGCAATGCCTACATCCGCTGCCTTCAAGGATGGCGCATCATTGATACCGTCTCCTGTCATTGCAACCGTTTTTCCCTTCTTCTTCAGTGCTTCCACAATTCTGACTTTATGCTCGGGGGATACCCTTGCAAATACCCGGATGTTTTCCACTTTTTGACAGAATTCCTCATCCGGCATAGCTTCCATCTCACCACCGGTCATACATTCACTTCTGTCCTCTGCTATACCGAGTTCCCCTGCAATTGCAAGCGCTGTATCCACATGGTCTCCTGTGATCATCACAGTATCAACATGTGCCCCTCGAAAGCTTTTCACCGCATCCCCTGCCTCCGATCTTGGCGGATCGATCATCCCTACAAGTCCCAGAAAGATCAGATTTTTCTCGTCTGTCAGATTCCCCTTCTGCTTCATTGCAATGGTAAGCACACGCAGAGCCTGTCCAGCCATCCTTGCTGCCGCGTCCTTTGCCTCCCGCTTTGCCCGTGCAGAAAAAGGCATCTCTTTTCCATGCACGAAACAGGTCTGACACAGATCGATCATCTCCTCAGAAGCACCCTTAATGTACGCAATCTTTTCCGAGCCCTTCCGATGCACGGTAGTCATTCTTTTGCGTTCCGAATCAAAGGCTCTCTCATCCATACGCGGAAAGCTTCTTTCCAGCTGTTCCTTTTGTAATCCATGCTTACCCGACAGTTCCAGAAGAGCAAGCTCCGTGGGATCCCCCAGACGGCTCTCCCCGATGATGGCATCATTACAAAGCGTACATGCCTCCAGAAGCAGTCTGCCGCTCTCCCAATCTGTTTCTTCCTCGGGACTGATTTTCCCGTCAAGATAACACGCCTTAACTGACATCTGATTTTTGGTAAGTGTACCGGTCTTATCCGAACATACCACATTTACCGCTCCGAGTGTTTCCACAGAAGGAAGTCTGCGCACAATCGTCCCTACCTTAACCATTCGTGAAACGCTAAGTGCCAGCACAATCGTCACAACCGCCGCAAGCCCCTCCGGTACTGCAGCCACCGCAAGCGATATGGCAGTAAGCAGCATATCTCCCACGTCGCGCCTTTGCAGGATTGCAACAGCAAATAAAAATACGCAGATAGAAACTGCAAGAATACTGAGTACCTTGCCCAAATCTGCCAGTCTTTTCTGGAGCGGTGTCATTTCATTACCGCCCTGATCGATCAGCCCGGCAATCTTTCCGATCTCTGTTCTCATCCCGGTGGCCGTGACAATCCCTTCCCCCCGTCCGTAGGTGACAACGGTTGACATGAAAGCCATATTGGTCCGATCACCGATGCTGTTTCCCGCTTCACGGAGCTCCTCCACTGACTTTTCCACCGGAACGGACTCTCCGGTAAGAGCCGATTCCTCAATTTTCAGATTAACTGCGCTTAATAGCCTTACATCTGCCGGCACCTGTCTTCCCGCTTCCAGAAATACGATGTCACCCGGTACGAGCTGTTCACCTGCTATTTCATATTCCTTTCCGTCACGCCGCACCAGCGCCTTCGGGCTTGTCAACTGCTGCAGCGCCTCAATTGCCTTTCTGGCCTTGTCCTCCTGGATCACTCCCACAATGGAATTGAGTAGAATGACCGCAACGATAATCGCAGCATCCCCAGCTTCCCCAAGAAAAAGAGAAATAGCTATCGCTGCCATCAGAATATAAATAAGAGGATCCTGAAGCTGCTCAAAAAACAGCAAGGCAATCCCCTTTTTCTTCTGTTCCTCCAATTTATTCGGTCCATATTCCTGTCTTCTTGCATCAGCCTGTATAGAGGAGAGCCCCTTGTCCCAATCCCCCTCAAGCGCCTTTAACGTCTCTGCCGTACTCTGCTCTTCATACATAATTAATCCCTCCTGCCCTTATGATTTTATATGCATAAGCAGGAGGGATTATTCCTTGTCAATTGGTGGTGCTTGTCGTGCCTGTACTCAGTGCCGGCACAAAATTATCAAAGTAACTGTAGTTGCATCTTAGGCAGGTGTAAACCGTATAACCCTGTGTTGTTTTCGTCGCCGGTATCACAACAGCGCGGAACGTATGGTTGTTCATATCAAGCTCTATACTCTCTGCATAACTGCTTCCGCAGGTGCAGACGAAGGAGCGGATCCCCTTTTCCGTACAATTTGCCTCCTTGAGTACATAGGAGACATAGCTATGAGAATGGGGCGATGCTGACGGCGAAGATGATGCGGTTGCATTACCTGCCGCTGTAGCTGTAGCCGTTGCTTCGGCACTGGCGGTAGCCGATGCTCCGGAGGACGGACTCGCTGCTACTGTCGAAGACGGGCTTGTGGATGCACCGGGAGACGAGCTTGCCGTAAGCTTATTTACCGGTCTGGAATCCAGAACCACACCGCAGACCTTGCAGGTTCTCTGCTCTGTTCCCATATAGGTGGTAGTCGGTTCCGCAGCAATCGTCCAATCGGATGCCACATGTCCGGGGGCAGGAATCATCTCTGTATAAAAGCTTCCGCAATTACAATTGTATCTTCGAAGCCCTGCCAGAACACAGGTAGGCTCCCTTACCGTTTCAGCCGCATACTGATGTTCATGGGACTGCTTTTCCGTACTATTATCTTCCGCTTTGCCCTCTTCAAGGGATACTGTTTCCTGTGCCACAATTTCATCACAATAAATGCATTTCTTGACACGCAATCCATCCTTTTCCGAAGTGGGCTTTCTTGTCACTTCCCAGTCACCTGCTACATGTCCGGTCGACATAACATCAACATAATATTCATCTCCACACTCGCAGGTATACTTTATCTTTCCTGCGCTATAACAGGTTGCTTTCTTCTCAACCGATTCCTCATAGTCATGCACATGTGTGGCAGGATCGATCTGTGTCTTTAACGGTTCAGGTGTCTGCCCTTCCCCTCCGGCTTCATTCTCTGCCTTGGCAGTTTTCTCCGGCTCTTTCGTCGGCACTGCCGGCTCAGCATCTGACAAATTTTCTGCAGTAGCTGTATTCATTGCCATTTCCTGAGGCTTGTCCTGATTCTGTGAAGCTTCTGTTTTCTTTTGATCCGGTGCACTCATAAAGGAGTAACCGATAATACCCACGGTAGCAAGACATGCCACCACTGCAAGAACGCCAAGAATGCACGTCAATGCTTTTACGATTCCATTCATCTGCTTTCTCCATAATCAGCTGTAATAGCTTCTGGTAAAACAAAACTTATCATATTTTTTAGTATATATTTAATGCCACACTTTGTAAAGGCACTCATTTTTTTTATTATGATTTTTATATTCCTTCATTTTCCTCTTTACACTGTCACGATTGCCTGCTATTATAATAGCAAACATATGTTCTGTCTGGAGGTGAATGGAATGGAAGAACATCACACAAAAATGGGAGAACAATCCGTTGCCAATATCCCTATTCAGATGCTTGCCATCGCAGACCGCAACGGGAAGCTTACTCCGCTCTGGTTCCGGTTTGAAACAGAGGAACATCGGATTGAAAAGATTGCAATCGAAAAGACCATATCCCGGGACGAAAGCCACTGTGCGGGAATCCGGGAGAAAAAGTTCATCTGCTCAGCCGTCTTTGGCGACGAGCGGCGGCTCATGGAAATACGGTATCATATTGAGAGCCAAAAGTGGCGTATCTTCCGGTTCCTGTCATGATGCAACCCGATAGATATATTTTTCATATAGATGCCAACAGTGCCTTCTTAAGCTGGAGTGCTACCTACCGGACAAACATTTTGGGCGAGCAGCCCGATCTTCGAACCATACCGAGTATCGTAGGAGGGGATCAGGAGAAAAGGCATGGTATTGTTCTTGCCAAAAGCATCCCGGCCAAGAAATATCAGATTCAGACCGGGGAAGCAATTGTGACTGCCCTGCAGAAGTGCCCTTCTCTGACTGTGATTCCACCCGATTACGGATTGTATGTAAAATCATCCCGGGCACTGATTAATAAGCTTAAACACTATTCGGATCAGGTCATACAATACAGCATCGATGAGGCCTGGGTCGTTTTCGATGGATTTGAAAGTCTCTACGGCAAAGGACAGATGGTTAATTTTGCCCATGATCTAAAGAACGAAATCAGAGAAGAACTGGGCTTTACCGTCAACATTGGTGTTTCCAACAATTTCCTGCTCTCCAAAATGGCCGGAGATTTTTCAAAACCGGATAAAGTGCATACACTATTTCCCAACGAAATAAAAGAAAAGCTGTGGCCTCTTCCTGTCACCGATCTGTTTTTTGTGGGCCGGGCCACTGCAAAGAAGCTTTTTTCTCTCGGCATAAAGACCATCGGGGAACTGGCTAACGCAGATGAACAGATGATAAAAGCACACTTAAAGCTCCCCGGTCAGATTATCCGGGGATATGCACGAGGGGAAGACCTGCAGCCTTACATGTTTACCCATGAAGCCAATAAGGGTTACGGCAACAGTCTCACTGCCCCACAGGATATTGTCACGACAGAATACGCAAAGCATCTGCTCTTGTCGTTATGTGAAACAGTAGGTGCCAGACTCCGGGCAGACCGGGTAAAGGTTCGTGTGCTTTCTGTCCATATTACGACTTTTGAATTCGTTCATATCAACAGGCAGGAGCAACTCCTTACTCCTACCGATGTCACGGAAGAGCTTTATCGCAGTGCCTGCCGTGTATTTGATCAACTTTGGGATAAAAAGACCCCGATTCGCCAGATTGGCGTACACACCGGGAAGGTTCAGACAGATGCAGGGCGTCAGTACAACCTGTTTGATATGGCACGCTTCGACCGTCTCGCTGTTCTTAACCGGACCGTGGATGATATCCGGAGCCGTTTTGGAGAGGATTCCATTATGCGAGCCAGCTTTTTGAAGGCTAATGTTTCTCACATGAGCGGCGGGCTTGACAAGGAACGAAGATCCGGAGTTACCATAGGAATTGATGTAGACAATGAAAACACAAGAATTATCTGATGGAGGATTCGACGTTATGTGTGGAAGGTTTTATGTTGATGATGAGACTGCAAGAGAAATTGAGAGGGTAATCCGGCAGGTCAACGACCGGGTTAACGGAGTCCCTACCGGAGATATTTATCCTACAAATCCTGCCGCCGTGCTCTCTGCTCAAAACAACGAGATTGCAGTGACTCTCAAGCGATGGGGCTTTCCCAATTACCGTTCAAAGAACGTTATTATCAACGCAAGAGCAGAATCTGTACTGGAAAAGAAGCTGTTTCATGACAGTATTCTTAAGCGGCGCCTTATTATTCCTGCGGGTGGATTTTATGAATGGAATCCGGCAAAAGAGAAGGTTACTTTCTCTCCCCTCCCATCCCCAAATGTGCAGGCTCCGATCTTATTTATAGCCGGATTTTACAACCATTTTGAGGAAGAAGACAGGTTTGTTATCCTTACAACTGCTGCCAATGAGTCCATGAAAGGCATCCATGACAGGATGCCCCTGACCTTGGAGCCTTATGAACTAAAGGACTGGCTGTTTGATGATCATTCTCTTGATAGATTTCTGCATAAAACACCCGGTCTTTTAGATAAAAGGCAGGAATATCTGCAGCAGACATTTCCCTTTTTTGATTCCAAAGCATAACACGGAAATCATTCGTTCATCTTCAGTGCCTTCTTAATCTCTACAGTGCTGCAATACTGTTCAAAAAGAACAGCAAGTAATTCTGTCACATGAAAAGCCTCTCTATTTGATGCATTTTCCGGACGGTATGCATCCATAATGACACCGACGGTTTCTGCAAGTCTGCTTAATGAGAGACTGCCACATATTTCTGCGAAATTACAAGCTTCCTTGTAAATTGTGGTCTCATCCTTGGCGTCATAGGCTGATTTTAGCCATTCAAACGTTTTGTCATCAACGAAACGCCTGATAAATCTCTATAATCTGTTTCACTGTTCAGCAGACTTATTATTGCTTGGCAGGACTGATTCATCTACCATGTCAACCCGTATTGATTCTCTTCCGGTGGAATTACTATTGTTTCACCGCGTTTATAACCAACTGGATTGTTTCTTCTATAAAATGCAATTTGCTTCTACGAAGCACCTCATCATACTCTGGCAAAATATCCTCATGATATAGCGGTACAATTTTACCATCAAACATTGCATCTAGTACTCGCACTGTTGCTGTATCCGCTCGTTTTGAAAGCAGTGCAGAAACTAAAACATTTGTATCTGTAACTGCAAAATACACCATCAGTACTTACCTTTTTCTTTCTGCTCTCGTAATTGTTACTTCTGGTAACGTTGCCTCAAACGTAAGTCCCTTCACCATCTTACTTCTTATCATAAACATGCGGAAAGCTGTTGGTAAATCCATACCAATAGTCTCATAAATCTCTGCAACCTCCTGTTTTAATGCTTTATCTGCACGAAATTGAATCAAAACCTGTTCTGCCATAAAAGCACTCCTTTCATCATACTTTTACATTTATTTTGCATGTATTTGTAATGTTATTATATGCCATCATCAGAAATATAATAATAAATAACCTATTCCTTCCGGTTATGTCCAGTCCCATAATCAATGATAATTCCCGGCTGCATATTGTAACAATACACACAAAAACAGATTCCTTTTCCATTATCTTCCACAGAGTATGCTTCCATCATTACTCCGCTTGCCACCAGGTTAGAACCCTCAAACACCGGTGTCACACGATACAGAACATGATTCGATGTCTTGGCCACGTAACGTACCACTTTTTCCTCAAAAGGAAGCATTCCCTCCACATTCATATATCTTGTTCCTGTAATCAAATTCTTCTCATTGGCATTTTCCCCTGAAAGGCAGAACGCAATCAAATGACATCGATTATACAAATAGGGCGGATCTGAGTCCACAATCCCCGGATATTTCTCCTGACACCATCCGGATGGCTTAACAATGCCGATCTCGCCACGCTCCTCTGTAGGCAAAAGTTCCCGGCTGATATTTGCATAAGCCACTCCGCATCTTCCCAGCGCGTCCAAATCACTATAGATTTCAAACTCCTTTGTTGTTATCTCTTCCGTTTCAAAAAATGGTATTCCACCATTAATCTCAACATATGCATTCCCACAATACTCCGGTATATGAACTTCTTCCGGCAATTTCGTATCCGCGTGTTCCGAAAAGAGATTCCTTGTCTGCGTCACTATCGCCAAGGACAAAAGAAGCAGAAAAACTCCCACTATTAATTTTCTTTTTCTCTTGCGAAGACTCATTTTATCACCGGTATTTATCTTCATCATCCACAAACGGAAATCCATTCCACATCATTTCATTCCACCTGGCATTTGTAGTTTCCATATCCTTTTTCTGCATAATGCGGTTTCGATCACTTAAAATTGCAAGCATTTCATCCACAAGCTCCGCTTCCGGAAGGCTCGTATAATGTGACAGATAACCAATCATTCTGCCGGCTGTAAAATCTGTATTCAGATTCTTTGTAATTAAATCGCTGAACTCTTCTGAATATCCCTTATCCAAAAGAATCTCATACAATTCCAAACTCATTGGTGATTTGGGTTTCATATTGCCACGCTCCTGTTCCCGGCGGGAGTTAACCTTACAAACTTGCTGATATACTACTTATTTTCATATATTTTAATTTTTTCACAAGTCTGTCTTCAAGTTCTATTTTTCTTTATTAATTTCTTCCATGTATCCTGCTGTCACAATGCCAGCCGGCAGAGCAACAATCGCTATCCCAAATAAAGCATGCAACCAATAAATAAGGTTCTCTGACTTGATTCTAAGATACACTGGATTTTCCACAGCGCCTAGCACCTATGACTACCTCCGTTCGGGCTTTCAATACAGCGGTTATAGCAAAAAAGAAATATTTTATCAAGTTTTTGCATTTAACCGCAAAAGCTTTTCTACCCATTCAGTTTCCTTGAAGCCTACCAGGACAAAGTCATCGCCGATAGCCATCGGTCTTTTTACCAACATTCCGTCTGTTGCCAGAAGCGCATACTGCTCCTCTTCACTCATTTCCGGGAGCTTATCCTTTAGCTTCATATCCTTGTATAATAATCCGCTTGTATTGAAGAACTTCTTAATTGGAAGTCCGCTCCTCTGTTGCCATGACTTAAGCTCTTCTACTGTTGGGTTCTGCTCCTTAATTGGTCTCTCATGATATTCAACACCATTAGCATCCAGCCATTTCTTAGCCTTCTGACAAGTACTGCATTTCGCATAACATAAAAAATCCATCACTGTACCTCCGTATATTTTTTCAGTTCTGACTTCAGATATTCGTATCTGAGTCTCTTTTCTTCCTTGGCAAAATGCACCTTTCGAAACTGTTCCGGATTGTTCTCATAATCAAGTATCTCATCACCGAACTGCTCGCTGGTAAGGTCAAATTTGCAATCTCCAATTACATTATAACAATGATAGTTCCCCCCCGGTCTGAGGATTCCATACACCTTCCCGCCAAATATGTCCTGCGCCAGGAAAGCTGTGATAGAGCACTGTCCAAGTGTCTTATTTCCCTTTGTCCAATCATCTCTCATTCTCGGTGCACATGTCTTTGCACACCATATATCAGACAAAGCATTGTATAAATCTATCGGTGTCTTTATACCCTTATATTCATCTGTAATTGCAGGAGCATTTGCATTCTCCCATCCCCAAAACTGATATATTTTTTTATGTACGTCTTCATCCGCAAATTCATATGCCATTCTGGGTGTTCCATCTTCCACATAAATGACCCCACAGTAGGTAAAGCCGTTTTTTTCAATCAAATGCCTCATTACCAGATTATCCCGATGTGTATCTATCCGAATGTGCTGGCACCTTTGCAGACACCATCCCATAATCATCTGACCGATTCCCCGTCTCGTGCCGTCACTGGCTACCCTGTGTATCGTACAGTAAGGCGTCTCGCTGATCCATCTCCCGTTCTCGATGAACTGATATGTTGGTTCTTTGCCGGGGATCAATGTAAACGTTGCAACCGCACGCTCATCCTCGTCCAGCACATAGCAAAATCCCTCAAGGATATCCTGCGTTACTGTCTGCTGCGACGGATATCCTTCCGGCCATTGTGTCGCATTTCCATGTCTTATCTGATACGCACGCGCAGCATCAAATATTTCCATTAAACGTGGCAAGTCCTCACTGCTTGCCAATCGAATCTTTATCACTTTACTCATCGTTCCCTTTTTCCTCTGGTATAATTTGAATGTCCATTTGTCAGATATATGGCTTGAATTATCTCTCTTCCCTGTCATAGGAGAACATAGGAAAGTTTTGATGTGGTTTCTACAGATTGATTCAGTTCCTTCTCTATGTCCCGCCTACTCCTTTAAGTAGTACTTTACCTATCCTATGGGTCATATATCGCCTTTCCTTGCTTCTGTGCCCCGCACCGCTCTTGGGGGCGGGGCTTTTCTCGCCTTTTCCAGCTCCTGCGCCCCATCTCGTTCTTTGGGGCGTGGCTTTTCTCGCCTTTTCCCGCTCCAGCGCCCCGCCTCATTCTTTGGGTGCGTGGCTTTTTCAGCTCTTATCTTCTCCTGCGCCCCATCTCGTTCTTTGGGGCGGGGCTTTTTCGACACTTTCTTCCTCCTGTGCCCCGCACCGCTCTCGGGTGCGTGGCTTTTTTAGCTCTTATCTTCTCCTGCGCCCCGCCCCGCTCTTGGGGGCGTGGCTTTTTCGTCACTTTTCACGCCTCGCTCCCAGAGCGGAAGTGCGTCGGGTTGGGAAAGAGTCGCGTG
>JAUNDN010000050.1 GCA_030526045.1 Bacillota bacterium | reverse complement strand
CAGCACTCTGGTTACAGCGCTGGACAGAGGAATTGAGGGGATGGCATATGGAACAGTCATCCGTATTTGTGATAGACTGAGCCTGAATCCGGTAGACTTTTCCACTCTTGAAAAGGGAGAGGTTCTCGGGGAGAAGATTCTGGAGAACAGGGTTATGCAGTATTACATCCAGCTGAACAAGAAGGGACGTAAGAAAATCCTGGAGATGATGGAGGACTACGTTCAGCTTGAGAAATACAGGGAGCAGTAATCCGAATGGAACAACATTATGACTATTTGGTCGTGGGAGCCGGGCTGTTTGGCTCGGTTTTTTCACATGAAATGAAAAAGGCGGGAAAGACCTGTCTTGTCATTGATAGGCGCAGCACGATTGCCGGCAACATCTATACAAGCAATGTGCGCGGAATTCACGTGCATGAATACGGAGCACACATTTTTCATACCTCCAACCGGAAGATCTGGGAGTATATGAATCAGTTCGCCGAGTTCAATCATTTTGTGAATTCTCCCATGGCAATTTATCAGGATGAGATTTATAATCTTCCTTTTAATATGAATACCTTCAGTAAACTTTGGGGAATCAAAACTCCGGATGAGGCGAAGGCAAGGATACGGGAGCAGATCGAATCGCTTCACATTGGGGAACCGAAGAACCTGGAGGAACAGGCGCTCTCACTTGCGGGCAGGGATGTATATGAGAAGCTGATTAAGGGCTATACGCAGAAGCAGTGGGGCAGACCGTGTACGGAGCTACCGGCATTTATCATTAAGCGGGTTCCGCTGCGATTTACCTATGACAACAATTATTTCACGGACAGATATCAGGGGATTCCGATCGGCGGATATACGGCAATTGTCGAGAAGCTGCTCGATGGTATTGAAATCAGGCTGAATACGGACTATCGTGAGTTCTGCAGGGAGCAGGAGAAAGCGAAGGAGAACCGTGAGGAATTCATATCCTATGATAAGGTACTGTATACCGGGATGATTGATGAGTTTTTTGATTATTGTCTTGGAAATCTGGAGTATCGTTCTCTCCGTTTTGAGAAGGAAGATATGCCGGAGGTAGAGAATTATCAAGGCAATGCTGTTATCAACTATACGCAGCAGGAGGTGCCATATACCCGCATTATTGAGCACAAGCATTTCGAGTTTGGCGAGGGAGAAGGTACCGTCATCACCAGAGAGTATCCGGCGGCATGGAAGCCGGGGGACGAGCCCTACTATCCGATCAATGACGAGCGCAATAACAAACTTTTTGCCGGATATCGGGAACTGGCAGACAAGGAAAAGAAGGTATTGTTTGGAGGAAGACTGGGACAGTACCGCTACTATGACATGGACAAGGTAGTGGAAGCAGCGCTTGAAATGGCAGAAGTTGAAAAGAATACATAAAAGACATAAAAAGAGCTGCGGTACCGGATGGGTGCTGCAGCTCTTTAGCAATAGCTGTTAAATAACATTCCACTGTAGTTGCTCGTTACATAAGGGGTTGCAAAGTTGCGCCCGGGATTTTTGTATGCGACGATCTTCTTGTCAACATATTCAACAGGGTTCAGTGAGATCTGATCGGTCTTGCGCAGTACGGAATTGGTAAAGTTCCTTATTCCGGAAAGCTGTGCAAGGCCGCCTTCATCTAAAACAGCATTTTGGAAGGTGCTGTTATCAAGTGAAAGCTCACCGCTTTCTTCGAAGACAAATCCCAGCCTTTCAAGATCGGGCTGATAGAAGCGCGACATACGATCCATCTCTCCTAAGAGCTTTCCGCTGCGCGGGTGCGAATCCAGATATTCGGAAGCTGCCCGGATAAAGGAATTATAGCCTCCGATCAGGTTGCCCACATTCTCGGTAAGAGAATCTAAGTCCGTCTTCAAACCGATCTCTGCGGTTCCCCCTTCCACACTGCTGATACTGTTCAAGGTCAGCTCAAACATTTTGTCGATTGTGAAGTGGTTGGAGGAGGTGCTTTGGGGCTCCCCGTTCAGGAGAAACTCTGCGTTGGACGGAAGCCTTGACATAAATCCAAGCCCAAGGTAATCTACGCTTCCGGCGCGCTTGGTGGTCTTATCGTCTGAGACGAGGAATATATATTCCTTATTATCCTTAAGTCCGCTTGCGGCCGAGGTGAGACGGAGAGAAGAATTTCCGTTTCCGTCCTCGAGGATATCCGCGGTTAATCCGATATCTGCATTGGTGATCAGACGGGAAAGGCGTTCCTGAACCTCGCGGTTCGTTTCTCCCTCATGAATATTATATTGGAATTCATAGCTTAAGTCATTGATGGTAATATCAAAGGAGTAGGCATCCGGTGTAAGCCCAATTTTCTCATTGGAAGGAAGGAAGGTTCCCATGTTTACCTGATTGGATGCAAGGGCAGTTACCTCTATTTGAAAAGAAGGAACATTGCCGCCTTCGGGAAGCTCTCCGATAAAGGAAGCGCTTACCATATCCTCGTTGCTGGAATAGGCAGACTTCTTGTTGAGCATTTCATCCTCATTAAGACCGCCGAGAGATGCTATCGTGTTTCGCAGCTGTCTTGCATTTTCCTTAAGCCCGATTACGTATTCGCGGGATTCCTTGCCGGTATCGAGAATGTACAGAGGGGATTCTTTATTCAGTTTGATCATGGAATTATAAATACTGCGAAGCTCGCTCTTCTTATGCGTGTCGTACTGTGAGGTACTCTTGGGCGCATAAGTAGTCAGATAATGATTATAGACAGTATTGATTGCTGCATTATAAGCCATAGACCAGCCCCTCCTTTCTTCCGTGAATATACATACCGTCAACACCTTTTGACGGGAAAACCTTTCCTTTTTGTGTATCGTGTATTATAATTAAGGAAAAGATTTTCTGTATCAGGGCATAAAAACCTACTTTTATAAAGTAATCATATCACGTAGAATGCTGAAATTCAATACTATTCGGCATATTTTCGGGAAATTTCCATGAAAAATTCGTGATAAATTTCCTGATTGAAATGGAAAATTCGGTTGACGGAACAGGTTTGATATGTTATAGTTAACAGGCGAGATGAGATTTAGGTCTTTTTTTTATGCTCAAAATCCGGTAAAAGATTGGAGGTATATTCATGCGTACAAAGATCACATTAGCATGTACAGAATGTAAGCAGCGTAACTACAATACTACTAAAGATAAGAAGACACATCCTGACAGGATGGAAACCAAGAAATATTGTAGATTCTGCAAAACTCACACATTGCACAAGGAAACTAAATAATTTGCAGAGATCTGAAAGGAGTTAAACATGGCAGATTCCGCAAAAAAAGAAAAAACAGCAAAGCCCAGCTTCTTTAAGGGTGTTAAGGCTGAATTTAAAAAGATTTCATGGCCGGACAAGGATGATCTTCTGAAACAGTCAGTTGCAGTTGTCTGCATTTCTGTTGTACTTGGAGCAATCATTGCAGTGTTGGATTTCCTGATGCAGTACGGTGTGGATTTCCTAACAAGTCTGTAGAGCGAGGGTGAGTTATATGGCAGAAGCAAACTGGTATGTAGTACATACCTACTCTGGGTATGAAAATAAGGTGAAAGCCAATATCGAAAAGACAATCGAGAACAGACATCTGGAAGAGGAAATTCTGGAAGTGCGTGTGCCCATGCAGGACGTAGTAGAACTGAAAAACGGCGCCAGAAAGACCGTTCAGAAGAAAATGTTTCCGGGATATGTTCTGATCAACATGGTCATGAATGACGACACATGGTATGTTGTCCGTAATACCAGAGGTGTGACAGGCTTTGTAGGACCCGGAAGTAAGCCGGTTCCGCTGACAGAAGCCGAGATGAAGCCTCTTGGGATCAAGACCGAGAATATTTCGGTTGACTTTGCAGAGGGAGACACCATTGCTGTTGTTGCCGGCGTATGGAAGGATACAGTCGGTGTCGTACAGAGAATGGACTTCGGAAAGCAGACCGCCACGATCAATGTGGAGCTGTTCGGCAGGGAGACCCCTGTAGAGATCAGCTTTGCAGAAGTGAGAAAGATGTCATAAATAAGGGCGGATTATTTCGCCGATGGATTGGCGGATATGGTTTTATGATATTTATGAGAAGGAGACGGAGTCTTTCTTCTATATAAATATAAGCAACTTTTTCATTAGTCCGGGACAGATTCCGGACTGTGGGAGCAGAAGTGATTCTGCGCCATACCACGATGCAAGTATATTTGCATTATAATAGGAGGTGCCACAATGGCAAAGAAAGTAGAAGGATACATTAAGTTACAGATCCCTGCTGGTAAAGCTACACCAGCACCCCCGGTTGGTCCTGCACTTGGACAGCATGGGGTTAATATCGTTGAATTCACAAAGCAGTTCAACGCAAGAACAGCTGATAAGGGTGATGTGATCATCCCCGTTGTTATCACAGTATATGCAGACAGAAGCTTCAGTTTTGTTACGAAAACTCCCCCCGCAGCAGTACTTCTTAAGAAAGCCTGCAACATTAAGTCCGGTTCTGCAACACCGAACAAGACTAAGGTTGCAACAATTTCCAAGGCTAAGCTTCAGGAGATCGCAGAGATGAAGATGCCTGATCTGAATGCAGCAAGCCTTGAAGCTGCTATGAGCATGATCGCCGGTACAGCAAGAAGTATGGGTATCACGGTAGAAGACTAACTAATAAATTTGGAAAGTGGGAGACACAGGGCCTTTTGGCAGTGTCGCTGGAACCATAGGAGGAATTAATAATGAAGCATGGAAAGAAATATGTAGAAGCTGCAAAGCAGGTTGACCGTTCAGTTGCATATGAGCCCGCCGATGCGGTAGCACTGGTTAAGAAGACTGCAGTTGCAAAATTTGATGAGACAATTGAAGTTCATATCAGAACAGGCTGTGACGGACGTCATGCTGAACAGCAGATCCGTGGAGCAGTTGTACTTCCCAACGGTACAGGTAAGACTGTTAAGGTGTTGGTATTTGCAAAAGGCGATAAGGTAAACGAAGCTGAGGCAGCCGGCGCTGATTACGTAGGCGGAGAAGAGCTGATTCCGAAGATCCAGAACGATGGATGGCTTGACTTCGATGTAGTAGTTGCTACCCCTGATATGATGGGTGTTGTTGGTCGTCTGGGTAAGGTTTTGGGACCTAAGGGATTGATGCCCAACCCGAAAGCCGGTACGGTTACCATGGATGTAACTAAGGCAATCAACGATATCAAGGCTGGTAAGATCGAGTACAGACTTGATAAGTCCAACATCATTCATGTTCCGATCGGAAAAGCATCCTTCGAAGAAGGAAAGCTCCAGGAGAACTTTGATGCTCTGATGGAAGCTATCGTTAAGGCAAAACCTTCAGCTCTTAAGGGGCAGTATCTCAAGAGCATTACACTTACTTCAACAATGGGACCTGGTGTGAAGGTCAGCGTTGCGAAGTTCTAATCGAAACCGGATTACGATAAGCCGTCTCCTTTTGGGAGGCGGCTTTTTTGCCTGATAACTCCATTTGGCAGAATGACGGGAATGTGCTATTCTATATATTATGAAGAAAAAGAAAGCAATTAACAAATCAAAAACAGGTAAGAACGGCAGAACAGGAAAAGAAGGGGGAAGTCCCCTACACGTCTTTCTGATTACGCTCTGTAGCGTGCTGGGGGCGGGAACGGTACTTTTGCTGGTACTGAAGCTGCGCCCTGTATTTGGGGTGGACGGCTCGGAGAACGTGAAAGAAGCATCTGTCACGATGCAAGGGGATGAAAAGACGGAGGCGGAAAGATTCAGTCTCCTTTGGGAAAGCATACCGGAGGAGAGCAGGAAGGAAGCTGCCTTAGAGGAGTCAGAAACCCGTTATGGAGCAATTCTGGCAGATGAAGCGTATATGAAAGCGAACAGGATCATTCCTTGGGAAGGAAACTCCGGTGAGGAAGTGACACTTGGATTTGTGGGAGATATTCTGTTTGATGATGAATATGCGGTGATGGCTAATTTACTGCGGCGCGGTGCCTCGATTGAAAACGGTGTCTCCGAAGAAATGCTGGCACAGCTTCAGGGGGTGGATATCCTGGTGGCGAACAATGAGTTCCCCTTTACGGACAGGGGGACGCCAACGGAGGGGAAGGCCTATACCTTCCGTGCAGATACCGGAACAGTGGATTATCTTCATGATCTTGGCGTGGATGTCGCGGTGCTTGCCAACAATCATATTTATGATTTCGGAGAAACGGGACTTTTGGATACACTGGACACCTTAAGCGGAGCAGGGATTCCTTTTGTGGGTGCCGGCGAAAATCTGAAGGAGGCTTCGGACCCGATTTATTTTATCATTAATGATATAAAGATTGCCGTTGTAGCAGCCACGCAGATTGAAAGGCTGGATAATCCGGACACCAAAGGTGCCACGGAGACGAGCGCAGGGGTTTTTCGATGCTGGAATCCGGAAAAGCTCTATGAGACAGTGAGTATGGCGAAGGAAAACAGCGATTTTGTCATTGTATATATTCACTGGGGAACGGAAAATGTGACAGAGCCGGACTGGGCACAGCTTGAGCAGGCACCGAAGCTTGCACAGGCAGGTGCAGATCTCATTATCGGTGACCACCCGCATTGCCTGCAGGGAATTACCTACTATGAGGACATCCCGGTGATTTACAGTCTGGGAAATTTCTGGTTTAATTCCAAGACGGTGGATACCGGAATGGTGCAGATCACGCTTGATCAGGATGGACTTAAGGAATTTCGCTTCGTTCCGGCGATACAGTCCGATTGTCGGGTCGACCTGGCATACGGGGAGGATGCGGACAGGATTTTGTCTATGATGAGAACTCTTTCCCCCAATGTTTCCATTGATGAAGAGGGGCGTGTGAGCAAAAATTAGATGAAGAGAAACGAAGCGGCGGAACAGACTTTCCTGTGGAACAGACTTTGTTGAAAAGGGGTTGACAGCATCGGAGCCGTGTGATATTGTAATAAAGGTCGTTTTGACCATGCCGAAGACAGTAGGTGCCAATTGATCTGCTTTCAGATGATGCGGCGTAAGGATATCGCCTACCGAGGAAAGAGTTTAGATGTGATAGATTCTGCCCTTCCGTCTTTGGAAGGGCTTTTTATATGCAGAATGCCGGTACCTTGGCATTCAATAAACTCCTTTCGGCACCAAAATCTAACAGGAGGTAAAGAAAGTGGCAAAAGTTGAATTGAAACAACCTATCGTTGAAGAGATTTCTGCGAACATCAAAGATGCTCAGTCTGTTGTGCTTGTAGACTACCGTGGACTCACTGTAGAACAGGACACGAACCTTCGTAAGCAGCTGCGTGAAGCAGGTATCACTTACAAGGTGTACAAGAACACCATGATGAACTTTGCGTTCAAGGGAACTGACTTTGAGAGCCTTGCTCCATATCTGGAGGGACCCAGCGCAATCGCTATTTCTACAACAGATGCGACAGCACCTGCAAGAGTTCTTTGCAAATTCGCAAAGGAAGCACCCAAGCTTGAAGTTAAGGGTGGTGTTGTAGAAGGTATTGCGTATGATGCAAACGGTATTGCAAACATCGCAAAGATCCCTTCAAGAGAAGAACTGCTCTCCAAGTTGCTTGGAAGCATCCAGTCTCCTATTGCAAACTTTGCACGTGTTATGAATCAGCTGGCAGAAAAAGGCGGCGCATCCGAATGCGAAGCACCTGCTAAGGCAGAGGAAGCAGCACCTGCAGAAGAAGCAGCTCCCGCACAGGAAGCACCTGCAGTAGAAGAGACAGCTGCAGAAGCACCCGCCGAGGAAGCTCCCGCAGCAGAATAATCATCTGATTATGGATGAAACAGAAACTGAAAACAATTGTAATATGAAAATTTAAATGGAGGAAATTAAAATGGCAAAGTTATCCACACAGGAATTAATCGACGCTATCAAAGAGTTAACAGTATTAGAATTAAATGATCTTGTAAAAGCTTGTGAAGAAGAATTCGGCGTATCTGCAGCAGCAGGCGTTGTAGTAGCAGCAGCTGGCGGCGCTGAAGCAGGTGCAGCAGCAGAAGAGAAGACAGAGTTCGACGTAGAGCTTACAGAAGTAGGTCCTAACAAGGTTAAGGTTATCAAGGTTGTACGTGAAGCTACCGGTCTTGGTCTGAAGGAAGCTAAGGATCTCGTAGATGCAGCTCCTAAGATGCTCAAGGAAGGCGCTTCCAAGGAAGAAGCTGATGACATCAAGGCTAAGTTAGAGGCTGAAGGCGCTAAGGTTACATTAAAGTAATCCGCTTTTCGTTCTTAAAGAAGATAAAGGGTCGTGCATTGGTGATTGCCGGTGCACGGCTTTTTTGCTTTAAAGGAAAGACCTTGTCGTGCTAAAGCGCGAAAGCCTTTCCTTTAAGGTAAAAACGCTTCGCAAAGATGCGCACTCGCGCGTACAAGGTAGATGTCGCTTTCGCGACCACGCTCGGCGCGAGAGTCCGCAAGCGGACTCTTTGTTCTATCCGGAAATTTTGCAGCTCCCGAAAAGAAAGCTGTATCCCTGCACACCTCCCCTTCCACGGCTATAATAGATTTGGGGATTTTGTGAACCCAGCTGTCACAAATGTCAATTAACAGCCCTCGCGGCAAACTCAACGTACAATAAGGGATTGCTCGCCCTAGGAGCATTAAAGGCTTTGCAGAAAAATCAATCAGCTCATTTCAGAAAATATACACACCGATTTCTTTGTTCGAAGCGAAGCAAGTTTGAAATCGGTGTGTTAATGAAATCTCTGAAATGAGCTGATTAGATTTTTCGTAAAGGCTTTATCTGGTTCTGGGCGAGCAATCCCTTATCGTATGTTTCATACACCTGCTCGTGCAGTAACACTATTGTGACAGCTGTTTCTACAAAATTTACCCAAATCTTTTAAAAGCCGTGGGAGGGGAGGTGTGAAGGAGCGTAATCTTACTTTTTGGGAGCTGCAAAAATTTACCAATTAGCGGAATTTTTTTGTTGACTCGATCTGGGACTTGTAGTAGAATGGATAGTGCACTATTGTGGTAAGTTATGCATTATTGCATTAATACTGCCTTTAATAAATCATAAGAACGGGGTGAATAGTCAATGGAAAAGAACAGAATACGTCCCATTGCCGCAGGCAAAAGCATGCGTATGAGTTATTCGCGGCAGAAAGAAGTTCTGGAGATGCCGAACCTGATTGAAGTCCAGAAGGATTCCTATAAGTGGTTCCTGGAAGAAGGACTGAAGGAAGTGTTCGATGATATTTCTCCGATCGCGGACTACAGTGGACATTTGAGTCTGGAGTTTGTGGACTTCGAGCTGTGCGAAGACGATGTGAAATATTCTATTGAAAAATGTAAGGAGAGAGATGCAACCTATGCAGCTCCCCTGAAAGTGAAAGTACGTCTTTATAATAAAGAAAAAGAAGAGATCAGTGAACATGAAATATTCATGGGAGATCTTCCGCTTATGACTGAGACGGGTACATTCGTGATCAACGGTGCTGAGCGTGTTATTGTCAGCCAGTTAGTGCGTTCCCCCGGTATCTACTATGCAATCAGTCATGATAAGATCGGTAAAAGACTGTTCTCATCGACAGTGATCCCCAATCGCGGTGCATGGCTGGAGTATGAGACGGATTCCAACGATATTTTTTATGTTCGTGTTGACAGAACCAGAAAGGTTCCCATCACGGTCCTGATCAGAGCCCTTGGTGTAGGTACCAATGACGAGATCAGAGAACTGTTCGGAGATGAACCCAAAATTGAAGCCAGCTTTAGCAAGGACGTTTCTACGAATTATCAGGAAGGTCTTTTAGAGCTGTACAAAAAAATTCGTCCCGGTGAGCCCCTGAGTGTTGAGAGCGCGGAAAGCCTGATCAACGCCATGTTCTTTGACCCCAGAAGATATGATTTGGCAAAGGTTGGCAGATATAAATTCAATAAAAAGCTTGCATTCAGAAACAGAATCAGACATCACATCCTGGCAGAGGATGTTGTGGATACTCTGACAGGAGAGGTTCTGGCAACAGCCGGCACGAAGGTTACTGCTGAACTGGCAGATACCATTCAGAATGCAGCAGTTCCTTTTGTATATATCCAGACAGAGGAAAAGAACGTTAAGGTTCTTTCCAATATGATGGTAGATATTACAAGCTTTGTAGAGTGCAATCCCAAAGAATTGGGCATCACAGAGCATGTATATTATCCTGTACTGGCACAGATTATTGAAGAGTTCGGTGAAGATCCGGAGGGACTTGCCGAGGCGATCAAGAAGAATGTACATGAATTGATTCCGAAGCATATTACCAAGGAAGATATTCTTGCATCCATCAACTACAATATTCATCTGGAATACGGTATCGGTAATGATGACGATATTGACCATTTGGGCAACAGACGTATCCGTGCAGTTGGTGAACTGTTACAGAACCAGTACAGAATCGGTCTTTCCAGACTGGAAAGAGTTGTGCGTGAGAGAATGACAACTCATGATGCCGAGGAAATTTCTCCTCAGGTTTTGATCAATATTAAGCCGGTACAGGCAGCAGTTAAGGAATTCTTTGGTTCCTCCCAGCTGTCACAGTTCATGGATCAGAATAACCCCTTGGGTGAGCTTACACATAAGAGACGTCTTTCCGCACTTGGTCCCGGCGGTCTTTCCAGAGATCGTGCCGGATTTGAGGTTCGAGATGTTCATTATTCCCATTACGGAAGAATGTGCCCGATCGAGACACCTGAAGGTCCTAACATCGGTCTGATCAACTCACTGGCATCTTATGCGAGAATCAATGAGTATGGTTTTGTGGAGGCACCTTACCGTAAGATTGATAAGTCCGACCCGGCTAATCCGCGTGTAACGGATGAAGTTGTTTATATGACAGCGGATGAAGAAGATAACTATCATGTAGCGCAGGCAAATGAAGCACTGGATGCAGACGGACATTTTGTCAGAAATACGGTATCCGGTCGTTATAAAGAAGAAACCTCTGAATATCCCAAGTCTATGTTTGATTATATGGACGTTTCTCCTAAGATGGTATTCTCAGTGGCAACGGCCCTGATTCCTTTCCTGGAGAACGATGACGCAAACCGTGCTCTGATGGGATCTAACATGCAGCGTCAGGCAGTGCCTCTTCTGACTACGGAAGCTCCGGTAGTTGGAACCGGTATGGAGCCCAAGGCAGCGGTAGACTCCGGTGTCTGCGTGGTTGCAAAGAAGGCGGGTACGATTGATTACGTATCCTCCAAGATCATCAGAGTGACCTGTGATGACGGTGAGAAGATGGAATATCATCTGACCAAATTCTCAAGAAGTAACCAGTCCAACTGCTACAACCAGAAACCGATTGTAATTAAGGGTGAGCATGTTGAAGCAGGGCAGGTGATTGCAGATGGTCCTTCCACTTCCCAGGGAGAGCTTGCACTTGGCAAGAACCCGCTGATCGGCTTTATGACATGGGAAGGCTACAATTACGAGGATGCCGTTCTTTTAAGTGAAAGACTGGTACAGGAGGATGTTTACACCTCTGTACACATTGAAGAATATGAAGCAGAAGCAAGAGATACCAAGCTGGGACCTGAAGAAATCACAAGAGATGTGCCCGGTGTGGGTGATGATGCACTGAAGGATCTGGATGAGAGAGGAATCATCCGAATCGGCGCTGAGGTGCGTGCAGGAGATATTCTGGTAGGAAAGGTTACTCCGAAGGGAGAAACAGAGCTTACCGCAGAAGAAAGACTGCTTCGCGCGATCTTTGGTGAAAAGGCAAGAGAAGTCAGAGATACTTCCCTTAAGGTTCCACATGGTGAATACGGTATTATCGTGGACGCCAAGGTATTTACAAGAGAAAACGGTGATGAGCTTTCACCCGGTGTAAATCAGGCAGTTCGTATTTATATTGCACAGAAGAGAAAGATTTCCGTAGGTGACAAGATGGCTGGTCGTCACGGTAACAAGGGTGTTGTTTCCCGTGTGCTTCCCGTAGAAGATATGCCTTATCTGCCCAACGGACGTCCTCTTGATATCGTGTTGAATCCTCTGGGCGTACCTTCCCGTATGAACATTGGACAGGTACTTGAGATCCATTTGTCACTTGCAGCGAAAGCCCTTGGCTTTAACGTGGCAACACCGGTATTTGACGGTGCAAACGAAAATGATATTATGGATACTCTGGATCTGGCAAATGACTACGTAAACTTAAGCTGGGAGGAGTTTGAAGCTAAGCATAAGGCAGAGCTGCTTCCCGAGGTAATGGATTACTTATATGAAAACCGCGATCACAGAGAGCTCTGGAAGGGAGTTCCCATTTCCAGAGACGGAAAGGTAAGACTTCGTGACGGTAGAACCGGTGAGTATTTTGACAGTCCGGTAACCATTGGACACATGCATTACCTGAAGCTCCACCATCTGGTTGATGATAAGATCCATGCACGTTCCACAGGTCCTTACTCACTGGTAACACAGCAGCCTCTGGGCGGTAAAGCCCAGTTCGGTGGACAGCGTTTCGGTGAAATGGAGGTTTGGGCACTGGAGGCATATGGTGCTTCCTATACACTGCAGGAAATCCTGACAGTGAAGTCCGATGATGTGGTTGGACGTGTTAAGACCTACGAGGCTATTATCAAGGGTGACAATATACCTGAACCGGGTATTCCCGAATCCTTCAAGGTTCTCCTTAAGGAACTGCAGTCCCTTGGTCTTGATGTCAGAGTACTGCGCGAGGATAACACCGAGGTTGAAATCATGGAAAGCATCGATTACGGTGATACAGATTACCGTTATGAAATCGAGGGCGATGACAAGAACTATGATTACGATAAGGGTTCCTTTGCAGCTATGGGATATCAGCACCAGGAATTCGATGCGGAGAGCGGTGAGCTTGTAAGCAGCGAAGACGATGAAGAGATGGATGAGGTAATGGACGAGGAATTCGATGATCTGGATTCCGAATCATTTGATGAATAAAAGCTGGAAGGAGCATGGAATAGCGATGTCAGAAACAAAGCAAGAAGTGTATCAGCCGATGACATTTGATGCCATCAGAATTGGTCTAGCGTCACCTGAAAAGATCAGGGAATGGTCTAAGGGCGAGGTTCAGAAGCCCGAAACCATTAACTACAGAACCTTAAAGCCCGAAAAGGACGGTCTGTTCTGTGAAAAGATTTTTGGACCCAGCAAGGACTGGGAATGTCATTGTGGTAAATATAAAAAAATCAGATATAAGGGCGTTGTCTGCGACCGCTGTGGTGTTGAAGTAACCAAGGCAAGTGTTCGTAGAGAGCGTATGGGACATATTGAGCTGGCAGCTCCGGTATCCCATATCTGGTATTTTAAGGGAATTCCCAGCCGTATGGGACTGATCTTGGATCTGTCTCCGAGAGTGCTGGAGAAGGTTCTCTATTTTGCGTCCTACATTGTTCTGGATAAGGGTGAATCTGATCTGGAATACAAGCAGGTTCTTTCTGAAAAGGAATATCAGGATGCAAGAGAAACCTGGGGAAACAAGTTCCGCGTAGGCATGGGCGCCGAGGCAATCAAGGAACTGCTTCAGGCAATCGATCTGGAGACTGAGGCGGTAGAACTTAAGACAGGTCTTAAGGAGTCTACCGGTCAGAAGAGAGCAAGAATTATTAAGAGATTGGAAGTAGTGGAGGCCTTCAGGGAATCCGGCAATGATCCTTCCTGGATGATCATGGATGCGATCCCGGTGATTCCGCCTGATCTTCGTCCGATGGTACAGCTTGACGGCGGACGCTTTGCAACCTCCGATCTGAATGATTTATACAGAAGAATCATCAACCGTAACAACCGTCTGAAGAGACTTCTCGAACTGGGAGCACCGGATATTATCGTGCGCAATGAGAAGAGAATGCTTCAGGAGGCAGTAGATGCGCTGATTGATAACGGCAGACGCGGAAGACCTGTAACCGGCCCCGGTAACAGAGCATTGAAGTCCCTGTCAGATATGTTGAAGGGTAAATCCGGACGTTTCCGTCAGAACCTTTTGGGTAAGCGTGTCGACTACTCAGGACGTTCCGTTATTGTGGTTGGACCGGAGCTTAAGATTTATCAGTGCGGTCTGCCCAAAGAGATGGCCATTGAGCTGTTTAAGCCTTTTGTTATGAAGGAACTGGTATCAAGAGGCATTTCACAGAATATTAAGAATGCAAAGAAACTGGTAGAAAGACTGGATAACCAGGTATGGGATGTGCTGGAAGAGGTAATCAAAGAGCATCCGGTTATGCTGAACCGTGCTCCTACACTGCACAGACTTGGTATTCAGGCATTTGAACCGATTCTGGTTGAAGGTAAGGCGATTAAGCTGCATCCTCTTGTATGTACCGCTTTCAACGCCGACTTCGATGGTGACCAGATGGCTGTGCATCTTCCGCTTTCTGTGGAAGCACAGGCAGAATGTCGTTTCCTGTTGCTTTCACCCAACAACCTGTTAAAGCCTTCAGATGGCGGACCGGTTGCCGTTCCTTCACAGGATATGGTGCTTGGTATTTACTATCTGACTCAGGAAAGACCGGGCTCGGTTGGTGAAGGAAGATTTTATAAGAGTGTGAACGAAGCAATTCTGGCTTATGAAAACGGTGCATGTACCCTTCATTCCAGAATTAAAGTGAGAGTTACCAAGAAGAATGCAGAAGGAGAAGAAATTTCCGGTACAGTGGAATCAACACTGGGACGTTTCCTCTTCAATGAGATCCTTCCGCAGGATTTAGGATATGTAGACAGAAGCAAGCCGGAAAATCTTCTTCTTCCCGAAGTGGATTTCCACGTTGGCAAAAAGCAGTTAAAGCAGATCCTTGAGAAGGTCATCAATACGCACGGGGCATCCGTAACTGCTGAAGTGCTGGATTTGATCAAGTCTACAGGCTATAAATATTCAACAAGAGCAGCCATGACGGTTTCCATTTCCGATATGACTGTTCCGGAGCAGAAACAGCAGATGCTGGATGAGGCACAGGCCACCGTAGATAAGATTTCCCAGAACTTCAGACGTGGTCTGATCACAGAGGAAGAAAGATATCGTGCGGTTGTTGAGACCTGGAACGAAACGGATAAGAAGCTGACAGATGTGTTGCTGGCAGGACTGGATAAGTATAACAACATCTTCATGATGGCTGACTCCGGTGCCCGTGGTTCCAATCAGCAGATTAAGCAGCTTGCCGGTATGCGTGGTCTGATGGCCGATACAACCGGTAGAACCATTGAGTTGCCGATCAAGTCAAACTTCCGTGAAGGTCTGGACGTACTGGAATACTTTATGTCCGCTCACGGTGCACGTAAGGGTCTGTCCGATACCGCTCTTCGTACCGCTGACTCCGGTTACCTTACAAGACGTATGGTTGACGTATCTCAGGAACTGATCATCCGTGAGGTTGACTGTATGGAAGGCAAGGATGAGATCCCCGGTATGTGGGTATCTGCATTCATGGATGGAAAAGAAACCATCGAAGGCTTAAAGGACAGAATCACTGGAAGATATTCCTGTGAGGAAATTAAGGATAAAGACGGCAATGTAATTGTAAAGCCGAATCATATGATCACTCCCAGCCGTGCTGCCAAGATACTCAGCGTTGGCGTTAATGAAAAGGGAGAACCCATTGAAAAGGTAAAGATCCGTACGATTCTTACCTGTCGCTCCCACATCGGTATCTGTGCAAAGTGCTACGGCGCAAACATGGCCACCGGTGAGGCTGTTCAGGTTGGTGAAGCAGTCGGTATCATTGCAGCACAGTCCATCGGTGAACCCGGTACACAGCTTACCATGCGTACGTTCCATACGGGTGGTGTTGCAGGTGACGATATTACACAGGGTCTTCCCCGTGTTGAGGAGCTTTTTGAAGCAAGAAAGCCGAAGGGTCTTGCTATTATCGCAGAGTTTGGCGGTGTCGCAACCATTAAGGATACGAAGAAAAAGCGTGAAATTGTCATCACCAACGATGAGACCGGTGAATCCAAGACTTACCTGATTCCTTACGGTTCCAGAATTAAGGTCATGGATGGTGCAGTACTTGAAGCCGGTGATGAACTGACAGAAGGTAGCGTAAATCCTCACGATCTGTTGAAGATTAAGGGTATTCGTGCCGTTCAGGATTATATGCTCCGTGAGGTTCAGAGAGTTTACCGTCTGCAGGGTGTAGATATCAGTGATAAGCACATTGAAGTGATTGTTCGTCAGATGCTGAAGAAGATCAGAATCGAGAACAATGGTGATACGGAATTCCTGCCGGGAACCTTGGTTGATGTTCTTGACTTTGAGGACATCAATGAGCAGCTGATTGCAGAGGGCAAGGAACCCGCAGAGGGTAAGCAGGTAATGCTGGGTATTACAAAGGCGGCACTTGCTACCAACTCCTTCCTGTCCGCAGCATCCTTCCAGGAGACTACAAAGGTTCTGACAGAAGCAGCTATCAAGGGCAAGAGCGATCCGCTGATCGGTCTGAAGGAGAATGTCATCATCGGTAAACTGATTCCTGCCGGAACCGGTATGAAGCGTTACCGCAATACAAAGCTTTCCACAGACAACAATCTGATGGGAACCATCGATATTGATGAGGATGCAGAATTTACCTTTGATGAGGACCTTGAAGCTGAAGAGATAACTGATGCTGAGGAGGTTACGGACGAAGAGGAAACCGTTGCTGAAGCAGTGACAGAGGAATAATCATTCTGAATTGATTAGTAGTGTAAATCTCCGTGCATACTACATATGGTAGGCACGGAGATTTTTAGTTAATTTGCTAGGAAAAAGACCCGTTTTTTGCCTAAAATTTACAAGGAAAGATATTGACAAGGAAAAAACGAGCAATTATACTATTTTAGTGTGCATAAAAAGGCGCATAATTAATTTATAAACAGGAGGTGAAACAGAATGCCAACATTTAACCAGTTAGTCAGAAAAGGACGTCAGACATCCGTAAAGAAGTCAACGGCTCCTGCTCTCCAGAAAGGATGGAACTCCCTTCACAAGAAAGCAACCGATACTTCTGCTCCTCAGAAGAGAGGTGTTTGTACAGCTGTCAAGACAGCAACTCCTAAAAAGCCTAACTCAGCTCTTAGAAAGATCGCCAGAGTACGTCTTTCAAACGGAATCGAAGTAACAAGCTACATTCCCGGAGAAGGTCACAATCTGCAGGAACACAGCGTTGTTCTGATCAGGGGTGGTAGAGTTAAAGACTTACCCGGTACAAGATACCACATCATCAGAGGTACACTTGATACTGCGGGAGTTGCCAACAGAAAGCAGGCCCGTTCCAAATATGGCGCTAAGAGACCTAAAGCTGCTAAATAGTTTTGGAACAAATTGGACCCACAAATGTAAACTAATTTAGTGTTGGAATTCTGTTACAATATATATCATTTGCTTTAGGCGGCATGAGCCGCGCTGACCAGAGATAATGTTTGTAATAAGACTTACCCGCACGTACACAATATGTGAGATTAGAACGACACACTGTGAGTACCGATGATTTAATGAAATAATTAAGGAGGGAAGAACCGTGCCACGTAAAGGACATATTCAGAAAAGAGATGTATTGGCAGATCCTTTATACAACAACAAAGTGGTTACCAAGCTTATCAATAACATCATGTTAGATGGTAAGAAGGGTGTAGCACAGAAGATTGTATACGGTGC
>JAUNDN010000049.1 GCA_030526045.1 Bacillota bacterium | reverse complement strand
GGATGGTGTCGGCGAGGATGCGCTTCAGCTCTTTGTCCTCAAATTCCGTCCAGTTGTAGTCAACAGTGCTTTCAGGAGGGTAATTTGTACCAAACAGACCGTTGATCAGATTGACCACAGCGGTGGCGGAAAGTGTCAGTATCTTTTTAAAGATTTTGTCGTAGATTTGATAGATTGTAGTAGACATAGATATGCTCCTTTTCTTAAGTGAAAGATTGAAAGTGAAATCAGGTCTGTGAAGTTTGATCGAAATGATCAAGAAAGACCGGATATGCCAAAACAGGCATAATGAAAATAGTTTCAGATGCGATTATGGTAACACGGGAAGAGAATTAAAGCAATAAAATTATTATAAAATCAATAACCTGGTATTCCTCAAATGGAAAATATATGTTATGATTAACTATCTGGAAGTTTTGGTTGATTGATTTGGAGGGAATATGAATAAAATCAGAAAACAAATGATGATAGTGCTTGCAACAGCAGTTGCCATGACACTGGCACTTGGGGTTACAGAAAATATCGGCAACAGCCAGCCTTATGTTGAAGCGGCAGGACGTTCCGTAGAAATTGAATCCTGTCTGATTTCAGGAACTGATGTTGTATGTCAGCTCAGTACGAGTAGTGTTCCATCAAGTGATGATGGCAAATTTTATGTTTTTGCAGATGAGGTTTATCAGGATGGCACTGCCGGTGATGTTGTAGCGACGGTGAAAGCCGGCAAATCAGTTTCGGTGAGCTTTCCTTTAAATTATGATACAGCGGAATCAAATCTAAGCCGCAAATTTCTGATTGCCGTTAAGCGTGGCGGACAGATGATCCAAGTCAGTGATGAGCATTATATCACGAATCCGGAAGCAATAGCTGCATATACTTCGACGCGTATGAATACAGGTATTAAGGGGATTTTGCCGGATACGACAAAGCTGGCCGACGGAGAATTGCAGGATCTTGGTATTCAGCAGGTCGTTTATAATATGAGCGTTGATGAAATCTGCTCTGATGCGTCCGTACCGGGTGCGATTCCGTTTGCCTATAACGGACAGACCTATTATTTTGACGGTACGATCATCTCTAATTATGATGCGCTTGTTAAACATCTGAATAGTCTGGGAATACAGGTTACGTTAGTATTGTTAAATGACGGAAAAGGTGCTTACTCTCAGGATCTGATTCATCCGCTTTCGAAGGACGGGACGGAATGTCCGGGCTATGCTTTGAATGTGACGGATGCTTCCGGCACCAATCATTTAAAGGCTATCGGTGCTTTTTTGGGACAGCACTATTCGGGAAGCACAGGCAATGGTCAGGTTGATAACTGGATTGTGGGCAATGAGGTTAATGCAAGAACTTCATGGTGGTATACCGGGTCTACATCGCTGGAATTGAATGTAAATACTTATGTCAAGGCGTTCCGTATTATCTATAATGAAATGAAAAGCAAGAATGCCAATGTGTGGATTTATAATTCCATTGATCAGGAATGGAATCGGAAATCAAATCCGGGCAGCTTTCTGGCAAAGGAGTATCTGGATCGTTTTAACTATTATATGAACCGGGAGGGAAATATTGACTGGGGACTTTCCTATCATCCGTATAACTCTCCTTTATATGATCCTTATGCGTGGAACGGTCCGGCAGTATGGGTTAAGGAGAGCCTTACAACGCCTTATATCACAATGCAGAATATTGATATTTTAATTAACTATATGCATCAGCAGCACTTTTTAAATCCTGCCGGTGAGGTCAGAAGTATTTCCATCGCGGAAATCGGATATACCTCCAGCTTCGGAAATGAAGCGCAGGAAGCTTCCATTGCTTATGGCTACTTAAAGGCAGCGTCTCTTCCTGATGTGGATTCCTTTATTCTGTTCCGCCAGACGGATGACGCACATGAAATGGAAAGTAATCTTGCACTTGGACTGGATGATCTTAACGGAAACCGGAAGCCTGCTTATGAGATCTACAAGGATCTGGGGACAGCAAACGAGCCTTTGGCAAAGTCGAGGGCGTCCGAAATCATCGGCATGGATATTGACAAGATGATTAATGAGAATATTGTCTGGACAAGAGGCGGCGATGGTGTTGTGCACTGATCAAAATCCGGAATAAGGGAGACATTACATGGAAGCACGCAGATATTTAGATGTATTGAGTGTTGTGGGTAGATTAAAGGACACAACACGACATTGCTATACTGCAGGGGGAAGACACGAGAGTGTTGCCGAACACAGCTTTAGGGCGGCGTTAATGGCTTATTTCCTTAAGGACGAATTCCCTGAGGCCGACATGGATAAGGTAATAAAAATGTGTCTTATCCATGATTTGGGAGAAGCCTTTACCGGAGATATCCCCTCTTTTCATAAATCCCAAACGGATGAAAAGAAAGAAGAGGAACTTTTGAGCCAATGGGTATCATCTCTCCCGGAGGAGTTTTCAAAAGAAATGCGCCTGCTCTATGAGGAGATGGATGCACTTTTGACAACAGAAGCTAAAATATATAAGGCGATAGACGGGATGGAGGCTGTCATTCAGCACAATGAATCGGATATCAAAACATGGATTCCGATAGAGTATGAATTGAATCAGACCTACGCGGAGGATAAGGTCGCTTTTTCTGATTATTTAAAGGAATTGAGGCGAGCTATCAGGGAAGATACGGTGCAAAAAATAAAAACGGCAGAGGAACAACATGGAAGATAAGAGAATTAAATTACATGAGCAGGAAATCGAGTATAAGAAAGGCCTGAAATGGTATAAGCTGCCTTATTCGGAAATTGTACAGGCGTATCTTCGGGTTGAGGAGGTTACGGGAAGACTTTGCTGCGGTGTAGCTAATTTTGACATGTGTTTTCTGGTTCTGAAAACGAGTGATGGAGTACTGATTAAAACGGAAGCTTCTTCCAAAGATATCGTAAAAGAGATGTTAACTGTTTTAAAAGAGAGAAATCCGGATATTGAGATCGGGTACAAGAAACAGGAAGATTAGCTGAATTGTGAAACGCTCATTCGTACCTTACGGATGAGCGTTAATTAATTATGAAAAGAGAGGAAGAGGAAATGTTTGACGCAGAGGTTTACAACAAGAGAGTAGAGTGGTATCAACAGGCAAGGTTCGGAATGTTTATCCACTGGGGAATATACGCTATTCCTGCAAGAGGTGAATGGGTGCGCTCGGTGGAGGAGATGCCGGAAGAGGAATATATGTCCTTTTTTGAGGAATTTGATCCGATAGATTTTCAACCGAAGAAATGGGCGAAGGCGGCGAAGGAAGCAGGAATGAAATATGCCATTATGACTGCCAAACATCATGACGGTTTCTGTCTGTTTGATTCCGAACTGACTGATTTTAAGGCAACCAATACCAAGGCGGGCAAGGATCTTGTAAAGGAATACCTGGAAGCATTCCGCGAGGAAGGCTTAAAGGTGGGTTTGTACTATTCCCTGCTTGACTGGCATCACCCGGATTATCCTCATTACAAAGACCAGAATCATCCGATGAGAAACTGCGAAGCACAGAAGGATGTGGATAGAGATTTCAATCGTTATCTTGACTATATGCATGGGCAGGTGAGAGAACTTTGCACAAGGTATGGCAAGCTGGATATCATGTGGTTTGACTTCTCTTATGGGGAATTGCGTGGGGAAGCATGGAGGGCTACAGAACTGGTCGATATGGTCAGAGGCTACCAGCCGGACATCATCATTGATAACCGGCTTGAGGTCAGTGGGGAAGGCTTTGGTTCACTCGCCACAGACAATCCCAGCGTGTTTGCAGGAGATTTTGTGAGTCCGGAACAGATTATTCCGCCTCAGGGACTGAAAAGCGAATCAGGCAGGGATTTGGTTTGGGAAGCGTGCATCACCATGAATGATAACTGGGGGTATTGTGCTAAGGACAAGAATTTCAAGCCGGCCTCCACCATTATTAAAAAGCTGGTGGAGTGTGTCAGCAAGAACGGAAATCTGCTCCTGAATGTGGGACCGGATGCAAGAGGAAATATTCCGGAGGAATCCTTAGAGATTCTGAGAGAAATCGGTATATGGATGAAGAAAAACAGCGCATCTATCTATGGCTGCAAGGGAAGCGGTCTGCCCAAGCCGGAGAACGGGCGTATTACCGGAAGAGGAAACAAGCTCTATTATCATGTGATGGAGAATGCGATCGGAAGTGTTCCGCTTTACGGGATATCCAAGGATCTGGTGAAGTCAGTAAGACTTTTATCTGACGGAAGTGAGCTTAAGGTTGCCGATAACTGGATTGTAAACAATTATCCGGACATCGCATTCGTAGATATATCAAACAGCCCGTATCTGCCTGATGCCGTTGACACGGTTGTGGAAATTGAAATGAAGAAAATGGGATGATGCCCACCGGAATGCTCATGACAGATTTTTTTCCATCATGAGCATTTTTTTCTGTACTCTGATAACAAATAATTGTATAATTAATTAGGTAGTACACTACATTTATGAGAGAAAGGACATGTACGAATGAAGGAAATAAAGATTGACTTATCTAACCATCAGCTTGCAGAAGGCAGCCGGAATAAAACGGCACTGATAGGTGTGTGTATCATGAACCTTGTCATTGCATTGGCCTACCTGGTTGAGGTGGCGAAGGGATCCAGAACAATCGGATCCTATGCGATTGTTGCCACACTTTGTCTGCTTCCCAGTATCCTGGCAATTGCTGCTTATCTCAAGAAGAAGGATACAATTCTCGTGAGGTATATTGCCGGTATTGGATTTTCACTGATGTATACCTATGTTATGTTTACGACGACGACCGATCTTTCGTTCTGTTATATCGTTGTTATCTTTGTAGTCTTGATTGTATATATTGATATCAAATTCTCTACGATTCTCGGTGGCTATGCATGGCTGGTCAACGTTATCAGAATTATTTATATAGCCTTAACCAAAGGGCTGTCAGGCGAGGCACTTACCAATGCAGAAATTATCATAATCAGTATGCTCCTTACCGGTGGGTTTACAGTCATGGCAGTTTTAAAGATTGCCAAAATCAATCAGGCCAATATCGATAAGGCTGACCGGGAGAGGGAACAGTCCGAAGAGCTGCTTCAGACAATTCTGGAGGTAGCTTCTTCTATCACGAAGAATATTCAGGAGGCTGCCAAGGAAACGGATGCTTTAAGCGGTGCAATTAAGTCCACACAGTATGCAATGGACGGACTTTCCGCCGGGACGAATGATGCGGCACAGGCCATTATGAAGCAGCAAAAGAGCACGGAAGAAATTGACGAATATATTCACAAGGTAGAAAAGTCTGCTAATTCAATTGTAGCAGAGCTTGGAAATGCAGAAGAAAATCTTCTGACCGGTAATGAGGTAATGAACCGTCTGCTTGAGCAGGTGAAGAATTCAGAATCCTCCAGCGCACTGGTTGCTGAGGAGATGAAGAATCTGAAAGAAAACGCAGGCGAAATGCAGAATATTATGGGGCTGATCAGCAGCGTTGCAAATCAGACCGGAATGCTTGCTCTTAATGCCAGCATTGAAGCGGCAAGAGCCGGAGAGGCGGGAAGAGGCTTTGCTGTAGTTGCATCCCAGATTTCAAATCTTGCCGCACAGACAAACACTGCTACCGGTGATATCAACAGTCTGATCGGGAATATTTCAAAGTCCATAGAAGAAGTGACTGCTGCTATGGAGAAGCTTTTGGAAAGTAGCCGTCTGCAGAATGAATTTGTAGGTGAGACAGCCGCCAATTTTGAAAAAATACATAGTAATACACAAGGCATTTCCGAGCAGGCATCCTACCTGAAAGAGACAGTCGATGCTGTGGCGGATGCGAATAAGCATGTGGTAGAGAGTATTGAGAATGTTTCGGCTGTTACACAGGAAGTGACAGCAAGTGCCAATGAAACACTGGAAAGCTGTAATATGAATCTGGAAAGTATAGCCAGAGTTGCCGGAATCATGGAGCAGTTAGGAGCGGAAGCAGGGAAACTCCAGAAAAATCAGGCATAAAATAAGATACATGTGAGAATAGGAGATGACGTTCCGTGACATTGCGGGAAATGGAAGTGGGAAAGACAGGTATTGTCAGTGTTGTTGGCGGAGAGGGAGCGCTTCGCCAGCATTTCCTGGATATGGGAGTGATTCCCGGTGCACAGGTGACCCTTGTCAAATATGCACCGATGGGTGATCCCATGGAACTGCAGATTCAAGGATATGAGTTGACATTACGGCTGGCAGATGCGGATAAGATAGAAATTATGCCGCTTCCGGAAGGAGAAAGAAAAGAAACGCAAAAACCGGCTGGTGAAAGAAAGCAACAGAAGGCAGAACATCCCGGTCTTGGTGAAGGCGGAAAGTATCATTTAAAGCAGGACGAGAATCCGCTTCCGGAAGGCACGGTTCTTACCTTTGCCCTGGCAGGAAATCAAAATTGCGGAAAGACAACTCTTTTTAATCAGCTTACAGGAGCAAATCAGCATGTAGGAAACTTTCCCGGTGTAACGGTAGATCAAAAAAGCGGTGTTATCCGAGGGTATTCCAATACGGAAATTACAGATCTTCCGGGGATTTATTCCATGTCTCCTTACAGTCAGGAAGAAATCGTAACACGGCAGTTCATTATTGATCAGAAGCCCAAGGGAATTATCAATATTGTTGATGCCATGAATATTGAACGTAACCTGTATTTGACTCTTCAGCTCATGGAACTGGATATTCCCATGGTTCTTGCGCTTAACATGATGGATGAAGTGCGAGGGAACGGGGGAGCTGTTCTGATCAATGAGATGGAGGATATGCTTGGAATTCCGGTGGTGCCCATATCAGCCTCCAAAAATGAAGGTGTGGATGAACTGGTGAACCATGCAATCCATGTGGCAAGATATCAGGAAAGTCCTGCAAGAAAGGATTTTTGTGATAAAACTGACCACAATGGAGCTGTGCACAGATGTCTTCACGGCATTATGCATTTGATAGAAGACCATGCACAGGACTCAGGAATGCCGCTTAGGTTTGCGGCCACAAAGCTGGTAGAGGGCGATGAAGCAGTTCTGAAACGATTGCAGCTTAGCCAAAATGAGCAGGAGATGGTCGAGCACATTATCTGTCAGATGGAAGAAGAACGCGGACTTGACAGGACAGCAGCGATTGCTGATATGCGTTTTGCCTTTATCCATAAGCTGACAGAAAAGACAGTGATTAAACCCACAGAGAGCCGGGAGCATGTAAGAAGCCGGAAAATAGATCGGTTCCTGACCGGAAAATATACAGCGATTCCGGCTTTTGTGCTGATTATGGCGTTGGTATTCTGGTTGACCTTTCATGTGATCGGCGCAGCACTGCAGGGACTGCTTGAGACAGGAATCGATCGGCTGACATATGCTGTTGACGGTTTGATGAGTGCATGGAAAGTAAATACAGTCATCCACTCTCTTGTCATTGATGGCATTTTCAGTGGGGTGGGAAGCGTAGTCAGTTTTTTACCCATTATCGTAACTTTGTTTTTCTTCCTGTCTCTGCTTGAGGATTCAGGATATATGGCCAGAGTAGCATTTGTGATGGATAAGCTTCTGCGTAAAATCGGCCTTTCCGGACGAAGCATTGTTCCCATGCTGGTTGGATTCGGATGTACGGTACCGGGAGTAATGGCGAGCAGAACGATGCCATCGGAGCGTGATCGTAAAATGACGATTTTGCTGACACCATTTATGAGCTGTTCAGCTAAGCTTCCGATTTATGCATTCCTAAGTGCGGCCTTCTTCCCTGGGTATGCGGCACTTGTAATGATTGGATTGTATTTTGTGGGAATTGCAATAGGAATTTTATTTGCACTGCTTCTTAAGAGCAGCGCATTTAAGGGGGAGGCGGTTCCGTTTGTTATGGAGCTTCCCAATTACAGACTGCCGGGCGTGAAGAATGTTACGCAGCTTTTGTGGGAAAAGTCCAAGGATTTCCTTCAAAGAGCGTTTACTGTTATATTTCTGGCAACGATCGTTATCTGGTTTTTACAGAATTTCAGTCTGAACCTTAGCAGGGTCAGCGATTCGCAGGATAGCATTCTGGCAATCTTAGCAGGAATTTTAACGCCTCTTTTCGCACCGCTTGGGTTTGGAGACTGGAGGATTTCCACTGCCTTGATCGCAGGATTTATGGCAAAGGAAAGTGTAGTTTCGACGCTGATGGTCTTGTTTGGAGGCCAGGAGGCACTACATACGGTTCTGACTCCACTGGGGGCAGCGGCACTTTTGACTTTCTGCCTGCTCTATACCCCCTGTGTGGCGGCCATTGCTTCTGTGAAAAGAGAACTTGGGGGAAAGTGGGCTGTCGGGATGGTAGTCGGGCAGTGTGCTATTGCGTGGATCAGCGCAATGGCGGTAAAAGTGATCGGTATGATACTGGGATTAGGATAAAGTGTAAAAATACTAAACAGGGGATATGTAATGCAGAAAATATTCAGGAAATATGCAGTGATTATTATAACAGCCGCAATTGGTGTAATATTGATTGTCAACTATGCGATGGTGTCAATTGGAGCAAGGCAGCAACAGGTCACTACATTCCAATCCAAAATTGATCAGATTATTCATACAATACAGAGTAACCAGGTTGAACTGACGAGCATCAGCAAGAATCTGGATGAGGATTATCTTACAAGAGCCCGTGCGGCAGCATATGTAATTGATTTGCGGCCGGAACTCCTGGATGATGTGGAAGAGTTGCAAAACCTTGCGAGTCTTTTGAATGTGGATGAGATTCATGTCATTAATCAAAACGGAATAATTGTGCGTTCTACAGTAACGAAATATCTGGGAGTGGACTTTCATGATGGTGAGCAGACAACTGAGTTTTTGCAGCTCCTTGAGGATAAGGAAGGAACGGCTTATCTGATTCAGAAGGAGCAGCCCAATACTGCGGAACAGAAAATGATGAAATATGTGGGGGTTACCAGAAAAGGCATTCGCGGAATTGTTCAGGTAGGGTTAAAGCCCACCAGGCTTGAGGAGGCACGGGCAAGAAATACCTACAAATACATTTTTAATCGTTTTCCTACAGCTAAGGGCGAGGAATTTTTTGCAATTGACAGTAATACCGGGAAGGTGTCAGCCTGCACCGGAAGTCTGTCTGTAAGTGATTTGGAGGAAAAATACAAGAACAGACTCTTTTCGAACGCTGATAAGGGTGTTTTCCTGGAGGATGCAAACGGAGAAAGCAAATTTGTTGTCACCAAGCAATACGGGAATATGTTGATCGGTGCGACTATTTCTAGGGAGAATATGATGCACGGTGTCTGGCGGGATATGAGAACAACTCTGATCTGCCTGGTGCTTGTAGAGTTGATTGTAGTTATTTTCCTGAATGTACTTGTAAAGAAAAGGGTTGTAAACGGCATTCATGAAATACTGAGTGATCTGACACAGATTACTAATGGAAATTATGACATTGAGGTTAAGGTGGGCGGGAATCCCGAGCTGGAGGAGCTGAGTGCAGGGATTGACGCGATGGTAAGAAGTGTTTTGAATTCCTCTGACAGAATTTCTAAGATTATTGAAATGAGTGCAATCCCGCTGGCGGCATTTGAATATAAAGAGGGAAATCAATATGTATTTTTTACACCGGGTCTGCGGGATATGCTTGGCTTTTCTACTGAAGAGATGGAAAAGCTACATCAGGATCCGAAGCGCTTCTTCCAGAAGATTCAGGATATTATGAAGATGCCTGTTGAGGATGAAAAGGATGTCTTCCCGGTACAGGATAAGTATGTCAGTATCCATTTGTCCATGGAGGGGAAGGATTATCTGGGAGTTGTGACGGATACAACCAGTCAGGTGCTGGAAAACAGGAGAATACGATATGAGAATAACCATGACCATCTGACCGGACTTTATAAATACAGTTACTTTATGCAAAAGGCGGCAAAACATCTTAAGAATAACCTTCGTGGGAGAATTTGCTCCTGTATTATGCTGGACATGGATAATTTTAAGAGCATTAATGACACCTATGGACACGAGATGGGAGATTACTACTTAAAAAGTCTTGCAGATATCCTGATGGAACTGCCTAAGGAGCACTGCTTCCCGGCAAGACGATCCGGTGATGAGTTTTGCATTTTTACCTATGGGCAGAGAGATAAGAGCGAGATCCTAAAGCTACTGGATTCTTTATGGACGATTTTGGAGCAAAGACCGGTGCAGCTATCAGATAAAGAAAGAAGAGTTATCCGGATATCCTGTGGATATGCATGGACCGGCAATGAGGAGATGGATCTGAAGCTGCTGATGCGTCAGGCGGATGTCGCCTTATACAGAGCAAAAGAGACAGGTAAGGGATGCTTTGTAGAATATAATTCCATGGAAGCGAAGGAACCCATCAGAGAATGAGAGACTGCAATCCATTATAGGATTGTTTCCATGCCGATTTTCTGAGGCAACAGACCGCATGCCTGATAAAATTTCATAGCAGACTCATTGCAGCTCCAAACATTTAATGTGACGTTATAGCATCCTTGCTCTCTGGCAAAAGAAAGTACTTTTTCATAGAGCTGTTTACCGATATGTCTGCCACGGATTTCTTCATCCACACATAAATCATCGATATAGAGCGTTTTGATATCGGTCAGGATATTGTCTCCAATGTGTTGCTGGAAAATACAGAAGGCGTATCCAAGGACATGATTCTCTTCATCGACTGCCGTGAAAATAGGGCGATTGTCATCGTGGATGATATTCCTTAGCTGTTCATCCGTATATTTTTTTGCTCCATACTTGAATAAATCAGGTCTGCCCTTGTGATGTACCAGGCACACCTGTAACAGAAGACGATTGATTCCCTCCATGTCCTGCTCTTTTGCTCGTCTGATTTCCATTGTTATTCTCCCTGCTGTTTGAAATGATAGTTTATTTCTACAGAATCTTACAAAATATTTTATCATAAATACCAGGGTTGTAAATGGAAAATTCTACGTAGACTTGACAGGCTTTCTATGAAAATATACAATTCACATTAAACAAGTCGGAATTAATTGCCGCTTGGATTTGGAGGTAAGGGGAAATGAAGATATCAACCAAGGGAAGATATGCACTGCGATTAATGCTTGATCTGGCAGTATACAATACAGGAGAGCCTGTGAGCCTTAAAGATGTCGCGAAAAGGCAACAGATTTCTGAAAAGTACCTGGAACAGATCATTTCAGTGCTGAACAAGGCCGGATTTGTGAGAGGTATCCGGGGAGCGCAGGGCGGTTATATGCTGACAAAGGAGCCGGGAGAATATACGGTAGGAGCCATATTGAGATTGACGGAAGGCGATTTGGCTCCGGTGGGCTGTGTTGGTGCGGAGAGTTACGACTGCGACAGAAGAGACGGCTGTGTTACGGTAAGGATATGGGAACGCCTGAATGAGGCTGTCAATAATGTGGTTGACCACATTACGTTGGCAGACATGGTCATGTGGCAGAGAGAGCAGGCTGACCAGTATGTCATCTGACAAGCCGATAAGTACAGGCCTTTAGCTTATTCAGAAAAGTGACACAAATTATTTCCTGTGCTATAATAGAAATAGTAGGTTTTGAAAAGTACGATTGGAGACGAGCTTATGCAGGGTAAGACACCGGAAATCATACGAAGAGAATTCGGAGAAGGTGATCGGAAAAGAGATGAAGGACTTACGACTCCACAGGATATTGTCAGAAGAGATAATCTTTCCTATGGTCCGTATGATGAGTGGAATATGCTGGATATCTATTATCCACAGGAAACCGCAAGACCGTTGCCGACAATTGTGAGTGTTCACGGTGGCGCCTGGGTATATGGGACAAAGGAAGTATATCAGTTCTATTGTATGAGTCTTGCACAAAGAGGATTCACTGTGGTGAATTTTAACTACAGACTGGCCCCTGAAAATAAATATCCGACACCACTTTTTGATATCAATCAGGTATTTTGCTTCCTGAAAGAAAAGGGTGAGGAATACTATGTAGATACGGACAATCTGTTTGTTGTAGGGGATTCGGCAGGGGCACAGCTTGCCAGCCAGTATTTAACGATTTACTCAAATCCCGCATATGCAGAGAAATTTGATTTTTCTATCCCGAATGTGAGCATACGGGCGGTGGCATTGAACTGTGGTCTGTATGATGCCAGGAGATGCGCAGAATTTCAGTTGGACGTTCCTTTTATGGCATATGTAGGAGAAACAAATGGGGAAATGCTTGATAGTCTGGACGTCATGAAGTATTCCGGTAAAGATTTTCCACCGGCGTTTGTCATGAGTGCCTGTCATGATTTTCTGCTTGAGAATGCCAAACCCATGTACGAGCATCTGAAGGAAGAGGGAGTACAATGTCAGTTAAAGATTTATGGTAGTGAGGAACAGGAAGAAATAGCTCATGTGTTTCATGTGAATATCAGACTTCCAGAAGCGGAGATCTGTAATAATGAGGAATGTGATTTCTTTAAGAAATATATCCGCATCTAGTAGCAGGATGTATGGGGTGGGAGATTTTTATGAAGGCTACGGAAGATAAAAATAAAAAGAAAAGTGAATTTATGGATGAGCTGACCGGTATTTATAATCGGGCAGGCTTCTACCACTTTACACGTGAATTGCTTGAACAAAATCCGGATATCCAGTTTTGTCTGGTATATTGGAACATCAGAAGATTTAAAGTGGTGAATAATCTCTTTGGCTGGGAGCAGGGAGATAAAATACTGATTCATCTTGCCGATTCGATGAAAGAGGAATTCGGTGGTGAGATTGCAACCTATGGAAGAGTGGAGAGAGATAACTTCATTTGCTGTTTACCCTTTGAGGTGCTATCGAAAGGGAAGTGGCTGCGCCTTGGGGAAGTTACCTATGCAATGGGAGACCTGGATTATCATTTTTCCTGTTGCTATGGGTTGTACAAAATTGATGACCGAAAGATGTCCATCAGTGTAATGGGGGACAGAGCCCGCATCGCCATGGAGAGCGTCAAGGATAATTATATGTGTTCCTATGCATGGTATAACGAAGATATGTGGAATTCCCTTGTGGAGGAGCAGAGCCTCAGCAGTGATTTCAAAACTGCAATTGCCGAAAAGCAGTTTAAGGTGTATTATCAGCCAATCTGTGAGGCGGTGGATGGACTGGTCTCCGGTGCGGAGGCACTGGTACGGTGGCAGCATCCGGACAGGGGGCTGATTTCTCCGGGCATATTTATCCCTCTTTTTGAGCAGAATGGATATATCAGTATTCTTGACAGATATGTGTGGAATGAAGTCTGTAAGATGCAAAAGAGCAGAATGGACGCAGGAAAGAAGGTCTTACCTGTTTCTATTAATGTTTCCAGAATTGAATTTTACAATCATCATTTATGTGAAGATATTTATAATATTGTTACGAAAAACGGTATCCCTGTTGATCTGATCAAGATTGAGATCACGGAGACTGCCTATGCAGACAACCCTGTTCAGGTTCAGGAAGCGGTAAACAAGTTTCATGAGTACGGCTTTGTGGTGCTGATGGATGATTTTGGAAGCGGTTATTCTTCTCTTAATATATTGAAGGATCTGCCAATTGACACATTGAAAATTGATATGAAATTCTTGAATGGTTTAGAGACCAGCGAAAAGGCAACGATCATATTGGAAGCAGTTGTCCGCATGGCGAAATGGATGAGTCTGCGGGTGGTGGCAGAAGGTGTGGAAGGAAGAAAGGAATGGGAATTCCTAAAAAGTGTAGAATGTGATCTGGTACAGGGATTTTATTTTTACAGGCCAATGCCACAGGAGGATTACTTAACTTTACTGGATAAAACAGAAACAGAGGAAAAGGTTTTTACGCAGGATGAGTTTGAGGAACTGGAAAGTTCAATCTTAAATGCGTTTCATCGTGGTGATGGTGTAGATAATGTTTTATTCTATAATATGATCGGCGGAATGGGTGTCATGGAGATGACAGAGGATACGCTGGAGATACTGCAGGTTAACCGGGGTTATTATGAAGTCCTTTTCGGTTCTTCCGAGGGCTCCGGCAAGGGAGTTCATGTACTCAATAAGAAGATCGAAGAGCCGGAAAAGAGTATCCTGATGGAACAGTGCAAGCTGGCAAGGCAGAAGGATTGTGTACAGCAGGTACAGCTGTATCATTTGCTGGACGAAAAGGAAAATTATAAGTGGCTTAACGTGAAACTCCGGTATCTTGGAAGCTGTGGAAAGAGATCCATGTACAGCTTTGTCATTGACGATATTGATGAAATGAAACGGATGGAGAAGGAGCGGTATTTATTTGATTACAGTGCTGCACTTCTGAAGGTTTTTGATAAGGTTTACCGTCTTGACTATGAGACCGGGATGTCAGAGGTTCTGCATACATCCGGAAGTGATTACATGCAGGTGGGAGATAAGTATGCATTTTTGAGCTTCTTCCGCAAATATGAGGATAGTATCCGCTGGGGCGACTGCTCCAAGGAGGTTGTGACAATTATTGAGAATAAGGATCTTCTTGATGCAGAGCTTGAAAAGAGTGCCAATGGAAGCTACAGTATCAGCTATCAATGTACTGTGGGAGAAACAGAAGAGGAAATCAATGTCCTGTTCTTTAAGGTGGAGCCACAGCCAAATGAGATAACCTATCTCTGCTGCATTAAGGCAAACGTACTTTAGAAGGATTGCGGACAATCCCAAAAGCGTGTATAATATAAGCGTTTGCAGACAGGGACAGATTTCAAGCAAACGTAAATTGAAATTAAGCAGATAAAGGAGCAATTATGGTACAGTCAAGAACACATACCTGCAACCAGCTCAGAATCGAGGATGTGGGAAAGAGAGTCACGATCGTAGGCTGGTATGATAATATGAGAAAGGTCAGCAAGAACCTTGGTTTCTTAATCTTGCGTGATTTCTATGGAACAACTCAGGTAGTTGTAGAGACAGAAGAAATGATGGCTAAGCTTGATGGAGTCAACAATGAGTCTACTCTTTCTGTTACCGGTACTGTCAGAGAACGTTCCAGCAAAAATGCTCAGCTCTCAACAGGAGAGATTGAAGTGGTTCCGGAAGAGATCACTGTGTTAGGAAAGTGTATTTACAACGAGCTTCCCTTTGAAATCAACCGTTCCAAGGAAGCTGACGAGGCAACAAGACTGAAATACAGATATCTTGATTTGAGAAATCCTGCGGTAAAGGAAAAGATTGTCCTTAGAAGCAAGGTAGTAGCTGAAATCAGAAGGAGCATGATTGAACATGATTTCCTGGAAATCACGACTCCGATTCTGACCTGTTCTTCACCGGAGGGTGCAAGAGACTATCTGGTACCGGCCAGAAACCATCCGGGCAAGTTTTATGCCCTGCCTCAGGCTCCCCAGCAGTTTAAGCAGCTACTCATGACATCAGGTTTTGACAGATATTTCCAGGTAGCTCCCTGCTTTAGGGATGAGGATGCAAGAGCAGACCGCTCTCCCGGTGAATTTTACCAGCTGGACATGGAGATGGCATTTGCTTCCCAGGAAGATGTATTTGCAGTGATTGAGGATGTTCTGCCGCCGATTTTTGCGAAATATGGTAAATACAAGACGGCATCGAAGGCACCTTTTGCAAGAATCTCATATAACGATGCGATGGAAAAGTACGGTTCGGATAAGCCGGATCTTCGAATTGACCTGCTGGTACAGGATGCCACGGAATGTATGTCCGGATGTGGCTTTGGACCTTTTGAAGGACAGACTGTTAAGGCAATTGTGGTTGACGAATTTACCGCAACCAGAAAAGTGATTGATAAGATCTGTACTAACGTGGAGGTGCAGAGCGGACAGAAGGCATACTGGTTCAAGCTGGATGAAAACGGTGAGCTGGTAGGCGGTATCTCCAAGTTCCTTCAGGATAGAAAAGAACAGGTAATAGCTACACTTGGTTTAAAGAATGGCGATTTTGTAGGTCTTACTGCGGGAAAGAAGTTGGATGCCCAGAAGACTGCCGGCGTTCTGCGTAAATTCCTAGGCATGGCAAGTGAGAAGCATATGAAGCAGGATTGCTACGAGTTCTGCTGGATTGTAGATTTCCCCATGTATGAGATTGGTGAGGAATCCGGGGAACTGGAATTCTGTCATAACCCGTTCTCTATGCCACAGGGTGGGATGGATGCCCTTCTGAACAAGGATCCGCTTGATATTTATGCATATCAGTATGATTTGGTTTGTAACGGCGTAGAGCTTTCCTCCGGAGCAGTGAGAAATCACGATCCTGAGATTATGGTGAAGGCATTCCAGATTGTTGGTCTTGATGAGGAGCATGTAAAGGCCAAATTCCCTGCCATGTACAATGCATTCTGCTACGGAGCTCCCCCGCATGCCGGAATTGCACCCGGTGTAGACAGAATGGTTATGCTGATTGCGGGCGAGGAGAGCATTCGGGAGATTATTCCTTTCCCGATGAACAAGACTGCACAGGATGTGATGATGGGAGCACCCTCTGAGGTCGATGAAAAGCAGCTTAAGGATGTTCACATTAAGATTGATCTGAAGTAATTGCATAGAATGAACAGCAACGGAAAAGGGTCTGCCATTTGAAAAGAAATGGCAGACCCTAATCGTTTTCGTTCATATCGCCAGCGCCTATTTGTGTGCACATATCGTATAATACTCTTCCAAAAATTTTTTAAGCTTTAACATAGTGTTGTCCTCCTTAATTTGTTTTTGCTTTTTGAAGACGTCTTTCATTTGATGATTTTAATATATCAGAAATTTTATTATATTTGAAATACATATTATGAAGGTGTTATAATACTTATTAGGTATTGCAAGGAGGCTTCTATGGAACTAAGACATATAAGGTATTTTTTGGCAGTAGCAGAAGAGATGAATTTTACAAAAGCGGCAGAAAAGCTATGCATTGCACAACCGCCACTGAGCCGTCAGATACAGGACCTCGAGCGTGGACTTGGAACCAGGCTCTTCACCAGATCTCCGCATCATATGGAACTGACGGAAGCCGGAGAGATATTCAGGCAGTATGGGACAAGAATCCTGGAGCTGTCGGAAAGATCGGTGGAGGACATTAAGGAAATGGATAACGGCCTTCAGGGGACAATCTACTTTTCGAATGTTGAAGGTCATGCGCCGGCACTTTTATCAAAGTGGATAGCAGAGTTTCAAAAAGAATACCCTAACGTGAAGTATAATTTATGGAATGGGAATACGGATGATATTGTGACCAGAATCAAGAAGGGTTTATGTGATCTGGCCATCATCATGACACCCTTTGATTCGGAGGGAATCGATACCTGTTTTGTGTATGAAGAGCCCTGGGTAGCGATTATACCGCCCGACCATCCGCTGGCTGTAGAAGAGGGCGAGTGCGTTGAATTGGAGAAACTGGCACCATATGATCTGTTGATCCCATCCAGACATTCCAGGCTTCATGAGATTGAAGAGTGGTTTGCAGTCTCCGGAACGAAACCAAAGGTTCGATGCTACATTGCCAATACATTAAGTGCCTACGAGCTTACCAGGCAGAAGGTTGGAATTGCTATTTACCCGGCTTCCGCCAGCGATATCATAGCGAAAGACAGCCTATGTATCAAAGCCATCAGGAATCCGCAGGTAATGGCAAAGTATGTGCTGGCATGGAATCAGGAGAGACCGATGTCGAAAGCTGCGGAGAAGTTTTTGAAATTTGTGAAGGAAAACGGATAATGCGGTTTCTCTGTCTGGTTTTTGGAGCAGACGAATAATGACAAAGACAGACTGATATATAAGATTGACGAAGAAAATGTATATATATTAGCTTGTAGATTTCATTACGGCGAGACATAGGAAATTTTCATATTCTTTAGTCCTTTGCGTTATTTTTCCCTATGGATTTTTTACTATTTTTATCTAATGTAAAACCAAATTTGACGATAAGCCGCATCAGAAGGAATCATAACTTCTGTATTTCCAAGCATAACCCACATATCATAATCAGGGAAAGTATCACTGTCATAATAAAATTGGTAATAAATTTCATTATAAACAGTTTCACCATCAGGTGTTATCATCCTAAGTGAATTACGAATAGAGTTCCACTCAAGTTCTGTCATATTACTCTTTAAAATAAGCTTCCAATAACCATTCGCAGAATCATAATGCATTTCCCAAATGTAACCACAGGTTAACATTTCCAAAAGACCAATACCATCTTCAAGAACTTGTAATTGCGAAAGACTAGTATAACTAGCACCTACCTGATAACTCCATAAAGGATCAAAAGCTGCTTTATAAGCAATAAAAGAAGGGTCATTTCTATTAATGCTAGTCTGTTTAGAAGTTGCTAAATTAACAAGTGGTAAATCAGCAGCGCTAATCTGCTTCAATGAAATCTCACCTGTAAATTCATCGTAAGCTTTCATAAAATCTGAATTAGGCTCTAAATTTTCAGTTCCAACGATAAAATGTAAACGGCAAGTACTTTTCCATATTTTTTGGCAATTAATTTTCCATAAAAA
>JAUNDN010000048.1:6568-18625 GCA_030526045.1 Bacillota bacterium | reverse complement strand
TTCGAAAGGATTTGGAGTGCAGAATCCTGTCAAGGTCACTCTGGTAAACAGGGCGGATATCGCACTGTTCCTCCTCCCTCAGTCTCCACTAAGAGGATGCACTGTGCGCCGCATAAGGACTTAAATTTTCTATTTCCAGCTTTTCCAGACTTTCTCGTATGTTCATCGACAGCTCCCAAAATCTCTGCAAAAAAACTCTCTACTATCATTATTCTGTACGGGATGGAAAAATCCTTTTATTTTTCTGAAATTACCCCGATTGATTGTCACGGTCTGTACGGTTCTACCGGCAGATATCAAAAATGAATTCCGCGTTTTTCTCCATGGCATCATAGGCGGTTTTCAGAGGCGACATCTGAAACACATGCCACATTCCTTTAAAAACGTCCAGCTTCACCGAGACATTCGCCTGAATCATCTTCTTATGAAGCATGGTTGCATCCGAAAGAAGCACCTCATTGTCACCCACCTGGATATAGGTCGGCGGAAATCCTTCAAATTCTCCAAACAAAGGAGAAATAAGCGGATCATCAAGGGGCTGCTCCGGGGCATAATTCTCGATCATACCCTTTAGATATTCCTCGTTTAGGACAGGATCTACTTCTGCCCTTGTGATATGGGTTTTCCCGGATGAAGTCAGATCCGTCCAGGGTGACATAAGCACCAGTCCTCTCGGTAGAAGCCGGTTCTGGCTCTTGAGCTTCAGCACCAGGGAAAGTGCCATATTCCCACCAGCCGAATCACCTGCCACGATCACATCCCTCGCTCCGTACCCCAAAAGCATCAGATAATCCCATGCCTTCATGGCATCCTCCATGGCTGCCGGATAAGGATGCTCCGGGGCCAGCCGATAATCAAAGGAAAGTACATCCATAGAGGTACTTGCAGCCAGCTTGGTCGTCAGCGTCCTTGCATAAATACTGCTTCCGGTGGAGTAACCGCCTCCGTGGCAATACAGAATCACATACTTCTTCATGTGCGCTCTGTTGACAGACACCCACTCTCCGGTCATATCCTGAAGTTTTACTTCCCTGATCAGAATGTCTTTTCCGGTGCCGAGAAGTGCCCCTACCTGATCCTGGGAATGGCGGTGCTTCTCAATATCCGGACTGTCGATCATTCCATGTACCTTTCTGATGAGCGTCATCATGTTCTGATTTCTTACTTCCGCAGAAGGCTTTTTTAGTAGCTTTTTGGTTCTGATTGCCATAGTTCCTCCATTTTGTCTTTGTGGTTTTTATTGTAACACATCTTCCTATATTTGTGGTATACTCTTATCTATATACTGAAAGGAAGTTATTTTGAAAAAGAAAAAGGATCTTCACACAACTGAACATGCTGCCGGTAACGGAAAGATGAGCTTCAAAAAACAGGAAGCCGGACATAAAACCTGGTATAAACTGGATTTGTCCGCCATCGTCTATCCCACCCTGCAACGACGTGACTTTTCTTCTGTTTACCGCCTGTCCGTGCTCTTAAAGGAACCGATCAGCCCCGACCTTCTGCAGCAGGCGACGGACATTGCGCTGACACGCTTTCCAACCTACAAAACGGCGATCCGAAGAGGACTTTTCTGGAGATATCTGGAGCCCAACGATAGACCCGGTCCCTTTGTTCAGGAGGATATCCGCAATTTCTGTATGCCTATGCCCTTCAAGGCAGGAAACCGATACCTCTTACGAATCTATTATCACGGCTGCCGGATCTCTCTGGAAGCGCATCACTGCCTGGGTGACGGTACCGGAGGAATGGCTGTACTTCAGACGATAACAGCTGTTTATCTGAGGCTTCTCGGGCATTCCATTTCAAACGAGTATTTTGTCATGGATGTCAACGAATCCCCTGATCCGGAAGAACTGGAGGATGCTTACATGCGCTATGCCAATGCCAAGGTATGTCCGGCCCGTCCGGGAGAAAAGACCTACCGCGTCAGAGGAACCAAGGAACCCTTCTATACCTTTAATGTCATTGACGGTATCATGTCTGTCAGTGAAGTAATGCAGGTTGCCAAGAAGTACAATGCCAGCATCACCGAATATCTGAATGCGGTTCTTCTGTATGCCCTGCTTAAGAAGCAACAGTCCGAACGACACCTGAAGCTTAGACCTGTTAAAATTGCCATGCCCGTAAATCTGCGCCGTTTCTTTCCATCGAAAACACTGCGTAATTTCATTACCATGATCTATCCCGGTATTGATCCACGGCTTGGTGACTATACTTTTGAGGAAATCATCACACAGGTACATCATTACATGCGTTATTATATTAATGAGAAGTTTTTACGGGGGGATATCACTACTAATGCCAGCACCCAGCGCAATCCCTTCATCCGCATTGTTCCCCTTTTTGTCAAGGACTTTGTGGTCCGGATGTTTTACACCAAGGTTCAGGATAGGAATTCCTCAGCGGGGCTGACCAACATGGGAGCCCTGAAGGTACCGGAGGATATGAAGCCCTTTATTGAGCGCTTCGACATCTACATGGGGCAGCCCTTTTCCTCCCGTACCAACTGTGCCATCATCAGCTTTGAGGATACCCTCACCATCAATTTTGCCAGCAGCATCATCGAATCCGACGTGGAACGGTTCTTTTTCCGCAAGCTGGTAAAGGATGGCGTTCATGTTAAAATAGAAAGTAATCGTGCCTAAAGTGCACAGAAAAGAGGCCTTATGTCCTATTGTGTTAACTGTGGTGTGGAGCTGGATACCTCCTTAGAGAGCTGTCCTCTGTGCCACACTCCTATCATTAACCCAAATGAGTTGCAAAAGAAGAAAGCACCCTCCCCATACCCCGTTAAAACAGGGCAGGTAGACGTCGTAAAGAGAAAGGATCTTGGTCTCTTTGCTTTTATTGTACTGTCCGCCACTGCAATCAGTTGTCTGTTACTGAATCTATTTGTTTTTTCAGGGAGTCCCTGGTCACTGTTTATCATCGGTGTATGCCTGATTTTATTTGTATTGATTATTCCTGCTGTGATCTACACCAAGCTGCCGATCTATATCAGCCTGTTGTTTGACGGTATTGCGGTAGGTATCTATCTTTACATGATCTCCTTCAACACTGCGGATGATGGATGGTTCCGTAAGCTTGCGCTTCCCATTGTGGTACTCGTAACCATTCTGGTAGAAATTTTCACGCTCCTTATCAGAACACTTCCTGTATCCTTTGTCACTACCGCCCTGTACTTTTTTGCAGAAGCTGCGCTTCTTTGTATCGGTCTTGAGCTCCTAATCGACCGCTACATGGGCGCCCCTCTTCATCTGGTGTGGTCTGCCATTGTACTGACTGTCTGCAGTGTGATCATTGTTCTTTTGATTACAGTACTTTGTATCAGAAGACTTCGTGAAGCAGTAAGAAGGCGACTGCATTTCTAAGCAGCCGCCGTTACTTTGCTATTCATTCAATTCTTATGTCCCCCACTTAGAGGTTATTGCCGGACATTTGTTTTTTGCAATTGCTGCCCGCATTTCCACAAAGCACCCGCAAACACGGCATATACCATTTAGCAAATTGTCACATTGTTTGCACGTCGACAATCTTGTCTGATATGTTTCATCGGACACTTTGATTTCTTCATCAAGCCCGGCAATATATTCATACATGGTTTTGAAATAATCATTATCCGGCATTTCGCTGGTGAGGCATCTCCTGCAAAATCCTGCTATTCCCTTCACGTCCGCACTCCCAAATGCAGTACACTGCAAGGTGGAAGTGTCAAAAGGATATTGCCGGAATCCGTTATCCTAAAATCTGTAAAAACAGACTCTTTTATTGCATCCGGATTTTCAAAAGTATTGTGTCCATTCATCTGTCCGGTAAGAATCGTTGCCTCAAGTTCATTGACTCTACTTTCAGAAAACACAATTTCTATCTGATTATCCTCAATCGGTGAAAGGTTTCCAAGTGTAATATGAATATTCCCTTCTTCATCCATAGAAACAGACTCGCTCAAGTCAGGAATCTTCTCCTCCTCGATTCCTATTAGCTTTGTTTCCGCAAAGCTTTCTAGAAGCATGGAATTCTGATGATATCGGTACATACGAAAAACATAATAGGTCGGTGTCAACAGCATTTTTGACCCTTCCGTAAGAATAACAGACTGAAGAACGTTTACCATCTGCGCTAAATTTGCCATCTTTACACGATCACAATGCTTGTTAAATATATTTAAAGAAACACATGCAACCAAGGCATCACGAATTGTATTCTGTTGAAACAAAAATCCGGGATGTGTTCCGGGTTCCACATCAAACCAGCAACCCCATTCATCAATGATCATCCCTATTTTCTTTTCAGGATCGTATTTATCCATTATGTAACTGTGCTTTTCAATCAGTTCCTCCATAAAAGCAGCTTTTCTCAGAGTACGGAACCAATCCTTATCATCAAATCGAGTCGCATCCCCTTTGTTGGTCCAATCTCCCGGAAGCGTATAATAGTGAAGTGACAAGCCATCCATAAACCCGTGGAACTGCTCCTGTGTATGATCAAAGGTGGTTCTTAGAACATCCTCTGTCCATTGATAATCATCTGCACTTGCACCGCAACAAATTTTATGAAGATTGCCATTCCCTGCATAATCCTTCACAAAGGTCTGATATCTTCTATATAGATTTCCATAATATTCCGGAGTCATATTTCCACCGCAACCCCAGTTTTCATTTCCAATACCAAAGTAATCTACCTTCCACGGATTCTCACGTCCATTCTTCCTACGGAGATCCGCCATTGGTGATACTCCATCAAACGTCATATATTCTATCCATTCTGACATCTCCTGAATGGTACCGCTTCCTACATTTCCGTTAATATATGTCTTGCATCCGAGTTGCTCACAGAGTTCCATATATTCATGCGTTCCAAAGCTGTTATCCTCAAGGACACCACCCCAGTTTGTGTTGATCATCTTTTTTCTCTCAGTCTTTGGTCCGATGCCGTCCTTCCAATGATACTCATCTGCAAAACACCCTCCCGGCCAACGAAGTACCGGTATTTTCAGCTCTTTAAGCGCATTTACAACATCAGTACGCATTCCTCTTACATTTGGGATTTCAGAATCTTCACCAACAAAGACCCCCTCATAAATACATCTTCCCAAATGCTCTGAAAAATGCCCATAAATCTCTGCATTTATTTTTCCTAATTTCTTTTTTTCATTGATAATCAATTTTGCCATGTCAAAATGTCTCTCCTGCCTATGTATCAGCTTCCTTCTCCAATATTGGCTCATAATTTATGCTGACTTCTATATCTTGATTATAATTCCCAAATCCTTTTCCGAAGATGGTTAATCCTCCCACATGTTCTGCATTCTCAGGAACCTCCAATCTTAATTTTATCATACTCTGATAGTCCAATTGAAAATCCTCGATAGTCACATCCGATACGGGTTCTCCATCCATAAATGTTCCTTCACGATTGATTACCAAAACCTTAAGTATGCCATACTGTCCCCAATTATCATACCACCACTTAGGTGTAAATATCCCTCTGACACCTCCAAGATCTCCGGGGCTTGTCCATACTGCACATTTCTTGTCATTCAAAATAAAAGCAATATCCGATGGCCATTCATTATTATATCCCGGAGCTTCAGATCCAAGTTCCATGTAAAACGTTATCTGGGTAACTTTTTGTCCGTCTGGAATAAATGTAGGAATTACATATTCTACATATCCGTGAGCGAACCACAATATATCTGCCGAATATCTGCTGGGATGCGCAAAATAACGAACATCGTCCACCTCACCAAGCAACGCAGCGCCGGTCGCCAAACCACAAGTCGGAAAAACCTGATAATCTGTATAATGTCCCACCTTTATGCTGGTCTGATATACATTCTTTCTCTCTTGTTCTGCATGAATGTCAATCAGTATCTTGTCCTCACAAACAGAACACTTTTTTTGGTTCCCGTGTCCCTCCAGTTCATTCGAAACTGTAACTAATCCACACTCTTCCAGCATTCGAATGTGATAGGTCATCGCACTGTTCGCTATTTTTAAATGACTTGCCAGATCATTCATATTCATACTGTTATTTTCCAGAAGCAGACCAATAATCTCTATGCGCACCTCTGATGCAAGTGCTTTAAACACATTTAGTCCTTCCTTCAAAGTGGGAATGTGCAACATTGTTTTATCCTCCATCTATACCGTCAACATATACCTTCAATAATTATAAGCTATGGAATTTTTACTTGTCAATCTGACGCCCATCCTATTGCTGCCATTCTGTTTCCAAAAGATAATGAGATAGACCAAAGAACAAGTCCGCTTTGGTCTATCTCAAGAGGATATTTTATTACAAATTTTAGTAAAGGACTTCTATTTGAAGTGTTTCCTGTGCTGCATTCCAGCTTTCTTTCCATTCAGCCATAAGTTCATCAAAAGATTCTGAGCCGGTAGCTGCTATTTCTACAATTTTCTGTACTTTTCTATTTCCTTCTGCATTAAAGGACAGCTCAGATTCTGCATTCATCTGATTCAGATAATCTGCTTCACCTTCAAGAGCCATCTGATCACTTAACACAGTACATCCGTCAAACGCAGAATACATATCCGGATTCTGCCCATCCTTATCAACGGTGTATCCGCCTTCCTTGTAGCACCACCCTGAGTCCTCTGTAAGCCACTTAAGGAAAATCATAGCTGCTGTTTTATTCTCATCTGAAGAATTTACATTAATCGCACTTGCGTAATCACCACCTGCTAATACATATTGTGTTCCGTCTACCGTAATTGGGAACGGCATATATCCAACATCTTCTCCATGATCGCCTGCTTCTACCATCTGTGCATACGCCCATGATCCAAGTACCATTGTTCCAATTTCACCACGATTCAACATACCTTTACAGCCTTCCCAGTCTGTTGTAGTATAATCATCTTCAATCAGTCCACCTGCAACTGCATCATAAAGAATCTTATATAATGCATACGCACCTGTACCGTTACCATTATCCTTAAAAGGATCTTCTGTATGAACGAACTTCTGATTTATATAAGTATCATCACCATTAGATACAATACCCAGATATGCGTCCCAAGCGCCCATTGTCCATCCAGCTGCATAGTTTGTATAAAGTGGTATTGCATCTGTATTATCCTTAATTGCCTGAAGCGCTGCAATAAACTCATCTGGCGTTTTCGGAATATCAGTAATGCCTGCTTCTTCAAAAACAGCTTTATTGTATAACACACCCTGTGCATTCGCCATATAGGGAACACCATATGTGTAACCATCATATTCTGTCTGACTTGCAAAATTTATTTCCTTATCCATATTTTCAAAAGTATCCAATGGATAAAAATAATTGCTATATTCTGACTTGTCAATCGCAGGAATTGCCATTATGTCCGCATAGTCACCTGCTGAGAGCCGAAGTAATGCTTCCTCTGCGAAATCAGGAATTGCTTCCACTTCAACTGTAATATTAGGATATACCTTATTGAAATCACTGACAATTGCATCTAATGTTCCATCTTCACCACGATCCGTTCTATGTGTAGTCCACTTAATACTTGCAGTATAGTCAAGATAATCTTCTCCCACATTAATTTCAGAATACGCAGGTACTCCGGTTTCTGCCTCTTCAACTGTACTTTCGGCTTCCTTTGTCTTTTCGCCTTCTGCAGAAGCCTCTGAACTGGAAGTATTATCGGAAGTATCATTTGAGTTGCTACCACACGCCGCCAAAGACAGCACCATTGCTGATGCCACTACTAATGCCAAAACTTTTTTGATCTTCATTTCTTTTCCTCCTTTAAATTTATAAGTTTTTATAAATATTTCTAACTTTTTATAAGCATATCATGGTATTATTCTTCTGTCAACCCTTCAAAAAAATTAAAAAAAGCACCGGAAGACTTTCCTTCCGATGCTTTCATCTACAACTTTCTATTCAGAATTCCGATATGTTCACTTAATATCTTCCGACTCTCAACTTTTCCTCAAACTCTTCCTTGGGCATGGGCTTATCAAACAGGAAACCTTGTACAACCTTACATGCCATCTTCTTCAGATAGTCCATCTGCTGCCAGTTCTCCACACCCTCTGCAACAACATCCATATTCAGCTCTGAAGCCATCCGGATGATATTAGACAACACAATTCTGTCATTTTCTTCCAGGCTGTTAAGAAAGGTTCGATCCAGCTTCAGCACATCCACCGGGAAGGAACGAAGCATATTCAGCGAAGAATATCCCGTACCGAAATCATCGATGGATAAGGCTACTTTCTTGTCCTTCATTTTCTCCATGAAATCTACAAGCTGTGCTGATTCCGCTTCATCAACCGTCTCGGTAAGCTCCACCTCGATATACTTGCTCTCTGTCTCATACTTATTCAGGACATTCATGATATCCTCTGCCAGGTTCGGATTCGCCAGATGCTTTCTGGACAAATTCACCGAAACACGAACCGGTTCAATTCCTTTTTGCAGCCAGTCCCTGATATCCTTACATACCTGCTCAAGTACATAGAAATCCAACATGCAGATCATACCGTTTTGCTCCAAAACCGGCACAAACTCGACAGGGGGAACCAATCTTCCCTCATGCTCCCAGCGGGCAAGCGCCTCCGCACCTACAATCTGGTAGGTTTCGGTATCTACCTTCGGCTGGTAATATGCTTTAAATTCACCTTTGTAGAGCGATTCCACAAATCCTGATGCCACCTGTTTTTCTTTGTCTACCCGCCTTCTGACTTCCTCGGATGCAAAGAGATAGGGCTTCTTTTCTATATGCTTGGCAATATTTAATGCGGTAGCGCATTCCCCAATCACCATACCGCAATTTACAACTCTCTCATCAATCTCAAATACCCCGGCTACCGCGCTGATAACCAACGGTACCCTCTGATTGCCCTGCATTGCATAGGTTTCCACTCCCGAAAGGAGTTTTAGGAATTCATCGGTACGCTCCTTTAATATGAGAGCAACAAAATTGTCTCCTCCGAGTCTGCCAAGACATTCATCCTCTTTCAGAAACTTCTGCAGTTCCTTGGTGTATCTGACTATTACCGTGTCTGTTTCCCGGCTGCCAAAGCGTTTATTTACAAGGCTGAATCTGGTCAGATTGAAATAGTAGGCATTATATCTGGTAAGCTCCTTCCTCTCTAACAATTTATCTACATGAGTCAGGAATCCGCCCGAATTCGGAATATCCGTCATTGAGTCTGTCAAGCTGAGTCTCTTGACATGGTTGATCAGTCTCCATCTGCCACAGTGGAAAAACAGAATATTCATAATAATATCCAGTTCTCTCTCTTCCTCTGCCGAAAAGCCTTCTTTGCCCTGTGTGCAGTACAAATAAAAATTAACGGTTCCGCCTTCTCCCGTCACAAATTCTCTGTTAAACGCCATCACCTCTTCGGCTTCACCGGATGCTTGGAACAAAACTTTATCCCGCTTGTCCCCTCCTCTGGTATAAAGAGATTCCTTGACAACAAATTGCATAACCACCTTCCGGATGTGGTATCTGTCTGCAATTTCTTCAAAAGCATACTGGGCTGCAATGGATGTATCTTCCGATTTCGTCAGTGCCTGAACGAATCTTTCCAAACAATTCTCACAAATCACTTACGTATTCCCCAACCTTTCACATAAGTTCAAGAAACAACCTGATACTTTATTTTACAATAATTTTACATTTTTGTAAATTCTTTCCCATTTCTGTCGGACGCAAAATATATTTCTATTTCAGTCCTTCTGTTCCTGCTTATCCGCTTTTTCTTTTCTCCCCAGCCATAGGGCCAGCGCTATACCGGCAATCGCCACAAACACGGAGATAAACTGTGAAGTCGACAGGGTTCCGACACTTCCCCTCTCCAGATCACCTCGGAAGAATTCAATGATAAAGCGGCCGACGCTGTAGAACACAAGATAACATGCTCCAATCTTTCCCGGATTCTTATTCCTTTTAAACAGGAAACACAAAATTCCAAAATTCAGAAAATCAAACGCACTGGAAACAAGCTGGGACGGAAACAATGGCACATGATTGGGTGCATATGCGGAATTCGTAAAGGTGATCGATATGGGTGATTCCATCGGAACGCCATAGCAACAGCCTGCAAGGAAGCAGCCGATGCGCCCAAAGCCCTGTGCCAATGCAATCGAAGGTGCCGCACAATCCAAATATCTCAGAAAGGGAAGCCCCTTCCTTTTACAATAAATCGCTGCCGAGATTATTCCGGCAATAACACCTCCATACACGACAAATCCGTTGGCAAAATCCAGAAGAAGCCTTGGATTTTTGATAATTTCATCCAGAATTGTTATATAGTACAAGAGCTTTGCACCTACAATTCCAAAGCTTACACCAACAATCAATATGTTAATCACAGGCTCCGGATCAAGCCCGTCCTTCCGTGCCATGCGCTCTGTATTCAGATAGGCTGCTAATATCCCGATTCCTATCATAAGCCCATAGCCGTAAATGGTAATTGGTCCGATTGAAAAAAGTTCGTTATGCATAGGAGAATTCCTTTCTTTCTATTCTTACTGTTCAATTATACCACATCTTCCATATCCGCAGGCAGTTTTCTGATAAAGCCGATCGCTAAGGGTACTGTCACCAGCCATGTCATGATATCTGCAATTGACTGAGATATTTCAATTCCCGTAAGTCCCATAAGCATTGACAGAACCAGCAAAGTCGGGATAAACGCCAGCCCATTTCGCAGCGATGCTAACAGGGTAGCCTCCCTATTTTTGCCGACACTTTGGAACAGCATATTGGTACAGGAGGTCATGGGGAGCAAAAACAATGTCAGTAGCTGCGCACGCAAGGCAACTGTAGCAATCGCAAGAACGTCTGCGTCATCTCGGAATATACTTATGATTTCCCGGGAAAATACCATACCAAATACAATCATTATACTTAAAAATAGTTCCCCTGCAATGATCGTAAAGAAAAATGCCTTTCGCACACGGGAAAACTTCCCTGCGCCATAATTATAGGCAGATACCGGCTGGAAGCCCTGTCCGATTCCGAGTCCCACTGCAAATGCAAAAAAACAGATTCTGCTTACAATTGACATAGCGGCCACCGCAGCATCGCCATAAACAGCTGCCTGTCCATTGAGTAACATGGTTGCCACACTGGACATTCCCTGGCGGACCATACTGGGAAAACCGGTTCCCAAAATTGTGGGAAGTTCCTTTTCCTTCATGCACTGCACACATCGGCGAATGGAGAGCCTGCACTGCGTTCTTCCTGATAGGAACATAAACAGCAGGATACTGAAGCTGATAAGTTGAGATACCGCTGTGGAAATTCCCGCGCCCGCAATTCCCATATGACAGATCTGCATGAGAAACCAGTCACCGCAAATATTTAAAATTCCTCCCGTCATCAGCCCTATCATGGCATAAGAAGCCCGTCCTTCATATCGAATGATATTGTTCATTGTAAAACTGGCTGTCATAAAGGGTGCCGCCAAAAGAATATAGAAAGCATAGGTTCTGGCATAAGGTAAGATAGTCTCTGTGCTTCCCAACAGCCTCATCAACGGATCTAAAAACAACAATCCCAGGGCAGAGATCAGAATTCCTGCCGCCAGTGCAGAAAAAAAGCCCTTTGACGCAATTCTTGACGCTTTTTCCACATCCTTTGCCCCAAGGCTTCTTGAGAGAATACTCCCAGAACCCTGTCCAAGCATAAATCCAAATGCCTGAATAATTGACATCAGCCCGAATATGATTCCGACAGCACCGCTGGCACTGGTTCCCAATTGACTGACAAAGTAGGTATCTGCCACGTTGTATATATTGGTTACAAGCATACTGATCGTTGTCGGCAGCCCCAGACACAGCACAAGTTGGGGAATTGGCGTACGTGTCATCTTAATATACTGTACTGATTGTTCCGCTCTCTTACTGTCCAATCTTATCATCCTTTCCTCTAACCCTTTCATCATTTTACCATTTATCCTCAATTCCTGCCATAACCCCAAAGGGCTTTCATCATTTTTTGCATAAATATTTCTTTTGTTTGAATTCCAACAGACATTCATTCCACAGAAGAATAGAATAAGCTCGTAACAACAAGGAAATTA
>JAUNDN010000048.1:0-6468 GCA_030526045.1 Bacillota bacterium | reverse complement strand
AACAGACATTCATTCCACAGAAGAATAGAATAAGCTCGTAACAACAAGGAAATTAGAAATCAGGAGGCGAATGCTATGAATAATAATATGTTTTGTTTCCAGTGTGAGCAGACCGCAGGATGCGGTGGTTGCACCGGAAAAATGGGTGTATGTGGTAAGAACGCCGATGTGGCAAAATTGCAGGATGAACTAACTGGCGCTTTAATCGGACTTGCCAGAGCCTCCGATGGTCATCATCCTACCGCATCCACTCACAAGGCTATGATTGAAGGGTTGTTTATGACCTTAACAAATGTTAATTTTAATGAGGAAACAATTCGATCGCAAATAGAGACAGTCAGACGGGAAACGGAAGTTCTCATTCCCGGATGCAGTTCCTGTTCATCTCCTTGTGGCAGAAATGAGGAATACGACCTGACTAAACTTTGGACCGATAATGAGGACATTCGTTCCTTAAAGTCGTTAATTCTGTTTGGTTTGAAGGGTGTAGCCGCCTATGCTTACCATGCGCTGGTACTGGGATATTCTGACGAAGATGTGAACAATTTCTTTTACGAAGGATTGTTTGCTGTAGGTGAAGATCTTGACATGGAACAACTTTTGCCTACCGTAATGAAAGTAGGCGAAATCAACCTAAAGTGTATGGCACTTCTGGATAAGGCGAACACAGAAACCTATGGGCATCCCGTTCCTACAGAGGTATCTCTTGCCGTGGAAAAAGGTCCGTTTATCGTTATCTCCGGACACGATCTAAGAGACCTTCAGCTATTGCTGAAGCAGACAGAAGGAACAGGTATCAACATTTATACCCACGGTGAAATGCTTCCTGCACATGCCTATCCGGAGCTTAAGAAATACGCCCATCTCAAAGGGAACTTTGGTACTGCATGGCAGAATCAACAGAAGGAGTTTGCAGATCTTCCGGCACCAATTCTCTTTACAACAAACTGCCTGATGCCGCCAAGAGACAGTTATGCTGACAGGGTATTTACCACAGAGGTGGTGTCTTTTCCGGGTATGATTCATATCGGAGATGACAAGGATTTTACACCTGTTATCAAAAAAGCGCTGGAACTGGGTGGTTTCGATACAGATCAACAGTTTACAGGTATCAATGGTGGTGAAACAGTTACTACCGGATTTGGTCATCACGCAATTTTGTCTGTGGCAGAAACCGTCATTGATGCGGTAAAAGCCGGCGCTCTGAAACACATTTTTCTGGTGGGCGGTTGTGATGGTGCCCGTATGGGCCGAAATTATTATACAGAGTTTGTAAAACAAACACCGGAAGATACAGCAATACTCACTCTGGCATGCGGTAAGTATCGCTTTAATGATCTGGATTTGGGAACGATTGGAGGTCTTCCCAGAATCATGGATATGGGACAGTGTAATGATGCTTACAGTGCAATCAAAGTGGCTGTTGCATTGGCAGAAGCATTTGATTGTGGTGTTAATGATTTGCCGTTGACATTGGTATTATCATGGTATGAACAGAAGGCGGTCTGCATTCTTTTAACATTACTTCACCTGGGAATCAAGAACATTTATCTTGGCCCTACCCTGCCGGCATTTCTGTCTGCAAATGTCGTAGATTTTCTGGTGGAAAAATTTCAAATTCATCCAATCACAACACCGGAGCAAGACTTAGCGGAAATTTTGAAATAGCTTTTGTTTCTATGGCAAATAATATACAATAATAATATGGAACGGAGGTATAAAATGTATAAGAATATTGAAAAGCAAGTTACTCTGAAACTGAAAGATTTAGTAAATTATCAGGAGGGACAGGTAGTCAGTAAAACACTTGTCCAGAATGAGCAACTCAGTATGACGATTTTTTCCTTTGATAAAGGCGAAGAAATATCGACTCATGCATCCGGCGGTGATGCCATGGTTACGGTACTGGAAGGCACAGGCAAGTTTACGGTAGGTGGAGAAGTGTTTATTTTGAATGAGGGAGAAACTCTTATTATGCCGAAAGATGTGCCCCATGCGGTATATGGTGAAGAACAATTTAAAATGCAGCTTACTGTTTCTTTTTAGTACAATCACAGGAGGCGGCGGTGCAGGATGCTACCGCTTCCTGTCCTGCCGGTGCCATAGAAATATAAAACAGAAATAAAGTAACGATAGCCATTATTATCAGACCAATGACAAAACCATCGATATCCCGCCAAAATGCAGGCTCCAACATAATCGATCCTATCAGCAAGAGAGAGCCAGTCAAATCGAATAATCCAATTACTAATGAATGCCACTGCTCCTATTATACCTAAAAACCGGAGTGATTTCTACTCAAAGCCACTCCGGTTCAATGTTTATCCGGTCTTTACTCCATATTTATGCCCAAATCTATCCTTTACCAATTCCAAATGTCTATTGTATAATGTATTTTGAAAAGGGGGATGAGCTATGAGTAACTACGATGCACAATGCATAGGACAATATACCAAATACTACATAATCGACCGGGTTAACTTTATCAACAAAATGCAGGAAGGTATGTCTATAGAGGAATATTGGGAGCTTCAGAAAAACACAAGAAAAATATATATATCAATAGGTACTCAAAATGCCAAACGTCCATTCCTATCTTATCGCTTTGAGGTAAATGGAAAGACCTATTATGGCACTTCCAAAGTGGGATACAACAGATATACCCATACCAAAATGGATGGTAAGCCTTGCAAGGTATATTTCCAATCAAATAATCCATATATTTCTTGTCCTGGAGATTTGGATAGCAACATGCCGGATGATACTGCACAACCACTCAGTATTGCTTCAATGGTTATGGGGCTCCTTTCCTTATGCTTTTCATGTATTCCTTTTTTTTCATTTCTTTTTAGCGGTCTTTCTCTTGCTCTTAGCATATTTGCATTGTATAACAAAAAAACAAACAATATTTTTGCCTGGGCCGGTATCATATGTTCCGGAATTGCACTATTAATGGGAATATTTGCGGTATTACTTTTTATTGCTGTTATTTTCTTTCGTTCTTCTGTTTTGTAATTATTTCATCATAATATCCAAATATTATTGTCGCCACTTCATCTATCATCATTTTAAAGTGTAACAAAAATATCTTCTGCAATCCATTTTGTTTATAGATTTCATTACCTTTTATTTCCAGATATATGGCATTTCACCCCATATCCTACCACCCTCTTCACGGTCTGCAAATTGACTCGGACTTTTTTGTAAGGAAGATACAACTACACATACTGTCCCCGCTGGCACTGTAGCAGGGGCAGCTCCACCACTAATTGCAACTCTATCCGGATATCGTGCATTAAGCATATCTTGTGCTTCTTTTCCTATCGTATAGTAGCTCGAATGCTCTGATTCCGGTATAAACTTATACATATAAAGTCCCATATCATACCATACATTCATTTCATAACCGTCATACCAATTCCCGGAAGAAGCGGCGGAGCTGACTGCCTGTGCCACCTCTACTTTATTTTCTCCCAGATAACTATTAGAAACATACGAAACACCGCCATTATATTCAATTCTGTACCAACCATTGTCTACTTGTCCTGTAACCTTAACTTCATCATTAGTTGAAAGACTACCTACCTTATTTCCGTCTGTGCTGGGCAAATCCCTTATATTAACGGTTTGCTGTGCATACATGGTTGCTTGCATGTCTGTACAAGTGATTTCTAATTTGCTTCCCTCTGCGGTTCTTATGTCTGTTAAACCGCATACACAAGTAGCGGTTTCTGTTCCGTCTGTGGTATATGTAGCGTCATTATTAAAAATGTAATTTTCATATACATGACCAATAGCAGGAATTGGCTCTGTATAAGTGTCTCCACATTCACAAGTAAATGTCTTTAAGCCGTCTGTCTCACAACTTGCTTGCGTTGTAATTACTTCGGTGTAGTTGTGAGTATGTGATTCTTCTGTTGGTTCTTGTATTGCTGTCGATTCTTCCGTTGCTTCTGGTTGTGTTGCACTTTCTGTTGCCTGTGTATCTGCTGTGCTTGCGGTTTCTGTCTTTCCGCAACCTGCCAACATGGAAATAGTAAAACCTGTTAGTAAAAATATTGTTAATATCTTGTTTTTCATTATGCTCTCCTCTGTGTTATTACATAATCATAGTGACTTCCCTTGGAACTCCTTTTTCAATATTTACTCTCTCAACGGATGACATACCAGATCAGTCATATATGACAGTTTTCAACTTCTACACCCTGCCTATTCCTGACTGCGGGGTATATATCACATTTCCTTGCATATTTGCCCCGCCCCGTTCTCGGACGCGTGACCTTTTCATCGCTTTTCCTCTCCTTCGCCCCGTCCCGCGTGGCTTTTTGTAGCATTTCTTGCTCCTACGCCACGCCACACTCTTTCACCGCGTGGCTTTTGGGGCACTTCTCCTCTCCTGTGCCCCACATGTATCAAGAACTGCAGGCTATGTAACTTAATTGGGTCATACCATGCTGAAAGAGCATGCCAAATACCGAGATTAGTTCAGTTCTATAAATTGGGATTGGTGAAACTGACATATCTGACTTTTTCGATTTTATCATACAAGCCTATTTCTGAATAGACCTATCGCTGACATTAATCCCCTGGATTCAAGGGATGCTTCTCAATACATTGAGTAACTCGAAAGCTGCGGCACTCGAATTTCCTTCGGAAATTCTCATTCTCGCAACTTTCGCAGCATAAAAATGGAGAGGTACAGAAAGTTGCTTGCAAGCAATCATTTCTGTACCTCTCCATTTTTACGTTACTCAATGTAATGCGGAAGAAGGGACTTGAAGTTCACAACGAAGTCAAAAACCCTTGAAAAGAAAGGAGTTCTTGCACCTCGTTTATCGTTGGGAACAATTTGGGAACAAGTCTCATCTTCCTTTTTTCAACAAATTGGAATTTTAATTACTTTTTATACGGTTTATAATGTGGTTTTTCGGAATTATTTTTCCAAAATGCCTCTATACCGTATTCTCTAATTTGTTGATTTCCTTCCAGCCACTGCCTGTATACTATTTCTTCAAACAATCCCTGCGTTTTTTTACATGGGAACTCATTGCACTCTCCACAAAAATCAACTCCATGGTTCTTTGTACACTCAAGCAAAAAACACCCTTCGATGCTGCAACCATTATGCTCTGTGCTGCGGCAGCCTGAACAAGGAGCGCCCCCATATATGCTAAGTACTCCCTCAAAGTTGTTATAGCCTTCTACGGCGTCGGGCATATGTACCGCATAAAATTCTTTTATGCCCTCTAAATATTTTAATAATGTTTTAGCCGACACACAAATTACACCATCATTATATGCCGAACAAGTGTGGCACATTAAAGAACATGGTGCAACCCTTTTAATAATTTCACTTTTTTCCATTTTTGTACTTCTCCACTAAATTCTTATTTATATACCTATTTTAGCACCAAATAATAATTATGTATATCTCAAAATAATCTAAAATATAAAAAGGGGGGTATCTATGAGTAAATATGAAATGTATCAAAGATTAGATAAATGGTATCGAATACAAGCAATCAAAATCTTACCCAACTATCTTTTATCCAAAATCAAATCATTTTTATGGTAATGGTACTCTCATTATAATGTCCGGCACATTATAATGAGAGTACCAGCATAATGAGAACTACATTATCTTTCATTTCCTAGAACACTTTTTTATGTTCCTCAAACATCAAAAGAGTGTTTTTCTTTTTGGAACTTTATAACATATCAATACAAACGAATATTGAGAGAGTGAGAAAAATAGCAATAGGCTCTTAAAATACTATCTATGGTTTGGCAAGCCTAAATAAAAAATATGCTTGGCAAGTGCGAATTTCCAACTTATAGCATTTGTCGTAATTGGGGTGGGGAACACAAACCCAAGTAAAAAAATCTTGGTTCGGGGGCAAGGACGATTTGTGGATTGTAGTAGAGTGTTGGTAAGTTATGACACGTTTTAATCCTACTATACCTATTCTATGTAGAATAGGAACTTAAGTTGGTGGTACGAATACTCAGGGGCTAACTACGAGGAATAGTAGCAAACCTTTAAGTATTTTGTGGGTAGAGTTTTCCATTTTGTTTCTATGGGAAAACTTTGCCCAAAGCCTAGAAACTTCAACTCGGAATAGTACAAAGGAGACATTATTTTATTATGAATAAAGAGAAATATTTAAAAAACTTTGGTAAAGCCCAAGTCGATGATAAAACCAAAAACAAGAAATGTTGGCATAGGGATTGTGGCTATTGTACCAAGTACCATTGCAAATGTTTTAGATGCCATACCAACGATTGAACTCAAAAAAATTATAAATTGCTTTCGCAAGCAATAATATAATGTATACCCTAAACTTGTTTTGATATTGCGATTATAAGCCTTAACAAGTTTTTCAAATAAATAAAAAGAGGAGGAACAATACACATGTAAATGGTAAACTATTTTCCATAGATTTAGGCAAATAAAAATCCATAGTTTTT
>JAUNDN010000047.1 GCA_030526045.1 Bacillota bacterium | reverse complement strand
GTCTGGTTCAATATACTATAATAAAAAAGAAATGTCAATAGCTTTTTCACAAGCCATTGACAAGTGACAAGCTATTGACATTTTAAACTGGACGCATAGCGCGCCAGCGCGACATGAGCATGAAGTGAAGCGAAATTCGAATGGCACCTCGTCAATAAACTGAAATTGAACTAAGTCGATGCTTAGCCTGTAAATTTCATAAAATGAAATTCACAGGCTACCGCTTACAGCGGTATGACAAAAACCCAAAGGGCACTTGCGATTAAGCAAGCTTATCGCAAGTGCCCTTTGGGTTTTGTCGCATCGACTGTTTATACGCTTACATCATTCCGCCCATGCCGCCACCTGCGGGCATTGCGGGAGTTTCTTCCTTGATGTTTGCAACAACGGATTCGGTTGTAAGCAATGTAGAAGCAACACTTGTTGCATTCTGCAGAGCGCTTCTGGTTACCTTAGCAGGATCAAGGATGCCTGCCTTAACCATATCAACATACTCTTCCTTCAAGGCATCAAAGCCGACACCAACCTCGGATTCTCTTACCTTGTTGATAATAACGCTTCCTTCCAGACCTGCATTTGCTGCAATATGGAACAAAGGAGCTTCCAGTGCCTTAAGAACGATCTGTGCACCGGTCTTCTCATCTCCCTCAAGAGAATCAGCAAGCTTTGCAACCTCCTTGGATGCATGGATATATGCAGAACCGCCGCCGCAGATGATTCCTTCCTCTACTGCTGCTCTGGTAGCTGCCAGTGCGTCCTCCAGGCGAAGCTTTGCTTCCTTCATTTCTGTCTCGGTAGCAGCACCTACACGGATAACAGCTACACCGCCTGCAAGCTTTGCAAGTCTTTCCTGTAATTTTTCTTTATCGAAATCAGATGTTGTCTCTTCGATCTGACCTTTGATCTGGTTAATTCTTGCTGCAATTGCAGCCTTATCGCCTTCACCGTCAACGATGACAGTGTTTTCCTTCTGAACCTTAACAGATTTTGCACGTCCGAGCTGATCCATTGTGGTTTCCTTCAGATCAAGACCAAGTTCTTCACTGATTACCTGACCACCTGTAAGGATTGCGATATCCTCAAGCATTGCTTTTCTTCTGTCACCATAGCCGGGAGCCTTAACTGCTACTACATTAAAGGTTCCGCGGAGCTTATTGACAATCAGGGTTGTGAGTGCTTCACCTTCAACATCCTCTGCAATGATCAGCAGCTTAGCTCCGGACTGAACGATCTGCTCTAACAGCGGCAGGATTTCCTGAATATTAGAGATCTTCTTGTCTGTAATCAGGATGTACGGATTGTCAAGAACTGCTTCCATCTTATCCATGTCGGTAGCCATGTATGCTGAAATGTAACCTCTGTCAAACTGCATACCTTCTACCAGATCAAGCTCTGTCAGCATGGTCTTGCTCTCTTCAATAGTGATAACGCCGTCGCCGGATACCTTTTCCATTGCATCTGCAACCAGCTTACCAACCTCTTCATCTCCTGCTGAGATAGCTGCTACCCTTGCAATATGTTCTTTTCCGTTAACCTTGGAGCTCATCTTTGCAATTGATTCCACTGCCTTATCGGTTGCCTTCTTCATACCTTTTCTCAAGATAATCGGATTAGCACCTGCTGCCAGGTTCTTCATACCGGCATTTACCATTGCCTGTGCAAGTACGGTAGCTGTAGTAGTTCCGTCGCCTGCAACATCGTTAGTCTTGGTTGCCACTTCCTTAACCAGCTGTGCACCCATATTCTCAAAGGCATCTTCCAGTTCAATTTCCTTCGCAATGGTAACACCATCGTTTGTGATAAGAGGTGCTCCGAAGGACTTATCCAGAACTACATTTCTTCCCTTAGGTCCTAATGTTACTCTTACTGTATCTGCTAACTGATTCACACCTGATTCCAGTGCTGCGCGGGCCTCTGCCCCATACTTAATTTCCTTTGCCATTGTTCAACATCTCCTTATTATTTTCTTTATTATTGAATCACTGCCAGAATATCACTCTGCTTTACGATGATGTACTCTTCGTCTTCAATCTTGACATCTGTTCCTGCATACTTGGAATAAATAACCTGATCTCCAACTTTTACTTCCATCTTGATTTCCTTGCCATCAACCACACCGCCGGGGCCTACTGCAATGACCTCTGCCTGCTGGGGCTTTTCCTTATTCTGTCCCGGTAACACAATACCTGACTTGGTGGTTTCTTCTGCAACCAGCTGTTTTAATACGACTCTGTCTGCTAATGGTACTAACTTCATTTTTGTTGCCTCCTTTATTATAATTCAATTGTTTACTTTTGGGTATTGTTAGCACTCATCAATATCGAGTGCTAACTGCTAAAACATATATTAATTTTATATGCTTTGGTTTGCAACCGCTATCACAAGCGTATTTTATTGTTTTTTCTTTTGTTTTCTCTGTTTTTCTCATTTTATCTCTTAATACCTCATTTTTCCCATATTCTGACGATTTAATAAATAGTTTATTTTTATAAATTTTACTGCAATTTCCCTAAGCGAAAAAGCAGGGACTATTGCACAAATCGTACCAAACGATTCATGCAGCAGTCCCTGCCTTAACGGTTCCAAGCACCTATATTCCCTTTTCAAGCCGCTCCCTGTATCCCGGGGCGTTCTTTATTTCAAACTTGTTGTTAAACATCTCATATTCTGCATCGGACAGCTTATCCTCCAGAGTCTCCTCAATGTTTGTCTTATAAACTATCCCCACTGCCACAGAGGGGGCAAGAACCGCATCCTCAAACTTCAGACAACGCTCACTGATTCTTGTAGCATAATCCTCTGCTTCGCCTTCCTCCGCCATGGGAATCAAAACGCCGAATACATCTCCGTCAACCCTTCCGATGACAAAATAGGGTTTCGCTTCCTCTTTCAGGATCTCTGCAACCGTCTTAATCAGCCTGTCACTTTCCTCATCTCCGAAATGCTCGTTGGCAAATTTCCAGTCATTGATATTGACATTAAGCACCGCTACCGGCACCACCTCCGAGCGGTCGATGACCTTCATTTTCGCCTCAAAATAGAGTTTATTAAATACACCGGTAAGAATATCTTCTCTCTCATTATTGGCGACCTTGTGCTGCCTGTCCTCCAGCTGTTTTTCCAGCTCCTCCAGATATATGCTGCCCTCCCGGTGAAGGTAAGCCTCTTCCCCAAGCTTGGCAAGAAGTGTGACCGTACCGTCCACCATTTCATTCATCAGGTGTCTGTCTCTTCCTTCCTCCAGTTCTTTTATGTACATATGCCCTACGGTACGGTTCTGAACCCGTATTTTTCGTCCGGGATCATTTACCACATCCGGATGAAAGCCGAGAAAACTGTCACCAATCACGATTTCCTTTTCCCCATGCCGGTCTGTCAATAAAATATTAATTTCGAGCATTTCAGCCAGATTTTGAAGGTATCCTTTCAGCATCTCCGTATCATAAAGATTTGAAAGCGCATAATTCTTAATATTCTCTTTAATTCTTTTATCATAAGGAATTGTATCGTAACCCATAAAACAGCCTCTCCCAAACAGTGTATATTTTCTTTAAGTATACCGTTTCTATCAGCCTTTATCAAGCATTTCTTCGCTGTCGCTTATGGGTTTATCTTCTCTTTTGACCGTTGCAAATTTATGGTAGGTCAGGTTTTCATTTAATCTGCAATACTCTCCCGTGCTGCTGTAGGAATCCAGCAAATGACTGTCCGATCGATACGCAACCTGTATATTCTCAGTTTTCGTTCCCGTACTTCTATCTCTATCCGCTATCTGCCGTCTGTCTGAATCCTTTGCGCCGGTCTGCCGGCTTCCGGTATCCGTCAAAGCAGCAAAACTATCTTCACCCTTGAATCTCTTCAGGGCAGAATGGATTCCGACCTTGATCTTTTCCCTTACTGCCTCCCATTTATTGACAATATGAGCAGAAAAGCTTTGCTTAATTGCCGCAACCACCATGCTTACGCCCCTGCGGGAAATTATTTCTCCGACCTCGGGCGAAAGTCCTTCCTTCTTTGCCTGCCCGCCTTCATCTCCCAACGCTTCCCATGCATCCTGAAAAAAGCGCATACCAACCTTAAGTCTGCCGGAGCTCCTTAAGCTTTTGCTATAAGATCCTTCCTCATGTATTTCCTTGACCGCCGGCTCCTGACCGGCAGAAGAATCCTCATCCTTTCGGATGCCCGCAGCAGCCGCACCCTGCTGTTTCTTTTTGTCCTCGTGAAGGCATTCTGTAATATGATGCGTATGGGACTGCTGATATCCTGTGCCGGAGTAAGGATTATAATCATTTCTTATCTGCATGAAAACCTCATTTTTTTCGTTTCCGTAGTTTCCGGTGAACTTCCTCTTTCCACTCCCTGGCTACATCCTTTTGAATCTTTTCTTCAAAATCTTCCTCCGAAAGCACCTGCGGAATCAGGCTCGGAACCAGCTTGCCTTTTCCTTTATACTTTACATAGAAGAAACCGAAAATTGAGAATACCACTGCGCCGATAAAATTAACAAACAAATCCTTCATGGTATCCAAAAGTCCGATATCCAGATAACCGCCAAGTCCAAGCTCCTGCCCGTTTACCGTCACCTGTGTAATACCGTGAATCGCTGTAGGATGATTGCCGCCAAGAGGATCCAGCATCACAGAATTGATCGTGTGCACAATAGTATCCTTCTGCATATCAAGTCCAAAGAACATATCCATCCCACATTCAAAAAACTCCCAGATCACTCCAATGGTCATGGAAAAGCAAAACGCAACAACTGACATAAAAATCGGGGACAGCTGAAAAGAAAAATGCTCGTTCCGATTCAGCAGATCCACCATCGAAAACCCGATTGCCGCCGCCAGGAAACCGTTCAGTGTGTGCAGCATGGTATCCCAATAGGGAAACGTAATATAGTAGGCACTGATTTCTCCCAAAATTTCCGCCGCAAAAATGAAGAGCAGTACGATCGCCTCCAGCGCGTCCGGTATATCTACCTTAAAATTCATTTCAATAAAACTCGGAACCAGAAAGAGTATCAATGTTAAAATGCATAGAAAGACATTTTCATAATTTCCATTAAAAAACTGTGCAACCATGACCGCTACAACCAGCAGCCGCAGTATGGCATACAGTGCAAATACCTTTTTGCTCTCGGTGATATGCTTTCCCAATATTTTTCTTTTTGGCTTATTTACTTTTTCTACCTTTTTCATGCCATAAATCTAACATAGCAAAGTTTCCCCTGTCAAGGCATCTTACCCCGTCTTTTTCGCATCTTGTTCCGATTTGGCCCGGGCATTCAGGCATTACCCTTACGATCAGACAGCTTACCAAGCGGTACAATTTCTATTTTCTCCTTAAGAAGCTCCTTTCTGATCTTTTCCACGAATTTGAGCGCCTTCTCCCCATCTCCATGAACACAGACGCTGTCTGCTTCTATAGGAATATCCTTTCCTGTAATTGTCTGTACCTTCCCCTCCTTAATCATGCGGATCACACGGCTTACCGCTTTCTCCTCATCTTCAATCATGGCTCCGGGCTTACTTCTTGCAACCAGGGAACCATCCTCCTCATAGGCTCTGTCGGCAAATACTTCCTTTGCAAAAGGAAGTCCCAGCTTCTTTGCCGCCTCTTCCATCCGGCTTCCGGATTGCCCCAGCACGATCAGCGATCCGTCTACTGCCTTGATCCCTTCACAGATTGCCATGGCAAGCTTTTCATCCTTTCCTGCCATATTGTAAAGAGCACCATGGGGTTTCACATGCTGTAAGCTTCCTCCTGCTGCCTTTACAAACGCGGAAAGAGCACCAATCTGATAGATAATAAGTGCCTTTACCTCCGCAGGTGAAAGCTTCATTTCCCTTCTTCCAAAGCCCTGCAGATCCGGAAACCCCGGATGTGCCCCCATGCCAATCCCGTTTGCCGCTGCAAGTGCGGTGGTCTTTTCCATCACCATCGGATCTGCCGCATGAAAACCGCAGGCAATGTTAGCGGAGGAAATCAGCGGAAGGATCTGCTCATCCATACCTATTTTATAAGCGCCAAAGCTTTCTCCCAGATCACAGTTTAAATCCACCTGATACATTTTCTTTTCCTCCTGATTGATAAAGTCTTTTATTCCTTATTTCTCGTTAATTCTTAAGCTCTGTATTCTTAACATCCGTGATCAGCATATGCCCCGGTGCATGGGTAATGCAGAAAGAAGGCTTCACATTCATCACCACCGACTGCGGAGTTACGCCGCAACACCAGAACACGGGAACCTCCCCCGGCATAATGGAAACCGCATCCCCGAAGTCCGGCTTGTTCACGTCCTTAATTCCGATTACTGAGGGATCACCGATATGAATCGGTGTTCCGTGTACCTTGGGCATCTGCCCCGTGACTGTTACCGCTTTTACGATCTGCTCATAGGGAATGGGACGCATGCTCACCACCATTTTCCCGCTGAAGATTCCTGCCGGCTCGCATTCTATGTTGGTAATATACATCGGAACGTTGCAGCCCATACTGATATGTCTGACCTCTATCCCCGCATCCAGAAGCTCAGATTCAAAAGAAAAACTGCAACCAATAAGAAAGCTGACAAGATCCTTCCTCCAGAAGCTTTCCACATTGGTATACTCTCCCGTCAGTACACCCTTTTCATATATGCGGTACTTAGGAATCTCCGATGCGATATCAGCTCCCGGTGCAATCCTTCTTAAATAACGGTCGCCTTCCTCCGATACCTCAAGAACCGGACAGGATTTCGGATTTCTCTGGGTGAAAAGAAGGAAATCATATGCGTACTCTTTGGGAAGCACTACCAGATTAGCCTGTGCATAGCCCGGACACATACCGGAGGTGGGTCCGGTGATCTTCTCCTCCCGAATCGTTTCTCGCACCTTAACCGGGTCTGTTATTCCCAGCTGTGCCAGCTGCTGCGCTGTTATATTTCCATCTGATCTGTCATCTACAGCCATCTTTTCATCCTCCTTCTTAGCGCCTTGTGTTCTGCTTTCTCCTTGATCAGAATTTCCTGCGCCTCTTCAACCGATACCTGCTTAAATAGGATCGTACTTCCCGGCACTGCCTGCGCAAGAAGTGACAAATCTGCGGTAATCACTGCTCCAAGCTTTGCGTAGCCTCCGGTAGTCTGCCTTTCTGACATCAGAATAATCGGCTTTCCGCTTGCAGGAATCTGAATTGCTCCCGGAACAGTCGCATCTGAAATGATATCTACTGTTTCCTTACAAATAACGGGGCTGCCCTCCAAGCGGTATCCCATTCTGTCCGACTCAGGCAAAATAGTGTACGGCGTAGTAAAAAAAGCTTCTATTCCTTCCTTTGTAAAATAGTCCTTTTGAAGCCCCGGTATTACCCGAATCTCCAACTCCTTCTTAAGAAAGCTGTCAGGTATTACTTTCCGTCTGCCCAAATGCCGCAGCATAGGAATCGGTTTACAGAACTCAATTTCATCACCTGCTTCCAGCTTTCTTCCTTCCACTCCGCCCAGCTTATACCTAAGACTGGTGGATTTGCTTTCCATCACCCGGGGCACCTTAAGCCCTCCTGCAAAGGCAATGTAGCCTCTCACACCTTCCTTGGCAAATCCAAATTTCAAAATGCTTCCCTTACCGGCTGTAAGAACCTGATAGCCGGGTACTTCAGCACCATCAAGCCGCGCTCCTAAATCGGCTCCGGTAAGCACAAAACAGTTTGCCTCCGTAAACTCAATTTCCGGGCCTAACAGAGTTGCCTCCAGCATAGCCTCATCTTCTTTATTTCCAAGAAGTGCATTCGCAATATGAAATGCCTTTTGATCCATCACACCGGATGGACTAAAGCCCGCTTCCTGCGCTCCGTATCTTCCCTGATCCTGTATGGTAGTCAGTGCTCCGCCATTCCTGATCTTTATTCCGCCCATCCCGACACCTCCTAATCAGTCCTCCTTAACCTGGCAATGATAGTTTCCTGCCCTGCAGTACATATCTATCTCCTGATATTCCTTTTCTTTTATAGGCACAAAACGGATATAATCTCCTGCCCGATAAAGAATCGGATTTTCACGACGCTCCTCATACGGCCGCACCGGTGTCTTTCCGATGAGCTGCCATCCTCCCGGAGAATCAAGAGGATAAATTCCGGTCTGACTACCTCCGATTCCAACACTGCCTGCTTCTATCTTCGTGCGGGGAGTTGCAAGTCTCGGTGTATGAAGCCGTTCATCCAATCCTCCTAAATAAGCAAAGCCCGGCAAAAAGCCAAGCATATAAATCAGATAATCTCTCCCACTATGCAATTCAATAATACTCTGTCTGCTGAGCCCTGTATGCTCCATCACAGTATGCATATCAGGTGCATAGGCTTCTTCATAGCAGACCGGAATATAGAAAACACGCTTTGTATCTTCTCCGATAGCTTCCGTATTTTCTGCCATCCTCATCAGAAGCTTGCAGAGCCTTCCATAAGAAATAAGGCAAGGGTCATAAAAAACGGTAACAGAGCGAAAGGTGGGGATAAATTCCAGAACACCCTTTATCTTTTTCTTTGCCAGTGCCCGACCGAATGCGATTACCCTGCGGTTGATATCGGGACTGATCTCGTTTGCAAATTCTACCGTTACAGCACTGTCTCCGGCAGTTAAGATGCTGATTTTTTCCACACACTTACCTCCTGTTCACACTCCTTAAAAAAGCCCGCTTCAAGCGTAACATCAAACCATTTCTGAACATCATAACGGATTGCATAGGCTGTCGTTTCTCTCATCATGTTCACGATCCGGCAATTCATTGCCACATCAAATCCATCGATTCCGGGAAGCAGGGAGCCGGTCATATCCACCATCCCGCTGCGTGAGCATTCCCGAAGAACCCGTTCCTCCATATCTTCGTCATGCATGATGCTGATATCCTTCTTTAAAAAAGCAATGGCGCTGATCAATCCGTATACGCCCCAGTCCGAAACCGTAGCTGTAATCAGATAATCGGCTGCCGTTCTTGCCAGAATGCCTCCCTTGCAGCCACAATTACATTTTCCCTTTCCTGCATAAGGAATATACCTGGCAATGTGAGAACCGATTGCACCCATTCCAATCTCGTTCCCCAAATCGCCGATTGCAAATGTAGGAATCCCTTTTTTCAAAGCCTCATCGAACAGTCCATCCATCTTTGCTTCCAGTTCTGTCATATTAATGCCGGTTGCATTATGATACTCTCCCTTTTCATTTGCTCCGGGTGCCTCCGTAGAAATCAAAGCCGCAGGCTCACCGTATGCAAACAGCTCGCTGATCTGTTTCTTAACCTCACTTAGCTCTTTTGTAAAAGGGTAAATACCAAAAGCTTCCGGCAGACTTAAAACCTGAGCAATATCTTCATATAAATGCATTCCTACCAAGGGAGCACAGTTTCTGACTGCCACAACATTTTCCTCGGGGCAGACCAGAATCGGCTTCACATCAAATGCCCTGATCAAAGCCCTCGCAAGAAGAATCGCACCAACGATCCCGTCTGTTTCAGGACATTTATGCGGGCGAAGAATAAATCCTGTCATAATATAAACAAGATCTCCCGGCTTAAGCAGCTTAGTGAGTGCCTTGGCACTATGCATGGAAACCGGTTCTCCTGCTAACGCCCGTGCCCCTTCATAAAGGATCCGGCATACGCCATAACCTCTGGGATCCATATTCATTAATTGATCAAGATTAATCCCCACATTCCATTCGGCAAGTTCTTCTCTTGTCATAGCTTTTCTCCTTTACTGCGGTTCTAGTACGGACAACCTATAGCCTGTCTCCCGATAAAAATCCTGCACTGCTGTCTCCTGAAGCTTACGAAGAAGCTCCGGAGCTTTTCCTCCGACAGGCTTTCCATCCACTTCACATACACCGACTCCCAATGTACCTGCACTGGAAATAATGATTTCATCTGCAGTATAAAGATCATCCACCGTAAAGGCTTCCTCCACATACGGAATCCCAGCCACATCGCAGATTTTCAAGAGATGCTTTCTTGTAATACCGGGAAGAATCAGATTATCGGTGGGCGCCGTGCGAAATACACCATCCTTTAAAATATGTACATTACTGTGTGCACACTCCGTCACACGTTCTCCTCTGTGGAAGATTGCTTCATCACAGCCTGCTTCCTCTGCCCGCTGATATGCCATGACACTGGGAATCAGGTTCAGCGTTTTAATATTGCAATGCAAAAATCTGGTATCCTCCACCAGAATGACCTTCATGGGCCGTGTCAGATTCACAAGCGGGACCTCCCTGACGGTAATTAACAGATTTGCAGGCTTTCCGTCTGTGGGAAATAAATGATTACGCATCCCGGTTCCCCTGGTGCACTGCCAGTAGACCATCACCTCTCCATCAGAGTCCATTAAGTCTACGCATTTCTGAAGCTCTGCCTTCAATTCTTCTCTTGTCATTTTAAAAGGCATCTCCAACGCTTTAAAACTATTAAAGAAACGCTCAATGTGCGCATCTGCCTCAAATATCTTCCGGTTTGCCGCATAAGTAGCATCATAAACACCGTCTCCAAAGTACATGGCACGATCATTCATGGGAACCATCATCTTTTCAATTTCACCAATCTCACCGTTATAATAACCGACATTTTTCATAGCTTTTCTCCTCCCGCTCTTTCGCATATTCAGAAATTCCTATAAAACGACAAAGGCGCTATGTCCGGATCGGACATAACGCCTTTGTTATTTTGGCTTCATTATAGTCTTATGAAATTTAAAAGGCAATACCTAAAATGATAATTTTTGTACCAAAACAGATACAATTTCTATTCATCTTGCTATCCTCTGTCGATTCCATCCCTGATTTCCTGCATCTGGTAATCCAGTTTTTCAATCGAATCCGCACATTTTTTCAGCTGCTCTACAATTTCCTCTGAATTTTCCACATTTTTTTTATATTTCAGCTTATGCTCCAGGCTTGCCCAGAAATCCATGGCAATTGTCCTGAACTGCACTTCTACCTTCATATGCTTCTTTTCATTTGAAAGGAAAATCGGAATATCCAAAATCAGATGAAGACTGCGGTAACCGTTTGGCTTAGGATTCTTAATATAATCCTTCTTCTCAAGCAGAATGATATCGTCCTGCTTCTCCAAAAGTGCAGCCAGCCGGTAAATATCATCCGGAAAGGAACAGATCACCCTCACACCGGCAACATCCTTTAAATATTTCTCAATATTCTCCACAGTGACTGCAAATCCCTTACGTCTCAGTTTTTCCGAAATACTTACCGGAGATTTCAGCCTTGACTTGATGGATTCAAAAGGATTTCTGTTAAATTCCTGGGAAAACTCTGCATCCAGAACCTTAAGCTTGGTCTCCACTTCCATAATGGCACAGCGGTACTGCATCATCAGTACCAGATACGGTTTTGCTTCCTCTATTATGTTTCCTGCGTTATCACCCAGCAGACTGTCCAGTGATTCTGCCTTGTGTTCCTCATTTGTTCTATTCACGTCTATTTACATCCTTCCGTAATACATTTTATCAAAAAGACCGCTTTTATTATAAAGCATATACTCCTCTAATACTATAAGTTTTTCGAAATATTTTAACATCATCTTAACGGGAAATAATTGCTCTCTTTGCCGTGAAAATGTATAATAATTTCAGAAGGGGATTCCATATTATGACGCACAAACTATGCTTTCAAAAACAAAAAATGTCATCCGGTGTATTTTTGCGGGATACTCTGTTCACACTGCTCATACTGCTTGTAGCTACAATCATTGCATTTGCCTTTTTCTATGTCGTACCTGAAAATCCTGCCAATATTACCCTGGTATATATCACTGCTTTGATACTGACTGCCCGTTTTACAGAAGGATATTTTTATGGAGTTGCTGCATCCTTGGCCAGTGTTGTAGCCATAAACTTTTTATTCACCTATCCTTACTTTCGGGTAAACTTTACGCTGACCGGTTACCCGGTAACTTTTCTTTTTACGCTGTTTATCTCAATTTTTGTAAGCACACTTACCACCAGGTTAAAGGAGCAGGCTGATATCCTTGTAGATCGTGAAAAGCTGCTTATGGATGCCGAAAAAGAAAAAATGCGGGCGAACCTCCTTCGTTCCGTTTCCCATGATCTTCGCACCCCTCTTACAGGCATTATCGGCAACAGTACCACCTACATAGATAATTCAGAATCTCTGACCGATCAGGAGAAGCTTCGCCTTGTGGAACACATACGGGAGGATTCCAACTGGCTTCTTAATATGGTAGAAAACCTTCTTTCTGTAACTAGAATCAATCAGAATTCCATGAAAATTGCTACCTCTCTTGAATCTGTGGAAGAGGTTGTCTCCGAAGCACTCCTGCGATTCCGTAAGAGGCTTCCGGACGTTGCCGTCACAGTGCAGGTACCGGAGGATTTTCTGATAGTTCCTATGGATGCCATGCTGATTGAACAGGTTATTATAAATCTTTTGGAAAATGCTGCTGTGCACTCCGGCAGTAAGCTACCTGTGGAGCTTACTGTTTCCAATGATGCGCAGAAAGTCATTTTTCGTGTGAAGGATTACGGTATTGGAATTGATCCAAATAAGCTGGGTACAATCTTTGACGGTTCCAGCTACACGCCGGAAAGTGCTTCTGACGCACATCGCGGCATGGGCATCGGACTTTCCATCTGTAAAACCATTATAGTTGCTCACAACGGAGAGATCAGTGCCGTTAATCATACAAACGGGTGTGAATTTACATTTACGCTACCGGTAACACCAGAGAAATGAGGATTCCAATGAACACAAACACTTTATCAAGAAACACCATCTTATTAATTGAGGACGAAGAGAATATCCGTTCCTTCATCTCCACTACTCTCAAGAACCAGGGGTACAAGATCATCACTGCTGCAACCGGAACAGAAGGTTTGCACCTTTCTGCTTCTCTTTGTCCTGATGTGATCCTTCTGGATCTTGGTCTCCCCGATATGGATGGAATGGATATTATTAAACAACTGCGTACATGGACTTCGGTTCCTGTGATCGTTATTTCAGCGCGCAGCAATGAGCATGAAAAAGCAAAAGCTTTGGACTGTGGTGCTGATGACTATATTACCAAACCCTTCGGTACCGTGGAACTGCTTGCAAGAATCCGTACCTCTCTTCGCCACAGCAGTCAGATGAGTGATCAGCCGGCTATGCATCAAAAGCCCTATCACCATAGGGATCTTACGATTAATTACTCAGATCATGTGGTAACACTGGAAGGCAATATCATCCATCTGACACAAATTGAATATAAGCTTCTGACGCTCCTTGCCAGGAATTCCGGCAAGGTACTCACCTATACCTTTATCATGGAAAAAATCTGGGGACCGTACGTTGATAACAATAACCAGATCCTGCGGGTCAACATGGCAAATATCCGCAGAAAAATTGAAAAGAACCCGGCAGCACCGGAATATGTGTTTACTGAAATCGGAATTGGATACCGGATGGCGGAAAGCGATTAATGACTTTCTCCAATCTGCACGTAGAAGAACTCGCTTAATTGGGGTTTAAGAAAGGACCTCCATAGCTACCGTTTCGGTTTCTATGGAGGTCCGATATAATTCATTTACTTATTACTGATAGCTGCCTGTGCTGCCGCAAGTCTTGCAATCGGTACTCTGAACGGTGAACAGGATACATAAGTCAGTCCTGCCTTATGACAGAATTCCACGGATGAAGGATCTCCACCGTGTTCTCCGCAGATGCCAAGCTTGATATCAGGTCTGGTCTTTCTTCCCTTCTCAACTGCCATCTGAATCAACTGGCCTACACCGCTCTGATCCAGCCTTGCAAAAGGATCGGACTCGTAGATTTTCTTCTTGTAATAGTCCCCAAGGAATTTGCCGGCATCATCTCTGGAGAAACCAAAGGTCATCTGTGTCAGATCATTGGTTCCGAAGGAGAAGAACTCAGCTTCCTGCGCTATCTCATCTGCAAGAAGTGCTGCTCTGGGAATCTCGATCATCGTACCGATATGATACTGAATGTCGGAATTCTTTTCTTTCTTCACCTGCTCAGCAGTCTCAACCACCACATCCTTCACATATTTCAGTTCCTTCCTCTCACCGACTAACGGAATCATGATTTCGGGAACGATATCGTAGCCTTTTTCTTCCTTCACCTCAATTGCTGCTTCCATCACAGCTCTGGTCTGCATCCTTGCGATCTCAGGATAGGTTACTGCAAGACGGCAGCCTCTGTGTCCCATCATCGGATTGAACTCGTGAAGGGAATCACAAACCTCCTGTACCTGCTCAGCCGTCATCATCATTTCAACTGCCAGATCATCAATATCGCCCTGATCGGTAGGAACAAACTCATGAAGCGGAGGATCAAGGAAACGAATGGTTACAGGTCTTCCCTCCATCACTTCATATAAGCCCTTGAAGTCACCCTTCTGATAAGGAATCAGGTCATTCAAAGCCTTCTCTCTTTCCTGAACGGTTCTTGCGAGAATCATCTGACGAATCTTAGGAATTCTGTCAGGCTCAAAGAACATATGCTCAGTACGGCAAAGACCGATACCCTCTGCACCGTATTTCACTGCATTTGCTGCATCAGCAGGTGTATCTGCATTGGTGCGTACCTGAAGTCTGCGGAAGGAATCCGCCCATGCCATGATACGCCCAAAGTTTCCGCTGATTTCAGCTTCCTGCGTCTTAATATCTCCATCATAAATCTTGCCGGTGGAACCATCCAGAGAAATATAATCTCCCTCATGATAAGTATTTCCACCCAGTTCAAATACCTTGTCAACCTCATTAATGGAAATCTCACCACAGCCGGATACGCAACAGGTTCCCATTCCTCTTGCAACTACAGCTGCATGAGAGGTCATACCGCCACGCACTGTCAGAATACCCTCCGCAGCATGCATTCCCTCGATATCTTCCGGAGAGGTCTCCAGTCGAACCAGAATGACTCTCTCACCCTTTTCATGAGCTTCCTTGGCTTCCTGTGCTGTAAAGTATACCTTACCTGCCGCTGCTCCGGGAGATGCGGGAAGGGCCTGTCCGATTACGTTGCCGTTCTTAAGCGCTTCCGGATCAAAGGTGGGATGCAGAAGCTGATCCAGCGATTTAGCCTCAATACGTGTCACAGCCTCTTCCGGTGTAATCTTTCCTTCATCTACCAGATCACAGGCAATCTGAAGTGCTGCCTGCGCAGTACGCTTACCGTTTCTGGTCTGCAGGAAGAACAGCTTGCCATCCTCGATCGTAAATTCCATATCCTGCATGTCGCGGTAATGATTTTCCAATTTATTTGCAATTTCAATAAACTTTGCGTAACACTCAGGAAGATCTTCCTCCAGCTTTGTAATCGGCTGGGGTGTTCTGATGCCGGCTACCACATCCTCCCCCTGCGCATTGATCAGGTATTCACCGTAAATCCCCTTTGCACCTGTTGAAGGATTACGGGTAAAGGCAACACCGGTTCCCGATGTATTGCCCATATTTCCGAATACCATCGCCTGTACATTGACAGCGGTTCCCCAATCGCCCGGGATATCATTCATACGGCGGTATACGATAGCTCTTTCGTTATCCCAGGAGCGGAATACAGCCTTCACTGCTTCCATCAGCTGTACCTTGGGATCCTGCGGGAAATCCTCTCCCATCTTATCTTTATAAACTGCTTTAAATCTTGCAATCACTTCTTTCAGATCATCCGCTGTCAGATCTGTATCGAATTTAACACCCTTTGCTTCTTTCATTTCATCCAGAATTCTTTCGAAGAAAGACTTCGGGATTTCCATTACTACGTCAGAAAACATCTGAATGAATCTGCGGTAAGAATCATAGGCAAATCTCGGATTACCTGTTTTTGCAGCAAAGCCTTCAACAGCCACATCGGTAAGTCCCAGATTTAAAATGGTATCCATCATACCGGGCATAGAAGCTCTCGCTCCGGAACGTACTGATACCAGAAGCGGATTTTCTGTGTCTCCAAACTTCTTCCCTTGTTTTGCTTCCAGCTGGGACAATGCTGCAAAAATCTGCTCTTTGATCTCATCAGAAATCTGCTTTCCCTGCGTGTAGTAATCTGTACATGCCTCTGTTGTAACTGTGAAGCCCTGCGGAATTGGAAGTCCAAGGTTGGTCATTTCTGCCAAATTGGCTCCCTTGCCTCCAAGGAGGTTGCGCATATCCGCATTTCCCTCTTCAAAAGAATAAACCCATTTCACCATACACTTTTCTCCCTTTTTCATATTAAGACAGCAAACAAGTCAAATACCGAATATACCATGAACAAGCTGTCCATGGTATCCGGTTATGTACTCCGTCGTACTGCTATCCCGATTATTCTGCTACGAAGCCGGTTCGTAGACAAAGCCGACACCATAGGTGCCTGACTCACAGAAATAATTATAGCATATATTTGTAGATAATGCACTATTCTTTCATGTAAAATCTATCTTTTTTCAACATTATTATTATTTTACATCGGGAATGAAGGAATCAAAAATAAAGAGATCAAATTGACTCCTTGCCCTCTCCAGCTCCTCCTGACTTTTAATAGTCCATGCGGCTGCCGTGTTTTTGTACAGACTTCTGCAGAGTCTTCTGGAAAGCATGTTTTCATGCTTATGGTTGTATGCAATAAAATCAGGTTTCGTCATCCAGTTTAAAAGAAGATTCTGTAAGATCCTATATAGCAATCCCTTAAATTCTCCTGTCTTTATAAAAGCATCGGAAAGCTGTCCGCGGAAGACATTGTTTCGATACCGACGATACCACAAAAGGACCAACGGATTAAAGGACTCTATGCAGTAAACACCTTTATAATTCTGAAGTAACTCATCTACGATCGGGCAAACAGAAAGATCCATCCACTCCACTTTATATTCGATAATGAGTGGGACCTTTCCCCCTACTACTTTCAGAACCTCCTCCATTCTCGGTATTGTCTCTTCACTCTCGCACAGTTTAAACTTCTTCAGTTCTTCCCAATTATAATCACAGACCTTTCCTTCCTTTCCGCATATCCGCTGAAGGGTAAAGTCATGAAATACAACAGGAACCTTGTCTTTAGTCAGCTGCACATCCAGCTCGATTCCATAACCGGCAGCTACCGCCTTTTTAAACGCGGCAAGGGAATTTTCAGGTGCCTGCGTCAGATTGTCATGCAGCCCTCTGTGGGCATAATAAACATCTGAGAATTGCTTTCTCTCCTTCTGGTGTCCGAATCTGGGCATAATTGCAAGAAAATAAAGGACTATGATTATCGCTGCTACAATTAATACAATATACAATGCTGTCATTTTTCCACCTGTTTCTTTTTAAATTATCTCTTGTTTCCCTTGGATCATAATTAATCGTCTACATCAAAATTTTCCAATATATCTTTCTTTTTATCCGGTCTTGCATCTCCATGACGCACCTGGGTCATCGTGAGCAACGCCAGAACAGAAAAGAAGGCCGCATAGGGGAACAACGTTCTGTAGGATACATTCTCAAGTAAAAATCCTGATAGTATCGGGGTAAAGATCTGCGCGGTCATAGAGAAGGTGTAATAGGTTCCCGTAAACTTGCCGATATCACAGCCCTTACTCATCTCTACGATCATCGGATAGGAATTCACGTTAATCGCTGCCCATGCCACACCGATCGCCGCAAATGCCACATTGATGATCGGATGATATTCTCCTGCAAACACTGCCGCGAAATAGCAAAGTGCCATCAGTGCAACACCACCCATGATCGTCTTCTTTCTCCCGATCCTGCTTGCAAGGTTTCCAATCGGTATGTAACTCAGTATTGCCGCCACGGTGGCAACCATCAGACAATCCGCAAAGCCTCCTCCTTCCAGCTTCCATACCACTCTGGTGTATCTGGAAAATGCTGTGGTAACTGCATTATAGGCAGTAAACCAGAAGAAAATGGATGCAAGAAGAAACAGCATACTTCTTTTTACTTCCCGGGGCATTTTTACTTTTGTTCCATCAGCTCCGGCCAATGCTTCCTGCTCGGCCACATCCTCATTTTCGACGATAACGCCTTCCTTTTCCTCGTAAGCGCGAACCTCCTCGTCCACCCTTGCCTTTACTTTCTTTTCGTTAATCGTAATTACAAGAATGCCAACAGCAACTGCCATCAGTGCCGCAATGCTTACAAACAAAGGCATATAGTCCGGCCTGTCACCGCCACCCACAAGGAGCTTGATCATGATCAGCGTATAGACACCGCCCACAGCTCCCATCAGATTAATAATGGCATTCCCCTTGCTTCTTAGTTTGTTTGGCGTTAAATCCGGCATCAGCGCTACTGCTGGAGACCGGTACAGTCCCATAGCCAGCAAAACAGCAAATAAAGAAACCACAAACAAAACCAGATTTACTTTTCTGTCTGCTACAGGCAAAAGCAGCATAAAGATCACTGCCAGAATCGTTCCCACAACAATAAAAGGCATTCTCTTTCCGAATTTCGTATCCACTTTATCAGACAGGCTTCCGAACAGAGGAAGAAGGAACAGAGCCAGTACGTTATCAGCCGCCATCAGCATGCCGGTGATTGTTTCTCCCAGTCCGAAAGTATTCTGAAGCATAAGAGGTATGATATTATCATACATTTGCCAGAATGCGGAAATAGATAAAAATGCCATTCCGATCAAAAAGGTTCTTCTGTAGTTTAGTTTCATATAGATCCCTCCAAGATTCTTATATTGAATAATTCTATTATACACCACATTTATCTGATTTGTAGAGTCCGTCTTTCTCATAAAATAAAAAATCCTTAACTCTTGGCTTAACCAAGTTTAAGGACTTCTTCGGGTTGGGCTATTCTTTAAATAGTCAACAGCTCGTAGGGGAATCGAACCCCTGTTTCCGCCGTGAGAGGGCGGCGTCTTAACCGCT
>JAUNDN010000046.1 GCA_030526045.1 Bacillota bacterium | reverse complement strand
TATGGATTTTTATTTGCCTAAATCTATGGAAAATAGTTTACCATTTACATTTTTTTATGCTTTGCAGGATTTCAAGCCCTTGACAATAGCTTTACGCTGTCATATATCTGCTACGATATGGCAGGCGTAGGCAGTGGGTGCGTGCGCTACGCTTTCCACGCAACCCACTACACTGCAAGCAGTTGAAAGGTTCAGATACTTCCCGTTTTACCTCATCGACTACACAGTCCCTAACTATTCGTAGCCCAGCGGGCGCAAAACGCAATGTTTCACAAATAGTTGCTCAAGAACTACGGCGGAGTAAATCCGCCTACGTGGCAACTCTCCGTTCCACTGCATAAAAAATACCACTGGGTGCTTTTTCGCCTTGAATTGGAGTTTTGCGAGGGCAAAACAAAGGAAACGAAAATGCTAGACAGCGGTAGGTATTTTTTATATCCGTTCCACTATCGGGTCTCCACATCATCCGTTCACTGGATAATGCTCCGACCATTCGTGAAACCGTGGATGTTTTGCGAATAGTTAAATTCACGTTAATAAATTGCTATCATAGGAATGCCCCTTTCTTTAAGTCAATTTGGAAAAGAAAGAGGCATTATCAATTATCTATTTCGATTTTCAAAGTCTTCAATATATTGGATTAAAAGCTTAACAGTACCTTCCACACCGAGAATACTGCTGTTAATGCAAAGATCATAGCTGTCAGCTCTTCCCCATTTTTTGGAAGAATAATAGTTGTAGTAGCTTTGACGCTGTTTATCCTTCTTAATGCACATATCCTTTGCTTTGGCAGCATCTACATCATATTTATTCATGATGCGATTGACCTTAGTTTCCTCATCTCCGTAAATGAAAATATGTACACAATTCTTCATATCATTTAACGCATAGTCGGCACACCTTCCAACAATAACACAAGGACCTTCTTTTGCCAGATTCTTGATTGCGTCAAATTGTGCCAGAAATACCTTATGGCTGATGGGCATATCAACAAAATGTGATGCATTATAGCCGAAGGAATAGGTATCCATGACCAGGTTATATAGAAACGAATTGGTTGGTCTCTCGTCATGATTTTCCAGCATTTCCTCACAGAAACCACTTTCCTTGGCGGCCCTGCTTAAAAGCTCCTTATCATAACATTTGATTCCGAAGTACTCTGCTACCTTCTCTCCTATTTCACGTCCGGCGGAACCAAATTGACGACCGATTGTAATCACTGTATTCATAAAGTAAACCTCCCGTTCAGCTGTAATAATATAGTTATATTATACACAAATTTCTTGAAAAGTTCAATCTGAACGGGTTATTTGTCAGAAAAAAGCCTTTCTGAAATGCCCTTTCCGTAAGGTGTCGCAGCAAGCCCTCCATGACCTGTTTCACGTAAGGATACATCCATCTTATCTCCAACCTCTCTCATAGCGTCTATGACCTGATCAGGAGGAATTCGGCTTGTAATACCGGCCAGTGCCATCTGAGCGCTGGAAACGGCATTTACAGCGCCAATAACGTTCCTTTTGACACAGGGTACCTCCACAAGTCCAGCAACCGGATCACATACCAGTCCAAGGAGATTTTTGAGTGCCATAGCTGCAGCATGTATGATTTGATTACAATCTCCTCCTTCCAGATAGACTAGTGCACCTGAGCTCATGGCACTTGCAGAACCAATTTCTGCCTGACAGCCTCCCTGTGCACCACTGATGGATGCTCTAAGGGCTATTACTTGACCGATTCCGGCAGCTACATACATGGAACGGATAATACGATCGGAATCCTTATGAATTCTTTTAAAATATGGAACAAGAATTGCCGGCAGAACGCCGCAAGCGCCGGCCGTAGGCGCTGCTACAATTCGTTTCATGCAGGCATTGGATTCACCCATTTGAAGGGATCCGACGATCACCTGACCTAAGAACTCTCCGCAAAGACTTTCGTTTTGACGAAGATACTGTTCCATCTTATCACCATCTCCTCCAGTCAGGCCGCTGGAGGACTTTAATTTCTTATCATAATTTACTGCGGCGAGAAGCATGGCATCCCAGGTCTCTGTCATTCTTGCATAGGAGTTAGCTGCATCGGTCTGTCTTTCTTGAATGTCATCTTCCAAAACTATTTCCCAGAATTCCTTATTTTCCTTGTCACATTTTTGAATAATCTCTTCTAATGATTGAAACATCGTTAGCTCCTTTCATTTTCCTCCAGATTGATGTAAGTAACTTTGATAATTCCTTCAAGGTGCTCCAGCCATCTGATTGATTCTGCGGGAACCGGCTGATCAGTTTCAAGTACCATAACAGCATATCCTCCCCGCTTGTCACGAAAAAGCTGCATCGTAGCGATATTAACACATTTGTGGGAAAGCATAGAGGTTACTTCAGCCACATGTCCAGGTTGATCCAGGTTATGGACAATCAATGTCGGTTTCTCAGCGGTGAAATTCACAGTTATTCCGTCAATCTGATTGATCATGACTCTTCCGCCCCCAAGGGAAGATGCTTGAACACTGAGAGAACGCCCCTGCCGCCCTTCCATATCAAGAACAACTGTATTCGGATGTGCGCCACGGATATTGACTCTTTGGAAGGAAAATTGCAGTTTTTCTTTTTGAGCATAAACAAAGCTGTCTGGGATACGGATATCGTCAGGCTGCATACCCAGAAGCCCTGCTATGACAGCTTTATCCGTTCCGTGTCCTGTGCCTGTATCTGCAAAGGAGCCATGAAATGATACTGTTACCTTACAGGGGATATCTTGGAGGAGATTTCTTGCAATATAACCGATTCTGACAGCTCCTGCCGTATGGGAACTGCTTGGTCCTACCATAACCGGTCCTAAAATATCAAAAATATTCATGGTGTACTCCCTTCTAATGGGAAATTTTCTCCCATAATACAAAAAGGACACTAACAGACAGATTCGTCTATCAGTGTCCTTATTATTTACCTGAAGCTAAGGCATTATGCCTGCTTTTTACCAAACAGTACCTTGCTGCCGTCGATGATCAGAATTACAGCAAGAACTACAAGAGGAACAATGATAACGTTCTGAAGAACGTCAGTGAATAAAGCTGTTCCATCAAGTCCACCACCGATGATTGCCATCAGATTCTTCTTAAATGACATAATCAGAGATGTAATGGTTGCGATTGACATGAATACAATCGGAATGTAAAGCATCTTATTATTCTTACCAATCTTCTTAAGGTAAGCAGCAAGTGCAAGGAAGGCAGGAACGGCAACTAACTGGTTAGCAGCACCGAACAGAGGCCATACCTTTGTATATCCTGCAAGGCAAAGAACAAAGCCGAAAACAGCAGTAATAACAGTTGCTACATACATATTGTCAAGCTTCAACTTCTTTCCGGCTTCTGATCCGGCAAATAACTCCTGGAACATGAATCGTCCAAGTCTTGTACCGGTATCCAGAGATGTCAAGCAGAAGCAGCTTACTGCCAACATAATGATGGTCTTGGTAGCAGCTACTGCTGTCTCACCGAAGCCGATGGTAGCAAAGAAATTAGAAATTGCAGTACCGAAAATGATAGTAGGTGAAATTGCTTCTAATCCTAATGCTTCTTTTACTGCAGCCTGAGAACCATCTATAGAAAGAGTACCGATTGCAATTAAGGAAATTACTGCAAGTACACATTCAATTAACATGGAACCATAACCAACTAACAGAGCATCCTTTTCATTATCAAGCTGCTTGGAGGTGGTACCGGAAGCAATCAGTGAATGGAATCCGGAAATAGCACCACATGCAATGGTAATGAACAATGTAGGGAACATAAAGTTTCCACCAACAGAGAAACCGGTAAATGCAGGAGTACTGAAGGTAGTTGATGCAGGATTAACAATAGTAGCACCAATGATACCGATTACAGCTGCGCCCATCATAAAGTAAAGAAGGAAGGAACTTAAGTAATCTCTGGGCTGTAACAGGATCCATACAGGAGTTACAGATGCAATAATGATATAAACAAATACAAATGCAATCCAGAAATTCTTAGGAAGATCCAAAGGACAAGCAAGTCCTATTGCTACACATACAGCAAGTAATGCTACACCAACAATTGTAGCTACTACCATAGGAGCATTCTTTCTGTAAACCAGGAAACCGAAACCGATTGCCAGAGGAATAAACAGAAGGGAGGCTGTAGCAACAGAACCGTTACTAGCACTTCCGCCGAAAGATGCACCAATAAAGCTCTTAGCTACAATATCGGCGAATGCAGCGATAACCAGTAACAGAACCAGCCATGCAAAGATCGTAAACAGAATTCTTGTTCTGCGGCCGATGTTATCTTCAATAACTTCACCAAGGGATTTTCCTTTGTGACGAATGGATACGAACAGAGCACCAAAGTCCTGAACGGCTCCGAAGAAAATACCACCGATTACGATCCATAAGAAACAAGGTACCCATCCAAAGAAAGCAGCCTGGATCGGTCCGTTGATAGGGCCTGCGCCGGCAATGGATGAAAAATGATGTCCCATCAAAACAGGTGTTTTTGCAGGACAATAGTCTACACCATCCTCTAATTCATGAGCAGGTGTCTTTTTGGTGGGATCAAGTCCCCATGTCTTAGCAAGGTAACGTCCGTAGGTGAGGTAAGCAACCACGAAGATTACAATTGATAAAATGATTAATAATAATGCGCTCACAACAATCTCCTCCTAATTTCATTTTTTTATCTTGTGTCTGAGCATCTTATATGTAACAAACATATTCTTCCTGAATATGCTTGCATATAAGCAATGTGGGAATGTTAAAGTACCACTTGTCTACTGCTTCGTCTCCTGCTGTTTAAAGGGGGTCAGTCCGTTCTCTTTCATAATCTGCGCAAACCCTGGCTTACCCTCTTCTACGTCAGAAAAGACTTTTTTAAAAAGCTCTTTCTTACTGCGACCCTGATAATTACTGATATATTTCCGGTCCTCCATGGATACACACATAATGCTTCCCTTTGAGAAACCACGGATATTGAATTTGTATCCCTTTTCAAAGTGAAAATGTCTGATTTTCTTTTCCAGCTGATGGTCAACCGACTTATTACATAGTATTACAATATTGAGATAACTATACATATGATTGGGTTCCGGCCACTTTTCATTTTTGCGAACAAGAACCGGTTCCATATAATTCTGAATAATATCAGCCGCTTCCGCAAGAAACTCCTCTGTACATGTTTCCGCTTCCATGAAAAGAATATGTTCATAGCTTTTGGTGGTCCACATATTCATTTCGCGGATCAAAATAAACTTCTCAACACATGAAAAAAAATACCCATATGCCGGGTATTCCTTACCATTTATCAAATAGGGCTGATAAATATCAAAACTACCCGAATAACGCAAAAGGAGCTTGTCCAGATATTCAGCCGTTTCCATAATAACTACTCCTTTGTAATTAAATTCAAATACATATATAAATTTTTTATAAACATTTTTAAAATAATCTTCAAAAAGGATAATACCACGAAAATGCCTATATTTCAACATTTTTGACTAATTTTCACAATTAATCTAATACTTCTAAAAGTCTGTTGAAATATTCCGGCAAGGGAGCATCTGTCTCCAAATAGCAGCCTGTTGAAGGATGATGAAATCCCAGAATTTTGGCATGCAGAGTTTGTCCTTCCAACCGAAAAGGACAGCTCTTGGGACCATAAACAGTATCCCCAAGAAGGGGGTGCCCCAAATAAGCCATATGCACACGAATCTGATGCGTCCTGCCGGTTTCAAGACGGCATTCAATATAAGTATATTGATTAAAATGCTTTAAAACCTTATAGTGCGTTATTGCTTCTTTTCCATTGCAATTGACAACTGCCATTTTCTTCCGCTCGGAAGGATGTCGTCCGATAAGTGTTCTGATCGTCCCTTCTTCTTCTTTTAAATTACCACAGACAATTGCATGATAACATCTGGTGATGCTGTGCTCCTTCAATTGTCTGGCGATTTCAGTATGTGCCCTGTCATTTTTGCAGGCAATAATAGAACCGGTGGTGTCGCGGTCAATCCGATGAACGATCCCGGGGCGCATTACACCGTTAATTCCGCTAAGTTCTTTTCCGCAGTGAAACATCAAAGCATTTACCAAAGTTCCACTGTAATGTCCGGGAGCAGGATGTGCAACCATTCCCTTGGGTTTATTGATTACAATTACATCAGAATCCTCATAAAGAATGGAAAGCGGTATATCTTCAGGCTGGATATCAGGCGTTATAGCCGGTGGAAGGACCAGACTGATCCTGTCATCTGCCTTTACCCGGTAACTTGGTTTGACAAGCTTGCCGTTGATCGTAACACTTCCGTCACAAAGGAGTTTCTTGAGGTAAGAACGCGATAAAGAATCCACAAGTTCATTCAAACACTTGTCGATTCTCTCCTCTTCCATTTCTTCAGTTACCACAAAGTGAAATTCTGTTAAGGCTTCCGACATGATTTACTTTAATTCCCTGAATTTTTTCTGATTAAAGCTTAAAAAGCTGAAATCATTGTCCTTATATACAAAAAGCACCTGAATTACCAACAATACGGTAGAAAGAGTAACGTATATGTCAGCAACATTGAAAATCGGGAAATTGATCAGTACAATATATATAAAATCGACAACATAATCTAAACGTAGGCGGTCAATCAGATTCCCTATGGCACCTCCGGCAATTAAAATCAGAAGAACATGAAGTCTTCTATATTTTTTTTCATACGGCACTTTGATAAGCACATAAGCAATGACCCCCAGAAAAATCAGAGCCACAAACACAAAAAAGATTTTCTGGTTTTGAAGCATTCCAAATGCAGCCCCCCGGTTTTCAAGATAATTGAATTCAAGAACGCCGTCAATAATGCTGAACGCAGGCTGATTCTTAAGTTTTAAAACAGCAATATATTTTGTAAATTGGTCTGCGAAAACCAGAAAAGATAAAAACAACAAATCAAATACTAACAATTTTATTTTTTTCTTGTCCATAATAATCTTTATTCACCATCTTCAATATAGTGGATTTCTGCAATTGCATTTAAAATATCTTCATCGGTTACTGTTCTGTCTATAACAGCTTTTCCAACTTTTTTCAGAAGAACAAATTTGATTGTATTTCCTTCCATTTTCTTATCTGACTTAGTCAATCTTAATATTTCCTGCGGGTCAATATCTTCTACGGAAATTGGAAGATTAAAGGGAACAAACATATCTCTGATCTCATAGTATTCCTCCATGGAAAGCCATTCATGCTTCCATGAAATGAATGCTGCAGCCACGGCACCGAGAGCCACACATTCGCCATGTGTCAGTGTAAAATTTTTGTATTTTTCTATTGCATGGCCAATGGTATGACCAAAATTAAGAAGTGCACGATCACCTTTTTCGGTAGGATCTTTTTCAACCACAAGTTTTTTTACCATGCTGCTTCTTTGCACCATCTCAAGCAATGTATCCGGATCTCTGTCACAAATTTCATACATATTTTCAAGTAGCCATTCATAAAATGCCCCATCTTTAATCAGGCCATGCTTCATAACCTCTGCAAAACCACTGAAAAACTGACGATCATCAAGCGTTCTTAAGGTGCCTACATTCATATACACCAGCTTCGGCATATAGAAAGCACCTACCATATTTTTGAAGCCGTCAAAATCTACACCTGTCTTGCCGCCGATGCTGGAATCTGCCTGTGCCAGCAGGGTGGTTGGTATTTGAACAAAATCAATACCGCGCAGATAGGTTGCTGCAGTATATCCGGTAATATCTCCTGTTACACCACCTCCCAGTGCAATCAGAAGATCCTTACGGTCAAAATTCTCCTGAATCAGGAAACGGTAAATATCTCTTACTGTATCGAGGGTTTTGCTTTCTTCTCCCGCAGGGAAAGAAAAGAGCACATTTTTATGACACATGCCGCTAAGGCAGTCCATGACCTCGTCCCCATACAAAGAAGCTACTTTGGAATCTGTAATGACACAGACCTTTCGTTCTTTCATGCCAAGTGCTTCAAGTTCGCTTTGAAGTTCTCCGAAATCAGTGGAGAAAACAATATCGTAGCATGGTTTCTTATCATATAATATGTTCATTCTGCTGCTCATCGCGCTATTCCTTTCGAAACAAATCCAAAATATGCCCAAGGCTTTTCTTACGACAGAAGGAAAAACTTCCTGCATAAAACAGGAAGTTTTAATTCTCATCCTATAATTAGATACCGTTATTTATCGGTACATCAAAAGAACCTGACAGTATTTCCTGAAAATCACCTGAAATATCAACAATTGCCGGTGTAATGATAAATATGTAATGAGATATCTTCTGCAGATTCCCACTGATTGCAAAGCAGGAACCTGAGGTAAAATCTATGATTCTCTGTGCAATGTCAACATCCAGTCCTTCCAGATTAAGAACTACGGTTCTGTTTGCCAAAAGTGTCTCTGTAATTTCTCTGGCATCTTCAATTGAAGTTGGTTTGATCACACAAACTTCCATGCCGTTACCGGTTTTCTTGGACTGACGCATCGGCGTAACCTTAGGACTTAACTTCTTAACAGCTCTTTCCTCTTCGTCTGCTGCATCTTCCTTTATTGCCGGCTGTTTTTTGGGTTTTTCTTCAACCGGTTCTTCACCATAGTAATCATCATCATAAAAGTCATCATCATCTTCATTTAGTTTCATGTAGTTAAGAAACTTGTCCATTACACCCATCTTTAATGCACTCCTTATATTGGATATTCACGTTCTCCAAAAATACCTGTCCCAACCCGGACATAGGTGGCTCCTTCTTCAATTGCTACCATATAGTCACCGGTCATCCCCATTGACAGTACATTCATATTAACATTATCAATGTTTTTACTACTTATGTCAACAGCTAATTGTTTAAGCTGCTCAAAATATGGTCTGTTTTCTTCCGGGTTCGTGACATAAGGAGCAATCGTCATAAGACCCTTGATATGGATTCCCGGCAGCTTTGCAATATCGCAGATTAAGGAAATGGTTTCTTCTTTTGTAACACCAAACTTTGTTTCCTCACATGCAATATTCACCTCTATCAAAACAGAGACATCGACCTGCTTTTTTACAGCTTCCCTGCTGATCTCTTCTGCCAGCTTCAGCGAATCAACGCTATGAATCATGGCAACCTTGTCTACTATGTATTTTACTTTATTCCTCTGCAGATGACCAATCATATGCCAGCGAATATCCTTAGGCATAACCTCATATTTCTCTACCAGTTCCTGTACCTTGTTTTCACCGAATTCTCGGCACCCCTGTTCATAAGCCTCCATCAATAGAGAAACAGGTTTGGTCTTACTGACAGCAATTAATGTAACCTCCTGCTGCGCTCTTCCTGCTTTTTGGCAGGCATTCTCAATATTCTTATTTGTATATTCCAGATTTTCCCTGATCATGCCCAGATTCTCCTGTTAATTATAAATGAATTCATCATCCACAACGGTTGAGGCGTCCAATACGATATAATCATATACAGTAAGTCCATATTGCGTATTGGATTTCACGATGGAATATTCATCATTTTGATACAAAATATTGATCTGCTTAAAATCGGCATAGCCTTTGTTGATATTATATACACCGGTAAGACTTCCCCGCTTACTGATTGCATATTTCTCTGTAGATTCCGGCTTAATAATATAATCTCCAATTCGAAGGACCATATCATCAAGATAATATTCTGTTTCTGTTTCATTATAGATGGTCGTTTCGATAAATTCCGTTGTCGCAGTGCCATCCTCCAGGTAGGTTTCCTTCATAACACCAAAGCTGTTGCTGTTGCCTCCCTGTGTGACATATTCTTTGGGAACAATGAAAAATTCCTTCTCAACGATAGAAGAATTGGGGATTTTCAATCCTACCTCATCTTCAAGAATCAATTCAATGTCTATAAATCGATCCGTACAGAATGTAATCATAGAATTCGTAAATGTAAGCTTCACCAAGGTATCACCTTCAGGATTGGTGTAGCTTTCCACCTTTCCCCATGAGATTTCCTGATTTTTCAGGAACTTAACCTTAACATATTCAGCCTCAAGGAGTTCGGTAGCTTTTTCCTGATCAGTCATGATAACGATTGACCAGTCTTCGTTTGTCGACAACTTATATACAGGATCGCCTGCAGCAATTAATTCATTACTGATAAGCTGCTTTTTTTCATAATTTTTTTGATCAAATTGCTCAGCCGTAATTTGTTCCAGAGTCAAATCCTCATAGCCGTCAACCGAATAAATGACAATTCCGGAATCCGGAGCATTGCAAAAAGAAATTAAATCTGAAATACCGGATTTATTAATGGTTTCAATGTTTTCAAGAAGGTTTGCGTTGGCAAGCTTTAAGACGGTTCCCTGTACATTGTATTTAAAGTCATATACGGTTGAAAAATGATCTGTGTCAAAAGTATTAACAAAACCGAGGATTTCTGTTTTGAGCTCGGAAAGGTCTTTGGTAGTAAGTGTACTTCCTGACACTTCACTGTTCAGATATTCGGCAAGCTTACCGGATTCATCAAGCGTATAAACAAGATTCCCAACCCCCACACGTTCTCCCTCACGGGCATAATAGTTCACATACCCGGCCTGTCCGGCATTTATGATCTCTTCATCACGCAGGGCAATTCCTTTGTAGATATTGTTGGTCGAAAGAGAACCCATTTTAACCTGGTGACCTTCAATATGCTTTTGAGTAAAATACATAAATACGCAAATTGTAATATAAATAAAAATAACGGCAAAAATAATCATACCGATATTTAGATTAAGCGGTTTCCTGTACTTTACAATCTTGTTGTTTCCTTTTTGCTCCAAAACAATAACTCCCAAAAAATAGAATGCTCAAAAAAACCCCGGATATCTCCGGGGTTTTTATGTAATTTATAAAGATACAATAATTTTCTCTTTCATGGAAACCGGTATTTCTGATTCATCCAGTGATACACTTAAGATAAAATCAACACCGAAGGCTTCACCGATTTTTTCAAGCTTACCTACAACCGGTTCTAAGCTTTCGTTTTCAAGACATGCAATCTTTAAAAAGCTGTCAAAATACATTTGCTGCAAATCGTGATCCTGCGAAATAATACCGCATACAAATCCTAAAAATTCACTTGAATCACTGATTAAATAAGATGATACATCAATTAATCTGATTTTGTTATTCAATTCATACATATGTTTCGTACTTTTGTCCAAATAGACGATACTGCCGGATACCTGCTGTACCTCACTATTCACCTTATCAAGTAAATGCTTGGTCTTGCCTTTCCCCTTTTTTCCAACTATTAATTGAACCATTGGTAATCCCTCCTGAAGTATATTGGCTGAAATGAAGTAACATCTATGGCCTAAATTTATTATAAGTGATTACAGGGTAAAAAACAACTGTTAATTATTTATTTCCTCCAACAAATCTGTCATCTGTGCATATAGGGAATCTTTATCTTCCGAACGCATAATAATAGAAATATAGGGCCTGCTGGCAGTGTCTCTGGTAAGCAGAATAAGACAGTGTCCTGCTGCATTTGTGGTACCTGTTTTTCCGCCAATCACAGTGATTCCCCCGGGAGCAGCTGCAGACCCTTGAATATAATAATTGGTATTTTTAACAGATACTTCCTTTTCTGCACCGTTTTTATCATAATATACGGTCGTATAAGAATCCATCTGTATGATTTCATTGAACAGGGAATACTTTACCGCTTCATTCATAATCAGATACATATCATAAGCAGTCGTGTAGTGATTGTCATCAGGAAGGCCATGTGGATTCACAAAATGAGTATTGGTCGCCCCAAGAAGTCTGGCTTCTTCATTCATCATATCCGCAAAGGCTTCCACAGATCCGGCAATACCCTCTGCAACCATGACAGAAGCATCATTGGCTGAATTTATAAGAAGCAGATGCAGTGCCTGATTTAGGGTCATCTGGTCGCCTTCCTTGATTCCGCATACCTGCGCACCCGATTCCTGGATTTTCACATTGGCTGATGCGCTAAGCGTCATATCAGTAGAACCATGTTTGATTGCAACCAAAGCGGTCATTATCTTAGTAAGACTTGCCGGGTACAATTTCTCATGAATATTTTTTGCATAAATGGTATTGCAGCTATTCAGATCAAAAAGACCCGCACTAGATGCCTTTGTCATATCAACCGTGGACGTAGTCACATCGGTATCGACAACACAAAGCTCCTTTGCAAAAGGCTCTGCGGTCCCCTTACTCTCTTCCGGATTGACGATTCTGAAGCTGCTCACATCAGAACTGACTGTATAAGGCATGTCATATTGTGAGCCGCCACAGCCGGTACAGAGGAATATAGTTAAAAGCATAAACAGCGCTATGAATTTCCTTATGGTATAGCTACATTTGAAATTATTTGTACATTTCACGCCACTCCAAATCTCCTCTGTCAAGCGATTTAATTAAAAGTTCGGCTGTTGCCAGATTAGTCGCCAGTGGAATATTATGCATATCACAAAGTCTTACAACATTATTGACATCCGGCTCATGTGTTTTAGAGGTTAGCGGATCACGAAGGAAGATTACAAGATCCATTTGGTTATGTTCAATTTGTGCACCAATCTGCTGCTCCCCCCCTAAATGACCGGCAAGAAATTTGTGTACATTCAAATTTGTAACCTCTTCAATTAACCTTCCGGTGGTTCCTGTAGCATATAAATCATTCTTGCTTAAAATACCCCGATAAGCAATGCAAAAATTCTGCATCAATTTTTTCTTAGCATCATGTGCTATTAATGCAATATTCATATTGCAACCCTCCCTGCAGCTTGTTAATCACCCTTATATAAACTTAAACATTATTATACATCATTTTTCTTTGCATTGTAACCCCACATTTAAAACAAATCCAATTCCAATAAAAGAACTTAATAAGGAGGTAAGTCCATAGCTTACAAACGGAAGAGGTAAACCGGTATTCGGAAGCAGGTAAGTAACAACTCCTATGTTAACAAAGCTTTGAAAACCTATCATTGCACCGATTCCCGACGCTATAATAGTTCCTGCAATATCCTTAGCCCTCCTTGCAATTAACAGGCACTCAAGACTGATCAACAGGACAAGTATGATGACCGTACAGCTTCCGATAAATCCGAATTCCTCCCCGATAACAGCAAAAATAAAGTCTGTCTGCTGTTCTGCTATAAAGTCAGCGTTTTTAACCGAACTGATCTGATTATTTTTGTAGCCTTTACCCGAAAGCTGACCGGAACCGATCGCCATTACGGAATACTCCTGCTGGTACCCTTCTGCATTGGAATACTCTTCTTTATTTAGGAATGCAATGATTCGATTTTTCTGATAGTCACTGATCAGCTTTTGATCCGGCTGCATAATCAGCGTAAACAAGATAACAACTACCGGAATGGCTATGGCAAAGCAACTACCAATTACCTTCCAGCTTAGTCCTCCCGTAAATAAAATCACACAGAATATCAGACAAATGATGATTGTTGTTGAGAGGTCCGGTTGCTTATATACCAATAACGCAGGTATCGCAAAAAGAATCAAGCTAAACGTAAGATACTTAAATGTATTCAATTTTTCCCTGTGCATTAGAATAAACTGCGCAAAAAAAAGGATCAATAGAATTTTGGCAAGCTCTGAAGGCTGAAACTGAACGCCCAGAATGGAAACCCATCTCTGTGCACCGTTTCCCTCTTTACCTTTAAAGATTACCAGAACCAGTAATGACAGATTAAACAGGTACATCAGCCAGTAAAGCTTAAGAATTACAGAATAGTCAAACAGTGAAATAATAATCATCAGAAATATGCCAAAAGCAAAGCCAAAAAGCTGTCGTTTCTGCAAAGCCGGTTCGGCGCTGCCTACAGCAATAACACCAATCACTGCAAGCAGTATAACCATTATTGCAAGTTTGAAGTTATAATATCGTATCCGATATCGCCTTAACATAGCCATTCCACCTTTCCGGTAAAGTCTCCTCTTTTGGGATTCCTTTATCAGTTAACATTCTTGTGTAGATCAAGAATCGGGATGTTTGCATATAATGTAGGAATTTTATCCCGTCCCTTTCGGTCTGTTTTGGAAATTTGGATTTCCATACTTTCCGTGTCAATTTTCATATATTTGGAAATGACTTTCGCAATGTCTGTCTTAATCATTTCCATCATCTCAGTTGAACAGTTTACCCTGTCTGAAATGAGAAGTATTTTTAAACGATCTTTTGCAATTTCCCTGGATTTTTTCCGACTGAAAAAATTTCTGATTCCCATGAGCCCACCCCCTAATTTTTATGGAATATTCCTGACACCTTAGTCCAAAAGGAAACACCCTTTTCAAATTCCAGAAAAGGAATTTCCTTGCCGGCAATCCGGCAGCATATGTTCTGATATGCTTTTCCCGCCAGTGTACTGTTTCCTACAAGTGGCTCGCCCTGATTGGTAGCAATGACCACATTCTCATCATCCGGTACAATACCGATCAGATTAATTGCCAGGATATCCACAACATCAGCAGCACTCATCATATCCCCGCGTTTTACCATGTCTACCTTCAGTCTGTTGATAATCAGATCAATTTTCGTAAATTCATTTGCTTCCAAAAGTCCGATGATCCGATCAGCATCCCTGATCGCTGAGACTTCCGGAGTAGTTACGACAAGTGCCCTGTCGGCACCTGCAATTGCATTTTTAAAGCCTTGTTCAATTCCTGCCGGACAATCCAGAATAATATAGTCAAATTGTTCCCTGAGCTGATTGATCATCTTTACCATCTGTTCCGGATTAACTGCCGTTTTATCCTTGGTCTGGGCAGATGGCATCAGATAGAGACTTGGCAGTCGTTTATCCTTGATAAGAGCCTGCTTGATCCGGCATTTACCTTCTACCACATCAACAAGATTGTAGACGATCCTGTTTTCCAGTCCCATTACCACATCCAGATTTCGTAGCCCAATATCGGTATCTACCATTACCACTCGTTTTCCCATTGCGGCAAGACCTGTTCCTATGTTTGCGGATGTGGTGGTCTTTCCCACACCGCCTTTCCCTGACGTGACGACAATTACTTCACTCATACATAGCCTCCATAATGAATTAATTTCGTCCACTGAGAAAGCCTTTAAAGGGGCAGTTCACTCAGTAATTCTTTTGTAATGGAATCAATTACGACCCGTTCCTCCCTGACATAGGCAATTTTAGGCAGTACCTTAGGTTTGATTGACCATCTGGTGCCCTTTTCCTTCGTAAGATATTTGAAATCACCGATTTTCAGTTTTTCCGGTGACATTTCAAGCGCAGCAACAAAGTGACCTTTGCTTCCGTTTCCACCGGCGTAAGCTTCGCCGAATAGTCCTCCAAGAACAATAATATCTTTTGCAGATATGATTGCTGAGCCCGGATAAACATCTCCCAGTATCACAATACTGGATTCAGTCTCCAGAACCTGTCCGTTTTTAAGCGTTCCGCGGTAAAATTGCCCCATTTGTGTTTCAGTGCCTTCAATGCCTGAATCTGCCTGTTGAAGTGCCCTGATAAAATGCTGGTTTGTTGTTTCATCCTCGGCAACCAGACAGATGATTTTTAAATCGGAATTCTGCGAAATAGCATCGAGAATCTTCTGCTCCTCCAAATCAGAGAGTACTCTACCCTTGATGGAAAGAGCCATCCTTGCATCCTTAAAAAAGCTGTTTGACTCTCTGAACTTTTCTGCGACATCCTCCAAAAGCAACTCAAAGGGAAGCTCCGGATCCAGGTGAAGCACAATCCCATTGGGAAAACTTTTGATTATGACTGAATTTTTCAAAATGATCTGCTCCTTTTAACATTTAGTCTGTAACCGTCGTACTTGCAGTGATCTGCGATGCAGTTCCGGTAATAATCTCTTCTTCCTCCGCAAGCTCAAAATAGTATTTTATGATGTCCTTTGTTGTCTGAGCTGCATAGCTTGAAGAATAGCCATATGCAATTCTAGTAGCAATAGCAATTTCCGGCTTTTCATAGGGTGCGTAGCATACAAATAATGCATGATTTGCACGGCTTTTATTTTCTTCGGCGGTACCGGTTTTTCCTGCCACCTTTATTGGGAGATCACTGTAGTAGGTATTGTTTTCAACCACCTGACGCATTCCCATATGAATCGCATTCCAATAGGAATCTTCCATTTCAATCATATTGCGTACTGTTGCACTTCTTTCATCCAAAAGATTACCGCTGTGATCAGTAATTTTGTCTACCAGTGTGAGATTATAGCAGGTCCCACTGTTAGCAACAGTTGTCACATAGCGTGCCAGTCCCACTGTTGTATAGTTGTTGGTACCTTGTCCAATTGCGGAACGAACCGCATCTTCCGTGGAAACCTGAGGCACGGATTCTTCTATCTCTATTCCGGAGGTTTCCGTAAGTCCGTAAAGATCTGCATAAGCAGCAAGTTTCTTAAGACCTGCATCTGAGGAGTAAGTGTCTCCGACGGTTCCCAATCGATACCCCAGTTCATAAAAAAACATATTGCAGGAATGACGGATTGCTCCGGTTACGTTCAGCATACCATGGCTTCCCTTTCCGTTGATCCAGCAAGCTGCGGGAGGAGAAACCGATTCAAAAAGTCCGGTACACCGGAATGTGGTGTAGGGATTGATGATTCCTTCCATAAGGCCTGCAGTTGATGAAACCATCTTAAAGGTTGATCCGGGTGCAGTCTTCTGATAAGTTGCAAAATTTATCATTGGTTCTGACAGATCGCCGCGAAGCTGATTAAAGTATTCTGCATCCACACCGTTTGCCATCTTGTTAATATCATATCCAGGATAAGATACGAGCGCCAAAACATCACCTGTATTAACATCTGTTATAACCATAGATGCCGAATGAGGATCAAGTGCAAGCTGTGCAGGGGTAATATCTAGATTGCGAATACGATTCATCATAAAGGTATAAGCAGAAATCGCACCTCGATAAAACTGATCCTCTTCCTCTTTTGGAATATCTACTACCTCCTGTTCCAGCAGGATTTTACAGATCTGGTTTCCGGAAATAATATCCTTTTTAATCATAAATCGGTATATTTTCTTAGAAAAGTTGAAGTCATCCTCCAATTGTTTCAAAATATACTCTACGATTTTGGAATAAATCTGCTCCGAGTCTGAATACTGTTCTTTTAGCTCAAGCTTGGAAACATCAATCCAGTTCATTGCGATACAATATTTTAAGTATTCATTGAGACTGATTACTTCGTCCGTTGTCCACGCGATATAGGTAGAATCGTTCCTGTCAACCTTTTCTGATACAATAACACCGCTTGTATAAAGCATCTCTGCAATATAGCTTTCATAAACCTGATATTCCATATCCAGCTTTTCGTAAGGCGTCGGACTAACAAGAAGTTCCTCGTTTAGGTGCTCTAAGACACCTGCTTTACGGTCCACATACTTTTCATATACAAGCTTTTCTGTATCACCGGCATCCTTTGAACTGAAATGTCCGGTATTAATAATTGCATTGTTAATCAAAGCAAAATATACGTCATAAATAGGTATTTTGATTTTACTGCTGCTCACCTTTGAGGTATCAAATTCCTTGGCATTTATAATGTTCGTGCAGAGAATCCCGGCAAGATGTTCTTCAAGAACATGGTAAGCCGCAATCTGTAAATCTTTATCGATGGTAAGGTATATATCATTTCCGGCCACCGGCTCAACATAATTTGTTGTCTCCGTTACCTTTCCCACACTGTTTACAAAGATTACCTCACTCCCCTTCGTGCCCTGCAGGTAGCTTTCCATGGATTTTTCAATGCCAAGCTTCCCGACAGTGTCATTCAGGTCATAGGAGTGAGTTGTATCTGAGACCTGGAATTCCTCCAGATCTTCCTGGGATATCTTACCTGTATAACCGATAATGTGAGAAAAATAAACACCGTCCACATATTTGCGGATCGTATCCTCAACAATGGAAACTCCCTCAAGTTCCGCATTGTTTTCCATAACAACCGCAACAGTTTTTTCACTCACATCTGTTGCAACTGTAGTTGCAATGTATTTTTGATAATTATTGGTGCTCATATCATAACGCACGGTAAGTATTTTCAGGATCTCTTCCCTGGTATATCCGTTTCCAGGAACGAAATCAGCCTTGGTGGTATCTTCCGTGTATTGTCCGATACGAAACTTATCCCATCCGCAAAGATAATCAATTACCTCCTGGGCAGTAGCAGTTCTCTCCTTTTCCTCCAGCATGTCAATGGTGGTGTGCCCGTATACATCAGCAAGGAAACGATACAGTTGTGTTCCTTCAACAGTAAAAGAATATCTTCCGTTTTTGTCCAGAACGATCTTAAAGTCACTGACAATCTTGTCTCCGTTTTCTTCAATGATCTGAATCAGCTTATAAATCGTTGTATTCAAATTCAGATTTTTAAATCTTCCACTTTCGTAAACATCCTCAATGGTTATGGAATGCGCTAATTCATTATAGGCAAGGAGATTACCGTTTCTGTCATAAATACAGCCGCGACTCCCCTTAATTGTACGTTCCTTCTTGATTTTCATCTGAAAGGAATCAAGATACTCTTCTCCGTGAACAATCTGAAGATCAAAGACCCTGTTGATCATGATACCGCCAATAGCAAATATAACCAATATCAGCACAAAGACTCTGGAGGTCACCATATTGATAAAATTTTCTTTCAAATTCTCAAACAAATTTACGTGCACTCCTTTTTTCGGAATCCTCAATTTTTTTGTTAAGCCATAAAATCAAAGGATATAGTAACAATGTAATAAGTATAGTATATACCATTTCCGGCAGAATAAGTAAACCAAGCTTTTCTAATTTTATAGAAATATCAGTATTTTTTATTCTCTTTTCATGGATGTTGTTCATTGCAATTTTTTTTGCTTTATCGTATAATAGGACGATATGTCGACTCATGTATTTTCATTTTTTGCTTTTAATCGTTAATGAAAGCGTTTAGGAAGGATAAATAT
>JAUNDN010000081.1 GCA_030526045.1 Bacillota bacterium | reverse complement strand
AATGATGTACCCCGAATACCTCTGTGCTGATGCTTTTTTCAATTGGTCTGCCATCGTGAATTTCAAGAACGCTCATGGTTCCGTTGCCAATGTCCACCAGCATATTCATGCCCGGCATCGCACCTTGATTATGTACAGCCGCCAATCCCTGCGGAAAGATTTCCACACCACATAGATGCACCTTGTAGCGTTCCTTTTGGGACATGAAATCCAGCTCCTTCTCCTGCATCAGATATGCTCTCCAATCGGCAGCCTGTGACTTTACCCACGCAAGCGGAAGTCCTACTGCAAGCACGACTTCTGCTTCATGAAGTCCCCGGAATTTCAATTCCTCTGCCAGTCCTGCCAAAGTCAATATATAGAAGTCCTCTGAATCTGTTTTGTTGCCCTGATATACCAAGTGACTCTCGCCAATCACATAATATTTATCCCGGTATTTTACAAAGTTTGTACTGACAATCGGTTCCTCATCATACGCTTCCACTCCGGTAGTAAATACTCTGTGTGCGGTCTTGATATTCCCATACCCATGATCCAAACCGATATAAATTTTTCCTTTTGCTTTTCCATTGTTCTGAATATAATTTTTCTCCATTAAAATATCCTCCTGAATGTCCTGTTTACATATCCGTTTACACGTTTTGTTTACAAATACTCTTTTAAATAATTTCTGTTTACGCTGTTTACAAATCCTCAAAGCCTTAATTTTACTGTATTCTTTTGTAAACCGGATTGTTTACATTTCCGTAAACGAACGCCTGTAAACAAAATTTGTAAACGCAGCCTAAAAAACTTTTATCTTTCCTCAAAGGGTATTACCGCATCCTCCGGCAGTTTCTGAAACTCATTTTTCCCTGCCACCCTGCGCCACCCTCTTTGTGTGCCATATCCGGCAAATCTGTGGGAAGATATTTTTTCCCACCCTACAATGCTATGGTTCATGACATTATTGATTTCTTTCAGTTCCCAGTCCTTTGGTGTATCATACTCGTGGGAAAATGCTTCCTTGTAAATCATAATGCTGCATACATAATCCTCTGCCAGTTCATCCAACCAGAGCTGTATCACTCCGACCTTTGCATCCTCCGGCATAAAATCCTTCTGCATCTCCTTTAAGTATTCTTCTGTTTCCCTCGACAGCTTTAACTCATGAGAACCGTTCCGATATAGTTCCATCGCTTCCGCCCACGCCTGACGTATGTATTCCCTTGATTCTTTTTCATCCTCAAGAATGTGCTTTTCCACCCGTTCCGGATGTACCAGCACCGGGGCAAATCTCCGGTTCCCTGTACGATCAAGAGGAAGAAAATCCATATTGTTGGAAGTACCAACAAATACACATTGTCTTGGTCTGTCCTCCGGGTGTGTTTCGTAGGGAATTTTATAGGTTTCCTTTTGCCGGCTGATAAAAGACTTAATATCTTCAATGCTCTTGGCATTGACCGTTGCCATCATTTCCGACATTTCAATAATCCAATGTCCTTGCATCTTCCGATAGACATTATCATCATCCATCCGCTTCAAATCATCTGAAAACCATTCATCATTGATGGCTAAGAACCGAAAAAATGTTGACTTGCCTGCTCCCTGCCCTCCTACAAGGCATACCATGATTTCAAATTTGCATCCCGGCTCATACACCCTACGGATAGCTGCCAGCATCAACAGTCGCATAATTTCTTTTGTGTAATCATCGTGGTCAGCACCTAAATACCTGGGCAAAAGATTGTCTATGCGTGGCTGTCCGTCCCATTTAAGTTTTTCCAGACAGTCCCGGATAGGGTGATACTTATTTTCACTTGCAACGATATTCATAGCCTTGTTGATATTGCGGTCATTTTTCAGACCATAATTCTTTTCCAAGTACCAATGTATCTGATACACATCAGTATCCGTCAGGCTGGAAGATGTGCGCTGCCATCCGAGATTACCGACAATATCAATCTTTCCGGACAGCTCATTTTTTCTGATTGCACCCTTCAGCAACGGATCACGCTGAAATACCAACATACAGTTATTGATTGTCTGACAGATATTGCCTTTTTCGTTTCTTGCCAAATCTGCCCGAATATCCTCTACCGTGCTCATTTCCGTATCAAGCACTTCCCCGATTTCGTTCCATGATACGTTCTCTTCCGATTTTGACTCTCTCTGCAACTTCTTCCACCTCCTTCCTGCCTTTCATAAAAAGTTCCTGTTTATCCTCCGCATTGCCCATGCATAAAATATCCAGCCAGTAATTCATAATCGGTTCCGCATGAAGCATCCGTGCATAGTCCTCTGAAAAAATAATATCCGGCGGCTTACCATTAAGGAAAATACCCATCTGCTCTATCAGTGATAAACTGTCCCTTAAACTCTCAATACTGTGATTGCACCATCTGTCAAAACGCTCCCTGATGTGTATCAGCCTCTCACGTTCTGTCCGTTCTCTACGAATACGCTCCCTGTCCTGCTCGCTTAATCCCTTATTTCCTTTGACCTCTATCGGAAGCCGGAAATCTTCTGCAATCTTTAATGCCGCCTCATATTGCGATAACCCAAACATCCGGGAAACATAGTCAATTGCATCCCCTCCCACGCCACAGGCAAAGCAATGATAGTTCTTATCAATCTTCATGCTTGGGTGCTTATCATCATGGAAAGGGCAACAGGCTAACCCATGATTTCTCACGTTCAGACCATATCCCTCTGCTACTGCTCTTGCTGTGATTTGCTCTTTAATTTCTGAAAAAATAGACAAAATAATAGCTCCCTTCCTTGATTTTGGATACAGAAACTAATCCACAGAATGTTTATATTCTGTAAAATATTTCAACTGCACCATTGTCGAAAGACCGGAGCTTTGCTATACTATATTTGCGAGATAGAGTATAGGAAAGCTT
>JAUNDN010000080.1 GCA_030526045.1 Bacillota bacterium | reverse complement strand
AACACATCTCAGGTGTAGTTTGTCTTTTATTTTCCTACAATAAATTTACGCTATCTTTAATGCTCCTGTACTTGAAAAGAGATAAAAATATGCTATAATATAGAAAAGTGGTACTAAGTTGTACCCCTTGCAATCAAAGACTAAAAAATAACTGCTCTCTAGTTTCTGACGCTGAGGGGCAGTTATTTTTTGTCATTATATACCCCATCCTATTCTTCATACTTCTCAATATTTTTCACTTTTTGATTGTATGCTATTTTCAAATTACGTATAATGAAATTATGTAATGATTGATCGCAGTTAAGAGCATGGAACGGTAACTATTATGAGAATACTTATGCTGGAATGGAAAAGCTTTGGCAACGAAGATATCATTTCCGCCTTTCAGGAATTGGGACATACTGTCAAAGCAATTCCCTTTTCGGAATTTATACAACGGCTACTGTGGAGACTTCTTCCAGGGATATTCCGGAAACAGGGCTGGTAAGCGAAATTCTGGAGTTTTCTCCCGATTTTGTCTTCTCCTTCAACTATTTCCCTGTTGTTTCGCTTGCCTGCAAGAAAGCAGATATGCGCTATGTGTGCTGGGTCTATGACAGCCCCTATGTGCTGCTTTATTCCTACACAATTATTTATCCCGGTAATTATGTTTTCATTTTTGATAAAGAGTTATATCTGGAATTCCACAACGCAGGCATTTCCACCATTCATTATCTTCCGCTTGCCGCCAATACAGATAGATTACGTTCTATGGAACAGGAGGATGCTTTCAAGACCTTCCGCGAAAGCAGGTGGATGAATCAGAGCGATATCGCCTTTGTAGGCTCCTTGTATACCGAAAAGCATCAGTTTTACCAGCGTCTCGAGGGGATCACGCCCTACACCAGAGGTTACCTGGAGGGCATTATGGCTGCCCAGAAGCACGTGTACGGCTATAACTTTGTGCAGGAGCTACTTACCCCAGATATCATAGCGGATCTGATGCGGGTTCTTCCTATGCAGCCGGATCCGACCAGCGTGGAAAGCGTGGAGTACCTCTATGCACAGTATGTGATCAACAGACAGATCACTGCCACAGAGCGGACAGAACTCCTGACAGCAATCGGTGAGCACCACTCCTATGATCTGTATACCCCCGATACTGCCCTAACGCTTCCCGGCTGTATCAATCACGGACCGGTGGATTATTATGATATGGCGCCTTATGTGTTCAAAACAGCCAAAATCAATCTGAATATCAGTCTACGAAGCATTAAAAGCGGCATTCCGCTTCGTGCCTTTGATATTCTTGGGGCGGGTGGTTTCCTCCTCACCAACTATCAGGCAGATTTTGCCGACTGCTATGAAGCGGGAGAGGATTTTGCCTATTTTGAGAGCAAGGAAGACCTTCTTGCCAAAATTGATTACTATCTGACACACGAAGAGGAGCGCGCAGCGATTGCACGGAACGGATATGAAAAAACCGCTGCCCACCACACCTACAAGCATCGGATCGAAGAAATGCTGACCTATTTATAGCTTTTTCAGAAAGGAACACCGACATGACTCCTATTTCTATCTGCGTTATCATGAAAAATGAAGAAAAACATATGGATGCCTTTTTATCCTCCATCAAGAAGTTCTTTCAGGATTATCCATATGAGCTTGTGCTGGTGGATACCGGATCCACGGACCGGACGATAGAAATTTCAGAGAACTATACGGATAAGATCTACCATTTTGAATGGATCAAGGATTTCAGCGCCGCCAGAAACTTTTCCCTGTCCTGTGCAAGCAATGACTGGATTCTGGTTCTTGACTGTGACGAATACATCATTGATCTTGATCCCAGAGGCTTTCAGGCTCTGATCAACCAATATCCTGATGCTGTGGGCATGCTTTCCCGGAAAAATCATTATGAAATGAACGATACAGACAGTGTTTATACTGATGATGTGGAGCGATTCTTTAACCGGAAGCTTTTTCACTATGAAGCTGTCATCCACGAGCAGGTTCGTGCAATTGCAGGTGGAGATTTCCAGAGGATCGCATTGCCTCTTACCGTAGATCACTGCGGCTACAACGGCACCCTTGAGGACCTTCGCCAAAAAGCAGAACGCAACAATGAACTGCTTCTAAAGATGCTGGAAGAAAATCCTAACGATCCTTACCTGTATTTTCAGATCGGACAGTCCTACAATATGCTTCGTGATGATGAAAAGGCCTGCTATTATTATGGAAAAGGCCTTGAATACGACGTAGATCCCCAGGTGGAATATGTGCAGATGATGGTCATCGGCTACGGCTATGCCCTGCTTCATCTGGAGCGCTATGACGAAGCCCTGCAGTTTCAGAATATTTACGATGAGTTCGCCACCGGCGCAGACTTCGTCTGCCTAATGGGTCTCATTTATCTTCGAAAGGGTATGATCCTTCAGGCCATGACTGAGTTCTTAAAGGCCACCACCTTTGAAAGTGCCCGCACGGAAGGAGCAAATTCCTTCATTCCCACCTTTAACATGGGCTGCATCAATGAGGTGCTGGGTAATCTCGAGGACGCTGTAGCATTATATAGGAAATGCGGTAACTTCAAGCCTGCACTGGAGAGACTGAAGGAGCTGGGAGGGTGAAATTTTTCATTTTAACGCTTCCACCGTGCACCTTAAGCCCTCTTCCATATGAACTCCGGCATGCCACCCCAATGCCTCCAGCTTTGAGGCATCAAGCATGGCCTTGGTAGCTGTGGAATATCCCTTTTTCTCTTTCTCATCGGGAAGTTCAAAAACAACCGTCGTCCCTGCAATATCCGCCAGATGCCCGGCTAACTCCTTTAAGGTAATGTCAGATTTTTCATCAGCCACATTGTAAGCTTCTCCGGATGCTCCCAGAAGCATTGTATACAAAATCCCTGCTGCCGCATCCGTCACAAAGGTATAGGAAT
>JAUNDN010000045.1 GCA_030526045.1 Bacillota bacterium | reverse complement strand
CGGGAAAAGGAGAACATCCATATTCACCTTGATCTGATCGCGGGACTCCCTTTTGAAGATTATGAGAGTTTCGGTCATTCCTTTGATGAAGTTTATGATATGGAGCCGGAGCAGCTTCAGCTTGGTTTTCTGAAAGTGCTGAAAGGATCTCCCATGTTTTATCTTGCGGAGAAATATGGAGTAGTCTATCAGTCAAAACCGCCTTACGAAGTGCTTTACACGAATTGGCTCTCCTATGGGGATGTGCTGAAGCTCAAACAGATCGAGGAGATGGTGGAGATCTACTATAATTCTAATCAGTACAGGGCCACACTCCGGCTCTTAAGAAAGAATTTTGTGGGTCCTTTTGCCATGTTTGAAGCGCTGGCCGAGTACTATGAGAGAGAGGGATATTTCAAAAATACACCGGCAAGAAGCTACCGCTATCAGTTGCTTCTTGATTTTGCCTGCGAGGCAGATGAGGAAAAAGAAGAGCTTTACAGAGAGCTTCTGACCTATGACTATTACCTGAGAGAAAATGCCAAGAGCCGGCCTTCCTTTGCAAGGGATCTGTCAGAATACCATGATAGGATATGGGAGTTTTACCGTGGGGAAGAGGAAGCACCGGATATTTTACAGGATTATCGGGACTATCATGCAAAGCAGACCTTGAAGATGACCCATATGGAAGTATTTTTTTATCCGGTCTGGCAAGAGGAAGCGGAGAAAATCTGTAAAAGAAGCGAAACCCCGCAGCTCATGCTTTTTGATTATCAGGTGAGAAATCCCTTAAATCAGGATGCAAAAACGGTATTGATTTCATAGAAGTTCCATATATTGTAAAGACAGAAAGTAGCAGGTCTAAAATATATGGAACAGGTTTTATCCAATATATCCAATATCATTATCCCCACTGTGATTTTTTATATCATCGCCTATGGCGTAATAAATAAGTGTAATGTCTATGAGGACTTTGTGAAGGGAGCAAAGGATGGTTTTAAGACAGTAGTGGGAATCATGCCCACACTGGTAGCTCTCATGATCGCCGTTGGAGTTCTGAGGGCTTCCGGCTTTCTGACCTTTATCGGAGATCTGTGCAGGCCTATTGCGAACCTGCTTCATTTTCCGGCAGAGCTGATTCCCGTTGCTTTTATCAAAATGTTTTCTTCCTCCGCAGCCACAGGGCTTGTACTTGATATTTTTAAAAATTACGGAACTGATTCTTTTCTGGGGCTTGTCACTTCCATTATGATGAGCTGTACGGAAACAATTTTTTATACTATGAGTGTCTATTTCCTGGCAGCAAAGGTGACTAAGACCAGATATACCCTGACGGGTGCACTGATATCCACTTTGGCGGGGATTATTGCAAGTGTGATACTGGCAGGGATATAAGAGACAGAAGGAACAGGAGGAAAGTTACTTATGAAATATCAAAATCCGGTTATCACGGGATGCTATCCGGATCCCAGCATTTGCAGAGTGGGAGACGATTATTATGTTGTGAACAGTTCGTTTGAATTTTTCCCAGGGGTTCCTGTATGGCACAGCAGGGATCTGGTTCATTGGGAGCAGATTGGACATTGCATTACCAGAAATTCACAATTGAAGCTCATAAAGGGCAGAATGAACAATTCAGGCATTTATGCTCCTACCATCAGATATCATGAAGGCATTTTCTATATGGTGGTTACCAATGTGGCAAATGGTGAAGAAGGCACCGGAAACTTTTATGTGTGGACGAAAGACCCTGCAGGAGAATGGTCAGAACCTGTCTTCCTGAATACAGAGGGTATCGATCCTTCCATTTTCTTTGATGATGACGGAAGGGCATATTATACAGGAACCAGCAGTGCCGGTATTTATTTAAGGGAAATTGATTTTAAAAACGGCAAACTGGTGGGTGAAGCTGTGACGCTTTGGGCCGGTACCGGCGGTGCATACCCGGAGGGACCTCATCTTTATAAGAGGAACGGCTGGTATTATCTGATGATTTCGGAGGGTGGTACGGAACGCTGCCATATGCTGACGATGGCGCGCAGCAAAAATCTTACCGGACCTTATGAAGGCTGCCTGGACAATCCGGTGATGACGAACAGAAGCCTGGGACTTCCGATTCAATCAGTGGGACATGCAGACTTAGTGGAGGACGGAAACGGTAACTGGTGGGCAGTTTGCCTGGGGACCAGAACTTTTGGCTATCCACACAAACATAACCTAGGCCGGGAAACCATGCTCGTACCTGTGGACTGGAGTGGAGAATGGCCAGTATTCGGGGACAATGGCAGAGTACTTGAGGAATTTGAGACAGAGCTTCTTCCGAAACAGTGCTGCCCGGAAAGTGCATCTAATGATTCTTATTTTGATGATTTCTCTTCCTCCAAACCGGATATGGGCTGGAATTGTATCTATAATCCTGACGCCTCTTTATATGAGCAAACGGAAAGCGGACTTTGTCTGCACGGAAATGAAAAGTGGCTGAAGGACGCAGATACACTTGCATGGGTCGGCAGACGCCAGAGACACCATGTGTCCTGTACGGTTGTTACGTTGGAATTTCCGTGCAGGCAGGAGGGAGAGGAAGCCGGTCTTACTATTTTTATGAATAACCGGCATCATTACGAAGCTGCCTTGTATCGGGACAATACGGGCAGAAAACTAATTTTCAGAAGACAGATCGGTTCTCTGGAAAAAGTAGAGTGCACATTGGATTATGAGTCAGACGGAGTAAAATTGAAGCTGGAATCGGATTTGGATGAGTATCGTTTCAGCTATCAGAAAGCAGATGGAGAATGGGAAGAACTGGGCTGTGGTGAAGTGCAGTATCTGACTACGGAGGTAGGCGGTGCTTTTACCGGTAACTATATCGGTCTCTACAGCTGTGGAAACGGAACAAAATGTCAGACATCAGCTATATTCTCCAATTTCAGCTACGAAGGTAAATAAGCTGGGAGGCATAAGATGGGAGAGGGGGATATGTTATGGAAAACATAGTCGGATTAAGAGAGAAAAAAGTTATCATCGCAGAACAATCAAGGGCGTTCTTTCATAATAACGTGGATTACTGCATTGGCACAGGGAGGATGGGGCTTGCACTGACGCAGGAATATCAAGAGCAACTGAAGCTGGTACAGGAGGAGATTGGTTTTAGGCATATCAGGGGACATGGTCTTTTCTGTGATGACATGGCAATTTATCAGGAATATGAGGAGAACGGGGAGATAAGGGTTGAGTACAACTACACTTACCTGGACAGAGTGATGGACAGCTATGCCAAGGTGGGGTTAAAGCCATTTCTGGAACTTGGATTTATGCCCGGGAAGCTGGCGAGCGGAACGCAGACTATTTTTTACTGGAAGGGAAATACCACGCCCCCGAGGGACTATGGGGAGTGGTGCCGGATGGTACAGGCACTTTTGAACCATTTGATGGAGCGCTATGGTGCCGATGAGGTAGTACAGTGGCCGATTGAGGTATGGAATGAGCCCAACTTGTGCGGATTCTGGGAAAATGCGGATATGGAGGAGTATTTTAAGCTCTTTCACTGTACCTTTGACGCAATCAAAGAGGTAGATGCCAGATTCTGTGTGGGGGGTCCCGCAGTCTGTGGCGGTACGGACGAAAAATGGATTCGGGCTTTTATGGAATATTGCCATGAAAACAAAATACCGGTGGATTTTGTGACCAGACATCACTATACGATAGAGCAGCCGGAGCATGAGGGGCATTACGCTTACTCGGAGCTTATGAAGCCGGAGGATGGATTTGCCAATCTGCTAAGCTCCAGAGAGATTATCGACAGCTTTCCGGAATTTCGTGGGTTGCCTATCCATATCACAGAGTTTAATACCTCCTATACACCTAAGGGAGTAATTCATGACACTAATCTGAATGCCGCCTTTATTGCTCATCAGCTCTCCAGACTGGGAGATGTGAATGAATCCTATTCTTACTGGACCTTCGGGGATGTGTTTGAGGAACTGGGAATACCCTTTGCGCCATTCCACGGAGGCTTCGGTCTTGTGGCTGAAGGCTGTATTCCGAAGCCGACTTTCTGGACTTTTGCATTTTATAAGAAGCTGCAGGAAAGCGGCGGAAGCTGTGTCTATAAGGATGACGATCTGGTAGTTCTGAAGCGTCGAAACGGTGATTACCTTGGAATTGCATGGAATGTAGCCCACAAGGCAAAGGATGGCAACGGACAGAGCGGATGGAGCAGAAAAATAGAGATTTCTCTGCCAGCAGGTGAAGCGGACTACTGCTTCCTGACAAAAACTGTGGATGAGGAGGCCTGTAATCCGCTTAAGGTGTGGCATGATATAGGAGAACCGGCACATTTGACCGATGAGCAGAAGAAATTGCTCCGGGAGTCGGCAAGACCGTACCTAAAGACGGAAAGGATCCATTCCCACAGCGGAAGCTTAAGCGTGAACCTGACACTTAATAAGAATGCGGTTGTCTATTTTGAACTGAATGCGGGGAAGATAACCTCTGACCGCGGATATCAATATGACAAAGTAGTTTCTCAGACAGCAAATTAACTTTTGGAGGTTTTTATGAACCCATTAATAACTTGGTTGGACGATCCTGAAGTGTTTCAGGTGAACCGTCTTTCCGCACATAGTGATCATAAGTTTTATCAGAGCCTTGAAGAAATGCAGGATGATAATAGTTCTTTGTTACAATCCTTAAACGGAACGTGGAAATTCCGGTTTTCAAAGAATGCGAAGACACGTCCTGCAGACTTTTACAAGGAGGACTTTGACTTTTCGGATTTTGATGAGATCAAAGTTCCCTGTCATATTGAAATGGCAGGCTATGACAAGATTCATTACATCAATACCATGTACCCGTGGGAGGGTCATTACTACAGGCGTCCGGCACATACTCTGAACGGACAGGACAATTGGGAGGGAATGTTCAGTGAAGCCTCCTATAATCCGGTAGGCTCTTATGTGAAGGAATTTGATCTGGATGAAGGGCTTCTTCGCAGAAGAGTATGCATCCGCTTTGAAGGTGTGGAACAGGCGATGTATCTGTGGCTGAACGGGAGCTTTGTCGGATATGCGGAGGACAGCTTTACCCCTTCCGAGTTTGATCTGACTCCTTTCCTCAAGGACAAGGGGAACAAGCTCGCTGTTGAGGTACACAAGAGAAGTACTGCAGCGTTTCTGGAGGATCAGGATTTCTTCCGTTTCTTTGGGATTTTCAGAAATGTGACCTTGATGGCGAAGCCGGAAATTCATGTGGAGGATCTTTGGGCAAGGCCGGAGCTTCTAAAGGATGGGACCGGCAGTCTTGCCGTAAATATGAAAATCACCATGCCGGAGAATACAACAGGAAGGGCAGAAATTTCGCTTGCAGACAAGAGGGGACAGGTGTTTCTTAGCCATAATCTTCTGCTCCCGGGAGATAGGAGGCCCATGCCGGGACAAATGGAACAGAAATCCGGTTACCGTGAAATCAGCGGTGAAATGGAGGCTGTGAGCATTGGAGAGGTAACACCCTGGGATCATCAAAATCCTTATTTATATTTGTTGCTCATTAAGCTATATGATGAGACGGATAAGCTGATTGAGGCAGTTCCCTACCGGATCGGATTCCGCAGGATTGAGATCATTGATAAGGTCATTTTTTTAAACGGCAGACGCTTGATCCTAAACGGTGTAAACCGCCATGAGTGGAGTGCGCAAAGTGGCAGATGCATCGGTCTTAAGGATATGGAAGAGGACATGCAGTGCTTCCTTAGAAACAATATCAATGCAGTGCGCACCTGTCATTACCCTGATCAGATACCCTGGTACTATCTATGCGACAGCAATGGCATTTACATGATGTCAGAGACGAATCTGGAGTCGCATGGTTCCTGGCAGAAAATGGGGAAAGTGGAGCCTTCCTGGAACGTGCCGGGCTCATATCCGCATTGGAAAGCAGCGGTGCTTGACAGGGCTGAGAGTCATTTTGAATATTTTAAGAACCACCCTTCTGTTTTGTTCTGGTCACTGGGAAATGAATCCTGTATCGGCGACAATATTGAAGCGATGAATCAGTACTTTAAGAATAAAAATGACGGAAGATTGGTTCATTATGAGGGAGTATGGTGTAACAGGACATATGAGGATACCGTGTCGGATGTGGAAAGCCGTATGTATGCAAAGCCGTGGGAAATAAAAGAATACCTTGAGAATAACCCCAAGAAGCCCTATCTTCTCTGCGAATATATGCATGATATGGGAAATTCAATTGGTGGAATGGGCTCCTACATTGAACTGCTGGACGAATATGAGAGATATCACGGAGGCTTCATCTGGGACTTTATTGATCAGGCACTTTGGGTAGAGGATACAGTGACCGGGAAAAAGGTATTGCGCTACGGCGGAGACTTTGATGACAGACCTGCAGATTATGAATTCTCCGGAAACGGAATCGTGTTTGCAGACAGAACGGAGAAACCGGCGATGCAGGAGGTGAGGTACTATTATGGCTTGCACAAATAATCAGGCTGCGCAAAAGAGGCAGCTGCGGGTGGTATACGGGGATGTGACACTGGGACTTCACGGAGATAGGGAAGGAAAAGCCTTCAGCTATATTTTTTCCTATGCAACAGGAGGTCCGGAGTCTCTTTGCATTGAGGGGAGAGAGTGGCTGTATCGTTCACCCCGTCCAACCTTCTGGAGAGCGACCACAGACAATGACAGAGGTAATCAGTTTCCGCAAAGAAGCGGTATGTGGCTTTCGGCAGATCTGTTTATCCGCTGCATAGGAGCGAAGGTACTGGTAAATGGTGTAGAGATCCCGCTTCCATGTGCACCGGAGAACAACAGGTACAGTGAGAATGAAAAGGCAGAAACGGTTGAGGTGATCTATACTTTTGAAACCATAACAAGACCTCAGACAGAGGTTACGGTTTCCTATCGGGTGAACGGGAATGGAGAGATGAAGGTAGATGTGTGCTACCATGGTAAGGAGGGATTACCGGAACTCCCGGTTTTTGGACTTCGTATGGTTATGCCTACCTGTGCAGACAAATATGTTTATGAAGGATTATCGGGGGAAACCTATCCTGACCGGAAGGCAGGCGGCGAAACGGGAGTCTATGAGGTGCAGGGACTGCCTGTGACTCCTTATCTGGTTCCGCAGGACTGCGGAGTCCATATGGATACCGAGTGGCTTAAGATTTATAGAAGCACCGGACTTGACAACAGTTGGAGGGAAAAGAGGGAGACAGTACTGCATTTTGAACTGGACGGACTTGCTTTTTCCTGTCTGCCCTATACAGCCTGTGAATTGGAAAATGCAACGCATATGGAGGAGCTTCCGCCTGCAAGAAGAACCGTGCTGTGCATATACGGAGCAGTCAGAGGCGTTGGTGGTATTGACAGCTGGGGAGCAGATGTAGAGGAAGCTTATCATGTGAGCGGTGAGAAGGATATCAGCTTTTCGTTCCGCATTTGTATTGATTAGCCGGCCCGGAAAACAGTCTTCTTAGCAGAAAAGGTCAGATCAGCCCGAAGGATTTCAGAAGGTAAAGCCAGAAGGTAATCGTAACGGAGCTTAAGAAGGTAGTGGTCACCACCACACTGGATGTCAGAATTCCTTCATGCTTCATGCTCTTCGCCATGATATAGCAGCTGACCGTAGTGGGAGCACCGAGCATGATCAGGATGGCAACCAGCTTGTCACTGCGAAAGCCAAGAAGGACGGCCAGTGGGAGAAAAACGGCAGGCTGGAGAAGAAGCTTAATAAAAGAACAGATAAGCGTTGGCTTGATTTCGGCCAGCGCTTTTTTGCCCTCAAAGCCGGCTCCTAAGCCGATGAGAGCCAGAGGGGTTGCAAGAACAGCAATATTGGCAATGGTCTTGTTTATGATTACCGGAAGCTTAAAGGGAAGAAGCGAAGCCAGAATACCCGCCAGAATAGCCAGAATGATCGGATTCGTGACGATCCCCTTCAGAGATCTTTTCAGTGTAGCGCAGCTTAGTCCGCGGCTTTCGGGACCGGTAAAAGAAAGAATGACAACGGCAGCCATATTATAAAGGGGAACGGTTCCGATGATCATAAGCGGAGCCATTCCTGCATTTCCGTAAATATTCTGGATAAAGGCAATACCCAGAACGGCGGCACTTCCCCGGTAGGAGGCCTGTACAAATTCGCCGACAAGGTCCTTTTTATGGTACACTTTATCTGCTATAATCCAAATAGAAGCAATGCAGAAAAGAGTCGTGAGGAAGCAAAAGAGGACATATCTCGTGTCCCATACTGTGAGAAAATCCGAATCGCTGATATCCTTGAACAGAAGAACGGGAAGTGTAATCTTAAAGTTAAAGGAATTCAAGGTCTTGGTGAAGGGTTCATCAATAACCTTCAGGTTCTTTAATACATATCCGATCACCATTACCAGAAAGACAGGAATGGTTGCATTCAGGCTAAATATCAGATTTTCCATGGAGCACCTCGCTTGCTGCTGATTTTGTGATAAATCTATGTTAATCAATGAGTATAAAAGTGTTTGACAAATTTGTCAAATGGCGTATTGAAAGGATTGTGCCAGCAGAATGGATATTTTTTTCGACATCAGAATTGTGATATTAGCAGTGGTAGGACTGCTTGTTGCGGGAGTAATTGTGTGGAAACTCTTTTCAGGGAGGAAGGAATCGCCGGATCTGTTTGAGGACATGGAGGGACACGAATTTGAATACTTCTGCGCGGATCTCCTGAAACAGAAGGGATTTGTGGATGTGGAGGTGACCAGGGGCAGCGGCGATTACGGAATTGATATTCTGGCAGAGAAGGAAGGCGTGACTTATGCCATCCAGTGTAAACGCTATGTGACTCCGGTGGGAGTTAAGGCAGTTCAGGAGGCCTATGCCGGAAGAGATTATTATGACCGTATGGTAGGAGCCGTCATGACAAACCAATATTTTACCACGCCTGCAGTGGAAGCAGCGAAAAAGCTTAAAATTTTGCTCTGGGATGGCGGCTATATCGAAAGCATGATGGAAGAACATTAGTGGTATCAGGACATGCTAAGCCGTATCCTCAAGGACTCAAAGTCAGAGGGACCGGTTTCCAGAACAAACCGGTGGAACCGCATCAGGGAGAATTCATCACCCCATAGAGTAGCAGCTTCTTCCTTTAACGCCTGAAATTCCAGAAATCCCAGATAGTATTTCGGGTAAGTGACGGGCTCCTCCACGATGTATTCATAGATTGCACTGACAGATGCGGGGTTAGTGATCCCGATTTTTTCAAGAATGCCCTGCACCTGCGCAGGGGTAGCCCCTTCATAGTGGATTGCAATGTCCAGCAGAGAATACAGGCATAGCTGGATATTCCGGTTGAGGCGGCTGGCCTCACACCAGGCAGCCGTCAGAGGCTCATCCTGATGGATGTCCCGGGCATAGTAATAAGACAGATTTTCCACATAAAGAGCCCAGCCTTCCACATAGCCGCCGTAGTGAAGAATGCGGCGCAGGGGGGAAGCCCCTCTTTGGTTCATGGCAAGCTGGCTGTAAACAGTCTGGTACAGATGCCCGGGATAGCCTTCATGAGCAAGTGTGGTATACAGGGTAAGGGCATCAGGCTGATTACGATGATTGATATAGATAATATTGTGACTCATATCATCCATCGGCGGTGTCAGATAATAAGCAGGACTGCAATACTTTTCCATGGATTGAGAGACACGCTTAACTGTGCAGGACGGAATGAAGCTGCCTTCGGATTGTGGGAAAGCTGGAAAGTCTGCTTTCATATGTTCTTGCAGATCAGTAAGCATTTCTTCCGGGGTGGAGAGGGGGAAATCAGAAGAAAGCTCGTCATCCTTAGGAATCAGCTCCGGGTAATTTCCAATCAGAGAAATTAATGCCGCGTAATTTTGTTGAAAGTCCTGATACAGCAGTTGTTTGACCTCGGAAATACTGCGACTGCTTCCGGTAGTGGCAGCAAACAGATATTCATAATAGGAACGGCCTTCAGGAAAGTGACACAGCCCCATATTATTTTTACCGCTTCCCATTAGTACGGTAAAGGAATCTGCAACATTTTCATAAGCAGGCTCCATAACAGTAGTCAGCAGTCGGTCGTTTTCACAGATCCAGTGTTGTTTTTGTGTTTCTGTGATGAGTCCCTCAGTCTCCAGTGCTTCCAGACGTTCCCTAAAGGTAGTATGCAGAAAATGATTTCCGGTGGAAAGGGAAGCTTTATCCATGATGGAATAGCACTGCTCAATTACCTTCCCGGCAGAGCGGTCCGGCATGAAAAGCCCTTGGGCGGATTTTTCTGTTTCATATTGGATTAACCCTTCAAAATAGGTATCAGTCTGATCTAAAAGGTCAAGGTAGTCCTCCACATCCTTTTCGGAACGAAAGGTATAGTCTGCCAGGAGGACGGGCAGACCGGAAAGCATACCGGAGGATGGGGACAAGGGTTCGCCGTAGAAGGCAAAATCGGAGCCGGACAGTCGCAGAGTCAGGTAGCGTATCAGTAATCCGTAGGTATAGGCGTCTTCCGATGTCAGATGATCAGGAGATATTTCAGCAAGACGGTTAAGAAGAGAACGGATATAGGCGGCATTGCTTTCTGTGTCCGGCTGATAGCAAGGAAGAACAGCTTCACTTCCAAGCCCGTATTTTTCGGGATCAGCAAGAGTATAGTGAAGACTGAGAGTATCACCCGAGAGCTCAGAGACAAATAATTCCCTTGAGAGAGCTTTAAATTGCCTGGAATCGCTTGTCAGCAGACACACAGAGACAAAAAGGGCGCCGAAGGACAATAATAAAAAGGTACAGAGAAACAGTTGCCTGTGGGATATTCTTTTCTTGGGGAACAAAATGGAAACCTCACGGAGATATTCTTTTGATTATATGAACCCGGACATGTGAAAATACATAGGAAAAATAGCAATATATGAAAAGCATTTAGCAGGATTATCGTATAGACGCTACCTGCAAAATATGTTAAAATTGAAGCGGTTCAAGAGAATGAACAATGGTAAATTACATTTAAGCGATGAATATGCGAATGGAGGTAATCATGAACAATCTGGAACTCAAAAAAACAGCCAATCAGGTGCGTAAGGGCATCGTTACGGCAGTCCACAGCGCGAAGGCAGGACACCCGGGCGGATCTTTGTCAGCGGCAGATATCTACACGTATCTTTATTTCGAGGAGATGAACATTGATCCCAAGAATCCCAATATGGAAGACAGGGATCGTTTTGTATTATCCAAAGGTCATACAGCACCGGGCTTATATTCCACGTTGGCAAACAGAGGTTTTTTCCCGGTAGAGGATCTGGTTACCTTGCGTAAATTGGGCTCTTATCTTCAGGGACATCCCTGTATGCAGCATATCCCCGGTGTAGATATGTCAAGCGGTTCTCTGGGACAGGGAATTTCCGCAGCTGTGGGCATGGCTCTTGCAGGAAAGATGGACAATAAGGATTATAGAGTATATACACTTCTGGGTGATGGTGAGTTAGAGGAAGGACAGGTTTGGGAAGCATCCATGTTTGCAGGACATCGTAAGCTGGATAATCTCGTTGTTATTGTAGATAACAACGGATTACAGATTGACGGACCGATTGCAGATGTTTGTTCTCCTTATCCGATTGATAAGAAGTTTGAGGCTTTCAATTTCCATGTGATCAATGTGGACGCGCATGATTTTGATGCAATCCGTGCTGCCTTCAAGGAGGCGAGAGAAACCAAGGGAATGCCGACAGCGATCATTGCACACAGCCTGAAAGGAAAGGGAGTTTCCTTTATGGAAGGCAGTGTAGACTGGCACGGTAAGGCGCCGAATGACGAGCAGTATGCAGTGGCAATGGCAGATCTTGAAAAAATTGATGAAGAGCTCATGAAGGAGGAAGCATAATGGCAGAGAATACAGTGAAAAAAGTAGCTACCCGTGAAAGCTACGGAAATGCCCTTGTTGAACTGGGCGCTGAAAATCCCAATGTTGTTGTATTGGATGCAGACCTTGCAGCAGCTACCAAGACAGGAGTATTCAAAAAGGCTTATCCGGACAGACATATTGACTGTGGTATTGCAGAGTGCAATATGGTTGGTATTGCAGCAGGACTTGCTACAGCGGGGAAAATTCCCTTCGTCAGCAGTTTTGCAATGTTTGCGGCAGGAAGGGCCTTCGAACAGGTTAGAAATTCCGTGGGCTATCCCCATTTGAATGTTAAGATTGGTGCAACACATGCCGGCATTACGGTAGGTGAGGATGGAGCTTCCCACCAGTGTAATGAAGACATCGCGCTGATGAGAACCATTCCCGGTATGGTAGTTATGTGTCCGGCAGATGATATTGAAGCGAAAGCAGCAGTGAAAGCGGCAGCAGAATATGTGGGTCCTGTTTATATGAGATTCGGACGTGCTGCTTGCCCTGTTATCAATGATAAGCCCAATTATAAGTTTGAAATTGGAAAAGGAACAGTAGTACGTGAAGGAACAGACCTTACCATTGTTGCTACTGGTATCTGTGTGGGAAATGCGTTGGAAGCAGCAGATATGCTTGCAGCAGAAGGCATCAGTGCAGAGGTAATCAATATTTGCACGATCAAGCCTCTGGATGAAGAAATTATTATCAATTCCGCTAAGAAGACCGGTAAAGTGGTAACAGCGGAGGAACATTCCGTAATTGGAGGATTGGGAAGTGCGGTTTGCGATGCACTTTGTAAGAATTATCCTGTTCCGGTGATGAAGATTGGTATGCAGGATGTATTTGGAGAATCCGGTTCCGCGGCTGCATTGGTTGAGAAATATAAGCTGGATGGAAAGGGAATTTACGAGCAGATTAAGGATTTCCTGAAATAATAGTTTGAAAGGCTGAAACAATGAAGTACATTTTAGCACCCTCCCTGCTGGCGGCAGATTTCACGAGACTGGGAGAACAGATAAAGGAAACGGAAGAAGCAGGAGCAGAATATCTTCATATTGATGTGATGGACGGGGTGTTTGTACCCAGTATATCCTTTGGGATGCCTCTGATTGAATCTATCAGACCCGCAAGCAATCAGTTGTTTGATGTGCATCTGATGATTGTTGATCCCGAAAGATATATTGAAGAATTTGTAAGATGCGGCGCTGACAGTATTACCTTTCATCTGGAGGCAACGAAGGATCCCCAGGCAGTGATTGACAAGATTCATGCATGCGGAATCAGGGCAGGAATCTCGATTAAGCCCGGGACGCCTCTTGAGGAGGTGTATCCTTATGCAGATAAGGTAGAGATGGTACTTTTGATGAGTGTAGAGCCGGGATTTGGCGGACAGACCTTTATTCCGGAATCCTATGAAAGAATTAGACAGCTTCGCAATTATATCGAAGAAAACGGACTTGCCACCAGAATTGAAGTGGACGGTGGCGTGGGCAAGAAGAATATCAGAGAGGTCATAGCAGCGGGTGCTGATGTTTTTGTGGCCGGCTCGGGTGTATTTCGAAAGAACAGCATTACAGACAATATTAATAAGTTTCTGGAGGCATTTTAATGCTCCGGATTAAGAAAGTAATTAAGGCCGTAGAGTAAACAATCTACGGCTTTTTTCTTGCAAAGGGTCTTACTCGTGGTATAATTATTTGATGAACAAAGTACTGTAAGGAGCTCTCTTTTTATGGAAAAATTGGGAAGAAACGATGCCTGCTGGTGCGGCAGCGGGAAAAAATATAAAACCTGCCATATGATGATGGATGAAAAAATCCATCATTATGAATTACAGGGACATATTGTTCCTTCAAGAGATATCTTAAAGTCAAAGGAACAAATTCAAGGTATCAGGGACAGTAGTGTGATCAATATTGCAATTTTGGATGCAGTAGAAAAGATGATCGGTCCCGGTGTCACGACTCAGCAGATCGATGATCTTGTGCATAATATGACAGTGCAGATGGGTGGAATTCCCGCACCGCTTAACTATGATGGTTTTCCGAAGAGTGTCTGTACCTCTATCAATGAAGTAGTTTGTCATGGAATTCCTTCTGAAGATGTGGTACTTCGGGAAGGAGATATTGTAAATGTGGATGTGTCAACCTTGTATAAAGGATATTTTTCCGATTCCTCCCGTATGTACTGTATCGGAGAGGTGAGTGAGGAAAAGAAAAGGCTGGTTCAGGTGACGAAGGAGTGTGTAGAGCTCGGGCTTACCATGGTAAAGCCATGGAACTTTCTGGGGGATATGGCGCAGGTTATCAATGATCATGCGAAAAAGAACGGTTACAGCGTGGTGGTGGAAATTGGTGGTCACGGCATCGGGCTGGAATTCCACGAAGAGCCTTTTGTCAGTTATGTGACAAAGGCAGGAACGGAAATGCTGATGGTTCCCGGTATGGTATTCACCATTGAACCTATGGTGAACATGGGGACAAGTGAAATCTATATTGATGATAAGGATGGGTGGACTGTGTACACTGAGGACGGAAAGCCATCCGCACAATGGGAGGTCACTGTTGCAGTGACGGAGGATGGATATGAGATATTAACCTATTAATAACCTATTAATGAGAGGATAAAACTATGTATGACGTTATCATAATTGGTGCCGGGGTGAGTGGCTGCGCCATTGCACGGGAACTGTCCCGCTATAAAATGAAAACAATGGTTCTTGAGAAAGCACTTGATGTCTGTGAGGGAACCTCCAAGGCAAACAGCGGTATCGCTCATGCAGGCTATGATGCGAAGCCGGGAACGCTGAAGGCGAAATTGAATGTAGAAGGAAGCAGGAGAATGAAGGCTCTTTCCGAGGAGCTTGATTTTCCATATAAACAAAATGGTTCCCTGGTGCTTTGCTTTGATGAGAAGGATAGAAGCAAGCTGGAAGAGCTTAAGAAAAGAGGAGAATGTAATGGGGTTCCTGATATCCGTATCCTGAATAGGGAGGAAGTACTCTCCTTAGAGTCGGGTGCGGGGGAGCAGGTGGTTTCTGCTCTATATGCACCCACGGGAGCAATTGTCTGCCCCTTTGGGCTTACCATAGCACTAGCCGAAAATGCAGCGGTTAACGGTGTGGAATTTCAGTTTGGGACTAAGGTGAAAGTAATAAGGAAAGCAGCAGAAGGCTATTTAATTGAAACAAATAAAGGGAGCTTTGAGACAAAGCTTGTGATTAATGCGGCAGGTGTCTATGCAGATGAGCTTCATAATATGGTCAGTGAGGAGAAAATGAAGCTGACACCCAGAAGGGGAGAATACCTGCTCTGTGATAAGCTTTCAAAGGGGATACCGGCTCATACACTTTTTCAGCTCCCTACAGCATTGGGAAAAGGCGTTCTCGTAACGGCCACCGTACATGGAAATTTACTGATCGGTCCTACGGCGGAGGATATTGAAGATAAAGAAGGAAACGAAACGACTGCAGAGGGAATGGAGCTCATTAGGGAAAAAGCTGCACTAAGCGTGAAGGAACTGCCTCTTAGGCAGGTGATCACTTCTTTTGCGGGACTTCGGGCACACGGAGGAGAAGACTTCATCATCGGAGAGGTGCCGGATGCGCCCGGCTTCATTGATGTAGCCGGAATTGAGTCTCCGGGACTTACTTGTGCACCTGCGATCGGAGCTTACGTTGCGGATATTGTGAAAAAGCTTCTTTCACCTGCTGAAAAAGAAAATTTTGTTGCAGAAAGAAGGGGAATTCCCAGTATGGCTCTTGCTTCCGGGCAGGAAAGACAAAGACTGATCCTGGAGAATCCAGCTTATGCAAATGTCATCTGTAGGTGTGAGATGGTGACAGAAGGAGAAATCATAGATGCCATTAGGCGGCCCGTAGGGGCAAGAACAACAGACGGCATCAAGCGAAGAACACGTGCCGGGATGGGGCGTTGTCAGTCGGGCTTCTGTAATCCCAAGGTAGTGGAGATCCTCGCAAGAGAGCTGGGGGTAGATGAAAGTGAGGTTTTGAAATCAGGAGAGGATTCATGGTATCTTTTGCGGGAGGAAGGAGGCGAAGATCTGTGAAAACGGATTTAGTGGTCATAGGAGGAGGTCCTGCCGGAATGGCGGCAGCACTTGCTGCTTATGAAAAGGGTGTAACGGATATACTGATCCTGGAAAGAGATCAGGAGCTTGGCGGAATTCTGAACCAGTGTATTCACAATGGATTTGGTCTTCATACCTTCAAAGAGGAACTTACGGGACCGGAATATGCTGCGCGTTACATTGAACGGGTGAAGGAAAAGAAAATTCCCCATCTGTTAAATACGATGGTGGTGGATATACAGGGAGGAGCCCCCTACCATGTTACCGCAATGAACAAAGAACAGGGGATGTTTCAGATAGAAGCTAAGGCAGTAATTCTTGCTATGGGCTGTCGGGAACGATCAAGAGGAGCACTGAGCATACCCGGGTATCGTCCGGCGGGCATCTACTCAGCCGGGACTGCCCAGCGCTATGTGAACATAGAAGGCCGTATGCCCGGCCGTGAGATAGTGGTACTTGGTTCCGGCGATATTGGCTTGATTATGGCAAGGCGTATGACACTGCAGGGTGCCAGGGTAAAGCTGGTAGCTGAGATCATGCCCTATTCCGGAGGGCTTAAGAGAAACATCGTACAGTGCCTTGATGATTTCGGAATCCCCTTAAAGCTGAGCCATACTGTTACTGAGATTCATGGAAAGGACAGAGTGGAGGGGGTTACTGTATCGAAGGTAGATGAGAATTTGAAGCCTATTCCGGGAAGCGAGGAATATGTGGCTTGTGATACACTGCTTTTATCCTGTGGACTGATTCCGGAAAATGAATTGAGTCAGGGTGCGGGAGCAAGAATGGATGACGTTACCCAGGGACCTGTGGTGAATGCAAGATTGGAAACAACCGTGAGGGGGATTTTTGCCTGTGGCAATGTGCTTCATGTACATGATCTTGTGGACAATGTCTCGAAAGAATCAGCAGAAGCAGGGGCGTTTGCAGCGGACTATATTTTGCACGGTGAGCAGGAATGGGGCGAGGCGGTGAGACCGAAAATTCCCGCTAAGAGTAAATGTGCTCCGCCTGCAGACCGGGATGCGGAAAGTCAGCTCATTTGTATTGGCTGCCCTGTGGGGTGTCTGATTACAGCTAAAAAGGGCGAAGACGGAAGCTTGCTGATTACAGGGAATACTTGTAAGAAAGGCGAAGAATACGCCCGCAATGAAATGACCGCTCCGGTCCGGACGGTAACTTCCATCATCCGGCTTGCCTCCGGAAACGGCAAAGTGGTTCCGGTCAAGACGGAAACGGAAATTCCCAAGGAGAAAATCGGGGAGTGTATGAAGGTAATCAAGGCAGCAAGCGCATTCGCACCGATTGCGGTTGGGGATGTAATGATTGCTGATGTGGCAGGAACCGGTGTAAACATTGTTGCCACAGCAAACATAGATTGTTAGAATAAAGTAGTGGGGTAAAAAGAAAGCACAATTTGGGGAGAAGGGGGCAACAGATGAGTAAATACATGATGGCACTTGACCAGGGAACAACTAGTTCCCGCTGTATACTTTTTGATAAAAAGGGTGAGATTCAGAGTATGGCACAGAAGGAATTCACCCAGATCTATCCGCAACCGGGGTGGGTAGAGCATAATCCGATGGAAATCTGGTCTTCACAGCTCGCGGTAACAATGGAGGCAATGGCAATGGTAGGAGCGTCTCCGGAGGATATTGCAGGAATCGGAATCACGAATCAGCGCGAGACAACAATTGTATGGGATAAGAAGACCGGGGAACCGGTTTATCATGCGATTGTATGGCAATGCCGCAGAACGGCTAAAAGAATAGACGAGCTCTCTAATGCAGGATATGGGGATTTGATCCGAGAAAAAACGGGGCTTGTACCTGATGCTTATTTCAGTGCTACCAAAATAGAATGGATTCTGAACAATGTGCCGGGGGCAAGAGAACGTGCGGACCGGGGAGAGCTCCTTTTTGGTACGGTAGACAGCTGGTTGATTTACAATCTCACCAAAGGCGAAATCCATGTTACGGATTATACCAATGCATCCCGTACTATGCTCTATGACATTCATAATTTGCGATGGGACGAGGAGCTGCTTGAACTTTTTCACATTCCTGCAAGTATGCTTCCCGAGGTAAAGCCATCCAGTTGTATTTACGGATATACCGAAAGCTCTGTTTTAGGAGGCAGGATACCGATTTCGGGAATTGCCGGAGACCAGCAGGCGGCATTATTTGGACAGTGCTGTTTTGAAAAGGGGCAGGTGAAGAATACCTACGGTACAGGCTGCTTTCTGCTGATGAACACGGGAACAGAAGCAATTGCCTCAAGAAATGGACTGCTGACAACGATCGCTGCAAGCTGCGGGGATAAAGTTGAGTATGCGCTGGAGGGGAGTGTTTTTGTTGCAGGGGCAGCTATTCAGTGGCTTCGGGACGAGATGAGGATGCTTAAAAGGGCAGATCAGTCAGAGGAATACGCTGTTAAGGTGGAGGACACTGCCGGCGTGTACGTGGTACCTGCTTTTGCGGGAATGGGTGCTCCGTACTGGAATCCCTATGCGAGAGGAACCGTGACCGGAATTACCAGAGGCTGCAAAAAAGAGCATTTTATCCGGGCAACACTGGAGTCCATTGCTTATCAGACCTATGACGTTCTGAAGGCGATGGAGGAGGATGCGGAGGTTTCCATTGCCGGGCTTAAGGTTGATGGCGGTGCCAGCTCCAATGATTTTCTGATGCAGTTTCAGGCAGATATACTGGGGGCAAGAGTTTACCGGCCACAGTGTATTGAAACGACGGCTCTCGGAGCAGCGTATCTTGCAGGGCTTGCCTGCGGTTACTATGAAAGCAGGGATGAAATTAAAGAGAACTGGCAGTTAGGGAAACAATTTTTGCCTGAGATGAGAGAAGAGAAACGTGACGATCTTTTAAAGGGCTGGAAAAAAGCGGTCAGATGTGCTTTGATTCAGGTGGAGGAATAGATCATGGCAATAAGGGAATTCGCACAGGGCGAAATAATCTATGAAGCAGGACAAAAGCTGGATGCACTATACATGATCATGCACGGAACGGCGAGTGCTTCTTATGCCGGCGGAAGGCATATGTTAAAGACAGGCGATGTGATTGGTCTTTGTGAAGTAAATGATGGCTCTGCCCACATGCAATATAGGGCAGAAGAGAAGTTGTCGGTTCATGTCTATCCTTATAGGAGTGAAGATTTATCCTCCTTTTTCGGAGTCGGCAGCGATTCTGTAAAATATTTTAAGGCATCCTTTTTCAGACAGTTTAATATGATCCTGGGACAATACCAGTATCTGAAAAATGAGTGTAGAGGTCTTTATGAGTATCTTACCGGATCTTATCAGGACTATTTAGGGTTGTGTGAGCGGTACAGTGTTTCACCCGGGCAGCCGGCAAACTATGAGGAGCTTACAAGACTGACTGTGGAGGAAGACGTACCGGTATGGATCAGCGGATATTATTCGACTCTGGAACAAATGATGACCGCATGGGATTATAACACAACGGATCAGGACTTTATCTGTGGCTTTTTCCTTAGAGCCAGCCGAGATATTCACAGCATTATTTATGCCTGCAGGGAAATGCTGCATTACAGAAAGGATATTTGCGGATATCTGATAAGCGAAAACGGTCTGGACCTGCTGGAGCTGATGATGGGGCTATACGGGAGGATGGTACGAGTGACCGGCACAGAGGAAGATGATGCTGTAAGGCTTCTAAGGAGCATAAATGACATCATCGGACAGCTGGAACAGAGAGAATACT
>JAUNDN010000044.1 GCA_030526045.1 Bacillota bacterium | reverse complement strand
CGAAAATCTGGAAAAGTTGAAAAATCTGATACAGAATGATATAATCGGAAGCATAGAAAACAATTTATCGTTAGGTAATATTACAATGGAAGACGCACAACGGCTGCGGCGTCTCACCCATAAGCTGTACCAACACATTTATTCCCACTACAAGGAAATGGAGGTGCTCAACGAAATGACTGATGAATCGCTCATGCTGGATATCGATATTATTCTGAAAAAATATGAAGGCGAGATTGACGCCAAGAAACAGGCTCTTGCTGCTCAGGATACTCTTATCGCAGAAAAGGATGCCGAAATCGCTGAGAAGGACGCCACCATAGCTGATAAGGACGCCACTATTGCTGAGAAGGACGCCGAAATCGCCAGATTGAAAGCTCAGCTTGAACAATTGCAGAAATAATCAGCCCAAATACTGCTTCAGGAGATTATCCATGTCAAACATTATTGAAATAACCGATTTTTCCGCACCAGAGCTCGATATCTATGCCCGTCTTTCAGAGGCACAGCTACTGCATTATTACGAGCCACAGGGAGGTCTCTTTATCGCAGAAAGCCCCAAAGTTATTGAACGTGCCCTAGATGCCGGGTATACTCCCGTTTCCCTTTTACTGGAAAGAAAACATATCACCGGACAAGCCCGAGGTATCATTAATCGTTGCAGGGACATACCTGTCTACACTGCTGATTTTGATGTTCTGACTAAGCTGACCGGCTTTCAGTTGACCCGTGGTGTTCTGTGCGCCATGCGACGCTCAAAAATGCCAAGCATCAACGAAATATGTACCGAAACACACCGCATTGCCTTACTGGAAAATATTATGAACCCGACGAATGTGGGCGCCATCTTCCGCTGCGCCGCGGCACTGAACATTGATGCGGTATTGCTCACTCCCGCTTGCAGCGACCCACTGTATCGCCGCGCCATCAGAGTCAGCATGGGCACTGTTTTTCAGATTCCTTGGGCCTATCTTGGCAGTGATAAAGAAGATTGGCCTCAACCCGGTATCAGAATGCTTCAAGAAAAGGGATTTAAGACCGTCGCAATGGCATTAAGCGACAGTGCTATCCGTATAGATGATCCCCGGCTCATATCAGAGGAAAAGCTGGCAATTGTGCTTGGCACAGAAGGAGACGGATTATCTCCCGCTACGATTGCTGACTGCGATTACACAGTGCGCATTCCCATGTCTCACGGCGTGGACTCTTTAAATGTTGCTGCTGCCAGTGCAGTTGCATTTTGGCAGCTTGGAAACAAGAATCCTTGCTGACTTTCCACAGCCTAATTACACAGGTCCTTCACGACTTCACCGGCAATGATCAATCCCGCTACGGATGGAACAAATGCAACGCTCCCAGGAATAGCCCTCCTGTGTGTACACTTATGCTCAGCACCGGGCGGACATGCGCAGTTTGTCTTGCAGCTGATTGCCATATCCTCAAGCGGTTTTACAGGCTCTTCTTCGGAATACACTACCTTCAGTTCCTTAACGCCACGCTTCTTCAATTCCCTTCGCATAACCTTAGCCAGCGGACAGATCTTTGTACTATAAATGTCGGCCACCCTGAACCTGCTGCCATCCAGCTTATTGCCGGCGCCCATACTGCTGATAATGGGAATATCCTGTTCCTTTGCCTTCATGACAAGTTCAATTTTAGCCGTGACAGTATCTACTGCATCCACGATGTAATCATATTCTGTAAAAGGAAATTCATTGGCATTCTCAGGCAGAAAAAAGCATTTGTACATTCTCACATCTGCATCCGGATTAATCTCAAGGATTCTATCCTTCATCACTTCTACCTTATATTTTCCCAACGTCTTCCGGGTTGCAATAATCTGTCGGTTCAGATTGGTAAGGCAGACCTTATCATCATCAATCAGGTCAAAAGCACCCACTCCACTGCGTACAAGTGCCTCACATACATACCCGCCTACACCACCAACACCGAAAACCGCAACTCTTGAACCGGACAATTTCTGCATGGCCTCCTTGCCGAGCAATAATTCCGTCCTCGAAAACTGTGTTAGCATCGTATATCTCCTTTGTTTACGATATCCTATTTATAAAGCATTACCCACATCTTATTATGTACGTTTTTCACTCAAAAAAGCCCTGTAGCCGGTAGAAAAATCAACAATATTCTTCAGTTCCCTACCCTGCATAAATCTGACAAGATTATCCGCCGCAATGCGGATAATCCGCTCATGGGTTTCCTGAAGATGATAGTTTCCGGATATATGCGGTGTAATCAGTAGATTTTGAGCGTCCCACAAAGGATGCTCCTTCGGCAACGGCTCCGGCTCCGTAACATCAACCGATGCTCCCGCCAAATGACCGGAATTCAGAGCTTCGGCAAGCGCATAGGAATCCACTGCACTTCCTCTTCCGACATTTAAGAAATAAGCCCCCTCTTTCATCTTTGCAAAGGCATTCCGGTCAAATACATGGTAGGTATCCCTGGTTCCGGGAAGACAGGTTGCAACGATGTCTGCCGTTTTCAGACATTCCTCAAATGCATCCATCTGGTACAAAGCCTCCAGATAATCCGGCTTTTCTGCTTTATTTCTTCTGATTCCTGTTACCCTGCTTCCGAGAGCATTCATTCTGACTGCAAACTCACTACCAATATCACCAAATCCGACTACCAACGTCCTTGATCCGTAGATTGCAGTTACATTGCCATGATCCCCCCATACATGCTTTTGCTGATCTGCTCCATACAAATGAAGCTTTTTCATCATGCAAAGAAGCGCACCGATCATGTGCTCTGATATTGCAAGGCCATAAGCACCGGTTGCATTGGTAAGAAGCGCACCCTTAGGTAAAACCCCCTCCTGCGTATAGCCGTCAGTTCCGGCACTATTGAGTTGTAACCACTTCAGCTTATCAGTTCCTCTTAGCAGCTCCGGCGAAACATTTCCAATAATAATATCCACATCCTGAACCTGCTGCCTAGTCAAATCCTTAGCAGGAATGAATTCCATCTGTGCGCCCTGCGCACTGCTCCTTAACAATTTCCTATGTCTATCTTCTACAGGCAATGCCACCAGTATCTTATCTATTTTGCTCTGAGACATCAGTTTTCTCCCCTCCTATCAGTATCTTCAGCTTAGGATTTCCCCTGACTGATTACCACTTTTTCAATTTCCAATATTCTGCGATTTCCATCTCTTCCAGTTTCGTATCTTTGCTAAGGTACAGCGGATGCTTAGGATTATCAGCCTTTGTCCTCCCGGCATCCCAAAACCGAACCTCCTGCTCCTTAAGTACATCCAGTATATCAGCCATACAGTCTTTCATATAGATGCGTTTGTCCACCAGATTCCCAAATGCCAGCCATACATTTAATGGTTTTTGCATTTCCTGAATGCACTTATTAATTTCTTCCTTATTACGTTTTCTGTAATATTCATTTTCATTTTTGGACAGATTCTCAAAAACAGTACTGCGTATGGGATATACATTAAACATAATAAAGCTGTCATAACCATTGTTAAGCGCTATGCGTTCAACAGATCTTAATGTGTTATCAAGCTTGTCCGGTGTTGCAGTGCTTGGATTAATCCCGATACAGATTAATGGGTTTATGCCGGAATATCCCAAAACATAACGCACTTTGTTGTTATCTTCATTTACATAGATCCATTTCTTCTCCATACTAGCACCTTTCAATCAGCTTTTTGTAAACATTTTCCACAAACCACGGTTCAGTCGAGGCCTTTAAAGCTTCTTCAAAGGTCCACCACTTCACCGCCTGATTTTCCTCCTCGTTTACAACCAGCTTTTCATTTTCATCCGCCTCAGCCAGATAAGTAACGTTCAAATGCAAATGGCTCGGTACATACACGCCTTTTTTTATGTGTCCGTCAACCGTCAATATCTCCAGGCTGAAAATATCTCTGCTCACTAAAGAAGCATTGCTAACACCTGTCTCTTCCTGTAGCTCCCGCATTGCCACCGAACACAGATCCTCAATTCCGTCTGCATGACCTCCTATCCACGACCAGGACTGATAAATGTTGTGATACACCATTAAAGTCTTCGTACGTGCCTTATTAACGGTCCATAGGGAAACCGTAAAATGTGCAATCAGATTTTCTCTCATAAGACAGTTTTCATTATTCAATATGTACTTCAGCATTACCTCTTTATCACGCGCTTCCTGCTCATTCAGGGGCTCATAATTCTTTATTTCCTGAAATAGACTCATCTTTTCGGACCTCCCATTGTGAATCGACTGACTGTTATTTTAGTATAACATTTTTTCCGGTCAAGAAATAGTGTCTATTCGCACTTCGGAAATCTTTATGCATACTTCATCAAAAATCGCAAACACTATAAAAGCAACCACGAAATACTATTTTGAATTTGGAGCAGCATTATGAATATAGATGAAAAAGACTTAGGTTCCAAACTTGCTTATGCAGCACTTGATGAAGTACCTACCCCCAAATCAGATGCAAAGGAAATCATAGGGTTGGTAAAATCGAGCGGTCGCATCACCGGCTATCAGCTTTCAGACGGAGCCATCGTTTCCAAGGAGGACGGCGTCGCCATGGCAAAAGCAGGTGAAATTCAAGGCGTCGGAATTGCCCACCGCAAGGATTCCGAATATTTGAAATCGCTGCCTGACGGAACCGAAAATAATAACCTGGGAAATCTGCCTTCCATCAGCGGGTAGGCATCAAATTCGTTGTCAATTCAGTAAAAAAACCTTCCCAGCCTCCGACTAGGCTCCGGGAAGGTTTTTATGATAGCTGTTTAGACCTTGGGCTTGAGACTGCAAACAGAATGGTACAGCATGACCAGCCCTGTGCGGGGCTTATTTGTCACTGAAACAGGAAATAACCCTCTCTGTACTTTGGTGAGTCAGGGAAGGCTTTGTTCTCAATTTATAGTTAGTTGAATCTCCTTTTCCAAAAGCCGAAAAACATTCGCCACCAGATATCCGTCTGCTATCGCATGATTTAATCTTACGCTGACAGGCATAAGAAGTCTACCGTTTTCTTCTCTGTACTTCCCCCAGTTGATGATCGGCGCAAAGAACAAATATCCGTCCGGCAACTCGATATTCAGCGAGTCATAGGAGAGCCATGAAATATAGGATGCATCAAACCAGTTTGGATGGCCTGCCATGTCGAGCCCATATTCTCTCGTCTGTTTAGCCCGTTCAACGTCTGCAAGAGCTTTCCGGTAAAATGTTTCATAATCTTCATAATAGGTCGTATATACCGGCGTGCAGGTCTCCGTGTCCTCATGGAACACATACTGCGTCGGATTGATGGTGTCATAGCAGATCAATTCATCTGTCTGCCAAAGATAACCCATCTTGTAGTCATCCCTCGAATTCAACACCTTTGAAAGAATATAAAGAAAGTTAATATAGAACTTGGTTCCTGTCTGCCGGGAGTATTGCACAAGCCCGGCCACATCAATTCTCGCGGTCATGGATGTGGAGCATTTGCAATCCTCTGAAAAATGCTTGAAAGCGCCGCTTCTGTAATAAGTTCCCTTGTCAATAATTCGATAATTTGTCATTTTTGCATCTCCATATCTACCGTACAAATCAACTTGCATATGTAATCTACAAATACAACGCAATCTACAAATCCAATGCCATTCCATTCTCCCAGTCATGGCAGTAACGGAGATATTCCGCTTCGGTGTTTAAAAAGCTCTCCGCATTCTTCGGGAGCCTGATCGGTTCAATTGTATTGTTCTTATAATTGCAGACATAAATCGTCTTTACACAGTTCAAAAACACCCAGTCAAAACACTTTTCTCTGGTCTCCTGGGTAAGCCGCATATACTCAAACAGGGCTCCCGCATCAATATCATTCTCATCTGTTGGATGCAAAAAAAGATACAACCCATTAAATTTTCTTTGCATGTAAGTCGTATTCAGCTTTTCCAGTTTTCTGTCAAAACGATACTTTGCCTTAAAAAGATAATCCTGATGCACTGTTCGATCCGGTAAGATCGCCCAAAATCGTCCATTATAAAAATTCAGACGATCTCCATATTTCTCAAACGCCTGCGGCGGAAGTTCCTCCTTCCTACAGCCCAGATACTGCTCAATGAAACTCTCCTCCTGTCCATCATCCGGAAGAAGTGCCTGACTGACTTCCAACCCAAAATCCATCGTATCGTTGATCCAGTCCGGAGATTCACTTTTGATAAAGTAGGGTTGATACTCCTTCCACAAATACTTAAGTGATACCGCCGCATAAATTTCATTTAAAAGCTTTTCATAAGCCACCATATTCACCTGCCCTTAAATCACCTTATTCGTCTGATCTCCATATTCCAATTGTAATTTACATAGAAAATCCTCCAGAATATATCGCGAATCAATGTCTTTATATACTCTGATAACAGGCATTCCTTCTTTATAGCTGCTGGAAGTATCTTTATGAATATAGGGAGCAGGGACCTCTTCAAAATGCCCACATCCGGGATTCATCGCAACCGCTATTGCCGGAGAGTCCCCAAGTGACCAGCTTTCTCCCTGGGTCCAGAACGCCTTGTCTGTCCTATTGTAAGATACCATATTGGTAAACAAATGCTCTCCAATGGCTCCACAAGGTGCAATTTTCCTTTGTATCTCCGCAATTCCTATCGTTACCGTCGTATAAACCGTAGACGGAATCAGCCATAGCTTAACACCGCTTCCCAGTACATAATTTGCTGCTGCAATATCATTTCCTGCATTAAACTCCACAAACGGAGCATCTACATTGCCTGCGCCATGGGTTCCGATCCATATAACAGTGATTTTATCCTTTATATCGGGGCAGGCTCGCATGGCAACAGCAACATTCGTAATAGCACCCTGACAAAGTATGTACAATGGATGGGAATCTTCTCTTTTTGCTTCATCAATCATAAAACGTACAGCCTCGGATAATTCCTTCTGTTCCTTCCCCATCGGTCCGGCTTCCCCCAAATATGCAGGAACATCCTTATTCATGGTCTTCAGCACTACCTTAATCTCTTCAAGACTTTTTTCGACAGAGCCCGGCTCGACAAAATGCACCGCCGTTATTCCTTTCACCATAAGCTTGGGGCTCATAAGCGCATGCGCTATTGCAAACGGATCATCCGCTTCACATGCTGCATCCGTATCTACAATTACCCTTATCTTCTTTTCATCTCTTACGTCAAATTTTAGTGCCATATCCTACTCCTAAAGAAAAACAGAAATATCCATCTCAATAAATCCTTTGCTTATATTATTTATTATATAGTAGCCAAAATATTTCCACAACAGCATTTTCAGCTGTCTTCATACACTTGCTGCATACTGTTTCCGAGGAAGGACTGTGTGTTTTATTAAGCACTCCATTTTACATGTTATTGCATTACAATTTACATCCCTACTCCAAAGAATTGTTGAAATAATATATACTACACAAGCCCTTCTCCTTTGCAGGACTTCTGCCATAAAAGGGCAAAAAAGAACATCGGTTCGTTTTTTCGTCTGATTCCGAACCGATGTCGACTATTTTTATCGCTTTATAAAATTTTAGGGAATCCCAGAAATCCCGTATTTTCGGGCTTTCTAGCCCTCATTTTGCATGCGGCTTAACTTGGCTGCCTGATCGGATGCACGACACAAAAGCAGCTAAGAATTATAGCTCGACACTAACATGGCTACCGAAAATATGGCTCGACACAAATGCTTCTACGGGTAGGGCTCAACACAAAAACATCTAGAAGAATAGCAAATAAACTATAACACCAGAATAAATATTGTATAAATCAAAAATAACTTTAAATTTTATAACAACTTAAAAAAAGAGTGCATCCATCAACTATTGACAAATGCACTCTTCTTTCTACACCACGGCTATCTCAATTTTTATTGTACTCCAATGCTTTTCCTTGTATCCCCGCTTTGCTTTCTCAATACAAAATTTCTTACAATCCGATAAAGGAATAATGAACTGGGCAACGATATTAAAATTCGCATCATTCTTCAATGACTCAGCATAATCGCTATCATAGGAAGAAATTCTATAGTTACTTTCTGTACCTGATGCCTTACCAGATAAATTCATAACCCACAAGAATTCTTCGTTACCTCTGTAAATAATACGCTCAACGAACATATCCACCAATTCGTCACTTATCCGTACCCCCTTAAAGTCAACATAAAATTCTTAAATGCAGGTACTAATCATAGTATCTGAAAGGGTGAGTGTGGGAAAAGTGGAAATAGATGGGTGACGTTATTAAGACTTTACTAAAGGGAAAATAGCTTTGAGATTTTTGTTTTGTCTACTAGATGGTTGGTAGCATAATTCGCCGGACTCGCCCAGAATATAAGCTGACTATATGAGAAGATAATTTGTTGGAGACAGCTCTAGCTATCTGAATGGTTTCCTTAGTGATACCCCCAAAACACCTTTTATACTGGGCGGAGCTGGCGGGTAAAACTTTTATGAAAGCCTACCCCAAAACATAAAAATTCCCAAGCAATCATATAGACTGCTTGGGAAAGCTTTTAATTTACTTCTTCAATGGTGGAGCCTGTTATCTTAGCAAAATAGAAATACCCGTAGAAGTAATCGTCGTCTGCAAGGATGGCTGAATAGTCTACCCCAGCAGGTATCGTCATTTTATAGGGCTTTCTCTCATACTCGAATGTTACCACTGTTGTAACATCGCTTCGTTCTGCCAGTTTCTTGATGATGTAATCAGACATGGTATATAATCTGCCTGAATCGTATTGGGCTACCCCATTTAGCGGAATGTTCTTTACTATGTCAAATAAACCACTTACCAAAGCCTGACTTGCGGGGATTACATTTCTTTCTTTTACATCACCACAACTGCATCTGTACTCCTCAATACCATCTTGCTCTGCGGTAGCTTCCTGTACGGTAACCCATGAATAAGAATGTTCATGATTATCAGTCTGTTCCTTCTCAGGCTCTGATGTGGGTTCAGGCTTGCTGATGGTTTTAAGGGCTACTGTATAGTAATGAGAATTATCTTCTCCACTTTTTTCATAATACTGTTCCAAAAGGTACTTCGTATCAGACGTCCCGGGTAACGTGAAGCCATTGCCAGTGCCGAGTGCTAATTCGTCACTGTACTCTACACCAACAACACCATTAATCAAAATTCTTACATAAAATCCGGACTCCTGTAATAATATTACATCACCGCCACACAATACCGTTTTATCAACCACTAAACTACGAGAATCAAACACTTCTCGTATATATATATTTTCAGCAAACACCGTCAGACTGGAACCAAACATCATAGCCAATGCCAGAACCAGCGCAAACCAACTCCTCATTCTTTTTTTCAGCACTTTTTTGTCCATTTCATAGACCTCCTTTTTATATTTTCTAAATATTACTATACTGTTTTTTATACGAACCAAAAGGACCGGCAAGATATCAGTTTATTTCTTTTTTATCAGGTTTTTCAGCCCGAATTCATAGGTGATATACAAAAGTGCAGTTACCGTTACAAGCTGTGCACGATATGTAAAAAAATAATGCATATAAGAATGATTCTCAAGTACTATATATCTCAGATACGGCACCAGCCCCAACAAAAGGCACAATGAAATCATTTTCCTTGAAAAGTTCTTCCAGTGCAACACATACACAAAGGAAAAACAAACAAATACAAACCCGAAAAAGCACGCCAACGCGGCTGTCAAAGACATATGATTCCGAAAAGGGAACAGCGCACCCTGATTCCAGACCAAAGCTCCCATAAATCGTTGTGTGGCGGAAGCGATCGGGTCCAGACTGGTATTCCCCAGATGTACCTGGCCGCCGATCCTCTCACCGGCAGACTGCATTGCACTGTAAAATGCCTGCCAGCCAAGTATTCCCGCAGCTAACAGCCACTTGAACAAAAACATAGCTACATAGGAGATACCCCATAGGATTCCGCAGCATACGATTCTCTTAAACTCTTTGCCGAAGTTCTCAAGCTCTCCTGCCTCATAACGCAGAACCAGAAGGATCAGAAGCGGAATGGTAACAGTCAATGTCTCTGTTGTCAGGAAATCAAAAAAACAGGTATAGATACCGGAAGCAGCCGATAGAATATATACGTTGTGATAAAGACTTTCCGTGTCCTTCCGATGTCTGAACAAGCAGATGCTTATTACCGCAACAATGTTCATCATAAGAAAAGTCGTGATGTACCCTACACAAAAAAAGCACACCCAGAACTGTACGATCAAATTGCCGAGCAGATAACATACTGCCAATGCCCGGGCACGCTGCCGCCACAGAAGGACGGCTGTAGAAAGCGTCAGAACAAGCAGAATACCGCCCAGTATGTACCTTGCACCTTCAATTCCCGTAAAAAGGAACAATGGCCGCAGTAATACCATCTCACCGTGCCAGTACCGGAAATACCCCACATTCGGCTCTTTTTCTTCCTGCAGGCTGTCCCACAGACTGACCTCCACCGATTCCATCTCCGGATTGTAATAATACGCTTTCAGCAGGGACGGCAGTAGTTCTTCATCCGAAATATGGTACATAATATTGACCACAACACATTCTCCATAGCCATCCGGCATGGTATTAAACTGTCCGTCAATCAGATAGGGAAACAACTCATGTTCCTTAAAATATACCGCGCTCTCCCGACAGGAATCCTCGATAGCACTTTGCGGAATCAGCCCTGTCAAAAAAAGAAGCAGCATGCAAAGAAGTGCGCTCCCCGCCATGGTTCCGGCGATCTTACCCGCAAATAAAAAGTTAAATTTATGCTTTCTCACTGTTTCGTTCATTTTTGCCTATTTATCTTATATCTTTCTTTTTCTCTTCCTGTATAAAGAAAAGGCTTCCATTTTCCGAGTCATTATATCAAATATCATCACAAAATACAATATCTTTATAGTCTAAATTCGCACTTATTATATAATTCTTGTTTTTATTGATACATCCTTAAATCAAACAAATACCAAATGCAATTTGAATTTGCATTTTAACAACATTACATTGCATTTTATACCACTTTATGGTATGATCGTCGTATCTTCATAAAGGGGGCTTTGTGGTGACTGATCTGGAAAAGTATTTCAAAAAACACAAACTGAAAGCAGAGGACATTTTGTATATATATCGTCGTAACAGAAAAACAGTAATATGCTGCGAATCGGGTGAGGAAGCTGTTTCCGTCATCCCTATGAATGAGATACTGGCATTCCTGCCGGAGGGAGAATTTCTGTCCATTACCAAAGGTGTGATTGTACACCGTGACAGGATTGTACGCATCGGTGATGATGGTGTTTATACCATGAGTGATGGGAAAAACTTCCAGGGTAGACAGCGATACTTAAGTGTGCACAAGAAACTTAGGCGGGAAATGAATCTGGCTGTGCCGCTGCTCAATAAAGAATTTGTATCGCCCCTGGGATTTTTTGAGAAATGCAGTATTCTGGACGATATGCCCGTTGCATACTGCGTGATTGAGCTTGTGTTTGATGAAAACGGACACGGCGTTGATTTTATCTTTCGCTACTGCAATAAATATATGGAGATTGTGGAGGGCATCCCCGTGGAAGAGATGCTAAACCGTTCTTTTTATGAGGTATTCAAAAACGGGGACAAAAAATGGCTGATTTCCTATGCCGACGTAGCCTTAAACGGTTCCCAGCGCACGCTTCGGGATTACAGCCTGGAAATTGATAAAAACCTGACCATCCACTGCTACCAGCCGGAGCCTGGGTATTGTGCCTGCGTTCTGGTGCCTGAAGAGGCATAATTAGCTGATTATTTATAACTCCACGCCATTTGAATTAAGAAGGAAATTTTTTCTCAGTATTCATATAAATATTATTCGTCCGTACTCAGAGCATATGCATCTACCGAAACAGACAGTTATTATCAGAAACTACTCGGCGTGTACCTAACTGTCACAATCACAACCATCTTCTTTGCTTCATCAATACGATACACAATCGTAAAATTCTTCACAAAAATCTGCCGATATCCCCGATTAGCAAAGGCACCCGTTCTTCTAATGGAACCACGATAAGGCATTTCTTCTAAGCTCAAAATAGCATCCTCTAAAGCATCTGCCATCTTTTCAGCAGTACCTATTTCCTTGAAATCATCTGCTATATGATTATAAATGTTGTCAAGGTCATCCGATGCTCTCTGCAACATTTTTATTGTATATTTAACCAAAATGCTTCCTCCTCAGTGAGGTTAATGTCTCTCTTACATCAAGTAAAACACCTGTTGCTCCATACTCCTCTTCAGCTTCTGAGATTGCATTATCAATAACCTGAGTTTCAACTATCTGTTCATAAGTTTCTATACTCATAACAACTAAATCACCATATCCATTTTTTGTAATAAAAATAGGCTCTTTGACTGCATGACATGCATCTGATATATCATTTGTATTTCTCAAATCTGTAATTGGTCTAATCTGTGGCATAAAACACACCTCTCTTTCTTTGTACATTATTCTAACATAATTATATACATTTCACAATCTTTTTATACAACAAAGGGCAAAAAGAACATCGGTTCGTTTTTTCGTCTGATTCCGAACCGATGTCGACTATTTGTATCGCTTTATAAAATTTTAGGGAATCCCAGAAATCCCGTATTTTCGGGCTTTCTAGCCCTCATTTTGCATGCGGCTTAACTTGGCTGCCTGATCGGATGCACGACACAAAAGCAGCTAAGAATTATAGCTCGACACTAACATGGCTACCGAAAATATGGCTCGACACAAATGCTTCTACGGGTAGGGCTCAACACAAAAACATCTAGAAGAATAGCAAATAAACTATAACACCAGAATAAATATTGTATAAATCAAAAATAACTTTAAATTTTATAACAACTTAAAAAAAGAGTGCATCCATCAACTATTGACAAATGCACTCTTCTTTCTACACCACGGCTATCTCAATTTTTATTGTACTCCAATGCTTTTCCTTGTATCCCCGCTTTGCTTTCTCAATACAAAATTTCTTACAATCCGATAAAGGAATAATGAACTGGGCAACGATATTAAAATTCGCATCATTCTTCAATGACTCAGCATAATCGCTATCATAGGAAGAAATTCTATAGTTACTTTCTGTACCTGATGCCTTACCAGATAAATTCATAACCCACAAGAATTCTTCGTTACCTCTGTAAATAATACGCTCAACGAACATATCCACCAATTCGTCACTTATCCGTACCCCCTTAAAGTCAACATAAAATTCTTAAATGCAGGTACTAATCATAGTATCTGAAAGGGTGAGTGTGGGAAAAGTGGAAATAGATGGGTGACGTTATTAAGACTTTACTAAAGGGAAAATAGCTTTGAGATTTTTGTTTTGTCTACTAGATGGTTGGTAGCATAATTCGCCGGACTCGCCCAGAATATAAGCTGACTATATGAGAAGATAATTTGTTGGAGACAGCTCTAGCTATCTGAATGGTTTCCTTAGTGATACCCCCAAAACACCTTTTATACTGGGCGGAGCTGGCGGGTAAAACTTTTATGAAAGCCTACCCCAAAACATAAAAATTCCCAAGCAATCATATAGACTGCTTGGGAAAGCTTTTAATTTACTTCTTCAATGGTGGAGCCTGTTATCTTAGCAAAATAGAAATACCCGTAGAAGTAATCGTCGTCTGCAAGGATGGCTGAATAGTCTACCCCAGCAGGTATCGTCATTTTATAGGGCTTTCTCTCATACTCGAATGTTACCACTGTTGTAACATCGCTTCGTTCTGCCAGTTTCTTGATGATGTAATCAGACATGGTATATAATCTGCCTGAATCGTATTGGGCTACCCCATTTAGCGGAATGTTCTTTACTATGTCAAATAAACCACTTACCAAAGCCTGACTTGCGGGGATTACATTTCTTTCTTTTACATCACCACAACTGCATCTGTACTCCTCAATACCATCTTGCTCTGCGGTAGCTTCCTGTACGGTAACCCATGAATAAGAATGTTCATGATTATCAGTCTGTTCCTTCTCAGGCTCTGATGTGGGTTCAGGCTTGCTGATGGTTTTAAGGGCTACTGTATAGTAATGAGAATTATCTTCTCCACTTTTTTCATAATACTGTTCCAAAAGGTACTTCGTATCAGACGTCCCGGGTAACGTGAAGCCATTGCCAGTGCCGAGTGCTAATTCGTCACTGTACTCTACACCAACAACACCATTAATCAAAATTCTTACATAAAATCCGGACTCCTGTAATAATATTACATCACCGCCACACAATACCGTTTTATCAACCACTAAACTACGAGAATCAAACACTTCTCGTATATATATATTTTCAGCAAACACCGTCAGACTGGAACCAAACATCATAGCCAATGCCAGAACCAGCGCAAACCAACTCCTCATTCTTTTTTTCAGCACTTTTTTGTCCATTTCATAGACCTCCTTTTTATATTTTCTAAATATTACTATACTGTTTTTTATACGAACCAAAAGGACCGGCAAGATATCAGTTTATTTCTTTTTTATCAGGTTTTTCAGCCCGAATTCATAGGTGATATACAAAAGTGCAGTTACCGTTACAAGCTGTGCACGATATGTAAAAAAATAATGCATATAAGAATGATTCTCAAGTACTATATATCTCAGATACGGCACCAGCCCCAACAAAAGGCACAATGAAATCATTTTCCTTGAAAAGTTCTTCCAGTGCAACACATACACAAAGGAAAAACAAACAAATACAAACCCGAAAAAGCACGCCAACGCGGCTGTCAAAGACATATGATTCCGAAAAGGGAACAGCGCACCCTGATTCCAGACCAAAGCTCCCATAAATCGTTGTGTGGCGGAAGCGATCGGGTCCAGACTGGTATTCCCCAGATGTACCTGGCCGCCGATCCTCTCACCGGCAGACTGCATTGCACTGTAAAATGCCTGCCAGCCAAGTATTCCCGCAGCTAACAGCCACTTGAACAAAAACATAGCTACATAGGAGATACCCCATAGGATTCCGCAGCATACGATTCTCTTAAACTCTTTGCCGAAGTTCTCAAGCTCTCCTGCCTCATAACGCAGAACCAGAAGGATCAGAAGCGGAATGGTAACAGTCAATGTCTCTGTTGTCAGGAAATCAAAAAAACAGGTATAGATACCGGAAGCAGCCGATAGAATATATACGTTGTGATAAAGACTTTCCGTGTCCTTCCGATGTCTGAACAAGCAGATGCTTATTACCGCAACAATGTTCATCATAAGAAAAGTCGTGATGTACCCTACACAAAAAAAGCACACCCAGAACTGTACGATCAAATTGCCGAGCAGATAACATACTGCCAATGCCCGGGCACGCTGCCGCCACAGAAGGACGGCTGTAGAAAGCGTCAGAACAAGCAGAATACCGCCCAGTATGTACCTTGCACCTTCAATTCCCGTAAAAAGGAACAATGGCCGCAGTAATACCATCTCACCGTGCCAGTACCGGAAATACCCCACATTCGGCTCTTTTTCTTCCTGCAGGCTGTCCCACAGACTGACCTCCACCGATTCCATCTCCGGATTGTAATAATACGCTTTCAGCAGGGACGGCAGTAGTTCTTCATCCGAAATATGGTACATAATATTGACCACAACACATTCTCCATAGCCATCCGGCATGGTATTAAACTGTCCGTCAATCAGATAGGGAAACAACTCATGTTCCTTAAAATATACCGCGCTCTCCCGACAGGAATCCTCGATAGCACTTTGCGGAATCAGCCCTGTCAAAAAAAGAAGCAGCATGCAAAGAAGTGCGCTCCCCGCCATGGTTCCGGCGATCTTACCCGCAAATAAAAAGTTAAATTTATGCTTTCTCACTGTTTCGTTCATTTTTGCCTATTTATCTTATATCTTTCTTTTTCTCTTCCTGTATAAAGAAAAGGCTTCCATTTTCCGAGTCATTATATCAAATATCATCACAAAATACAATATCTTTATAGTCTAAATTCGCACTTATTATATAATTCTTGTTTTTATTGATACATCCTTAAATCAAACAAATACCAAATGCAATTTGAATTTGCATTTTAACAACATTACATTGCATTTTATACCACTTTATGGTATGATCGTCGTATCTTCATAAAGGGGGCTTTGTGGTGACTGATCTGGAAAAGTATTTCAAAAAACACAAACTGAAAGCAGAGGACATTTTGTATATATATCGTCGTAACAGAAAAACAGTAATATGCTGCGAATCGGGTGAGGAAGCTGTTTCCGTCATCCCTATGAATGAGATACTGGCATTCCTGCCGGAGGGAGAATTTCTGTCCATTACCAAAGGTGTGATTGTACACCGTGACAGGATTGTACGCATCGGTGATGATGGTGTTTATACCATGAGTGATGGGAAAAACTTCCAGGGTAGACAGCGATACTTAAGTGTGCACAAGAAACTTAGGCGGGAAATGAATCTGGCTGTGCCGCTGCTCAATAAAGAATTTGTATCGCCCCTGGGATTTTTTGAGAAATGCAGTATTCTGGACGATATGCCCGTTGCATACTGCGTGATTGAGCTTGTGTTTGATGAAAACGGACACGGCGTTGATTTTATCTTTCGCTACTGCAATAAATATATGGAGATTGTGGAGGGCATCCCCGTGGAAGAGATGCTAAACCGTTCTTTTTATGAGGTATTCAAAAACGGGGACAAAAAATGGCTGATTTCCTATGCCGACGTAGCCTTAAACGGTTCCCAGCGCACGCTTCGGGATTACAGCCTGGAAATTGATAAAAACCTGACCATCCACTGCTACCAGCCGGAGCCTGGGTATTGTGCCTGCGTTCTGGTGCCTGAAGAGGCATAATTAGCTGATTATTTATAACTCCACGCCATTTGAATTAAGAAGGAAATTTTTTCTCAGTATTCATATAAATATTATTCGTCCGTACTCAGAGCATATGCATCTACCGAAACAGACAGTTATTATCAGAAACTACTCGGCGTGTACCTAACTGTCACAATCACAACCATCTTCTTTGCTTCATCAATACGATACACAATCGTAAAATTCTTCACAAAAATCTGCCGATATCCCCGATTAGCAAAGGCACCCGTTCTTCTAATGGAACCACGATAAGGCATTTCTTCTAAGCTCAAAATAGCATCCTCTAAAGCATCTGCCATCTTTTCAGCAGTACCTATTTCCTTGAAATCATCTGCTATATGATTATAAATGTTGTCAAGGTCATCCGATGCTCTCTGCAACATTTTTATTGTATATTTAACCAAAATGCTTCCTCCTCAGTGAGGTTAATGTCTCTCTTACATCAAGTAAAACACCTGTTGCTCCATACTCCTCTTCAGCTTCTGAGATTGCATTATCAATAACCTGAGTTTCAACTATCTGTTCATAAGTTTCTATACTCATAACAACTAAATCACCATATCCATTTTTTGTAATAAAAATAGGCTCTTTGACTGCATGACATGCATCTGATATATCATTTGTATTTCTCAAATCTGTAATTGGTCTAATCTGTGGCATAAAACACACCTCTCTTTCTTTGTACATTATTCTAACATAATTATATACATTTCACAATCTTTTTATACAACAAAGGGCAAAAAGAACATCGGTTCGTTTTTTCTTCTATTTCCGAACCGATGTTGACTTTTGATATCAATTTATAAAGTTTTAGGAAATCCCAGAAATCCCATGTTTTCGGGCTTTCTAGCCCTCATTTTGCATGCGGCTTAACTTGGCTGCCTGGTCCGCTGCTATGCATCCGTCAATGATCTCCTGGATATCCCCATTCATGACTTTATCCAGCTTATACAGGGTGAGGCCGATACGATGGTCGGTGACACGCCCCTGCGGGAAGTTGTAGGTACGGATCTTCTCGGAGCGGTCTCCGGTACCGATCTGGCTCCTTCGCATCTCCGCTTCCGCATCATGCCGCTGCTGCTGTTCCAGATCGTAAAGCTTTGCCTTCAACAGGGCAAAGGCCTTTGCCTTGTTCTGGAGCTGGGACTTTTCCGTCTGGCTGTATACCACGATTCCGGTGGGGTAGTGGGTCAGACGCACCGCAGAGTCAGTGGTGTTGACACACTGTCCGCCGTTGCCGGAAGCACGCATAACGTCAATCCGGATGTCCTTTTCATCAATCACAATGTCGATGTCCTCATCTACCTCAGGCATAACAGCCACACTGATCGTTGAGGTGTGGATACGACCGCCGGACTCGGTTTCCGGCACACGCTGTACACGATGCACGCCGCTTTCATATTTCATTTTGGAGTAAGCCCCCTGACCGATGATCATAAACTGTACTTCCTTCATACCGCCGATACCGATCTCGTCCATGTTCAGGGTTTCCACCTTCCAGCGCTGGCTCTCCGCATAATGCACATAAAGGCGATACATTTCCGCCGCAAAGAGGGCTGCCTCGTCCCCGCCTGCACCTGCACGGATTTCCACGATTACATTCTTGTCATCATTCGGGTCCTTGGGAAGCAGTAGGATCTTCAGCTTCTGCTCCAGCTCCTCCACACGCTTCTTGGCGCCGCTCAGCTCCTCCTTGAGCATTTCACGCATATCATCATCGGACTCCTCCTCCAGCATGGCAAGGGAATCCTCAATATCCTGCTTGGATTTCTTGTACTCCTTGTAGGCCTCCACGATGGGAGTTAAGTCACTTTGCTCCTTCATGAGCTTACGAAATCTGTCTTGATTATTGGTAACGGTGGGCTCGTTCAGCTCACCCATAATTTCCTCGAATCGAATCAATAAATCGTCCAGCTTGTCAAACACTCTTTTAACCTCCATATCTACCTGACACGACACGATCATGTCCTGCCAGATCCTTACAAACGGTCACATCCCTGTAACCGGCATTTTTCATAAGCTCTGTGACGGCTTCTGCCTGTTCACAGCCAATCTCCAGAAAAAGCATCCCCCCCGGATAAAGGTACTCTGACGCCTGACCGATGATTTCCCTGTAGAAATAAAGACCATCCTCTTTGCCATCCAGTGCCATCAGCGGGTCATGTTCCCGGACCTCCTCCATCAACGTGGGAATTACATTGCTTGGAATGTAGGGAGGATTGGAAACAATGATCTCAAATTTCCCGGTCACAGGTTCAAACAGATCGCCCTGTACAAATTCTGCCGTTAGCCCCAGCGAACCGGCGTTTTCTTCTGCCACCGCAAGCGCTTTCTTTGACAGATCTGCCCCTACTCCTACACAGTCATTGGAATACCGGAGCAGACTAAGAAGAATACAGCCCGATCCGGTGCACAGATCCAGAATGCGCATGCCATCATGAAGATTCTTCAGAACCTCCTCCACCAGCATCTCTGTATCCTGTCTGGGAATAAGCACATCAGGGGTCACCTTGAAGCGAAGCCCCATGAATTCCTGATAACCTGTAATATGCTGAAGGGGAATATGTCTGCTGCGCAGCTCTATATAGTTTACATAACTATTTTCCTGTTGTTCCGTCACAGGTCTGCCACCGTGTACCAGCAGATCATTTCTGTCGGTTCCGCAAAGCTCCTCCAAAAGCAGTCTCGCATCCAGCTTTGCTTCCTCAATACCTGCTGCCGCAAGCCTTTCCACACCCATGCGGTACAATGCTGCATATTCCATCTTTACGCTTCATCCTCTGGCGTTTCATCTTCTGATGCTTCGTCCTCTGAGGCTCCATTCTCCGAAGTCGGTTCATCCTCCAGCCAGGAGTCGTCGATCTCATACCCAAATTCGTCCTGCAGATATGCCTTCCAGTCAAACACCGCCTCAACCGCTTTGATTGCCACCTCGATCATGCTCTCATCCGGTTCCTTGGTGGTAAGTCTCTGTAACAGCATTCCCGGAGAAGAGATAATCTTAACCAGGAAGTTGTCAGAACGTCCTGCAAGTCGAATGATCTCATAGGAAATACCGGCGATCACCGGAATGAGTGCAACGCGGATCAGCACCCTCAGCCACGGATTCGCCACCCGGATAAAAAAGAACAGGATAATGCTGACAAACATTACCAGAAACATAAAGCTGGTTCCGCAGC
>JAUNDN010000007.1:40601-81254 GCA_030526045.1 Bacillota bacterium | reverse complement strand
TAAAGAGCGTCAACCAGAGTGCCTCTTTTTGCGTCAGCGAGAGTGCCCCCGAATACCATTTCCTACTCGAATTCTATCGTTGCAGGGGGCTTTCCGGTACAGTCGTATAACACGCGATTAACGCCTTTCACTTCATTGACAATCCTGCTTGTGACCACGCTCAGTACCTCCCAGGGAATCTGGGCAGATTCGGCGGTCATGAAGTCTGAGGTCATGACTGCTCTTAAGGCTACGGCGTAGTCATAGGTTCTCTCATCACCCATTACGCCGACACTTCTCATATTGGTGAGGGCGGCGAAATACTGGCCAAGTCCCTTGTCTATGCCTGCCTTTGCGATCTCTTCCCTATAGATCGCGTCTGCATCCTGAACGATGCGGACTTTTTCGGCAGTGACCTCACCGATAATGCGGACGCCGAGGCCGGGGCCGGGGAATGGTTGTCTATATACAAGATATTCCGGTATGCCAAGCTCCAGACCGGCTTTACGGACTTCATCCTTAAACAGAAGGCGGAGGGGCTCGATGATTTCCTTGAAATCTACATAGTCAGGGAGTCCTCCTACGTTGTGGTGGGACTTGATAACTGCACTCTTGCCAAGACCGCTCTCGATTACATCAGGGTAAATGGTACCCTGGACCAGGAAGTCTACGGCACCGATCTTCTTTGCCTCTTCCTCAAAAACACGAATGAACTCTTCGCCGATAATCTTACGCTTCTTCTCGGGTTCAGTGACACCCGCAAGCTTCTGATAGAAACGTTCCTGGGCATTGACGCGGATAAAGTTGAGATCATAGGAACCGTCGGGACCAAAGACCGCTTCTACCTCATCGCCTTCGTTCTTGCGGAGAAGGCCGTGATCTACGAAAACACAGGTGAGCTGCTTGCCCACTGCCTTGGACATCAGGACTGCTGCCACAGAGGAATCCACACCGCCGGAAAGCGCACAAAGTACCTTGCCGTTTCCGACCTTTTCGCGGATCTGCTGAATGGTAGTCTCCACGAAGGAATCCATGCGCCAGTCGCCCTTGCAGTGGCAGACGTTGTATACAAAGTTGGAAAGCATCTTCATACCTTCCTTTGTGTGCATTACCTCAGGATGGAACTGTACCGCATAGATCTGTTTGTCCGGATTCTCCATTGCTGCCACGGGGCAGACCGGTGTGTGTGCGGTAACCTTGAAATCTGCGGGAGCCTTTTCGATGTAATCCGTATGGCTCATCCAACAGATTGTCTTGTCTGATACATCGGAGAAAAGAACGGAAGACTTGTCAACATCCACCTCAGTCTTTCCGTATTCACTGACAGGAGCCGTCTTAACGCTTCCGCCAAGCAGATAGGAAATCAGCTGTGAGCCGTAGCAGATACCCAGAATCGGAATGCCCAGTTCAAAGATTTCTTTAGAGCATCTGGGAGCATCTTCTCCGTACACGCTGTTCGGTCCTCCTGTAAAAATAATGCCCCTCGGGTTCATTTCTTTGATCTTTTCAAGGCTCATGCTGTAAGGATGGACCTCACAATAAACATGACACTCTCTGACTCTTCTGGCAATCAGCTGATTATACTGGCCGCCAAAATCAAGTACGATGACCATTTCCTTTTCCATAATTTCCTCCGTTCCGAAGCATTCTACACCATGAAGTATGCGTAAATTTTTCCTTCGCTATCCTCAAATGTGAATCTATCAAATGCAAGTACAATTATATAAAAGCGCAGGATACTTGTCAAAGTGTTCTTACGCCTTTTTCATAAACCGTTCCCACTTATGTCCATGGTATCGAAGCTCATAACAAAGCGACCGGAATCCCCAGTCAATCGTCATTGCCACCCACACGCCAAGCAGGCCCCAATGTAAAAAGTAGTTGAACAGGTAGGCAAAGCCAATCCGAAAGGTCCACATGGAAAGAATCGCAATTGCCATAGTCCACACTACATCTCCCGCTGCTCTTAAGGTATTCGGCAGGGTAAAGGAGGGCATCCACAAAAAGACCGCAATCAGAGCATGCCAGCGGATGACTTGGATTGCCAGTTCCTCTGTCTGGGAAGATAGCTGATAAATTTTCATAATCTGCGGTGCCAATAGGATGATTACTGCAGATAGCACTATCGTACAGGCTGTGGAAAGACGCATCAGCTTTTTGGTGTAATATCTGGTCTGTTGGAAGTCTCCGGCGCCAATACACATGGATGCTACCGAAAGGAGTGCCAGATTGATAGCTTGACCTGGCAGCACATTGAAGCTTGCCAGTGTATTGCATACCGCATTTGCCGCAATCGCATAGGTTCCAAGCGTAGATACCAGACTCAGCAGCAGGATTTTTCCAAGCTGAAAAAGGCTGTTCTCCATTCCGTTTGGAACTCCGATATAAAGGATTTTCTTAATCAGATTGAGATCAAGCTTCCAGGTGACCTGCCCCTTGAAATTGATCATCCTCTGCGGATTAAAAATTAATATCATGATGATAAGAGCAGCCACGATTCTGGAAAAGGTAGTTGCAATTGCCGCACCGGCTACGCCGATTTTTGCTCCATAAATCAGGATGGCATTTCCCGCAAAATTGATCAAATTCATGGCAATGGCAATCCACATGGTCGTTCTGGAATCATTCATAGCCCGGAACAGGGCTGCACAGGAATTGTAGACGGCAAGCGGACAGATCGACAGTGCTGTAATGATCAGATAAGTCGTGGCGCTACTCATAACCTCAGGCTCCACCTGTCCAAACACCATTTGAAGGAGCGGCTTATGCGCCGCAAGGAACAGGATTGTTACCACTATTGAAAGCCAAATAGAAAACAGCAGTAGCTGCCAGGCTGATCTGCTGGCATTTTCAGGATCCTTTTGCCCCAAAAAATGACCGGCGACCACTGCACCGCCTGTAGCCAATGCTGCTGTAATGTTAATCACAAGTATATTAATGGTATCTACCAGAGAGACACCGGAAACTGCTGCTTCTCCCACCCCCGCAATCATTACGGTATCTATCATACCGACCAGAATCGAAAGAAGCTGCTCAAATACCAAGGGTATAATTAATTTTTTCAAGTCTCTGTTCGTGTATAGCATATTGCCCCTCATCCGAATCACAAATTATGTATAACCTTTGCTATTATAGCACGTTCTCACACTGGTGCATATGCTGATATTTTTCTTTTGTGGCAAGACCGCCTCTGATATGCCTCTCAGACTTATTGACATCCAGAATCTTCCTTGCCTCCCTGGCAAGTGCCGGATTGACCTGCATCAGCCGCTCGGTCACATCCTTATGTACAGTACTTTTACTGATTCCAAAATGCTTGGCTGCCTGACGCACGGTAGCGTTATTGTCGATGATATATCTGGCAATTTCTGTCGCTCTTTCTTCAATATAACCTTTCAAAAGGAAACCCCTCAGAATACTTTTTTACATTGTATGAAGTATTCTGAAGGGTTATGACTGTTTGTATTTATAGGTTTATCTTTAATCCAAACTAAATCTTGTCGATTTCCTCCCATGCTTCTTCAATGGTGTATACCTCACCATTTTTCATGCTTTGTACCCCTTTTGCCAATTCCTGATAAAGTGCATCAAAAGCATCTTTTTCCGTATAATCATAATTTCTATTATTCACTGTAGTATCTACTGCTGCTAATGGTGTCATGGCATACCATTCCCTTCTGTTGAATTTCTCCAACCATTCTATTCACCATTTTACATGGACACATCTCTGATGATTTTTTTCGCCTTAGCCGCTTTCAAAATCTCAGCAAGATTGTCACCATTAAGCACCCCCGGATAATCTTCCTGGAATCCAACTAATACATCCTTATTTTCCTGTTCAAGTTCTCTGCACTGCTTGTAAAAAGCATGCAAGTCTTCTTTCTTATAAACAGCTTCGATGAAGGCTCTGGAATCTTTCGGTATTTGGCTATAAGAATCGTATAAATCGATTATAGCCTTTTGAATTTTTTCAAATGTCAATGGCTCATCCCGTTCTTCCTGCTCAATCAGCACACCCACAATATCATATAAATCATTTTTATATTGGCGTCCTGCCATGAGTTTCATTGCCACAAGATATTCAGCTGATACTGTTCTAATCTGTAAAACATTTGCAAAAGTCTTATAATACTTTGAATATTCCACCAATCTTGGCGTATAGGAACTGGTATTAATAAAGTCTGTGTTTAACCATCCGATCGGAAGACCAAGTCTGTCTCCTACTGTATTGATTGCGTCCTTCATTGCTCCGGAAGACTTAATGATTGCATCCATGTCATAGGTCATTTCTCTAAAGCCATAATTAATAAGGATTGATGCACCACCAATCAGAATAATCTCCGCCGGTATTCTGGTACCATTCTTTTTACGAAACTCTTTTGCCAGTTCTTTTAGGTAGATATCCAGATTTTCTTTTGTAAAAGGTTTATCAGCAGACATTTCGCACCTCGCCCTCTACGATATTAAATCGTAAAAATTCTGGTATTGCGTTCGCAAGTGCTTTTTCTTTTATACTTTCATCTCCGGTTGCAGCATATGACACAACTACACTCGCAGGAAAATATGGTTTCTCAAGCTTCTTGGAACGAATATCATTATAATTTGTGCAAATAGGCAAACTGTTTATTCTGGATAAATAGTCAATCATTGCCAACAGATATAATGCTTCTCTATACCATCTACGCTCATAAAGCCTTCGTATTTCATCCGTCTCAAGCGTTTCGATAATAAAATCTATATCACCCATATCCTTCACATGATGGCAAGTATTGCTCTTAAATGTCTCAAAAGAGCATCTGTAATCCGTTCTGTCCGTGCTATTGTTCTCCAATATTGAATCAACAGTCACTCCAAGAACCTTAGCAATCTTATATAAAGTTCCAGCTGCACACTTATCAAGGTCTGCTTTGCCGTTACAAATATCTGTGATAGTTGTCATTGCGACTCCGCTTTCTTTACTTAAGCGATATCTCGACATATTCTCTTTTTCAAGCAAATCATTTACAATCATCCGCTTTTCCTCCTTTTTATAGTATATCGGTCAACCGAACCAACGTCAATAATATAATATCCAGTTTGAGTAAATCTTATGAAACCGTTTCCCTAGACATCTCAAAAAAACAGTTAGGTATATTAACAAATAAATATACCTAACTGTCAGACTGTAAACAAAGCGGGGCATACGATATATCCACTGTTTGAAGCAGTTATCTACTTTCCATATATGTCTTCACTTCGGATACCACTCTCTCATATTCTTTCATAAATTCATCATGGTTCTCCTGCACATAGGATACATTATTTTCATTTACTAATGCAAGTTCCAACTGCTTTGCCCTATCCGATACACTCATGGCTCCGACATTAGCCAGATTCGTCTTCATCGCATGGATCTTGATACGATAATTATCAAAATCAGACTCCTCATAATACTGTCTCAACTCCATCGCAGAAGGAGACTCTAAAAACGCCTGCAGCACCTCCCTGTATATTTCCTCATCCTCCATGCAAAGTGCTTTTCCCATTTCCCAATACACAAGACCCTTTTCTGATGATGCACTCCTCACAGTGTCACCGGGTGTGGCAGGGATTTCTTCCTTCTGTTCCAAATCATTCTTCATTAACAACTCTTTCGGAAGATATTTTTGAATCATTTGTTCAAGTTTTATCGCAATAATTGGTTTTGAAAGATAATCATCAAATCCCTCTTCCAAAAACATTTCCCTTGCCCCGGAAACTGCGTTAGCGGTCAAAGCAACAATAACTGCATCCTTACTTTGATTTGTTTTCAGTTTCCTGATCCGCCTTAATGTCTCCACACCATCCATCTCCGGCATCAGATGATCCATAAAGATTATGTGATATGCATTTTGCTCAATTCGTGCAAGGCATTCTTTTCCACTCATTGCAGTGTCAATCTGCATACCATGATTTTTAAGTAATCCTAAAAAGACTTTAAGATTCATCTCATTATCATCCACAACAAGAATTTTGGCATCAGGAGCATAGAACTGCTCCGTAGAAACACTAATCTCACCTCTTACTTTTTCACAATATTTTTGTATATCTTCTCCGAGGATCTCATCATCCAGCTGTTCCTGTTCCAAATAAAAATAAAAGTCAGAGCCCTCCCCATAGGTACTTTCCACTTCCAGGCGACTACCCATCAAATTCAACAGACACATGGTAATGGAAAGTCCAAGACCGGTTCCTTCAATATTCCGGTTTCTGCTTTCATCTACACGCTGGAAGGGATTAACCAACCGTGCCATATCCTCTTTCTTAATTCCGATACCGGTATCCTTGACGGATACATACAATTGTACCGCTTTCTCTGAGACTTTCTTTCCGGATACCGTAATTGTTATTTTTCCCTCCGGTGTGTATTTAACAGCATTTGTAAGAATATTGGTAATAATCTGTCTGATTCTTACTTCATCTCCATGCAGATGCACCGGAGTACCGGATTCAATGTTTAATTCAATCTGCAGATTTTTATTTTCTGCTTTGGACCGAATCATATCTATCGTATCACCCAGTAAAATTCCAAAATCATAGTCAACCGGAACAACATCCATCTTGCCGCTCTCTATTTTAGAAAAATCAAGTATATCATTTATCAGAGAAAGTAACATACTTCCTGCCTGTTTGATATTTAAAGCGTACTCCGATATCTGCGGGTTGGTGCTCTCCTTTAAAATCATCTCATCCATACCCAACACCGCATTAATCGGTGTTCGTATTTCATGACTCATATTAGCTAAAAAGTCTGACTTTGCACGATTCGCCTGCTGCGCAATCTCTTTAGCTTTTTCTGCCTCCTCCTTTGCCGCCTCTGCCATTTTCTTCGTTGCGCTCAATTCATCAATTGTAATTACAAGCTTCTGATAATCAGGTGTCTCCACCGTAAAGAGTATCATCATAACTCCCAGGGCACTCATAAAAAGTGCCAGAAGGGTATCCGGGAAAAACACCATCTGAAGAACTATGCCGGAAACCTGAAGCAACACAAAGGAAGAGATAGAAATTCTCTGCCATATCCGAAATTTTCTCAAATTGCAAATCATGATCACCGAAGAACAAAGGACAAAATAAGCTGCAGAAATATAGACAACCCAATGTGCAGGTCCCTTCACATACTCCCCATCTTCACTAAAAGAAAATGCGATTCCGCTAAATACGTTAATAATCAGAAATACAGCAAATAAACCAACTACAATCTGATTAAATCGAATAATCTTACTTGTCTTGGTATTTTTGTACACATAAAGGTAATTATAGTATACAAGCTGATATCCTAATATCGCAACAGACATGAAATACACAGTATTCAGTATAGTATTCACTCCTGCCGGAATCACACTTGCATAACTGATGGTAATGGCTGTTATCACGTCCAATATCGTTGCAATTAATCCAAACCATATTAGTTTTCTAAATTCATTATTCAGTCTGGAATTTGTATCGTACTGCAATTTAAAAAAACAAAGCAGGATAACCAAAAAAATTGTAGATGCTACTTCATAACTAATATTATATTTTAATGCCATAGGCCTACCTCCACTTTACAAAGCCCACATAATCAAACATTTTCATAGAAGGGATTTGCCGGAACACAATTCATTTTCTGTGTCATCTACTTTGTTTCTATTCTAACATGCGGCACTCCTTTGTCAACCAATTCCGCATTCCCTGATTGTACTGTCTTTGTTGTAAAGTTGCATATTTTTGTGGATTAAAATCGCAAAAACTACATTGCCGCCAACTGGCAATCATGTTTCTTAAAGAAATCCACTCTTGGTTCCAGATACTTCAATTTATGTTTCTCTACATCTTCAACATAAAATGAAATAGGCTCAAAAATATGATTCCAATCCCACAATTCTTCTCCCACATTTAGATATTCTCTAAACATTTCACACCCTTCCGGTGCAATCGGATGAACTAAAATCGCCATAATCTTACAAGCATAAAAGCAATCAGAAATAAGCTGCTTTCTAAATTCCATATCGCCTGTTGCATCCGCTGTCTTTACATTGTTTACCCAATACTTGTTTACCTGCCGTATAAAGTCATCTAAAGCATATGAAATTCGATGAAACTCATGGTTATACATATGACGCTCATATTCAAGCACTGCTTTTTCTGCCAAAGAATTTATTTCATCGCTGATTTCTCTCTCAGGGATTTTACCATCACAATTATTCTGAATAGCATAAAAGCAGGTACGAATCAGGCGATTAAACACATTGGTAATTAAATTGCCATCTTTCAAAACCATATCAACACCAACACGTTCTTCCTCTTTCATAAACACCTGTGGTTTAAAGCCCACACTTTTTGAAGACAGCCCTAAACTCATAAAATGCATTCGCAGCTGATCCTTGGTATAATAGTCAAGCAACTCATCTGCCGTAGGTGGCTTAATTTTTGAACTGCTACTGGCTTTTGTATCCATATACAGTAAATGGCGATTAGCAATAATATGCGATAGGTGTACCTTTTCCATATTCGGCACTTCCCCTTTAGGGACCTGTAATCCCGTAAATAATCCGGTCTGAGCAATCGCATAGAAATAAATATTATCTTCTCCAATAAACTGATAAACCTCAGATTCATCATCATACCACCACTTGGACAAATCATCTTCTTTTTCCTTCTCTCTCAAATATGCTAAAGTAAAGGAAATTGGTGCCCATAATGACTCCGGCCACACCCAGAATGTCAAGTCTTTTAAATCCTCACATTCAGGAAAAGGCACTCCCCATTCTACGTTGCCGGACAGACGAAACGGAACCAACGTCTTTCCGGAAGTATAATGAATATTTTCTGCGTCCAAAACACTTTTCGCCTTGTCTCTGTCATCCAGATTTTCAAATTCAAAGACAACAGAAGGTTTCTTCTCCTCATCAGTCAGTTTATGAGGGGGGAATTTTGCAATTAACTTTTCCAAATCATCTATATATTTTCTAGGCACATATAGTAAAGGCTTCTTCAAAAATTCTTCTACAGTTTCTAACTGATACTTACGGGTGTTTGTATTTTTGCGCAGAAAATCATTATACGCCTTTACCATATCGACGCAATGCTCTAAGTCAAAATACCAGTTCTCTACATCTTTAAGAACAGGCTTTTTATTTGACAGGCAACTGATAGGATCTATAAGTTCAGAAGGCAAAAACTGATGTCCCAGTGAGCATTCATCTGCATATGCTTTATCTGATGTGCATCCCGGTATCGGACATTTCCCTATTACCTGTCTTCCGTTCAAAAACATCTTCTTTTCTTCATCATAAAACTGTGGCACAGATAATTTCTGAATGTATCCATTCTCATATAAAGTTCGGAATACTTTGGCAGATACACGTTTATGAATCGTCCCTGCCTCTCCTAAAGCTGACGCACCGAAAAAGTCTAAACTAATACCATAGTTTTCCAAAGTTTTCTTCTGTCTCTCGTGATTACCACGCACATAATCTTCCAAAGAGCCTTCATATCCCACTTCCTGCAGCTTACGATAGCTTTCCAAAATAGGCGAACCATAGCAGTCAGTTCCGGAAAGAAAAATAACATTCTCCTTTCCAATTCTGTCTCTTAAAAATCTTGCAAAAATATCAGCATGTATAAACATACCACCTACATGTCCAAAATGCAGGTTCTTATTTCCGTAAGGCATACCTGCCGTAATAATTGCCCTTTTAGGAAATACCGGGCGTTCATTTGATGTTAATCGTTTACATATCATATACGTTTGTTCCTTTCTTCCATTTTCTATGATTATTTCTTGCTTTCCTTGCTGCTGGGGAAGCTCTGACTGTTCCGGCATGGTACACCTCCTTTCCAAGTTAACAAAATCGACAAATAAAAAACGGTCAAAAACTCGCATTGAGCTTTCGACCGTTTGGTTCAGATTAACTAGAGAAAGATACTTGTTATGAACACAACACAAAAAGCCCATTGTCAGTTTTAACAATAAGCTGCTGTCGCTGGATCATTTTGTTCATGCTGATTGATAATTTAATCATGGACCTATCCTTCCTTTGTTTGTGTAATTCTATCAGTAGTGATTTGCATTGTCAATATGAAATATCCATCTTTACTATCCAACTGCAACACCTACATTCCTGGATGTATATGGATAGCTGTCTGCATACATAGTTTCCGGCGCAATATCAACCTCACCATTCATCCATGTCATAACGCCATGAAAAATTGTAAAATCTGCCAGCGTCTTTTCATCTTTTAAGGGTTCAAATGCCGAGCCTGTTAATAATGTAGCGTCAAATAGTCTTTGTTCTCCTGTGGAAAATGTAATCAGAAGCATACTGCCTCTCAGCACTGTAGCCTCTTTCACCTTAATATCTGATACTGCTTCACCTGCATAACACACATCATCAATAATATACATCAATAGCACCTCCTTACATAGGAGCAATTTTGTCAAAATGCTCGCCTCTGACAGCTAAATTCCATGCCTTATATGCTTCCTCTTCATGAAATGCCAACCATCCGACTACCATTTTAAATTGCCCTTACTCAACAACCTTCAAATCCTTCTTCCCGCTGACGATAAAGCCAATATCCTTTATACTTTCACCGGCATCAATATTACCGTTATAGTCCTTGCAGGTAATGTGCAAAGCACTGCCGTCCACGCTGTATTCTCCGTTCCATCCGTCTGAAAGCGCAATGTCACCGTTAAAGAGCAAGTCAATTTCCCAGCTGTCACAATTACTGCCTGAGGTATTTTCTATTGTCAAATCATATTGGTAAAATGCCTTTCCCTCCGACTCCCAGCTGTTCTTAACCTGCACTTTCACAGAAAGAGACTCTCTGTTCAATTCTGCTGTCAAATCATTTGAAGCTACGTCACCGTCCTGTTTTTTCTCATTTCCGGCAGATTCCACATCCTCTTTTCCGTCAAGTATCACATCCTCTTTTCCGATAAGCATATGATAAAGCCATTTTCCGGATGCGCTTAAATCACTCTCCGAGAACCCGGACACCTTTTTACAGCTGCTGTTAAATATCGCAGAGGTCTCATTCTTGTTGGAGATATTCCATGCCACATAACTGACTCCATAGTCATCCAAGACATTTATCCATTGCTCCGCCTGATATTCATCTATCGCACCGTTTCCGCTGGCATCACAAATACCAAACTCAGACACAAAAATCGGCAATCCGGCAACAATAGCAGACTTCATGCCCTCCCTCAGCCAATCGGTATGGGTGGCAGCATAAAAATGCAGGGTATACATGATATTGTCATAGCCGGTAATGGGATCTGCTGCTGCCTGGTCCACATACTGAGACCAGTTAGGGGTTCCCACCAGAATGATTCCGTCATCATCATTGGCCCTTATTGTCTCAATCACTTTCACGGCATAGGATTTGACATCACTCCAGCTTGTCCCTCCATTGGGCTCATTACAGATTTCATAAATTACATTGTTATAGTCCTTATATTCCTTGGACACTTCATCAAAAAAATCCTTAGATTCTTCAAGGTACGTGTTAGGATTATTGTCTGACAAGGTGTGCCAATCGATAATGACATACATATCCTGGTTTGTAGCATATTCCACACCGCTTTGAATCAGGGTTTTCAATCTTTCCCTGTTACCGTCCGTACAATATCCGCCACCTTCTGCAGTATACATGGCAAGCCGGATCACGTTCACATTCCAATCTTCACGGAATTGCCGAAAGCACTCCTCATTGATATAGTCGGGGAACCAAGCAAGTCCGTGGGTACTAAGCCCTCTTAGCTGAATGGGATTCCCGTTATCATCCACCAGTCTGGTACCCTCCACATGCAGGGCTCCTGCTGCCCTTGGTGTTGCCAACTCAGCCTTTGGGGAATCTTGCTCTCTATGTAACTCCGTATTACTTTCTTCTGTAGGATTATCACCGTGTTCGGTCGGTGAGGATGAGGGAGCTGAAGCATCTGTTGTTTTTGCTTCCGGCAAATCCGATATTTCCTCTGTTTTCGTTGTTTTAACTGATTCCATCGTTAGCTCTCTGCTCGTTTCTTCTGTGGTACCTGCAGGTGTTTTCCTGCCGCACCCCTGCAAAGCCAGAACTCCGGCTAGCATTATGACACATGCTGTTACTATCCCTCTTCCTCTCATAAAAGCCTCCACATAATTAACCAATCTATATTTTCGTTTGTAACAATGCTCTTCCTATTATATAATCAATATATAACTCTCATAAAAAGGATAGTGCAAAAGATGAAAACGAAACTTTTTATAAAAAAAATTGTCATATTACTGATTGGTCTGATCATTGCCCACCTGGGGGTCACCCTGTTTATTCAGACCAATCTAGGTTCTGATCCATTCAATGTCTTCATTCAGGGATTATTCCGCAGTATCCCCTGGCCTGCCGGTCTGCCGATTACTCACGGAAGAACTCACATGTTGATCTGCTTTCTGATCATTCTTGTTCTTCTCGTTGTCGATAAAAGCTATATCCGCATCGGAACCATCATCTGTATGTTTTTCGGTGGTCCGATCATTGACTTTTTCACATGGCTTCTTGGCGGCTTTATCAACGACAGGCTTGCGCTTCCGCTCCGTCTGATCCTTCTTGTTGCCGGCTGCATCATCTTAGCTCTCGGTATGACCATTGTCATACGCTCGGAAGCGGGAACCGGTCCTAACGATCTGGTGGCAATTGTAGCTGCCGATAAGCTTCATAAGCCCTTTGGGATCATTCGTGTCATTGTGGATATTTGCTTTGTTGTAACAGGCTTTCTGCTTGGTGGCGTTTTCGGCATCGGCACCATCATCTGTGCCTTTTTGGTTGGTCCCGTTGCTCAGTTCTTTTTAAACCGTATTCACTTTTCTTTCGATGAGTCCTGATAGCTACCACTAATTCTGCATTCGGATCTGCTGTCCGGTAATCAGCGGATAGGTCACTACACTGTCGCCGTCCAGGTTCTCTCTATGCATGTCAACGCCGGTAATCTGACTGTTTTCATAGGTGGTATAATAATAAATTCCTTTGTCGGTATTACAGCAGGAGCTGTAAATGGTAATCTCATATTTACCCTCTCCCATGTGTACCAATCCCCGCTGCTGCTCCACAGAAGTCAGTATATGGAAAAACTGGCTGACACTCTCGGATTCCGAGTCTCCGGAAAGAGAATTCATTTTGGTAAAGGCAACCTTCACAAAGCGCGACTGTGAGGATAGATCCCCGGGCAGTCCCATTGCCCCCATACCGCGGCTGTAGGTCTTAAGCTCCAGCCCCTTTGCAAAAAGATTTTCCGGATTGTCAGTAGACAGGTTCCGATAATTACTCAGGTTAAACATCTGCATATCAAATGGAGGATTGTTCGTCAATACCTGAACCGGATTCTCATAAACCTTCAGTCCTTCCTGAACCGCCTCAACGGTGATGGAGCCTTCCCGATCAGAGATCATCCAGTGGAGCGGAGAGAGCGGAAGCTCCTCGCTAAACGGAATATTCACCAGATTGATTTTCTCAAGAAGCGCCTTTGTCTCCTTTAAATCTGCACATTGCCCCAATATCCATGGAATAAATTCAAAAGGTGTCACATTGTCCTTGCCTTCTGCCTCCGGCTGAAATACCGCATTTCCAGCAAAAAGCAATCCCGCCATGCTGAGACCCTTTTCGTTCGTGGCATCATAATAAAGAGGATAGCCTCCCACCACTGTTGCCATGCCGATCATGGCATAATGATTCTCAAAGCCACTTACTTTTCGAAAGGAAAAAGGATAATTTCTTGGTGTGATCGCAATCTTTTCTCCATAAGAAATATCGAAATCCAGATTGCGTCCGAAATAATGATCCTTCGTTTTATAGACTGCTGCTGTACACATGTAAGTCCCTCCTGTCTTATTCCACCTTTATCATTTACTTCTTAAATAATGTACTCAGAATTCCTCTCCCCAGCGAAGCACCCACATTGCCACCCAGCTTCTTACCAAAGCTGCCGCCGATGGATTTGCCGAGCTGATTGCCAAGCTCTCTTCCGATCGTACCTCCTGCAGAGCTTGCCACACTCCTGGCTGCGCTCTTAATCTGCTTATCTCTGGCAGCAAGCTTCTTTTCCTCAGCCTTTCTAGCCGCTTCCTCTTCCTTCAAGCGCTGCTTCTCTGCTTCTGTAGCCTCAGCTGCCTTCCTCTCTTCTTCATCCTCAGCCACGACTCTCTTTTCCAAGATCTCATAAGCGGATTCCCGGTCGATGTACTGTGTATACTTTGTATAAAGCAGATGATCTGTAATCTGTGCTTTTCTCACTTCATCCTCCAGTGCCCCCATCTGACTCTGAGGCGGAAGAATGCTGCACTTCTTCACCACAGTGGGAATACCCTCTTCATCGAGCACGGAAATCAGTGCTTCTCCGATTCCCAACTGTGTCAGCGTTTCAAAGGTATCAAATTCCGGATTCTCGCGGAAGGACTGTGCTGCTGCCTTTGCCGCCTTCTGTTCTGACGGCGTATAGGCATGAAGCGCATGCTGAATCTTATTTCCCAGCTGCCCCAGTACGCCATCCGGAATATCCCTTGGATTCTGGGTAATAAAGTAAATGCCCACACCCTTAGAACGGATCAGCTTTACCACCTGCTCGATCTTATCCAATAATGTCTTTGAAGCAGAATCAAAAAGAAGATGTGCCTCATCAAAGAAAAAGACCATCTTAGGCTTTTCCCGGTCTCCTGCCTCCGGCAATACCTCAAACAGTTCAGACAGCATCCAAAGCAGGAAGGTGGAGTACATAGTCGGACTGTTGATCAGCTTCTGGCAATCCAGCACCTGAATGACACCCTTTCCGTTACAGTCTGTACACATCCAGTCAGAAATATTCAGCGCAGGCTCCGCAAAGAAGGTTTCTCCTCCCTCAGCTTCTAATGCAATCAATGCACGAATAATTGCTCCCAGGCTCTGCTTGGACATGTTTCCGTACTGCTGTGCATAATCCTTCGCATTTTCACTGATATATTGAAGCAGGGAACGCAGATCTTTGGTATCAAGAAGTAGCAGCCCCTCATCATCCGCTATCTTAAAAATAATGGTAAGAATATCTGTCTGAACCTCATTTAAGCCCATGATTCTGCTGAGAAGCAGCGGACCCATTTCAGAGATAGTGGTGCGAAGGGGCAGGCCCTTTTCCCCGTATACATCCCAATAAGTGGTAGGATAAGAGTGAAACTGAAATCCCTCTTCCGCAAGTCCCATGCCATCGATACGCTTTTGCAGGCTTTCACTTACCACACCCGGCTTACACATGCCCGCCAGGTCTCCCTTTACATCTGCCAGAAATACCGGCACGCCACAGTCACTGAAGGACTCTGCAAGTACCTTAAGGGTAATGGTTTTCCCTGTTCCCGTTGCACCTGCAATCATTCCATGACGGTTTGCCATCTTCGGATATATGTATACCTTCTCGTCTTCTGATTTTCCAATCCAGATTTTGTTGTCCTGAAACATAAGCAGAATTCCTCCCTTAAAACAATAAATGATTAAGTAGATAACTATAATTAATGTATCACGCAAAGTCCTTTTTCGCAACCGCAATGCCACTTGACTTTCTTTTCTTTTCCAGTATAATAAACCTTTGGAAAATCTTCTAAAATCAAGCTTTTCCATAAATAACCGGTCAGTTCGAGACCTTCCTGACCGCATCGCAGTTTGCGAAGAAAAAAACAAAACTAAAGGAGAAAAAAATATGAAAGAAACCAAACATGCGGCTCCGGTAACAGCCGTATCATCTCGTCATGTGTTACCACTCGCCCAGGCAGCTATGATTGCTGCCCTCTACGTTGTTCTCACCTATCTGGCAAATGCTCTGGGACTTGCCAACTATGCAATCCAGGTGAGGATTTCTGAGGCGCTTACCATTCTGCCTTACTTTACTCCAGCTGCCATCCCCGGTCTGTTCATAGGGTGTCTGTTGTCCAACATTCTAACAGGGTGCGCGATTCCCGATATCATTTTTGGCAGCCTTGCTACATTGATCGGTGCCATTCTCACCCGCAAGTTGCGTAAATGTAAATGGTTTGCACCTGTTCCCCCCATTGTGGCAAATGCCCTGATCGTTCCCTTTGTACTGCTGTATGCCTACGGAATCAGACCCCTTTGGCTTTCCTTTATCACTGTAACGATCGGAGAAATCATATCCTGCGGCGTTCTCGGAATGCTCCTGCTATTCTCCCTTCAGAAATACAGTGCAAAACTTTTCAGTCTCAGTTAACAATCAATCACCCCATTTCAGAAAATTTACAACCCGATTTCTTTGTTCGAAGCAAAGCAAGTTTGAAATCGGGTTGTTTATAAAAATTCTGAAATGGGGTGAATAAATCTTTCTAATCTGTAACGACCCTCACATTCCCACTGTTTGCTCTCATGGAAATGTTGACTGCAGGGTCCGTTCCTACGCTTCCCTCTGCCTGGTTTCCCTTCTTATTGAAGGTCAAGACATCATCAAAATCAGTATTGATATTTCCGCTACCGGTCTTAGCCTCAAACCGGAAGGACAAGCTCTCCGGGATCTCCAGTCTGCTGTTTCCGCTACCGGTCTCTATTTTAATATCATCTGTTATTTCATCTGCATCTATTTTGATATTTCCGCTACCTGCAAGAGCACTTCCACTTCCGCAGAACTCTTCTACAGTAATATTGCCACTGCCTGCCTTGATATCGGCTGGTCCCGATATTCCATCACATGTTATATTGCCACTTCCGGTTTTAATTTTAATAACTCCTGTTATATTATCCAGTCTGACATTGCCGCTTCCTGCCTGAAAGCTGAGTTCCTTCGCCAGTGCTGTATCCCAATGGATATTTCCGCTGCCTGCCTGAACAGACAGTGTCCCTTCTGCATTTGTAAAATCTGCTTCCGACGCGATATTACCGCTTCCGGTTGTAATGGAAAGTGCTTTCAGCTCCGTTTTCGGAATATAGACTTCAATTCGCTCTCCCATTCCGATAAAGATTCCGAATAATACAAAATGATTGGTCTGACTTCCCCTCACAACCACTTCTCCGTTCTCTGTCTCGGTAACAGTTGCCTGTGCTGCAGGATTATCACTGATCAGATATTCCTTAACCACAATTTTATCTTCCTGTGACGGATAAACATAGACATTTTTGCTTCCATATTCTAAGGTAAGTGCATTCACTTCAGAAGCAGGATACTCTATGGTGTTTCTAAGCTTTGCTTTTCCTCCGATTGAGAACGTAAAAATCCCTCCATTACCGTTCATGCTTTTTGCTCCTCTTACACTTCCAATGCTGATCAACAAAGCAAAGATAAGGATAACTGCTGCTCCGCTCCAAAATAGAAGCTTACTCTTATTCATCTGCTTCACCTGCACTTTCTTCCCCAGGCTGCTGCAGATTTACATCACGATCCTGTTTTCTTCTATGTTCCGCCTTCAAATATTCAACCAATGAATAATATAACGGTATTGTCAAAAATACTACCCAGCCCGGATGCCATGCAAATTGGAAAAAACCAAGGCACAGGAAAACCAAAGTGGCCAGAACAGGATACGCAAAGTGGCTTGCATTTCTCTTTTCAATAGCATCCACTAAAGAGTACCAGATTGGAATGAGGAAAAACAAAAGCCATCCGGGGTGCCATGCATTCCACATACATCCGATCACAATATAGATCACGGTGATAAGCAACCCCATCGGGAAATGTCTGTGGTGAGAAAACCATTCCTTATCATATTTCTCTCCATTGACATACACACCATTCTTATCAATATGAACATTGTCTCCCTTTTTCTTATCATCCACATGAATGCCGTCCCATCCAACATGAACCTCTCCGTTCTGATCCTTCACATGAACACCCTGAAACCCTACATGAACATATTCGTCCTTATCATTACTTCCTGAATTGACACCGTCCCCCCAGGTCTCCTTTTCACTGTATGTACTTCCATCTTTCAGGTTATCGGTGCCTTCTAACTGTTCACTTCTTTCCGGCATGGGGATCTCATCCTCCGTCTTGAGCAGTTCGTCTAATGACACCCCGTAAAGTCGTGCCAGCAGAATCAGATTATCCGTATCAGGGGAAGCCTCTGCCCTTTCCCATTTGCTGACTGCCTGCCTACTGATCCCAAGCTTTTCTGCTAATGCTTCCTGGGATAGATTGTGTTCCTTTCTTAAATTAACTAGTCTGTTTGCAATTTCAATATTCATTTTAAAAAGCTTTCTCCTTCTATTATTTTTTCGGCCTGCCTTATGGGACGATTTAAACAAATTTTCCCCGGTTGCACTACCAACTCTGGTTTGAACCGGGGAAACTATTGGTTGCAAGCACCGGAAAATCGCTGTTTTTTTATTCTTGGCTTCGGATATAGGTAATAAAATGATTTCCGTTCTTTTCAAACCACTCTGTAGAATCGTTCATTCCTACCTTATATACAGTACCGGATTCCGGATTCATAACAACTGTATTTTTTTCATTGAAACCTATCAGAAGTACCGCACTTCCATCCTGCATCATAACCAATACAGGAATCTCACGATCCACATAATAGAGAACAGCATCCAGCGAACATCCTGTCAGATCAAGAATTTGTGCCCCTTCCAGACCTTCCTCTAAAATGGTCAGAACTGAATCTCCCTTTTCAAGCATGTATTCGGAATTTCTTACAACACCTTCATATGCCATCAGCGTATCCAGACAGACTGCCAGAGAGCTCCTCTCCTCACTGAGCTCCTCACCCTGTATTGCCATAATCTGATTCCTCAGTTTTCTGTTGCCCTTTCTCCAGATATAACCTCCATCCTCACCCACAACAACACCTGAAATGCGGTCTGCAGTCTTTACTGCCGTTCCCACGTCCGTATAGCATGCCTCTATGCCATATTTTCCATATACATAGTAGTTTTCCAGCCTTCCTTCAGCATCAGTGAGTGTAATGCTTCTTCCGCCCTCAAACAAAACCTCTTTCGGCGTCAGATACTTTATGGTTGCCGCATCAATATTATTTTTTAATGAAATCTGCGTCAGCTTCTCATATTTATCAACAGCCGCTATTTCTACTGCATTTTTATTATCCTCGATACTCTCCGCATTCATAATCTGGTCATCAAGAGTTTCCTTATAAGTATCTCCTTCCTTTTTCAGACGCTTTAGGATAATCTGATTTCCCGTCACCTCACCGGAGGAAATGTAAATATCCTCCTGCTGATATTCCATTAATATGCCTTCCGTCTCATTCTCAATGCGGACACAGTACATTGGAAATATCGTATTTCCGGCATAATCCTCTACTATATCACTTTTTCTTGCAATTCCGTATATCAGATCTTCTCCCATAAAGCCGATCGGTGCAATCACTTCATTCACTTCTGCCTGAATACTTTTCCGGTTTCCGGTAGTCAGATTCATGAGCACCAGTTCTCTGCTGCCATAACCATTTCCATCCTTCTGCCATACCACCATCTTATTGCTCTCGGACACCTTGTAGCTTTCCTCGTCCAGATTCTTCACGATCACTTCACAACTGCGATTGATAACGTTGATAGCATAAAATTGATTCTTCCATTTCAAGTAAAGCATTCCGTTCTTATTAATATAGGAAAGCTGATCTACTTCCTCAATCAAGAGCTCCTGTGCCTGCTCACACGGGATATACACCAGTTCTTCAACGGTATTTACCGTACTGTCATAAAAGAATACCGAAATTCCTACCTGTCCCTCATGACGTCCTCTGTTCATATAACCAAACACGAGAAATGTCACATTTCCACCTTCATCCAGATTCAAAATTTTAATCCGATGACCATCATAAAGTGCTCTCTCATCCGAATGGTTTCCGTCATAAAAGCCAAACAGGAATGCAAGCTTATTATCGGCTACATTATAGCTGAACAAGCGGTTGCCGGTAATGAAAGCAATCACGTTGCCGCCGTCGCTCTCTACAATTTCCGTCTCCTCACTGGTGATTCCGAGCATGATCTTATTATTTGCGTAAGCATCTCCCTTTTGATCAAAAACCTGATCCATTGTCCTTTCATAATCCAGAAGATACATTCTGTCTGCCGTGTAGCGAACCCGATAATATTCCTTCACCCGGTAATAATGAATTTCCCCTCCGTAAGGCATGGAAACGTAATATTGCATCACAAAATTTCCCGTCTGAGGACCAATATCCTTTATGGTGATTTCCGGCCGGCTTTCTCTGGTGACCTCAAGGTCACCCCAGGTCACCTGGTTAAAGCTGCTATGGATCGTGACGCGTCCGAAATTTGTATTATCCCCCTCCGAATTTGATTCCAAATATTTCGTCAATTCCTTTGCTGCTTCTTTGTCAAAGGTTCTGGTTGAAAAATCCACAATGTAGTCAAGCTTATCGATCACATAATACTCTTCCGGATAAATAACCCTGGTATAGTAACGAATTTCCTCCCCGTTTTCCAACGTCAATACGACCACCAGAAGATATTCCCGGTTACTTTCAATCAGATCCTTGAGCCCAAAGGAAACCTCAATTTTATCCTCCGCCTGCTCAAACTCCCGAATTTCAGTATTCTCAATCAGTCTGCTTCCATCAACACTTCTGAGTTCATAGGCAATCTCATTAATTCTGTTTTGATAGGGATTTATCACCAGATTGATTTTTCGACCGGAAGCTAAGGGAGTGATGCTCTCCCGCATCTGGCTGGTCTCCATTGCCTCCCGATAGCCGAACATCTTATTGATTTCATGACCTCCGTAATTTACAGATATTACCGGAAGAGTTGCATCCGCCATCTCCGCTGTCATATCCGTATTTCCCTTATTCATAATGCCGCTTATTACAAACAGAGCCGTAAAAAATACCAAAATTACAATAGCTCCCTTAATGATTGTTTTTTTCATATTTCTCCCATTCGGCTTACAAAGTATTATTTTTCATCAGCTTCTGCAAAGTAGTTTCCACATGCAATGCATCCGTGAGCTGCCGGAGAGCCGTGCCTGATTCTTCGATGCTCTTTCTTCTGTTGGTTACCGAAGCATCACGCTCACGTTTGACCGCTCTAATAAGTATATTCTTTGGTGTATGCTCCATGCTGATAAATTCCAGGACCTGTGTTTCATATCCGGCTTCTTCCAGAAGGTTGGCACGAATACCGTCCGTCAGCAGGGCAGATATTCTTTCCTTCAAAAGCCCGTACTGAAATACCGGGGAAAGCAGTTCGTTCTCAATCTGTTTATTTACCTCATGTTGACAGCAGGGTACCGTAAAGATAACCCGTGCCCCCCAGTCTACTGCCTTCTTTATTGCAAAGTCTGTAGCTGTATCGCAGGCGTGAAGGGTAACAACCATATCCACACACTCTGCTCCCTGAAAGGTACTGATATCACCTTGAAAAAATTGCAGTTGATCATATCCGTACCTCTCTGCCAATTGATTGCATTTATTAATAACGTCTGTTTTCAAATCAAGCCCTGTGATCATGACATCCAGCTGCTTCAGCTCATGGAGATAGTAATACAGTGCAAATGTAAGATAGGATTTCCCACAGCCAAAATCAATGATATGAATTGTTCTTTCCTTCGGGAGCGCAGGGAGGATGTCCTCCACAAACTCCAAATAACGATTTATTTGCTTAAATTTATTATATCTTGATTTAATAATTGTTCCTTCTGCTGTCTGTACATCAAGGTCAATCAGAAAAGGGACAGGTACTCCTTCCTTTAAAATATACTGTTTACTGCGGTTGTGTGACATATCAGGCATCATTTGATTTTGGGAACTATCAGCCTTTTGCTGCTTAATTGTCATCCTTCCCTTTTTACTTACCAGAACGTTCAGTTTTCCATCCATGCTTTGTGCTTCCAGCTGTCTGAAGTCCTCCTCCATATAACGCACAAGTCTGTCCAGCATTCCGTCTTTCTCATAATTATCATGAAACACCTGCGTTCCCTTGGAAATCGTCTCCTGGAAGCAGATGCTTCCTTTCATCATGATCGGTCTGACCTTAACCTTAAATGCCTCTTCCTTCCTGCGGGGATTGCTGATGATAATCTGATATAGCCTTTCAGACAAAAAATCTGCCAGTCTGTTTCTTAATTCTTCCACGATTTTTCCTCACATAAATATAGCCATAACTTAACGTCATGACTATATTTTACTTATTTACCTGCAAAACCACAACAAAAATTTTATCAGAATCTAAGAATACCACGTCTTGAATTGTGCCGCCTCTTATAGATTTCATAAAACAAAAGAATCTGTATCAGATCCCCCAGCCACTCCCACTTTTCCGGAGAAACATCCTGATCCGGATGCTCCTTCTCCTCTTCCCGCCTAATCCGCTCAAGAATATCATTTGAGAGCTTATAAAGCTGCAGTTTATCGGGATATTCATCATAGATCATGCTTCCTTCATAGTCAAGCTTATCCAGAATCCCTGCAATGATTTTCTGATATCTTTTTGCCTCTGAAGGATACATCTGCTGCAGATATTCAAGATCACGGATAATGGAATCTTCCTCCTGGTAGTACATGGGAAGCGGATACGTCATATAAAAAGGCAGAATTTTACGTTCATACATATGGATAACTTCCTTACGTCTTTACATCTATCATATGCATTTTGAGACATATCGGTACTATTTTGCCCTTTCTCTTCCATAAGGCTGATCTCTCTTCATGTCCGTAACAGCTGTTGCAAACAATAAATATATGAAAGCGCCTTGCGCTCTATCAGAGCACAAAGCGCTTCTCTTCATTCTACTAATTAATAACATGGATACGGGCAAGCGCTCTCTGCAGAGCTGTTTCTGCGCGCAGGACATCCGTCTCCGGTGTTTTGCTTTGGAGCCGTTCCTGAGCACGGTCCCTGGCCGCTTCTGCCCTCTTTAAATCAATTTCCTCCGGCCATTCCACGATTTCCGCCATAATGACAACTTCGTCCTGCAGTATTTCTGCAAATCCCGCATGAAGTGCCGCTTCCTTTGTTTCGTTTTTCTCGGTAATGGTGAGGATTCCGGGACTTATGATTACAGTCGTGGGAACATGCTTTTTGTAGATACCGATTTCTCCTTCTGTGGTATTAAATTCCACCATAGAAACCTCTCCCTCGTAAAACATGCGGTCGGGTGTAATGATTTTCAATGTAAATAAATTGTTCTCAGCCATCTTTACCCTCCGTTATTATTTCACGCGGGCAAGTACGTCATCAATGCTGCCGGCATTCAGGAAATAGCTTTCAGGAATGTCATCATGCTTACCTTCAAGAATTTCCTTGAAACCGCGAATAGTCTCGCTGATCGGAACATATTTGCCGGGGAGCCCGGTAAACTGTCCTGCTACGAAGAAGGGCTGAGATAAGAATCTCTGTACCTTTCTTGCACGGGAAACAACCAATTTATCAATTTCTGACAATTCATCCATACCGAGAATTGCAATGATATCCTGCAATTCTTTATATTTCTGAAGGATTTCCTGTACGCCTCTGGCTGTTTGATAATGCTCCTCACCTAAGATTCTGGGATCCAGAATTCTGGAGGTGGATTCCAAAGGATCTACCGCAGGATAAATACCAAGTTCAACGATAGATCTGGAAAGAACCGTTGTCGCATCCAGATGGGCAAATGTAGTAGCAGGTGCGGGGTCCGTCAAGTCATCCGCAGGTACATAAACAGCCTGTACAGAGGTGATGGAACCGTTCTTGGTGGAAGTAATACGTTCCTGAAGAGCACCCATTTCCGTCTGCAGGGTCGGCTGATATCCAACCGCTGAAGGCATACGTCCAAGCAAAGCCGAAACCTCTGAACCTGCCTGTGTAAAACGGAAAATATTATCAATAAACAGCAGCACATCCTTACCGCCTTTATCACGGAAGTATTCTGCCATCGTAAGGCCTGTAAGACCAACTCTCATTCTTGCTCCGGGGGGCTCATTCATCTGACCGAATACCATGGTTGTCTTGTCGATAACCCCCGACTCGATCATTTCATGATAAAGGTCATTTCCCTCTCTGGTTCTCTCTCCAACACCGGTAAATACAGAATATCCGCCATGCTCAGTCGCAATATTTCTGATCAGCTCCTGAATCAATACGGTTTTACCAACACCGGCACCACCGAACAGACCAATCTTACCACCCTTCTGATAAGGGCAAAGAAGGTCAACGACCTTAATACCGGTTTCCAGCAGCTCCTGCTGAGTTGACTGCTCTACAAATTCAGGTGCTGCCCTGTGAATCGGTTCATAGCTGACGCCTTCCGGCGCAGGCTTATTGTCGATGGGATTGCCAAGTACATTAAACATACGTCCCAAAGTATTTTCACCTACCGGCACGCTGATGGGAGCGCCTGTTGCAATCGCTTCCATTCCTCTGACAAGTCCGTCGGTAGATCCCATAGCAATACATCTGACTGTATCATCGCCCAGATGCTGCGCTACCTCAACTACAAGCTCACCGCCATCCTTTAAAGGAATCTTGATAGCTTCGTTGATTTCCGGCAGTCTGCCATCTGTAAATTTAATATCCAGAACGGCACTGATAATCTGTGTAATTTTTCCCGAGCAGCTGCTCTTGCTCGTATTCATATCTGCCATTTTTCCTCCATTCCTGCCTGACAAAGAGTCAGGTCATATCCTCTTTCTATCGTGGGAACCACCCGATGGCAGCCCCTCTTGCGAATGCCTATGAGATTGCGTTTGCACCTGCAATGATCTCTGTCAGCTCCTGCGTAATAGAGCCCTGACGTGCTCTGTTATAAAGCAGCGTCAGATTGTCTATCATCTCCTCCGCATTGCTGGTTGCAGAATCCATTGCCTGCATCCTGGCGCCATTCTCACTTGCCACTGCCTCAACCATTCCGCCATAGATCAGACTGGTTATATATTTGGGTATGAGCAGATTTAAAGCTTCCTCATCCTCCGGTTCAAAGTTCATAGGTGCTCTGTTGTCATCAGCTTCCTCGTCCCCAACCGTCTCCTGTGTTTCTTCCTGTGATATTTCTACCGGAAGAAGCTTTAAAAGCGTAGGAATATGAACCACCGTATTCTTAAATGCCGTATAAGCAAGATAAATCTCACTGATCTCGCCATTTGCAAAAGCTTCCAATACCTCTTTGCTGATTGCCATTGCGTCCGCATAAGCAGGCTCTTCTATCACATCGGAGTAGTCTGCCTTAATCTCATACTTACGCTGTAATGCCTCTTTTCCCTTCTTGCCGATAGCATAGATTGCCAGATTTTCATCAGCCAGCTCGCCTCTTGTGATCAGCTTGATCACGTTGGAATTATATCCTCCTGCCAGACCTCTGTTTGATGTGATGACAATCACTGCCTTTTTACCCGTTTCACCGGATTTCAAATACTTATGATCCAGATTCTTGGTTCTTTTCAAAATTGAATTCACGGTATCATACATATATCGGAAGTAGGTTCCTGATTTTTCCGCATTCTGCTTTGCTCTTTGCAGCTTTACAGTGGAAACAAGCTTCATGGCCTTGGTAATCTGCTGGGTACTCTGTATACTGCCCTTACGCCTCTTTATGTCTCGCATTGAAGCCATAATATCACCTTATCCTTATCTTAATTCCATGATTATTTCAAAAAAGCTGCCTTGAACTCTGTAATTGCCTTCTTTAAGGTTTCCTCCGTTGCTTCGGAAATCACCTTTTCATCCGCAATCGCATTCGGAACCTCAGGATATTTGGTATCCAGGAAGTCAAAGAATTCTGCCTCAAATCTTGTAATATCCTCAGTAGGAACATCAAGCAGATACTTGTTGGTCGCTGTATAAATGATGATTACCTGATATTGAACCGGCATCGGCTTGTACTGAGGCTGCTTCAGAATTTCCTTAATTCTCTCACCCTGTGCCAGCTTTTCCTTGGTATCCGCGTCAAGCTCAGAACCAAACTGGGAGAATGCTGCAAGCTCTCTGTACTGGGCAAGCTCCACACGGATAGGTGCTGCAATCTTTTTCATTGCCTTAATCTGGGCAGCACCACCAACACGGGATACGGACAGACCTGCGTTAACAGCAGGACGAAAACCGGAATTGAACATTTCTGTTTCCAGATAAATCTGACCGTCTGTAATGGAAATAACGTTCGTAGGAATGTATGCGGATACGTCTCCCGCCTGTGTTTCGATGATTGGTAATGCCGTAAGGGATCCGCCGCCGTATTCCTCGCTCATTCTTGCCGCACGTTCAAGCAGTCTTGAGTGCAGATAGAATACGTCACCGGGATATGCTTCACGTCCGGGTGGACGCTTGAGAAGCAGGGAAAGTGTACGGTATGCGGCAGCATGCTTACTTAAGTCGTCATAAACAACCAGCACATCCTGACCGTTCTCCATCCATTCCTCACCGATTGCACAACCTGCATAGGGTGCAATATACTGAAGGGGTGCCAGCTCACTTGCTGTAGCAGCAACCACAGTGGTATATGCCATTGCACCTGATTCCTCCAGAGTGTTCACGATAGAAGCAACAGTGGATGCCTTCTGGCCGATAGCAACATAAATGCACTTTACTCCCTGTCCCTTCTGGTTAATAATTGTATCAATTGCAATTGCAGTTTTACCGGTCTGTCTGTCACCGATAATAAGCTCACGCTGTCCTCTTCCGATTGGCACCATGGAATCAATTGCCTTGATTCCTGTCTGCAACGGGGTATCAACGGATTTTCTGGTAATAACACCTGATGCAACTCTTTCGATCTTACGATATTTGTCTGTCTGGATGGGCCCTTTTCCGTCAATCGGCTGTCCCAGCGCATTTACTACTCGTCCCATCATGGCATCGCCTACAGGGACCTCAACTACACGCCCGGTCGTTTTGACCGTATCACCTTCGTTGATGTTCTTCTGGCTTCCGAGAAGTACTGCACCTACATTATCCTCCTCCAGGTTCAGTACCATTCCATATACCTCACCGGGAAATTCCAGAAGTTCTCCCTGCATTGCGTTTTCCAGACCATGTACACGGGCTATACCGTCGGCAACCTGAATGACAGTACCGACGTCTGAAACTTCAAGCTCTGAAGCGTATCTTTTAATCTGCTCTTTTATCACAGAACTGATTTCTTCCGGTCTCAAATTCATGGTTCTTACGCACCTTTCTTATATATTCTTTCTTACAGCTGTACCTTCAGCAGCTCCCGCTGCAACTCAAACAGCTTGGTTCTGACACTGCTGTCAACTACCCGGTCTCCGATCCTGATGACCATGCCGCCGATCAGGTCTTCATCAACCTGATAGTGCATTTCCATCTTTTGAAAGGATGTGGTAGCAAGCAGCTTCGCTTCGATTTCCTTTTTCTTTGCTTCGTTCAAGTCCGCTGCCGTAGTCACATAGGCAATTCCTATGCCCTTAAGCTTTTTGACTTCACTGATGAAGAAGTCCAGTATCGCATCAATATCGCCATATCTGTCCTTGCTCACCACCAGATGTAAAAATCCAAGCAGCTCTTTGGAAATTCTTCCTCCGAAAACCTCCTCCAAAACCTTAAGCTTTTCTTCCTTAAGAATCTTTGGGTGATTCATCAGTTTTCCAAAATCAGGGTTTTCATCAAGCAGGCTCTTAAGCTGTGCAACCTCACTTAAGAATTCCTCCTCTCTGCCCTCCTCGACAGCCAGTTCAAACAAAGCCTCTCCATATGTTGTAGAAACTAGCTTTGCCATGTGCTCTCACCTATTTCCTTTAACGTTTCGTTTACCAGGCTTTCCTGTACGGTTGTATCGATAGATGCCTTTACTACCTTACCTGCCATCATGGAAGCAAGCACAATCATTTCACGCTTCATATCGTCTGCAGCTTTCTGCTTTTCGAGCTCTGCTTCCACCTTCGCTCTCTCTATAATTCTGGCAGCTTCTTCCTTCGCATCAGCCACAATTCTGTTTTCATTTTCCTGTGCACGCTTTCTCGCATCACTCAGAATCTCTTCTGCTTCTTTATCGATGTTTTTCAGCTTATCCTCGTACTGCTTCTTTAAGCCTTCCGCATCTTCCTTGTCCTTTGCTGCGCTGTCCAGTTCATCCTTAATCTTGGCCTGTCTCTTTGCCAGCATCTCTCTGACCGGGTTGAACAGGAAATAAGACGCTGCAAGAAAAAGTACAAAAACCGAAATGATCATAAGCACCGAATCTGCCAAAAGCTGCAGGTCAAGGTCAAACAATCTGGGTTCCATCCGTAAGCCTCCTTTCTTATGATTTCATTCAGTCCCTAAAGGGCTGTTTCAGGGCGTCTGACTTATTGAGCAGCGCCTAAAAGAGGTCTTACGAATAAGAGCAGAATTGCAACCAGCAGACCGTAAAGACCTGTTGTTTCCGCAACTGCCTGTCCAAGTAACATGGTGGAAGTGATTTCAGATTTTGCACCGGGATTTCTTCCCACTGCTGCTGCCGCATGTCCTGCTGCAATTCCCTGTCCTACACCGGGTCCGATACCGGCAATAACTGCCAGACCTGCACCAATTGCTGAACATCCCAAGATAAAATTCGTATTAAAATCCATTTTTGTTTCCTCCTTGTGCTTTTCACATTTTATTTTTGGATTATAAATTATAAATTTGAAGCCTGTTACCTGCTATTCTCCCGTATTGCATGCATCCGTAATGTATGTCATCGTCAGCATACAGAATACATAGGTCTGAATTGCACCCGAAAACAGGTCAAAATATACATGTAACGCTGCCGGCCAGATAATGGCAACCTTGCTGAGCAGTGCATAGATCAGCGCCATAATCGCCGTTCCCGAAAGAATGTTGGCAAACAGACGAAGCGATAGCGAAACCGGAACCGCAAGGTCACTGACAATATTGATCGGTGCCCAAATCGGCCAAGGGTCACAAAGCCCCTTCAGGACACCCGAAACCTTCTGATACTTAAACTTGTTAAAATGAATCAGTGTGAATGTGATAATACCCAGCGCAAAAGTTACACCGTAATCCGCGGTAGGTGGTCTTAAACCCAGTAATCCCGAAATATTACTGATCAGAATAAAAATAAAGATGGTTCCGATATAGTTTCGAAACCTGATGGCCTGCTTATCCATTACACCGCTGACCATTCCATCCAGCATCTCCACAATCATCTCCACCACATTCTGAAATGCACCGGGCACTTCGGTAGCATGTTTCACAGCACGGTTTGCCGCAATGCAGAAGCCTATGATGATCAGCATGACAAGCAGTACGCACACATGCGTTGTCGTGATCCACAGAGTCTGTCCGAACAATTCATAAGAAAAAACGCCGTGAATCATAAAATCCACACTTGTTTCTCCGGAAAGCAAAATTCCCTGTCCCATATCTTCACCTCCTTACCTATCCTGTTCCTTGTCAGGTTCTTCTATCAGTGGAGGAAGAATTTCTTCCCCATATATCAGATAACTGATTCTTTTGGTAATAAACTGCATATAAGCAGATGCTTTCAGGCTCATGATTCCCAGAAATGCAGAAAGCGGATTTGCAATTTTGCTGACTGCAGTCAGGGCAAGAACAATCGTGATGGCAACATAGCGCAAAATGTTGTGGGTGCTCATTTTGCTCACGGCTGCCTTCTCATCAAGATCAAGCGCATGGTCCAGTGACCACCACATATGAAAAGCACTGATCATTGCTGTCAATATGCCGATCCAAAGCCCAAGGCTGTATGCCGCTTTATCCTTTACCGGAAAAACAAACAGCTGACATACCGCGCCAAAAAGTAAAATGCCTGTTTCCAGCTCAAACAGTGTCCTGTTTATCCCGGTGATTTTTCCCTTCATTTTTACTGCTCCTGTTTCTTCTGCTCTCGTGCAGGTAAGCAGACTGCTCACTGCTCTTTGAATAAATTCTTTTGGCAAATCGGAACACATTCCGGCCACCTGCCAGTGCCCCTATAAAAAAGAATACAATGATCAGAAAGCTTGTTCCCAGCTTCTTATCCAGAAACATTCCCAGAAAGGAGCAAATAAAAACAGGGACCAACATGTTAATTCCAAACTGTCCGATCATCATCAGTGACTGATATACGCTACGGTTGAACTTCACATGCCTCTCCCTTTCAAAATAGTGATGCTTACCACATCGTTCCACCCATAAGCTCTCATTTTTAAATTATACCCATTTTTTCTATTTATGTCTAGGAAAATAATGTTGAAAAACAGGGTTAATTTTTCCTTTTCCGGTTTCTTTAAATCCGTTGACTTTCCTCTTAATTAATAGTACTATTTGCATAACTCAATATTGCAATTATTTTATAAGTATATTTTCTTAACACTTTTTTAGCACGAATCTCATTTCGTGGAAGGAGGCTTCATGACAAATCCCATTTTGTATCGCAGACGCATCATTCCTGAGGAATGCATTTTGCTCAAGGACGACATCATTCAGTCCTGTGACGAAGAGCGGATTGTCACTACCTGGAATGCCCTCCACCCCAAGAAAGACCTCCATCACGGCTCTTCCTGCTATTTCCTAAAGGAAGGCTTTAAAGTAAGCAAATTCTGCCGCGAGGATGATTCCCTTCTTTACTGGTATTGTGATATTGTGGATTTCAACTATGATCCTGTCAAGAACACGATGATCGTGACAGATCTTCTCGCCGATGTGATTATTTATCCCGATGGGTTTGTGAAGGTGGTTGATTTGGATGAACTGGTTACTGCGCTGGAATCCCGCTCCATCTCCCTGGATACGCTGAAAACAGGTCTGATGAAGCTGGATAAGCTGCTGAATATCATTTATGCAGGAGACTTTGACCGCTTAAAATCCTACCTGCCTATATAGAGATAAAAAGTCCGACATCAATTCCCCGAACTTTTATAATATTTCAGGCTGTATTTCCAAAATCCATACGCTACCAGGTACATGACAATTCCCACAACCGGTGTAATGTACAGATACAGCTGCGGGTATTGCGCCATGTCCGGTTTGCGAAGCAGATACTGGGCAGGAAAATAATTGACAAAAGCAAACGGAACAATATAGATCATACACACCTGAATTGCTTTGTGAAAGATACTGATCGGGTATCCTGCAAATTTTCTCATATTCCAATAAAACAGTTCTTTCAGGCTTTTTGTCTCAATCAGATAGATGTTTAAGGCAGCAAGTAAAAGGAAAATCGCTCCCTGTATTAGCACTCCGCCAGCCACCGTAAACAAATAATAAACGATATTGACTGCGTTCCACTCAATCCCCACCCTGCCTGCGGAAATCAGAAACAGTACAATGCCCAGTCCGCCATGTCCGACGGCTGCAAACCAGTCTGCATTGGTAAAAATCAGTTGAAAGAGCAGTCCCCTCGGGCGCAGAATAAACCGGTCAAAGCCACCGTTTCGAACCGTTTTTCCGAAGTCCCTCAGTCCCGTAAAGAAAATAATCATAATGCCATAGGTCAGAAACAACAGGCTGAACAGAAAAAGCATTTCATAAATATCCCATCCGCCCAGCGTTCCGAATTTAAGCAGAGTAAAATAAATCACAATAATCCCTGTTGCCTCCCGCAAAAAGACCGTAAGCGAGCTGAGCAGGGCATTTGACCGATATTGAAACCATGCCTTCATAATGGTCTTTGTGTAAATCAGCATCATCTGTAGCGTATCGCTTTTCATTCCCGATCAACCTCCCTGTACCACAAGCTTTTTCTGTCCCTTTTTGAAGAGAAGATTCCCCAACAGATAAATCAGCAGAATCCATATCAGCTGCAGCATGTACTGCCGCCCGATTTCCGAATAGGAAAGCTGTCCAAGATAAATCTGAACCGGCGTAAAATAAATGTATGGAAAAGGTGTAAACTGCAAGGCTTCATAAATCCATTCCGGCATAAACCATAACGGTATCATGGTACCTGAAAACACATTGATGAGTACATCCTTCAGAGTTGCAAGACTCCAGATGTTGATTGCCCAGAAGGATGCCGCCTGTACTGCGAAACTAATCGTCCACAGAATGCCATAGCCCAGAATGGTGCTGAGGAAAAAGCAAATTAGCATCCCTACACTTTCAGGCGGACATATTCCAATCAGCACCACACAAATCAGAAGCGCCGGCAAAAAATGAAAAATAATATTAAAAATAGCATTCCCTGCATTTTCGGCAAGCATTCTTCCGCGAAAGCTGACCGGTCTCAAAAATTCATTTGCAATGCTTCCGTCCCATACCTTAGACGGCAGGAAGTAATCATCCACATAGAAGACTGCCTTTAACCCCATGGAAAGAATAAAGCTGGTAGATACCATTGTCATTGTGATACCGTCAACCTCACTCCTTCCTCCATAAAGTGCCTGATAAATTCCCCAGAAGATCAAGATCTGCAGACAGGTGTTAAGGATGCTCATAAGGTGATCAAACCGGTATGCACTTCGCCCCAGAAAGCTTTTCTTTGCGAACGCCAAATATGGTTTCAGAAACATTTTATGAAGCCTCCCCGCTGTAAATTTTCCTGATGATTCCTTCAATCTCCGGTTCTGATATATTAATGTCCCTGACATCGTAATGGGTCAGGAGATGATTCATCAGTTCATTGATCTGTACCTCTTTATTTTCAAAAACAAAGCGCTGTCTTCTGCCAGAGAGATCGTCCAGCTGACGTATCTCAACCTTATTGATCGGCTCTATCTGACATGGCGATCCGAATTCCACATCCAATTGACGCGTTGTCCCGTATCTTTCACGAATGCCAAATAAGGAGCCGTCATACACCTTACTCCCCTCGTCAATGATGATCAGACGCTTGCATGTCTTTTCAATATCCTGCATATCATGCGTAGTAAAAATCATTGTAACCTTATCCTCTTCGTTCAGCTCCCGGATAAAGTCTCTGATGGTCTCTTTTCCCACCACATCCACACCGATGGTGGGCTCATCAAAAAACACGATTTCAGGTGAATGCAGTAGCGCTGCCACAATGTCTGCCCTCATACGTTGTCCTAAAGAAAGCTGCCTTACCGGCTGGTTTAAAAAGCTCCCCATATCCAGCATATCTGTAAACCTGTTCAGATTTTTCCGGTAGGTTTCCTCCGGCACCCTGTAAATTGCCTTCAAGAGCTCAAAGCTGTCAATTACAGGCAGATCCCACTGAAGCTGGGACTTTTGACCAAATACCACACCAATGCTTCCCACATATTCCTTTCTCTGTTTATAGGGAATATATCCGTTTACGCTTAATTCTCCTTTATCCGGATACAGGATTCCGGAAAGCATCTTAATTGTCGTAGACTTTCCGGCTCCGTTTGGACCGATAAAGCCTACCATTTCTCCTTTTTCAATGGAAAAACTGATATCTCTTACCGCCTGTTTTTTCTCATATTTCGGTGCCACAAGATTTGCAATCATCCCCGACACCCCTGCCGCGCGCTTGTTTACCCGGAATGTCTTGCTGACATTCCTCACATCAATAAAACAACCCATTCTTATTCCCTTTCCTCTTTATCAATCAATAAGTTTTTCGTTCTGTCATAAGTCTTCAGGCTGACAATGACATCCGAAAGCTCCGGCTTTCTGATTTCCACTTTTTTCACTACTGTCTGTTGCATGACCAGCTTTAATATTTCTGCAGCCGTCACACAGTTAGCATCAAACGACAGGCTGAGTCTGTTCTCATCCACCGTATATCTTACAAGAGGCAGATCCTCCAGATCCGGCAATCTTCCCTCCACCTCAAGCTGTATCGTATCCGTGGGCACAAATCGCTTCTTCAGTTGTTCTTCCGTACCGTAATAGAGGAGTTTTCCCTGATCGAGCAGGGCAATTCTGTTACATATTTTTGAAATCTCTTCCGTGTTATGAGATGTCAAAACTACGGTAAGGCCTTCAAGTTCCCGCTCCCTGATCAGTTCATAAAAAGCCTGTTTTGCATTCTCATCAAGGCCTATCGTTGGCTCATCCAGCAAAAGCAGCTTAGGACGATGAATCAATGCCGCAGCAATTTCCACCCGCCGCCTTTGCCCAAGCGACAGTTCCTTCACAATTCTATCGGATATGGAAGCAAAACCGAGCTTTTCCGTCAGCTCACGGTAATCCTTTTGAAATCTGTCAACGTCTATTTGATATATATTTCTTAGTAGTTCAAAATTACCGGCAACTGTATCTTCCATTTTCAAAGCTGAGGTGTCTGCAAACAGTACACCCAATTCCCTGAAAAGTCCTTTCTGTTCCAATGCCGGTTTTAAACCCAATGTGTAGATTCTGCCGTTTGAAGGTGTAAGCAGTCCGCATGTCAGCTTTAAAAAGGTGGTCTTTCCGGCCCCGGATGCACCAATCAGACCGACTGTTTTGCCTTGGGGTACATGAATGCTTACTTGATTAAGAATAAATTTGCTGACATTATCAAAAATGATCATCTTTAGATACCTCTGGGGTTTCCTTATAAAGTAAAAATATCCCCTGCTGAATCTGAACGCAAGGGATTGGGATAAACAACAGTTATTTAGGGATAAACACACTGGCACAAAAGAAACCGTCCTCCTCATAAAAATCACACATCCCGTGATATTTTTCCGCAATTTCCCTGATCTGCAGAATGCCTATTCCGTGTGCGGCACTTTCATCCTTAGTGGAAGAAAGTCCGGGATTCCTTTGCAGAACGGACTTTCCGACTCTGTTTTTCACACAGACTACTTCATATCCACGCTTCTTAAATATGCTTACATTCATTTCCGCTCTCACGCTCTTTTCCTTTTCAGATGCCTCAATAGCATTGTCCAGAAGGTTGGACAGCATGGCCGAAAAATCCATACTCTTCATGTTCTCAAAGGACAGGTTCTCAATCTCGGCTTTCACTACAATTCCTTTTTCCCGTGCCGCTTCCAGCTTTTGATTGACAATATGATTGAGCAGGGAATTTCCCGTTTCTATATAGCTATGTACCGCATTCAGCTTATCCAGTATCTGAGAGGTATACTCCTTTGCTTCCTCATATTCCTTGTCATTAAGACAGGAACCAATTACCATGAGGTGATTTTTCATATCATGCTTTAAATGACGAATGCTCTGGTGCAGGGTGCGGATCTGTGTATCCTGTATACGAATATGCTCCGCCTCGTCCTTCAATGCTGTAAGTTCATACGCAAGCTCCGAATTCTGTGCCAAAAGGATTCTGTATTTTTCTTCCAGTGCATCATACTCTTTTTTCAGATTGCGATAAGATTTCATTTCAGCATATACCTCATAAGCTGTTTCTTAGCCTCTTCTGCATAGTTTCTTCCGATAGGAATCCGCTCTCCCGTCATCAATTCCGCCTCATCGGTGTCGAGTACCTTCACTGCCTGCTGGTTCACCAAAAAACCCCGATGGAAACGGATAAAGCCTTTTTCGGAGAGTGCCTCCTGTGCTGCGGCTATGGTATCCCTGATTCGATACATCCGATCCTTTGTATACAGTTTCAGATAGTTTCCATCACCCTCCAGATAAGTGATTTCCGAGACCCTTAGGCGGACATTTCCACTGCCGCTCTTAAAAGTAAAATATTTTTCCCGAAAGGACAGTTCACCCTCACAGTCACGAAGAACCTTTTCAATCTCCTCCTCCAGATAGTTTTTCCGGATAAAGCCAAAAGGATGAAACATCAGACTGTCATAGACCAGTTCATCATGGCTTGTCACAAACACCAGTAAAGGTTTATACTCAAGCCGGTTAAGCTGACTTGCCACCTCAAGTCCACTGATCTGTGGCATATCAATATCAAGAAGCAACAGATCGCATTCCTCTTTCTTTATAGCCTCCAGCAATTTGAAGCTGTCCGAAAACTCCGTAACCGTGCAGTCCGTTAATATCTCTTTTACTTTCTCAGAAATCTTCTTTAAGATCAAAAGTTCATCATCACAAATAAATATCTTCATCTTTTCCTCTTACTTTTTTCTGCCGTTATCAATATACCTAAGAAAAATTTTAACACAAAACCTCTCTAAGGGTGTAAAATATAAAAATGATTTTACAAATTTTTTAAAGTATAGAGCCGAAGGAGATTCTTATGGACAGACAAAATTTAACTTTGCTCACGGACCTTTATGAACTTACCATGATGCAGGGTTACTTTAAACACAAAGAGCGGAACGAGACCGTGATCTTCGATGCTTTTTACCGGAACAATCCCTGTGACGGCGGTTACGCCATTGCAGCAGGCTTAGAGCAGCTGATCAAATATATCAAAGAACTGCATTTTTCCAAGGAAGACATTGATTATCTTTCCAGTCTTGGCATCTTTGATGCAGACTTTCTGGATTATCTGGCAAACTTCAGGTTTTCCGGTGACATTTATGCGATTCCGGAAGGCACTGTCATCTTTCCGAGAGAACCTCTGGTAAAGGTGATTGCTCCTATCATGGAAGCGCAGCTGGTAGAAACAGCCATCCTGAATATCATCAATCATCAAAGCCTGATTGCAACCAAAGCTGCAAGAGTCTGCTATGCCGCCAAGGGTGACGGTATCATGGAATTCGGACTTCGCCGTGCCCAGGGACCCGATGCCGGCATCTATGGAGCCCGTGCTGCCATGATCGGCGGCTGCATCGGAACCTCCAACGTGCTTTGCGGACAGCTTTTTGATGTACCGGTAAAGGGAACCCATGCCCACAGCTGGATCATGAGCTTTCCGGATGAATATACCGCCTTCAAGGCTTATGCCGATATGTACCCTTCTGCCTGCATTCTTCTGGTGGATACCTATGATACTTTAAAATCCGGTGTCCCCAATGCCATCCGCGTTTTCCGTGAGATGCGTGCTGCAGGCATTCCGCTCACCTTCTACGGAATCCGTCTGGACAGTGGCGACCTTGCCTATCTCTCCAAAAAAGCCCGCCGTATGCTGGATGACGCCGGTTTCACAGATGCTGTTATCTCCGCATCGAATGATCTGGACGAATACCTGATCGAATCACTGAAGGCACAGGGTGCTGCAATCACCTCCTGGGGTGTTGGGACCAACCTGATTACCGCAAAGGATAATCCGGCATTTGGCGGTGTGTACAAGCTTGCTGCTGTTATGGATGATAATGGAGACTTTATCCCCAAAATCAAATTATCCGAAAACTCCGAAAAGGTGACCAACCCCGGTAACAAGACCATTTACCGCATTTATGAGAAGGAAACCGGCAAGGTCAAGGCAGATCTCATCTGTCTGGTGGGTGAGCATTTCAGCGAGGAGGAACCTCTTTTACTCTTTGATCCTCTGGAGCCCTGGAAGAAGACGAAGCTCCCTGCCGGAAGCTTCACATTGCGTGAACTTCTCGTCCCGGTATTTAAAGGCGGCGAATGCTGTTATGAATCACCAAAGGTTATGGACATCAGGGCATATTGCCTGAAGGAGCAGGATACCCTCTGGGATGAAACCAAGCGTTTCGTTAATCCTCATCAGATATATGTGGATCTTTCCAGGAAGCTTTATGATACAAAAATTGAGCTGCTTGATCGTATGAGCGAGAAATAATAATCAAGCTGTTTTTCTCCTTCTACGGCAAGATAGGAACCATATGCCGGAATATCACAAAAGATAACCGGTTTGTCCGTTGCTGCAAAGAGGCAATAGCCCTGATCGGAGACAACGGAAGGTAGCGTTTTTTCGGAAGTGCTCGGCTGAATATAGCGGGCACTTCCATTTAATGTAAGTCCCTCCGCTCCGGCAGTTCCGGGCGCGTACAGCTTCTCCCCCTTCTGCCGTTCAAAAAACACCCATGTCATTCCCTCTCCTGCCGGATCGATCTGGCGGCATTCCTGTTTTCTTTCTTCCAAGAGCAGCTTCTTGTCCCGATTCCGGTACCGGATTGCTCCTGTCTGCTTGTCCACCTCCAGACAAAGTTCGTCTGTCACAAGCTCCACAATGCTTCCGGTTTCCCTGTACATCCAGAATTTTTCTGTCTCACGCAATGCAATTTTCCTATGAACATTCTTTTTCGGCTGACCTTCCCTGGTAAAAGTAACGCGTATCACATCACTTTTCACCGGGCTAAGGCGCAGCACCCCGTATCTGCTTTGCAGGTACAGCCCGTCCTCCTGTCTGTATACCCATTTCACGGAGAGATCAATTTTCGCGTGACCTGCAGGGCGGAGTCTTTCGTTTGAAGGCATATCTCCAAAGCACATACCTACCGCACGTCCGGTGCTTATTTTCTTTTCTTCTTGCTGCATTTGTGCGCTCTCATTTTGTGCAGCACCTGCTTGCTCTCCCTGCCCCGAGTGCTTGATACGGATCGGCTTCACTCCTGTAAGGAGCATGGTTTTGGGCGGTTCTTTGATCGGCTTTGGCGTGCGCAAAACTGCCGAAACCTTCCTGCGCGCCACAGAATTGGGAATCCTTGTCTGCTCACTTCCTGTTTCCACTCTATTCTGCTTTCCTTTTCGGTCTTCTTCCCGTTTATTGCACTCTGCTTCTCGTTTAGCCGGATTTTCACCGGCAGCAGGCATTTCGATCTGTCCTTCCGATTTCCGCTCCGGCACAGGATCCGCAATCAGCCCTGTCAGATTTCCCGTATGCAGCACACACAGCTCATGAAGAGCTCTGGTAGCTGCCACATATAGAAGCTTTGCATGTCCGTCATCCACCGGATAATCATCTCTGTCCGGATTCAGAATCAGTACCGCATCAAATTCAAGACCTTTGGTATAAGCCACCGGCAATACCATAACTCCATCCGAAAAAACTGCTCTCTCCAGACTACTCTCCGCAACAGGAATCCATTTTCCAAGCTCCTGTGCGGCTTTCCTGGCACACTGCTCACTGCGGCATACCACTGCGATTGTACTAAGTCCCTTTTTCTGCCACTTAGCACAAATGGAAGCTGCCTCTCTTATCAGTGTCTCATCGGAAGGAACCTGCCTTACGCTCACCGGCTCCCCATGACGGATGATCGGTTCTGCCGGATAAGCCGCAAAGCTTCCGTGATGCAGGATTTTCAATGCAAATTCAGAAATCTCTACTGTGTTTCGATAGCTCTTTTTCAGCACCCCGAAGCTGTCCATTTCATCGGTTAACAGAAGTGTTCTCAGTTCCTCCCAGTCATTTAGTCCATAGCCGAAGTGAATATTCTGGGATACATCCCCCATCACCGTATAGGTGCAGTCTTTGATGCAGAAATTAAGAACTGCATATGCCATCATCCCAAAGTCCTGGGCTTCATCAATAACGATATGATGAGCTTCACTGATGACCTCAGTCTCCTTCACTCTCTTATACAGATACGCCAGTGCTGCCAGATCGTACACGTCAAATTCCCGGTCCGGTAGCTTTACCTGATAGCCCTTTTCCCGCTGCAATATCAGGAAATCCCGATACATATCGAAAACTGAACGTTTCCAGACCCTCTTCCCGAATCTTCCCCGGTAAGCCTTCAGAATTGCCTTTCGCTCTTTCTCCGTATAACGGATGCCATTTTTCAGAAATTCATCTTTTATTTTGATCAGGAGACGTTCATTGAGCATATTGATCTTGCTCTGGATAGACATGCCGGGCGTTTGTCTGACATAATCCGCTATCGAATCACCGGATAGAATCTCAAGCAGATCCCCGAGGCAGGCCTTCCTTCCGATAGTTTCATCAAATACGCCTACCACGCCGTCCCGGATCCCCTCCACAAACTGTTTGGGATTCAAATAAACAGTATCCGCTAATATAGCTTCCCTCTCCATGCTAAGACAATAATCCTTCAATTCCTCAAACCATCCAAGGGTTCCCCGTACACTGCCACTCCGGTCATCCTGTGAATTCTCCAAAATGCGGTATTTCTTCTCATCCCAATCCTCATACAGAAGTCTCATAAACAACTGTTCCATGGTCATCTGCCTGATACCGTACACGTCTAGATCCGGCAGGACACCGGTAATATATTCCAGGAGAATTCGGTTGCTTCCCACAATATAAAAGTCATCCGGTCTGAAGCGTTCCTGATAATTGTAAAGAATATAGGATATTCTGTGCATCGCCACCGTCGTTTTCCCGGAGCCCGCCACCCCTTGCACAATCACATTGTGATAGGGTGATTTCCGGATGATCTCGTTCTGTTCCTTCTGGATGGTCGCTATGATCTCACCGAGTACCGCCTGCTTGTTTCTAGCAAGGTATTTGGTCAGCAGATCATCATTGGCAACCACCTCCGTATCAAAATAGTCAAGGAGCTTTCCTTCTTCAATCTCGTAGGTACGCTTCAGTTGCAGATCAATAGGAAGCTCATTCCCGTCGGGCGCAGGATAGCTGCATTTTCCCAGCCCGTTTTCATAATATGCGTTGGCAACAGGCGCACGCCAGTCAATGACCATCTGGTGTGTTGTGTCTTTTGCAATTCCGCCTCTTCCGATATACAGTGATTCCTCTTTCTTCAGGGTTTCATCATAAAAGATAATTCTGCCAAAATAGGGTTTATTTACTGCCTTTTGATTTTTGGTAAGTGCATGCTTCATGTTGTCCCGCATGGTGACCGTGTTACTCAGTGCAGTGTAGATTTCATCATCATTGTCATGATAATGATCCAGCATCTCGTCAATCTCCTCCTGCATCCTCGCCATCTCACTCTCATAGGTCTCTACATTATGCTTCACCACCTGCAATGTTTTTTGAAGATATGCTTCTTCCGCCCCGCGTCCCGTTTCTGCAATTCTTTTTGTTTCTCTTTCTTCCATAGCTTCCTCCCCCTCTCATCACTGTATCTGCAATTGTACCAGAAATAAAAACAATTACTAGACTTTTATTTTCTGTTGTGTTATAGTGGAAACTGAAGTGTGAGCAAAATTTGATTTTGCTCCTTTTTT
>JAUNDN010000007.1:0-40501 GCA_030526045.1 Bacillota bacterium | reverse complement strand
TCGCCTGACGGCGACTCTTTCAAATACATTATCTATTCACAAAACAGTGCTGCCAAATATTTCGCTGTAGGCAGAATCACCTGCTCGTCTATCTGAAATTCCGGCTGATGAATCGTGGGACCCTTGCCGGTTCCGATCTTAATATAGCAGCCCGGTATCTTTTGTTCAAAAAATGCGAAATCATCTCCGCCCAGAGAGCTTTCCTCCGGCACCACACGAAGTCCCTGTTTCTGCGCTGCCTTCATGCTCTCCTTTACCATACCAGCGTCATTATAGGTGGCAGGCGGACCGGCTATCCATTCCACCTCAGCCTGCGCGCCGTAAGCCTGTGCAGTCTGCTGCGCAATTTCCCTCATACGCTGTTCAAAAAGGATTCTGTCCTCTGCGTCCATCGTTCGGACGGTTCCCTCAAGCTCAGCTGTTTCCGGAATCACATTCCAGGTATTTCCGGCTTCAATCCTTGTGACACTGATAAGTGAAGGGTGAAAGGCATTGATATTTCTGGTGACAATGGTCTGAAATGCCTGCACCATTGCCGTTGCTGCCGGAATGGGATCTATCCCGTCATCCGGATGTGCGCCATGGCAGCCCACACCCTTAATTCTGATCAAAAAACGGTCAACAGCAGCTGTCACATAGCCTTCTCTGATGCCCAGAACGCCTGCCTCATTAGTAGGGTCTGCATGAATGCCCCATACTCTGTCTACCTCCGTCATCGCATCCGTTTCTAATATCTTAAGTGCACCCAGGGCGCTTTCCTCAGCAGGCTGAAAAATAATCTTAACCGTTCCTGCAAGCTCTGCTTTTTGCTCCTGCAAAAGAAGGGCACAGCCTATCCCCGCCACAATATGAAAGTCATGTCCGCAGGCATGCATCCTTCCATCATATTTTGATTGATATGAAAGACCTGTTTCTTCCAAAATCGGCAGGGCATCAATGTCACATCGAAGTGCCTGTACCGGCCCTTCCTTCTTCCCCCGAATGATTGCAACAAGTCCCGTTTCCAGATTGCAGGGAAGAATTTCCACCCCTGCCGACACCAGAATTTCCCGAATTCTTGCAGTTGTCTCAAATTCCTCATAAGACAGCTCAGGATGTGCATGAAACCACTCAAAATATTCAATCAATTTCTTTTCAAGTTCTGCCATCATTTTCCCCTCTAATTACCTGCTGTTGGGATCAAGTGCATCCCGCAACGCGTCTCCGATAAAGTTGATTGCCATGACCAGAATCACGATCAAAAGTCCCGCCGGAATCCATAGCCAGGGCTGTCTGGTAAGAACGGTCAGTGACTGGGCACCGTTAAGCATATTGCCAAGGCTTGCGGTGGGAGGCTGAACTCCCAGTCCAAGGAAGCTGAGTGCCGCCTCATCCAGCATGGAAAGTGCCAGTACCGAGGTTGCATATACCAGAATAGGTGCAACCGTATTCGGCAGGATTTCTGAAAACAAAATATGTCTAAGCGGCATGCCTGCCACAATATTTCCTTTAATAAAATTCGTTTCCCGAAGGTTCAGTACATTTCCGCGGACCAGCCTTGCAATGCCGGGCCAGTCTACAAATCCCAGGATCAAAATGATATTCCACAATCCCGGCTTAAAAATAGCCGCTGCCACAAGCACCAGCAAAATATAGGGAAAGGACATAACCATGTCCGTAAAACGCATAATGATCATATCTGCTACGCCACCAAAGTATCCGGCGATCAGCCCCAGGATTACACCCACCACGGTAGAAATCAATGTCGCCATAATTCCCACCAGCAGGGAAATACGCATTGCATAAAGAAGCCGGCTGAACACATCTCTTCCGATCTGATCCGTTCCCAGCCAGAATTCCCTGCTCGGCGCTCCGCTAAAAGGACCTACAATTGCATCCGGCTCATAAGGAGCAATGAAAGGAGCAAGCAGAGCTGCTCCACCCAGAATGCACACGACAATCAAGCTCATCAGTGCCAGCTTGTGACGGCGGAACCGTCTAAAAACCGTCTGCATATAGCTTTCGCTTGCAATATCCCTATTTACTTTCACGTTCTGTTCTGTCTGCTTCTTTTTTCCCATTCCGCTTCTCCTAGTCAAGCTGTATCGTAGGATCTACCAATGCATACAGGATATCCGTAATCAGATTTGCCGCTAATACTACCACTGCGGACAGAAGGCACACTCCCATGATGACCGGATAATCTCTGCTGGTAATTGCACTCATGGTCATAAGACCAAGTCCCGGCCAGGAAAACACCTGCTCAATAATCACAGCGCCGCCAAAAAGCACGGGAATCTCCATCCCTATCACGGTAACAATCGGAACCAGTGCATTCCGGAGCGCATGTTTATTAATCACCTTAAAATGTCCGATTCCCTTTGCACGGGCTGTGCGCAGATAATCCTGCTGTAGAATTTCAAGTACCGCACTTCGGATATACCTGATGTTGCTTCCTGCCATAGAAGTAGAAAGCACGATTACCGGCATAATCATATGCTGCAGCACATCAAGAAAGCCTCCTCCCATTCCGAGAGTGGTCATGCCGCTTGACGGAAGCCATCCAAGCTTAACAGTAAAAATATAAATCAAAAGCAATGACAGAAAAAAGCCCGGTACACTGCTTCCCAAAAACGAAAATGTAACTACTGCATAGTCACCCTTGGTGTACTGATGAATCGCACTGTAAATTCCTGCCGGAACTGCCACGAGAAGGCTCACCAGAAGGGACACTCCCATCAGAAGAAGAGTCGGTCCCAAATGACTGCTGATCATTTCACTGACAGGCTGATAGGACTTGATGGAATAACCCATATTCCCGTGAAGAAGCTGCCCAAGCCACACAAAATACTGTACATAAAAAGGCTTATCCAACCCTAATGCTATTTTCTTTGCTTCCACTGCTGCCTCGGAAACCCTGGGCCCCTGCAACATCTCCAAAGGGCTCCCCGCCATACACATAATCGCGTAATCAATGATCGTAATGCCGATCAGCACAGGAATCGCGATGAGAATTCTTTTTAAAATATACTTACCCATTTTCCTGCACCTCCTTACTTTGCATTACAATCGGACAGGCGGCATAGTGTCCTGAGCCTGCACTTGTTTCTGATAGCCCCGGTTCCTTCTGGGAACAGATCGTTGTCGCATACGGGCATCTTTGATGAAAACGACACCCTGACGGCGGATTGGTACTATTCCCGATTTCTCCCTGAAGAAGCTTTTTCACCTTTAGTTTTTCCTCAGGATCCGGAACCGGTACCGCATTCAGCAATGCCCTGGTATATGGGTGAACCGGATTTCGAAAAATTTCCTTCGCTTCTCCTATTTCCACAATTTTTCCAAGGTACATAACCGCAATCCGGTCACTCACATAATTTACTGCTCCAAGTCCATGCCCGACAAATAGCAGAGTAAGTGCAAGCTCCTGCTGCAGTTCCTTAAGAAGATTTAATATCTGTGCCTGTATGGACACATCCAGAGCGCTTACCGGCTCATCACAGACGATAAACTTCGGATTAAGGGAAAGTGCCTTGGCAATCCCGATCCGTTGTCTCTGTCCGCCGGAGAATTCATGAGGGTATCTTCCCAGAACATTGCGGGAAAGTCCCACCATATCCAGAATTTTAAGAATATCCTTCTCCACCGTTTCCTTTGTAGAAATTTTATGGTACAGCATCGGCTGTGCCAAGATTTCAAAAATATGTTTTCTGGGATTTAAGGAAGAGTAAGGGTCCTGGAACACCATTTGCAGCTGGGTTCTGATATCCTGCAGTTCTCCTCTTTTCAGCCTTGAAAGATCTCTTCCCTGATAATATATCGTTCCTTCTGTGGGATTTTCCAGCCCGACCAGCTGCCTTCCAATTGTGGATTTCCCGCAGCCAGACTCTCCTACCAAGCCCAGTGTTTCGCCCTCCTTAATCGAAAAGCTTACGCCATCCACTGCTTTTACATAACCTGTTGTGCGACTGGTAATCCCTCCCTTGATAGGATAATATTTTTTCAGATTTTCTACTTGAATAAGCGGGGGATTCTCCCTTCTGTTCATGACGGAATACCCCCTTCCCTGCTCACAATACATTTGGCAGTATGAGCGTCCTCAAATTGATAGTCCTCCTGGGGATGATCGCATTCCGGCCTGCGAAATCTGCACCGGTCTGCAAAGCGGCAGCCTCTGATATCGTCATAGCTTTCCGGCACAATTCCTGGAATTGCCAAAAGCCTTCTCTCTGCGGAATCCCTGATCGTCGGTACCGTATTGAGAAGTGCCTGCGTGTAAGGGTGCTTTGGACTGCGAAACAGCTCCTTTGCAGGTGCTTCTTCTATGATCTGTCCCGCATACATGACAAGTACCCGATCCGCCATATTGGCTACCAGTCCGATATCATGCGTGATCAGAATCATTGCCATACCTGTTTCTTTTTGAAGCTGTAAAAGAAGCTCCATAATCTGTGCCTGGATGGTTACATCAAGGGCTGTGGTCGGCTCATCCGCAATCAAAAGCCGTGGATTGCAGGCAAGCGCCATGGCAATCATTACCCTCTGACGCATTCCGCCGGAAAGTGTATGCGGATATTTTTTCATCACTCCATGAGCATCCGGCATACCTACCTTCTCAAGCAGATTCTCCGCACGCTTTCTTGCATCCTCTTTAGAAAGATGCATATGGGTTCTGATGCTTTCCGTAATCTGATTCCCCACCGTAAAAACGGGATTGAGGGAGGTAAGCGGATCCTGAAAAATCATGGTGATCTGATCGCCACGAATCTCATCCAGTTCTTTTTCTGTCATGGAAAGAAGATTCTTATCGTCAAACAGGACAGAGCCGTCAACGACGGCCCCGCCCCTTCCTAATAATCCCATTATTGACAGTGACGTCACACTTTTTCCACATCCGGACTCCCCTACCAGGCAAACAACCTCTCCTTCATCCACATGAAAACTGACGTGATCTACACTGATTGTCTTTCCGTAGTCACCGGTGAAGCCTGTGGTCAATTCCTTCACTTCCAGTAAATGCGACATAGCTTTTCCTCACTGTTAATTTTAGTACTCGTTACTGAGCAATCTCCCAATTCTGTACATTGTTAAAGAAACCGTAAACACTTGGCTTTGCTCCGCTTAAGCGTTTGCTTACTGCCCCCTGTGCACTGATAATATATACAGAGAACATGGGAACATCCTCCTGTACCTTTTTGTCTACAACAGAATACAGCTCTTTAATTTCCTCAACATCACTCGTCTGCTGTGTACCTTCCAGTGCTGCATTGATCTCGTCGCTACTGTAACCGGTCCAGCTGTCTTCCCCACTAAGGAGCCAGCTTACATCGGGATAAGGATCCACCGGCGCGTAGGTATACTGAACTGCCATAATATCATATTCGTCTGTTCCCGCTTTGGTCATCAGCGTTGCAAGATCTACGGTCTGTACTTCTACGTTGATACCAACCTGAGCCCACTGTGCTACCAGAACCTGTGCACCGTTCACAAAGGTTGAATCACCGGAGTTTACGAAGAACTTAAGTGTCTTGGAGCCATCCCAGCCCGCCTCGGCAAGCAATTCCTTTGCCTTTTCAGGATCATAGGAAAAAGGTGTAATACTGTCATCATAGAACGGACTTGCTGAGGAAAGGAATCCGTCAACCACCTCTCCATGTCCCTTCAAAAGCTGATCTACCAGCTGCTGCCTGTCAATAGCATACAAAAGTGCCTGACGTACCCTGGCATCCGGAATGTTTTTGGTCTGGATAAATGCTGACTGATTGGTAATCGGTAAGCCATATACTACCTCTACATTCTCAAGAGCTTCAATACTCTCGTAATCCTCTTGAGGAATTGCCGTCATAGTATGATGGGTAATATCAATTTCACCTGACTGAAGACCGGAATAAATCTGGCTGGCATCCACAATCTTAAAGTTCAGCTTTTCAATCTTGGGTGCTCCCTTCCAGTAATCAACATTCGCCTCATAGGAAATATAGTGATCATTATCATAATCCTTAAGGAAATAAGGTCCACTGATGACATCCGGATGATTGAACCAGTCTGCAGTGGTCAGTTCTTCCTCACTGAACTGCTCAATCACATGCTTGGGCATGATGTGCAGATATCTTGCATAGGTATTTTGGAAAGTAGTCAATGCCATCGGGTATTTAGATGTAAATTGAACAGTCTTATCATCAATCACCTGAATACCATCAATCCCGGTCGCACCCTTTTCCACAAAGCCATCATCACCGACACCTTCAAATGCATAGAGCATTAATGTTGTATTATTGACAACCGGACTTGCTAAACGCAGCACCGTATATGCCACATCCTCTGCCGTAACCGGTTTGCCGTCTGACCAGGTTGCCTTATCATCAATATGCACCAAAAAGTTAATATTATCCTCGGTGGTAACAGAATCCGCCAGCATTCCCTGGAAATTAAGATCCTGATCAAGCTCCATCAACGGTAAAAAGATCAAATCCAGCGCGTACTTATTAATCTCCGTCTGGTCAATTGTAAAAGGATTTACACCCCCCAGGGAATCTGTAACTCCAATGTTTACCGTGCCTCCTTCTTTGTTGCCTGATGCGCATCCGACCATTGCAAATACAAGGGCAGCGGTCAGTACAAGACTCAGCATATATCTTGCTGCTTTTTTCATAATGTTCCTCCTCAATTAAGAGATATGCTCTTTTAGTTTGATATAAATAGTCAGTTTATTGTACTGTTACCATTTTAAAATGTCAATATTTATCTAAACAAAAAATTAATTATTACTAAACAGCGGTGTTGATAAGTAACGATCGCCGGAATCCGGAAGCAGGGCTACAATGGTCTTTCCTGCATTTTCCGGTCTCTTAGCCAGAATTGTTGCCGCCTTCAGTGCAGCACCTGATGATATACCAACCAGAATTCCTTCACTTACCGCAAAAGCCTTACCTTCTGCAAAAGCATCTTCATTCTCAATGGTAATAACCTCATCATATACCTTTGTATTCAAGACCTCCGGTACAAAGCCTGCACCGATTCCCTGAATCTTATGCGCACCTGGTGTTCCCTTGGAAAGTACCGGGCTTGTCGCAGGCTCTACTGCCACAACCTTCACATTAGGATTCTGAGATTTAAGATACTCTCCCACACCGGTCACGGTTCCGCCGGTGCCTACACCTGCTACAAAGATGTCAACCTTACCCTCTGTCTGCTCCCAGATTTCAGGACCGGTTGTGCTTCTGTGCGCCTTCGGATTGGCTGCATTTACAAACTGACCAAGAATCACTGCACCGGGAATGGAGTCTCTTAATTCCTGTGCTTTGGCAATGGCACCCTTCATTCCCTTTGCACCCTCTGTCAATACCAGCTCTGCACCGTAAGCTGCAAGAAGGTTTCTTCTTTCAACACTCATGGTATCGGGAAGGGTAAGAATTGCTCTATAGCCCTTGGCTGCTGCTACCATTGCAAGTCCGATACCGGTATTCCCGGAAGTAGGCTCGATTATGGTTGCTCCCGGCTTGAGAATTCCTTTCTCTTCTGCATCCTCAATCATGGAAAGTGCGATACGATCCTTTACGGAGCCTGCCGGATTCAGATACTCCAGCTTTGCCAGAATAGTCGCTTCCTGCACCTGTGCATGCTTAGCATAGCGGCTTACCTTTAAAATGGGAGTTCCACCAATCAGTTCCAATACGTTTTCTTTAATCTTACTCATTTTCTTTTCCTCCTAATTTTTCATTGATTTACGTTTTTGTTATTTCATACTTATTCAGTAGGTATTATATGTTTTATATTATACGTTCCTTTTATGACGTTGTCAAACACTTTTATAAATCTGGCAATATCTAAAGTGAAAGAACTGCCTCCTCCAGTTTATTCAATGCTTTCTCAAGAATTTTTCTGGGGCAGGCAGCATTGATTCTTTGAAAGCCCTTCCCGGCATCCCCGAAAATAGCTCCACTGTCGAGCCACAGCCCTGCCTTCTTAATGATTAGGTCCTCCAGTGCCGCATCGGATAAATGGAGTTCCCTGAAATCAAGCCAGAGAAGATAGGTACCTTCCGGCCTCAGCAATTTTACACCGGGAATATTTTCCTCCAGATACCTTCCGACATATTCAATGTTTTCCTTAATGTAGTTGCATACTCCGTTATACCATTCCCGGCCATACCGGTAAGCTGCATCGCATGCAACAATTCCGACTGCGTTCAGCTGGCTGTAACCACTGGCATCCAGCTGTCTTTTCAATTGGTGACGCAATCTCGTATTCGGGATAAAAATATTTGACACCTGAAGCCCTGCAATATTAAAGGTCTTACTTGGCGCTGTGCAGGTAACAGAAATATCCCGATATTCTTCCTTCAGATTTGCAAACACCTGATGCTTTCCTTTCCATACAAAATCAGAATGGATTTCATCGCTGACCACAATGACATGATGTCGGCAGCAGATATCTCCCAGCCTTTCAAGCTCCTCTCTTTCCCAGACTCTTCCCACCGGATTATGAGGATTACAGAGGAAAAACAGCTTCACATTCTCACTGACCACCTTCTCCTCAAAGTCTTCAAAATCAATATGATATCTTCCATCCTCACCCAAAACCAGTGTATTATCCACAACCTTCCGCTTATTATCCAGTATCACACCGCTAAACGGATAATAAACCGGCTTTTGAATCAATACTCCATCTCCTACATTGGTAAATGCCTTTACCGCCATAGCAAGTGCAAACACAACTCCCGGTGTTTTCACCAGCCACTGCCGTTCTACTTCCCAGCCATGCTGCTGCCTTAGCCAGGAACTGACCGTCTCAAAATATTCATTTCCCGCCTCACTATACCCATAGATTCCGTGCCTCACCTGCTTTTCTATCGCATCCTGAATGTAGGAGGATATCTGAAAATCCATATCTGCCACCCAGAGAGGGAGAATATCAGCCGGCATCCCTCTTGCCACCCTGAAATCGTATTTCAGGCAATTCGTATTGTCTCTTTCAATTACTTTATCAAAATCCAGATTTCTCTCTGCCATTTGCTTCTTCCTTCCTACCTATTCATCTGCCTCAAATGCCTGTTCCAGATCCCTAATCAAATCCTCTGCGCCCTCAATTCCCGTGGAAATACGAAGAATCCGATCTGTGATTCCATTTTTTTCCCGTTCCTTTTCCGGGACATCTGCGTGGGTCTGGGTAACCGGATAGGTGATCAGAGTTTCCGTTCCTCCAAGACTCTCTGCAAATTGAATCAATTTCACCCTGCGCAAAATCGATTTTGCAAGATCACTGCTCTTAACTTCGAATGTGATCATTGCGCCAAATCCCCGGCTCTGCCTTTTCATAAGTTCATACCCCGGATGACTTTCAAGTCCCGGATAAATCACCTTTGTAACTTGCTTTTTCCCTTCCAGCCATCTCGCAAGCTTCACGGCATTTTCCTGTGCCTTTTCCATGCGGAGCGCCAGCGTCTTGATACCCCTGAGCACCAGCCAGCTGTCAAAGGGAGCAAGACAGGCACCGGTGGTCTTAAAAATGAATCTGAGTTTCTCTGCAAGCTCCTGATCTGCCGTCACTGTAAAGCCTGCTATCACATCATTGTGTCCATTCAAATATTTTGTGCCGCTGTGAACAACAATGTCTGCGCCAAGCTCCAAGGGATTTTGAAAGTAAGGTGACATAAAGGTATTGTCAACGATCACAAGAAGCTGATGCGCTTTGGCAATTTCGCTGAGCTTTCTTATATCTGTTACATGCATCATGGGATTAGTAGGGGTTTCTATATAAATTGCCTTTGTGTTTTCTGTAATGTATTGCTGCACATCCTCACTGCTTAAGTCTGCCCGTGAAAAAACAATTCCGTTCTTTTCACTGATTTTTTGAAAAAGCCTTACACTTCCACCGTATAAATCTGCATCTGCAATCACGTGGTCTCCCGGCCGGAACAGCTCCATCACTGCCGCAATCGCTGACATCCCACTGGAAAATGCTATGGCATCAATTCCCTTTTCCAAAGATGCAACGGTTTTTTCCAGTTGTTCTCTAGTGGGATTCTGCAGTCTGGAATAATCATAGCCTGTGCTTTCTCCCACTCCTCTGTGCGCAAATGTTGCCGTCTGATAAATGGGAAAGCTGATTGCCCCGTATGCATTTTCGATGTTATCGGAATCCTCCTGATGGAGACATTTTGTTTCTACTGTATATGCCATAGCTTTTCTCCTCCTTTTTCTCCCGTTTCTGTTTTCTCTTCTACCTGTGATTTTCTGTGTCTATGCTCTTAAGTATAGCAATGACTTAATAAAAGGTGTTAATATGAAAAAAATACCACTGGCTATAGGCAATACCTATATCATACTCTTTTTCTATTATCTTGACAAATAACTATGTAGGGGAGTATATTACAATCACTTTGCAGGCTTCCGGCAATATACACTTGGGGCATTTTACAATGGGGATGATTACAGAATGAAAAACTTATTGAACTACCAGACATCTGAATATGATTGCGGTCCTGTCACGTTACTGAACGGAATTCGCTATTTGTTCGACCGGGAAGAAATATATCCCGATATGGTTAAATTTATCATGCTTTACTGCATGGACTCTTATAATGAAGCCGGGGAAATCTGTAAACGAGGCACCTCACCGGCAGCTATGAATTATATTGCCAGCTGGCTCAATCACTTTTCCGAAGTCAAAAAGTTCCCTCTTCATTGTGACTTTATTACAGGTGATGACGTCGTTCTTGAACCCGGCAGCCGGATTACTTGTGCTCTTGAAAAGGGCGGTGTTGTATTACTTCGACTTTTTCTGGAAGTGCCTCATTACGTTCTGCTCACCGATATTGCGAAAGACAGGGTTCTGCTCTTTGATCCGTATTTTGAGGAGGAGGATGATCCCGAATTTGATGAGGAATATCAAACTGACGAGATTCAGTTTCTCTATGACTGTCCCAAAAAAGCAAACCGTTCCGTAACCATGGAACGGTTAAACCGGACTACAAAGGGCTATTATGAAATGGGGTGCTATCCCTGCCGTGAGGCACTGATTATGTACAGAACATGAGTGCTAAAGCTACGCAGAATGCCACTGTTCGAACAGTCATCCGAACAGTGGCATTATTGTACCGGCTACTTCAATTACTGCTCCATCTGTCTTCCCAGAAAGCCTGCTGCGGATTGCAGGAGCTTCTGCTCCACTTCTCCCATTTTCCCTTTTTCTCCATTATCAATCAGAACTACTCCGCCAATGATATCTCCTTCGCAGATGATCGGATAGATTGCCTCCTGGGCAAACTCATCCGTAACGTCCTGGGCAATCGGAATAAAGCCCGGTTCTCCCTTAGATGCCATCACCGTTTCCCGTTTTCCCAGCCTTTCCTCGAGCTCCTTACTGATAGACTTCCCGAGAATGCCTTTATATCCGCCTGATACTGCTATAAACTGGTCTCTGTCTGCGATCAACGCCGTTCTTCCCGATGCCTGCGCTAAGCTTTCCGCATACTGTTTTGCAAAGGTACTCATCTCACCGATCGGAGAATACTTCTTTAGGATGATCTCTCCCTCTCTGTCTGTAAATATCTCCAGCGGGTCTGATTCTCTGATGCGAAGTGTCCGTCTGATCTCCTTCGGAATGACAATACGGCCCAAATCATCTATCCTACGCACTATGCCTGTTGCTTTCATATAATACTGCCTCCGTTTACAAATTTTTCTTAAGCTTTTCGTAACCCTAGTATCTGTAAAAGAAGGCATTTTATACCTTATTCCTGTTTTTCTCTCTCTTTTTCCCGAAGCTCTTCCAAATCTGTCTCCGTTTCCAGCATTCTCTCCAATAAGGTTTCCTGTTTGTGTTCCTCTTCCTCTATCTGCTTCTGTAACTCCATCAGCTTCTGATAATCTGATGCAAGTGCCGGGTCCAAAAGCTGCATCTTTAGTGAAGCAGTGTTTTCTTCACTGTCTGCCAGCTGTTTTTCATATTTTTCGAGCTGTTTTACCAGTCTGGATTTCATTTTCCCCGGATTATAATATGATTTTTTATCAAATATATCCTGTAAGGTAGGTTCCTGTCGTCCCGGCTTTGTATCCGGCCGCTTAACATCTGTCTTATCAAATTCCAGAATTCCGGTAGCCACCTGCTTAACAAAATATCTATCATGGGAGACAAACAAAACAGTTCCCGGGAAACCGAGCAGCATCTGCTCCAATGCCTCTTTTCCGGGCAGATCCATATGATTTGTGGGTTCATCCAGAATCAAAAGGTTCGGTCTTGTCTGGAACATCTTGCACAGGGCCAGTCTCACCTTCTCTCCTCCGGAAAGCTGCCCCATTTTCTTCATCACTTCCTCCTGGGAAAACAAAAAGCTTCCCAGAGCGCTTCTTATTTCCTCACGAAGCAGCTTCGGATATGCTTCCCAGAAATTGTCAAGAACTGTCTGGTCCGGATCTGCATCATTCACCACCGCTTTTTGCTGGTCAAAATATCCCCACTCTACATTGGGACCGAATGCAAAGCTTCCCCCCAAGGGTTTTATCATGCCGATCAGCGTTTTCAGCAACGTGGATTTTCCCTTTCCGTTTTCGCCTACGATTGCAAGCCGATCCCCCTTTTTCAATTCAAAGGATATCTGACTCAATTCTTTATCGTAACCGATTTTTAAATTTTTGACGGACAAAACATCCGTATAGCTTTCTATTCTCGGCGTAAACATGGCATGAAAGGTTTTTGTGTCAAAACGTCTGGGCTTTTCTATTTTAACCATATGTTCAATGGCCATTCTCTTTGAACGTGTGGCAGCCACCTTTGTAGGTGTATTTTTCCATTTCTCAATCCAGTCATTCAGACGCTTTATTTCCTTTTGCTGCTCCTCATAGTCCTTTGTCTGTTTGATCAGATTTTCTTCCTTCTGCTTTAAAAAGGCAGTATAATTGCCCGGATATCTCTTCAGCTGATGATATTCTATTTCATAAGTCACATCAATGACTCTGTCCAGAAACATTCGGTCATGGGAAACAACGACCACAGCCTTGTCATAATTTTTTAAATACTCCTCCAGCCACTCGATCGTTGGCAGATCCAAATGGTTTGTCGGTTCGTCCAGCAGCATAATATCCGGCCTGCCAAGCAACAACTTGATGAATGCCACCTTTGTCTGCTGCCCGCCCGAAAAGCTTCCGATCGGACGCTTCAGATCCTCTAACGGGAATCCGAACTGCTGAAACATAATCTCCATATCCCTGCGCCAGGTATAGCCCCTTTGCGCCTCCATCCTTTTTTGCAGATTATCATATTCGTATAGCAGCTCCGGAGCTTCCTCTCCCCGATGAAGTGCCTGTTCAATTTCTGCCATTCTTTCCTCACAGGCAAAAACAGGCGCAAAGGTCTTCCTGATTTCTTCCTCCACCGTAATTTCTCCGTCGGTAAAGCTGACCTGTCGCAGATAACCTATTTCCTGCTTTCCCGCCATCACAATTCCGCATTCCTCGTCGCTATCCGGATTACTCATCTTGATGTCCCCTGCAATCAGCTTCAATAATGTAGTTTTACCGCAACCGTTTCTTCCTACTACTGCAATTTTTTCTTTATCATGAATTTCAAAATTCACATCCTCCAGTATGGTATCTGCAGCATATTGTACCAACGCATGTTTGATCTGATATCTCATCTTACCGTACTTACCCTTCTATCTTTTTCTTGACATATCTCTTCTTGCTCTGCCAATTTTTTTCATCATGATCTGTTTTCTACTCTCTTCCTTTTCGTTCAATTCCTTATGCGTTGAGACTCTGCATCCATTTTTTTCTTTTCAACACGATCAGCGATATCCCGAACCGGATACACTCCTCCAGAGAAAGAATAAAGTAAACATAGGGAATTGACAGCTCAAGCACAAACGCTGCCAAAAGTCCGAGAGGAACACCAAACAGCCAGGTTCCGATCAGATCGATCAGCATCACGTATTTGGTCCTTCCTCCGCTCCTTATGATTCCTCCGCTCACGATCATATTCTGTACCTTAAACGGTGCAATCACTGCATAGGCGATCAATATTTGTTTTGTCAGATACTTTACCGACTCCTCTACCTGATAAAGCTTCACATAGTATGACCTGGTAAGGACAATGAAAACGGAAAGCAGCAATGATCCTGCAAAACCGTAAAAATACCTGCCAGTCCGATCATAATCTGATCAATGATACTGAAGGATGCCTGAAGCATAGATTGAAGTGCTACCGGAACGGCAAGGTTACACACTGTCCTGAAAAAGCTTTTTTCTTGTTCCATTGCTATACCTCCTGAAAATATCTGCAGTTTTATTGTATCCCGGACCCTACATAAATTCAAAGGTTAAACGCATAACCCAGCACAAAAATAAGACGCATTGTTTGTACATAACTTACAAACAATGCGTCCTCATGATGAATACTAATTTGGAGCAATACCGGTACTCTCACGCTCAATCAATGTTACCGGCAGCATGACGGTCGTTTCAATTTCCTTTTTTTCCTTCAATTCCCGCAGCTTTTGAACAGCAATTTCTGCCCTCATGGCAACATCCTGTTTTTGCATAGGAATCAACATGAAATCCGCATATGGCTCCTCAGATACATATAATCCTGGTCACAGAACCCGATCAGTACCAGACCATCCATATTCCACATGGAAGCAAATTTTATGATTTTTTCCGGATCGGTGGTTTTCTTTACCATCATGAACTGGCCATTTTTCTCGAGCTCTGTCGAAAGACTGTTGAGAGAAGAGACAATAAACACATTCTCTAACGTATGCGTTTCATACTTTTCATGATCATTGACGACAACCCCAATAATTCTGGAGGAATTCTGAGCCAGCAGGATTCCCGCCATGCTGGGAATATATTGCCTTTCCTCCAAGAGAGCCTGTACTCTTTTGACCGTTTCATCGGATATCTTCCTGGTTTCCCATGCAGTACATTTGACACTGTTGCAGTGCTGAGTCCCAGTTCCTGTGCAATATCAGAGATCTTTACCCGCTTATCCTCCATCTGGTACCTCTCTGCTATCGGTATAGCGGACCGTATTCCCTGCATGCCGCAAAATCAGCTGCCTCTGCATCTCGTGTTCCAAAGCTACCCCATGCATGGGGACGGAAGATTTTATCTTCCTCCACATTGTGCATTGCTACAGGAATGCGAAGCATGGATGCCAGCGTGATCAGATCGGCACCGATATGTCCGTGAATAAAAGCTCCGTGATTGGCTCCCCAGTTTGCCATCACACTGTATACATCCTGAAATGCTCCTGTCCCGGTTATTCTGGGGACAAACCAGGTAGTCGGCCAGGTGGGATCCGTTCTCTCATCCAGCTTCTTATGAACCTCATCAGGAAGCACAATGCTATAGCCCTCCGCAATCTGCAGAACCGATCCCACGCCCTCTACCAGATTCACTCTCACCATGGTAAGGGGCATCCTTGCATCCGTCTTAAAGTGGGAGGAATAGCCGCCTCCCCGGAACTGACAAAGCTCTGCCGGACACCAGTCCGTTGCCTGAAGGCAGGCATCAATATCCCTGTCCGTCATTTCCCACCAGGGCTTCATCACAGGATTTCCATTTGCATCAAGGCTCTTCCCGGTGGCATCCAGACAGGTAGAACCGGAATTGATCAAGTGAATAAATCCGTCCTTTGCATCTCCCTCCGGTCTCCAGCCCGTAACCCTCTCCACTGCATCCGGGCTCCAGTAACATCTCACATCCGAAAATCCGCTGGCTTTTCCTGTAAGCAGATTTCCGAAAACCATCGCAAGACCATTTAAATTGTCGTTTTCCGTGGCAAATACAAAAGGTGCTCTCTTTCCATTCCAGTCAAAGGTAGAATTGAGAATAGCCTCCGTAAAATCAGCATTTGGCTTATAATCCGTCCACATACGTTGTCCCTGAAATCCTGCAAACAACGCATTTTTTCCTAAGGCTTCTTCGGCGAATCCCTTCTCAGCAAGCTCTTCATTTCCCTGCATGATATCTTTAATAATTATAGTCATCTTAACAACAAACTCCCATTCCGCATCCTTCTGTTGTCTGGTATGGGCACGGGAATCCGGATTGGGATCATGACCTTCTTTACATTTTTCCTTAACCCAGGCAAGTGCTCTTTGGAACTCCTCTTCATCATAAATACCCTGATCCATCCTGCGAAGAATTTCCGTCATATCCACCCACTCGGGACGCATACCAAGATACTGTATGTAAAACAGCGGATCCAGGAAGGAACCCATAATTCCCATGGAAACTGCTCCGATTCCCACATAGGATTTGTTCTTAAGCTGTCCCACCACCGCCGCGCACCTGGCAAACCGAAGTATTTTCTCCTGCACATCTCCGGGAATCTCATCATCCTCCATGTCCTGTACGTCTCTTCCGTAAATAGAATAACAGGGACGCTTCATCTGGTTGTGCGCTGCAAGCGCGGAAGCAAGATATACCGCACCCGGTCGCTCCGTTCCGTTAAATCCCCAGATTGCCTTGATCGTTACAGGGTTTAGATCAATCGTCTCAAGCGGATAACACCAGCTTGGCGTAACACTTAAGGTCGCTACCACATTCCTTTCATCAAAATAGGCGGCACATCTTGCAGCCTCCTCACCACCGGCAATGCTTCCCGGAAAAATCACCACCTTCATGGGTGTTCCATCTGCATAAAATACATTTTCTTCTATCAATTTCCCGGCGCTTTCCGCCATCTTTGCAACCTTTCCCTCTAATGCATCCCGGATTCCCATTCTTCTGGAATCCACGATAGGTCTGATACCAATTGCAGGATAGTTCTTCATCTTTTCCCAGCCTCCATTTCGTCACTGTATAGACTCTCTTTTGTCTGTATCTTTATTTGAGTACACTTCCATAATCAGAATTCGGTCCTGAGAATACATACTTAAGGAAGGCAACCGAAGCCGCCGCATCCTGGTCGAGCATCTCATCCGTTGCTCCCTTGCTCAAATCACGCCACACCTTAATATCACTTCCTACACCGCCGCCATTTCTGACAAAGGGCTCCATAACAATATTTTTATCATAACCGATAGCCCGAAGCGCACTACCGATCTCATACCACGGCATTCCGCCCTTGCCGGGAAGACGTCTGTTGTTTTCCCCTACATGGAAATGTCCCAACCTGTCTCCTGCAAGGAGAATTGCTTCCACCATGCTGTCCTCCTCAATATTCATATGAAAGGTGTCAAGCATAATTTTTACCGCGGGTACATCCACCTGTTCCACAAAAGCTTTACATTCCGCACAGGTATTGAGCAGATAGCCTTCGAATCGATTCAATACTTCAAGACAGTAATCCACACCACACTCTCCGGCAATCTTTCCTACGGTTCTGACATTTTTCACACTCCGTTCCCAGTCTCCAGCCTTATCAATAGGTCTGGTATAGTCCACCGGCCAGTAAGAATAAATCCCGCCACCCAAGGTATGTATCTCCAGAATTTCCAGCTTCTTTAAAATGTCGGTATAGAAGGCAACCGCGTTCTTTACAACGTCCTCATTGGCACTCGCCAGATTTTCATTCGCCCCCGGCCCATATCCCGCTGTCAGAGTAATGCCTGCATCCGCAGCCATCTTCTTCATTTCCATAAGCTCCTGGGTGCTGATCTCTTTCAGCATGGCACAGGAGATTTCCAGGACATCAAAGCCCAGTTTTTTCACCCTGGATATATAGCTTTTCTGATCCGCATTCCATTCCTTTTCCCAATAAGCAAAATAAATACCGTATTTCATTTCCATTTCCTCCTTATCTCAATTCTACCATCTGGAAAATTTCCAGTTTTGGAAGATGAATTCTCAAAGTATCTTTACCAATCACTTCACTTCTTAGCTCTTCGCCGTCAGGCAGAAGATAAGCTTTCTTCTTCGGCTGTTTCACGTCAATAGAAATATCATACATTGGTGCAACCGGGGATTCCTCCTGTTCATTAACTACAGCCAAATAATCCTTACCATCCTTTTCCCATGCCAGTATTTCTACAAACTTAGGTGCATTGGAAGTAAATACCGGTTCCTTTATCAATGTTTGAATGATGCGTAAAAACACCTGTCGGCTCATATAAGGTTTTGACATTTCAATCGGTGCTGCAGACCAAACAATCTTGTTTTTCCCTGTATCTTTCAAAATAAGACACGGTTCGTCTGTATAAATACCGGGCGGATTGGAATGAATTGCTGCGAAGTCTTCCGTATCTGTCAAGGTGTATGGAAGTGTCCTTGTGGCAAGTACAGTCATTCCTTCGTTGTTCGTAATTTCGGCTTTGACCTGTGCCATAGGAATTGTAAGCGGTGCAAGCCTCGTAAAACCTCTTAGGATTTCCTTTCCTTCTTCAGTGGGGCTCATATACGTAAATTCATGCTCTGTTCTGCCTGTAACCTTAATACCAAGTATTTTTTGCAATCTTTCATTTCCAACAGGTCCGCTTATGTAAAGATTTCCGCCTTTTTCAAGGAATCCTTCAATTTCATCCATTTCCTCGTCGCGAATCCTTGCTACATGAGGCAAAAGCATGACATCCGCATTCTCCTGTCTGATGTTCTTCGTTCCAATCACCTCAAACGCTACGTTATTCTCACGAAGAACAGAAGCTGCCCCTACAGGAGCATCCATATAATAATCCGGATGGAATACCTTATCCATCATCTCGCAGCTTTTTTCGGAAGGATCAAACTTTGCATGGGAAGCAAACCAGATTGCAGCATTGTGATGCAGATTTCCACTTATGTACTTCTCATAAGGTCGTGTTTTTTCAAATACCTTCTTCATAATTCCATGATAGACTTCCGGCACAATTGTTCCATCAGGATTTATCGCATCTACCAGGAGAAATGCACCATTATGAAGTAATGCTGTCACTACATGTAAAAGCAGTTCTTCCTCTGTCTTTGTTGTTGTATGATATGCCAGTTCCGGATCGCAGCGTGAAGTATGATACACAAAAGGGAGATTCGGTGATACATTCTTATAGTATTTGTTAATAAAGGTTTGCTGCAAAAATCCACCATAATAATCCCCTCCGGAATAATCCACCGCCTCTGTTAGCATTTCAGAGCTTCCATCAATCCAGCTTCCTGTTATTCTGGAAAATTGATGTTCAATTGTCACATGCGGCTTAACAGCTTTTACACAATTCGTTGCAAACTTTGCATAGTCAGCTATCCATTCATCCCTTCGGTAAACAAAATCAAGCCAATCTTTATCCTGCCAGTCTATTCTTCTCGGAAGCTCTTTGCCGGTTTCTTTTCTATAGCGTTCTCGACAGCTGTCACAATAGCATACTTCAGGGAAAAAGGTCATATCCAGGAACATTCCCTCAAAATCATACATGGTATTCATCTCAGTCAAGCATGCTTTTACGTATTCTCTATACTCTAAATTATTGGGACAAACAATGCCGTAACGTCCTGTCTTAAAATCTGTACCATGACGATACTCCCTCATATTCATGCCTTCTGCAGTAACTACGCGCCATGAGGGATGTTCTTCATATGCCCAGTTATCAAAAATCTGAGTAAAATACACAATAACCGCAATGCCATTTACATGACATTCTTTGATCATCTCGCCAAAATAATCATAACCATTCAGGCCTTTATGCATCCTGCCAATCTTTGTAGGATAATAACAAAGTCCTGTATGTGGCTTACCCTTCACCATAGCTGCCTGCACACCGGCATCATTAAGTGCCTCTACGTACTCTTTTACGTTTACCTTTGACAGGAAATCGGGGTTCCAGTCATCAATATGCATATCCAGAAGATTTCTCCTATAATTGCCTTGAATCCACATAATAATCCTCCATGTATCCTTTTTTACCAAAGTAGCTTCACATCCATTAAATAACGAAGGTCTGGCATTACTGCCAGACCTTCAAAAAGGTTGTATCCATATTACTCTGTAAATTAACCCTTAACAGCTCCGGCAACCATACCCTTGATAATATATTTGCTAAATGAAAAATACAGAACAACGATAGGGGACATTGTGAGGAGCATTGCGGCCATAATCTTAGGATAATCGGCATTAAACTGACCTGTAAACTGCTTTAACGCAAGAGGAACAGTCTGAAGCGCACTGCTCTTAATCAATACAAGGGCAAAGGAGAACTCATTCCAACAGCCGAACACATTGATAATAGCAACTGTAATCAGAATCGGTTTACAAATCGGAAGAATGATTGTAATCAATGTTCTTGTGAAGGATGAGCCATCAATAGCTGCTGCTTCTTCGATTGCAGTAGGAACACCTTTCACGTAACCCTCCACCAAAAACAGAGAGATCGGTAAATTAAACGCAACATACGGGAATAGCAGGGTAAACCACTGATTGCTCAGCCCAGTTCTGGAAAAGATAATGTAAATAGGTACCAACAATGAATGAATCGGAATCAACATACCCATTAAAAACATAACATACAGTGGTCTGTTCAACTTGAAAGGAATTCTTGCAAGTATGTATCCTACGATAAACGCAAATAATAAAATCAAAGCTACAGATAGAATCGTGGTTCTTGCTGAGTTCCACATAGAGGCTCCAAGATGATAATCCTTATTGCTCAAGATCTTTACATAGTTTTCAATCGTAGGATTCTTTGGTAAACCAATAATATCAGCATTGAAAACTCGCTTTACCTTTAAGGAGGAATACAGCATCCAAACCAGAGGGAAAATACAAGAAAGAGAAAAAGCCATTAGAATAAAGTTAACAACAATTCCCAATAATCCTTTTCCTACCTTCTGACTTGCTGTATCCGGGCGCTTAACTGCCTGAATTTTAGGTTGTTCTTTTGCCATTATCTTTTACCTCCTTCCAGACGAGCGCGCTCTTTCATCTTCTTAACCCGCTCCTTCTCAATTCTTTTCTGGAGTTTAGCTTCTTCCCGATCATATTTATCATTCATAATATAATTCATAAGCAACTGGGAGCCTCCGATAACAGCAAGTGAAAGAACGAAGATTCCGACAGAAATACATGCACCATATCCCAAATTACTCTGTTCAAAAGATACTTTGTATCCATATAATGCCATAACCATGGAAGAATATCCGGGACCGCCCTTTGTCATGACAAGGATGTTATCAAATGCCTTCATATTACCGGCTATACACAATGTAATACATACCAGTAATGTATTTTTAACAAGCGGCAGTGTAATAAATCTTGCTTTCTGGATTTCATTAGCACCGTCAATTTCTGCTGATTCCAGAATTTCCGTGTCAATGGAACCAACTGCTGAAAGAAGAATTACCATGTAGTATCCGATATACTGCCAAATAAGGGGAATCGATACGAGAAACATTACAAGATCAGGGTTATTGAGCCAAACCTGTGTCTTCTCATGTTGTCCTATTGTATCAAGGAACCAGTTAAGAAGTCCCTTGTTATAGTCATAAATCATCATCCAGATAAAACCAATACATACCGCTGAAATGGTACTTGGGAAAAATCCGAATGTTCTATGTATTGCTTTTGCTCTTGATAATTTAGAATTGATTAGAAGCACAAGAATAAAGGCAATACCAATCTGTCCTAAAATACATATCACTACCAAATAAATATTATGGCTGAACGAAGCCCAGAAAGTCGAATCAGATAATAACGCCATATAATTTTCTAAGCCATTAAATTCTTTTTTGGGACCGCCCTTCCAATTGAAAAAGCTATAATATAACGCAGCTAAAAGCGGAACAAATACTGTAAATATATATAGCAATACCGGAATTGCCAAATATGCTATAACTGTTCTTTTTTTGGGTCTGATTGCATTAAGCATAGCGTAACCTCCCATCATATAGATGAATAAAATATCGGGGCAAGGACTCTTCCCTGCCCCGATAAGAGAAAAACATATTTTCTATTAGTTTCCTAACCAAGCCTCATATGCCTTCTGTGTATCTGCAGCAACAGTAGCAGGATCGATAGATCCGTTTACCATTTCCTGCATTTCTGTATTAAGTACACCCCATACAGAACCATCTACATAAGAGTCGTAGATTTCACATCCCTTGTTATCAACATACTGGAAGTTGTAGAAATCCTGCTGGAACTGGGAGAATGCGCTGAGGTCAAATTCACCTGCACAGAAACCACCAAGTGCATAGTTCTCACCAACATAAGCAGCGAATTCAGGACCAGTTAACTTATATCCAAGATCGATACAAGCAGCTAACTTATCAGGATCTTCAGCAACCTTAGCATTGATTGCGAAGCCGTATCCAAGACCGATATTCTGGAACTTCTCATACTTAGTAGCATCAGCAGCCTTAGGAAGTACTGCAAACTTTGTATTTGCAAGCTTTTCTTCATCAACATTTACGCGGATGTAATCGCAGTCCCAGTTACCGCAGATATATGCAGCTACATCACCTGCGATATAATATTCTCTAGCATCTTCATTTGTGATAGCATTGAAATCTTCGTTGAAGATTCCAGCTTCATTGAAGAGGTACTGTGTTTCTGTCAAAGCTGCTACAAATTCAGGATCTTCAAAGGAAGCATTTCCTGTTCCAGCAAGAATGTCAGAGAACCACTGTGTACCTGTGTACTGATATCCAAGGCAGGAAACGAAGCAAGAGTTCAGATTCCACTGTCCCTGGTTACCAAAGCCTAATGCCTTAATACCGATTGTATCGAAGTATTCCTGAGCCTTCTCAACCTCCTCCCAAGTTGTAGGGAATTCATCAAATCCAGCTTCTTTCCAAAGAGCAGCATCGTAAACGATAACTGTACATGTACCACCTGTCAGAATAGGCAAACCATAGTACTTGTTGTCTACTGTGAAAGGAACAAGGTAATCCATGTTGTAAGAATCAGCATAAGGAGAATTCTTAATTACATCTGTCATGTCATATACAAGTCCCTGCTCAACCCATGAAATTGTGTTCATACCCTGAAGTAAGAATACATCCGGAAGATCATCTGCTGCTGCGTAGGTAGCAATCTGAGTTTTGTAATCGCCGTTAGCAAGTACTTCCTGTGTAAGAGTAATGTCAGGATGAGCTGCTTCCCACTCAGAAATCATAGTTCTGTGTGCATCAGAACCACCATTGCCTTCAGCTTCTTCAGAAGTAGAGAAATGCATATATGTGATTTCTCCTGTGTAAGCCAAATCGCCTTCTGCGCTTTCTGTTGCCTCTGCAGTTTCTGTAGTTTCTTCTTTGGTTTCTTCTGCAGTCTCAGTTGTTTCTGCAGGAGCACTCTCCTCTGCAGGAGCGGTTTCTGCTGTTTCTGCGCTTCCGCCGCAACCGGATAAAATGGTTAATACCATTGCGGTAGAGAGCAATACACTTAATAATCTCTTTTTCATATTTTCCTCCTAATTATAAGATTAAAATTTATGTACGTTTTTTATAATATCATTTTCGACGACAAATTTCAACACATTCTCAGAATTATTTGTATGTTTTGAATAGTTTCAAGCAATTATTCTTTGAAATTCTGAATATTTTGCTTCCAAATCGATTAAGCCTCTAACTTTTTCTGTCTGCGGACAGTTGAACAGCAAAGACGGTTTTCTACACCACAGGAGAACCTTTGATTATCATGTGCTTATTCTTGTAATAGAAGGGGTTTGCATATAGCGGCAAACGGCACGGAATACTCTCTGTCCTCGAACCAGTTTCTTTTCCTGAGGGCAGAGGAAGAACATATCGGATATCAACCTTCTGCGGGAAAGCTGTCTTATCTTTGGGTTCATTTGAAAGCGGAACCTGAATTCGATATATTACAGGACCCAAGCCATTGTCCACCGTTCAACTGCTGGCACTTTTCCAGTTCATCCACGATTTTATCAAGCTTTGCTTTCAGCTCGTAATCCTGTTCATACGCCGTGAGCTTCGCTGCCGCAGACATAAAATGTCCGAGAAAATGTCCCCTCAGCTGGCAGGTCGGCGCTTCCCAGCTCCAATGTAATTTTGCGGTTTCCGGATTTTCCAGCACCTGAAGATCGGGCATCACAATCCCCGCTTCCAGATAAAAGTTCTGTAACAGCCCCTGTAGTTCCAGATCCAACAGATAACCTCGATTCACTTCCGAACGCTCCTTGAAAAGTCCCGGCAAAAGATGGACTTTTCCTTTCTCCATACAATACAGCATATTTTCTACTCCTTTCCTCTGTCTGCCTTTCTTACACCAATCTGTAAATATGATAATGTAAAGCACATCTGTTTTCGGTAGACAAACAGACGGTAAAGGTGGAAAATATTTCTGTGCAAAAGCCTCTCGATTATCGAGCGGCCTGACTTTGTATTCAAAGAAAAGGCATTCTACCATTTAGTATGGTAAAATGCCCTCATAATCAAATGCAGGGATAAAGCTTTCCTTTGCCACATCTCCCTCCTGAATGTAAGCATTCCTTACACCAAGAGAAAGCGCATAATCGATCACAGACTCATATTCCCGCCTTGTGACCTTTCTGCAAAGCTCCCGGTAATCCGGATTTTCTTTTAATCTTTCAAAGGGGGTATACTGATTCATCAGACTTAAATAAACCCTATCCCCGTAGGTCTCATAGACATACCGTATCACATCTCTTGCATTCTTTTTATGTCCCGGAAGAAGAAGATGACGTACAATCACGCCCCTTGTCATCATTCCCTTCTCATCAAAGACCGGCTCGCCCACAAGCTTCACCATTTGTGCAAGCGCTTTCTTTGCCACTTCAGGATAATCCGGTGCAAAAGAGTATTTCTGTGCCGGCTTTTCATCCATATATTTAAAATCTGTCAGAAAAACATCCACAATTCCTGACAGATTTTCAATAATCTCTTCCTTTTCATAGCCACTTCCGTTATAAACAACAGGCAGGCGCAGGCCTTTTTCTTTCGCAAGCAGTACTGCCTCGACAATCTTGATAATAAAATGATCCGGTGTCACCAGATTAATGTTTGCAGCTCCCTTTTCCTGAAGCTCCAAAAAAATCTGTGAAAGACGCTCTACCGATACCAGCCTGCCTTTTCTTCCGGCAGCAATTTCATGATTCTGACAGTACACACACCGAAGGCTGCAACCGGAGAAGAACACTGCCCCGGATCCGCTTTCTCCGGAAATGCAGGGCTCCTCCCACATATGGAGTGCTGCCCTTGCCAGATAAATTCCATCCTCCATCATGCAGTACCCCATCTGTCCTTCATCTCGATTAACTCCGCATTCTCTCGGGCACAGATTGCAGGGACTGCTGCTGAATCCCTTCCCTTTCATGACCAATTTATTTATTCATTCCCTTCCGGCTCTTCTCCGTACAGCTCATCCCATTCCTCCCGCGGAATTGCCGTAATATTGCCCACATCATAATACATTTCATAAAAATGATTGATCCAGTAATCCTTATCATCCTCAAGATCGGAAATATGCATGTTGCTGTAAGGATTTGCAAATGCCTCCCTAAGCTTCGGAACCACCACAATGCCATCTCCATTAGGATCTACCTTGTCTGCCTGGATCATGGCAATTCTCTCATTTTCCTCCCTGCAGATTCTCGCCAGATTGACCAGGTTGTCCAGATAGGTAAAGCAGAGCCACAGACACAAAACACCTACCAGGCTATACTTTGCCGCCCGCAGTGTAAGTTCCTCCTCCTTCACATCTACGATTCCCTGGATGCAGGCAATAAACAGAAAAACACCGGCGCCAAAATATGCCCTGTTTGCGGGAGTCGGTGCAATTGCAAGGGCATAGCAGGTAGCTGCTGCCGCCACAAGAAATAAGACCGTCTCATGATTTCTGATCAGGCTAAAATGACTCAGCTTTTTTTGGCATATCAAAAGCACCACAACGATCACTGTGATTACAAGTACGACAAAAAACAGCTCCCTAATGGACATGGTGATTTTGTAAATTCTGGAGAGCAGTCCTACCAGTCCGGTATAGTCACCCTCTGACATCACCTGACTGCGGCTTCTTACGCCCGGAGCGGAAATCATCCCCAGAAAGCCCGCACACATCCCAATAAAGCCTGCTATCATAAACGGATACACGGATCTCTTTCCGTCCTTTTTTCTGTCCCACCAGAAGTTTAGTGAAAACAGGAGAACAAGCAGTATCCCACCGCCGGAGGTATTTTCATTGCACCATCCGGCTGCCACACCGTAGAGAAATGCGCCCAAGGCCGCCCACCCGGGATGCCTCAATTTTTCCGCTCTGTCGAGCAGGTATCTGAAAAATGTAATATATCCCAGAATAATCACACTGCCCCACAGATAATTGCAGGCACCACAGATCCAGAGCATCGTCTGACCAAAATCCACTGTAAATTTCCACAGAAACGTAAGAATCAAAAGCAGCACAAAAATATCATGCTTTTTCTTTCTTTTGATGTTCACATACATGAAAAGCAAAAGTGCTGTAAACATCACACTGTTAATCACATTGAACACCGGCTTGCCAAGAGAAAGGGAAAGACGCACATTGAATTGTCCGATTACACGTCCGCTGTTCGATAAGTATTCCCCGTATTGCTGCCTAATCAGGTCAAAGAGGCTGTCCGCCTCCCGAACATCAAGCAGATACGCATAATCATCCGACATGTATGGAGTCAGTAAATTATAGGCAAATATAGCGCAAAAAGCTGCTGCCACAATCACCCAGAAAATTGTTTTTCTATGTTTTTCCACAAAAGCCGCCATGCTGTTTTCCTTTCAATCACAATCTGATATTTATTGTAACAAACCAAGGCAGGGATTGCAACGTTTACCCCCGCATCTGTATTGCTGATTTCTGTGTTTGCAGTGTAGTTTTTCCTCTAAAAATATGCTATACTATTACAGTCTCATTTATCCCGAAACAATATGCAAAACAGGACAAAACGGTAAAAATAATGAATGAAAAAGTTTTACGGACCTTAGAATACACAAAAATCATCGATAAGCTTACAGAGAAGGCTTCCTCTGAACCCGGAAAACGGCTTTGCAGGGAGCTTGTTCCCATGACGGATTTAGCGGAAATCCGTCTTGCACAGGTGCAGACCCGTGATGCCCTTTCCATGCTCTTTGCCAAGGGCTCAACCTCCTTTGGCGGCAATAAGGATGTCTCCATGGCGCTTCGTTCTCTGGAAATCGGCAGTACCTTATCCATACCGGAGCTTCTTAAAATTGCAGGTCTGCTTGACAATGTCAACCGAATCAAGACTTACGGGCGAAGCGCCCGTGACGATGAAAAAGAAACCTCCTTAACGGATTATTTTGAACGCCTGGAGCCTATGACGCCCCTTGCGAACGAGATAAACAGATGCATTCTTTCCGAGGAGGAAATTGCCGATGATGCTAGCCCGGGGCTTAAGCATGTACGCCGCTCCATCGCGCTGACCGGCGAAAAAATACATTCCCAGCTCACAAGCATGGTAAATGGTTCCTACAGAAGTTATCTTCAGGATGCCGTTATCACCATGCGGGACAACCGCTACTGCATTCCGGTCAAATCCGAATACAAGAGTCAGGTTCCCGGTATGGTTCACGATCAGTCCTCAACCGGCTCCACCTTTTTTATCGAACCGACCGCTATCGTGAATCTGAACAACCAGCTGAAGGAGCTTACCATTAAGGAAAAAGAAGAAATCGAAGCGGTACTTGCCTCTTTAAGCAGTCAGGCTGCCGAATCGATATCAGAAATTTCAGAAGATCAGAAAATCATGACCTTCCTGGATTTCGTTTTTGCCAAGGCATCCCTTGCCATGGAAGAAAATGCAACCATGCCGCTCTTCAATCAGGAGCATTACATCAATATCCGCAAGGGGCGTCATCCCCTGCTTTCCCCTAAAAAGGTGGTTCCCATTGACATTCATCTGGGAAAGGATTTTGATCTCCTGGTGGTGACCGGTCCCAACACCGGAGGAAAGACCGTTTCCCTGAAAACAGTGGGACTCTTTACCCTGATGGGGCAGGCAGGACTTCACATTCCCGCTCTGGATCGCTCCGAGCTTACCATCTTTACGGAAGTCTTTGCGGACATCGGGGATGAGCAGAGCATTGAACAGAGCCTGAGTACCTTTTCCTCTCATATGACCAGTATTGTTTCAATTCTTCAGCAGGCAGATGAAGACTCCTTATGTCTGTTTGACGAATTAGGTGCCGGAACAGATCCCACCGAGGGGGCTGCCCTGGCAATTGCCATTCTGGATCATCTTCATACCAGAGGTATCCGCACTATGGCAACTACACATTACAGCGAGCTGAAGGTCTACGCCCTGTCCACAGACTTTGTGGAAAATGCCTGCTGTGAATTCAATGTGGAAACACTGGCTCCCACCTATCGGTTATTAATCGGTATTCCTGGAAAGAGCAATGCTTTTGCAATTTCAAAAAAGCTGGGACTGCCGGATTATATTATTCAGTCTGCAAAGGAACAGATCAACGCCGAGGATAAAAGCTTCGAGGATCTGCTTACCGACCTGGAAAACAGTCGTCTCACCATTGAAAAAGAACGGCTGGAGATTGCTTCCTACAAGGAAGAAATCAAAACCTTAAAGGAACGGCTTCAGACAAAGAACGAAAAGATAGACAGTGCGAGAGAGAAGATTCTCCGGGAAGCCAATGAAAAAGCACGGGAAATCCTTCAGGATGCCAAGGATGTAGCGGATGAGACCATCCGCGTATACCAGAAGGCCGGCCCCAACGCTTCTTTAAAGGATTTGGAAAAGACCAGAGACCGTCTCCGCGGAGAGATCGGAAAGAAAAACGAAAAACTGGCCCTCAAAACCCAGGAGCCTAAGAAAGGACGCCAGATCAAGCCGGAACAGTTAAAAATCGGTGACAGCGTCAAAATTTTGTCCATGGGGCTTAACGGCACTGTCAGCAGTCTCCCCGATCACAAAGGAAATCTGTTTGTACAATGCGGTATCATGCGCTCCCAGGCAAACGTAAAGGATCTGGTTTATGCAGAAGCTGAAGCTGCTCCCGCCGCCTCAGTCCTGCAGCGCAAGCCAAGCTCTGCAGGTAAGGTAAAAATGTCCAAATCCTTCAGTATTTCCCCGGAGATCAATCTTCTCGGGAAAACTGTGGATGAGGCACTTGCTGAACTGGATAAATATCTGGATGATGCCTATCTTGCACACCTTTCTACTGTCCGTGTGGTTCACGGCAAAGGAACCGGAGCTTTGAGAAGCGCCGTTCAGAGTCATCTGAAGCGTGTAAAATACGTGAAATCCTATCGCCTCGGCGAATATGGAGAAGGTGACGCAGGTGTCACAATTGTAACCTTTAAAGATTGACAGGAGGTAACTATGGTAACCAAGCAGAAAATTCTGATTGTAGACGATGACAGCAATATTGCGGAATTAATTTCTCTTTATCTGACAAAAGAATGCTTTGAAACGATGATTGCCGGTGACGGAGAGACTGCCCTGCTTCTTGCAGACTCCTTTGCCCCCAATCTCATCCTTCTGGATCTGATGCTCCCCGGTATAGACGGCTATCAGGTCTGCCGGGAGATTCGTGCCAAGTCTTCCACACCGATCATCATGCTCTCTGCCAAAGGAGAGATTTTTGACAAGGTTCTGGGGCTTGAGCTTGGCGCGGATGATTACATGGAAAAACCATTTGACTCTAAAGAACTGGTGGCCCGTGTAAAAGCAGTGCTTCGCAGATATAAGCCTGCCCCAGCCATCTCCCAGTCTCCCGACATTAAGTGCGTAGAGTATCCGGACCTGATCATTAATCAGACCAACTATTCCGTGATTTATATGGGTAAGACGGTAGATATGCCTCCTAAGGAACTGGAGCTTTTATACTTTCTTGCCTCCTCACCGAATCACGTTTTTACCAGAGAGCAGCTTCTTGACCAGATCTGGGGCTATGAATATATCGGTGACACCAGAACAGTAGATGTACATATCAAGCGTCTGCGTGAAAAAATAAGCGATCATGCCAACTGGAAGATTGCTACGATCTGGGGAATCGGTTATAAATTTGAGGTACGACAATGAGAAAAACTCTCTACCTGAAGTTCATACTGGCTTACTTTATCTTTGGTTTCTTCGGTTTTGTCGTGGTTGCCTCCTTTGTAAACAGTATGACAATGGAACATCTGAAAAGAGAAAAAGCGGATGCCTTATATCGTGAGGCAACTTTGATTGCCAACACCTACGCTTCCGATTTGTATAACAATGAAACATCCCTGGATACCGTGAAAAAGCAATTGGACGCCCTGGATACCTATTTATCTGCCAATCTCTGGATCATTAATCCCTCCGGCAGAATGGTACTGGATTCCCAGGCACCTGTAGATTTGGAAAACGAAGTTGTCATTTCCGATTTTGATCCTACCATTACCGGAAACTCGTACTATACAGTCGGTAATTTCTTCGGCAGCTTTTCGGAGGAACAGCTCAGTGTTTTCGCCCCTATCACATCCGATTACAAGGTAAGGGGTTATGTGGTCATTCACTATCCCATGAGTAATCTCGTTGCTTCCTGTAACAGTCTGCTCAATATTTCTTACCTGATGCTGATCATACTGTTTCTGCTTTCCATGATCATTCTGATTTTCTTTACGGAGATGGTTTATCTGCCTCTACGTAAGATTACAGAGGCCACCGAACAGTATGCTGCCGGAAATATGCATTATGAATTTCAAATCGACAGTGAGGATGAAATCGGCTATCTTGGCGCCACCATTTCCTATATGGCAAGTGAAATTGCTCGTTCTGAGGATGATCAAAAGAAATTTGTAGCGAATGTTTCTCATGATTTCCGATCACCTCTTACCTCCATTAAGGGATATCTGGAAGCCATGCTGGACGGCACCATTCCGCCTGAGCTTTATGAGAAATACCTCACCATCGTTTTAAACGAAACCGAGAGACTGACCAAGCTCACAAACAGCCTGCTCACCTTGAACAACCTGAATACCAAGGGCATGCTGTTAGACAAGAGTATTTTTGATATTAACAAGGTCATCCGCAACACAGCCGCATCCTTTGAGGGTACCTGCAAGCGCAAGGCCATCGCCATAGAACTGATATTAACCGGTGATGAACTGTTCGTCACTGCTGATGTAGGAAAGATCCAGCAGGTTCTCTACAATCTTCTGGATAATGCCATTAAATTCAGCCACCCGGATTCCATCATCAAAATTGAGACAAATGAAAAACACAACAAGGTATTTGTATCCGTAAAAGACAGTGGTATCGGTATTCCTAAGGATGACCAGAAGCTGATCTGGGATCGCTTCTATAAATCGGATTTGTCACGAGGCAAGGACAAAAAGGGAACCGGACTCGGGCTCTCTATCACCAAGGAGATCATTCAGGCTCACGGCGAACACATTAACGTCATCAGTACCGAGGGTGTCGGCTCGGAATTTATCTTTTCCCTGCCGGTAGCCGATGATGAAGAAGATTAACAAAGGAGTGGTTATATGCATATCATTTTACACCAGCCCGAAATTCCGGCAAACACAGGAAACATTGGAAGAACCTGTGTTGCCACCGGCACCAGCCTTCATTTAATTGAGCCTCTCGGTTTTCGTCTGAACGAAAAGGAGATCAAGCGTGCCGGAATGGATTACTGGGAGCACCTTGACGTAACCAGATATATGAACTTCACAGAATTCAAAGAAAAACACCCCTCTGCTAAGATCTGGATGGCAACCACCAAGGCAAAGCACGTTTACACAGATGTTTCCTTTTCTCCCGATGATTTTATCATGTTTGGGAAGGAAAGCGCCGGCATTCCGGAAGAAATCCTTGTAGACTATGAGGAAACCTGCATCCGCATTCCCATGCTTCCCCAGATTCGCTCCCTCAACCTCTCCAACTCCGTTGCTATTGTCCTCTATGAGGCTTTGCGCCAGCAGGGCTTTACCGATATGCAGCTTGAAGGGGAGCTACATCGACTGCACTGGTAAGAATAAGTAGAAATACTTCCATAAAAAATGACATCCTCCTTCGTATCTTCATTACAAGTACATAAAGGAGGATTTATTTATGAATAAAAAAGCTTTATTGTCGGTTCTTTTGACCACCGTTACCGCATGTATTTTTGTTGCCTGTCAGAAATCTCCCGAATCTGAGAAAAATATTTCCTATTACATAGGCAATGCGATCACAGTCAACAGCAGTGAAAAAGTGACTGTCATTCCCGATATTGCAGAAATTGTCTATTCTGTCCGTACACAAGCAAAGAATGCTGCTTCCTGCCAGCAGGAAAACACCGCTTCCGTCAGTCAGGTTATTGAACTTTTGAAAGGTCTGAATGTTGCAGAAGCCTCTATCCAGACATCGGATTACTATATGAATCCGATTTATGATTATAGTGGGAATACGGCACGCATTACAGGCTATGAGGCCACCACCACCTTGACCGTTTCAGATCTGCCGATTGACGGACTTGATAATATTTTAGCAAAATCTGTGGATGGCGGGATCAATACAATCCAATCCATTACTTACATGGCAAGCAGATACGATGAGAGCTACCAACAGGCATTGACAAACGCAGTTTCTGCCGCCTATGAAAAGGCATCTGTTCTGGCACAGGCGGCGGGCTGTACTGTAGGTAATGTAATCAGCATACAGGAAACCAGTGGATATTCAGAAGCCCGCTATACAGATACTGCTTTGACGAATATGTCCCGCTCCATGAAGCAGGAAGCAGAATATTCGCTTGCAGATACTACCGGTATCATGCCCGGAGAAATTCAGATAGAAGCCAGTATTGTTGTTGAATATCAGTTGAATGAATAGTATCATTTCCGTTTTTATGCTAAACTGCAACAGGCGGCGGACAATTCTGTCCACCGCCTGCATCCCTATATCTTTAGCATTTTCTCAAATCTTATTTCTTTTCTTCTCTCATTCTTTCGATGAAATGCCCGATTTTCTCCATTGCAATCTTCAGATTATCCAATGAATATGCATAGGATATTCGAAGGAAGCCCTCGCCACAATCTCCAAAAGCTGTTCCCGGTACGACAGCAACCTTCTCTTCCCGAAGCAATCTTTCTGCAAATTCCTCGCTGGTCATGCCAAATTCTTTAATGCACGGGAACACGTAAAATGCACCATAGGGCTCAAAGCATTTCAACCCCATTTCCTGAAAGGCATGCATCAGATATCTTCTTCTCTGGTTGTAGGATTCTCTCATCTGTGCCACATCATCATCGCCATTCCTCAATGCTTCCACAGCTGCATACTGGCTGGTGGTAGGCGCACACATAATGGCAAACTGATGAATCTTTATCATCTGCTCCATGATCACCGCAGGGGCACAGGCATACCCGAGTCTCCACCCCGTCATAGCATAAGCCTTGGAAAAACCGTTGATGAGAATGGTTCTCTCCTTCATGCCCGGAAGGCTTGCAATGGACACATGCTTTTCTTTGTAGGTAAGCTCTGCATAGATTTCGTCGGAAATCACAAAAAGATCCTTTTCTTTCACAACCTCTGCAATCTCCTCCAGATCCTTTTTCTCCATAATTGCTCCTGTGGGATTGTTCGGAAAAGGAAGTACCAGTATCTTTGTTTTATCCGTGATTGCATCCCGAAGCTCCTTGGCTGTCAGACGAAATTCATTCTCTTCCTTCAATTCTATGATGACCGGAACCGCATCAGCCAGAATCGCACAGGGTTCATAGGATACATAGCTGGGTTGTGGAACCAAAACCTCATCTCCCGGATTGACCATGGCGCGAAGTGCCAGATCAATTGCCTCAGAGCCCCCAACCGTTACCAGAACCTCCTTCATGGGGTCATAGGAAACACCCTGCGTTCTTTGTATGTATTTTACTATTTCTGTTCGCAGTTCCTTTAAGCCTGCATTTGAGGTATAAAAGGTTCTTCCCTTTTCCAGGGAATAAATTCCTTCATCCCTGATGTGCCAGGGCGTATCAAAATCCGGTTCGCCCACACCCAGGGAAATGGCATCCTCCATCTCATTTACAATATCAAAGAATTTGCGGATACCGGAGGGCTTGATTGTGGTAATCTTATCTGATAACGGATTTCTCATGGCGTAACCTTCTCCCTTGTATCTTCATATTTCTTAGTCAAAATCGTTCCGTGGTCCTTATATTTTTTTAATATAAAATGGGTTGCCGTGCTAAGAACGCCATCCAGTGTGGAAAGCTTATCTGATACAAAGCTGGAAACAGCCTTCAGAGATTTTCCTTCCAGGGTAACCAGAAGATCATATCCGCCTGAAATCAGATAAACGCTGTTTACCTCGGGATATTTATAAATTCTTTCTGCAATATTGTCATAGCCCTGTCCACGCTGAGGTGTAATTCTTACCTCAATCAGTGCAGTCACCTTCTCTATGGAGGTTTTTTCCCAGTCAATCATGGTATGATAACCGCAAATAACGCCCTCCTCCTCTAAAGCCTTAAGCTCATTGGCAACATCAATTTCCTCAATTCCCAGAATGACAGCCAACTCCTTGATATCAATTCTGCTGTTCTTCTCTATGATAGACAAAATCTGTTCTCTCATTGTTGTTCCTCCTTATCAAAAATCTATTTTCCATATTTCATCCGGGGCGGTAGGCTCCAGGTACCTTGTCTCGTCCTGATTCCTGATGATCTTATCATTTCCGCCGGTAGTCATCCCAATTACCGCTGCGGATATCCCTTCCTGCTCAAGTGCCTCCACCAGCGCATCTCCGTCTTCCGTCACCATCAAAAGAGCTCCTCCTGACAGAAATTCATAAGGGTTCAGATCATAAAATTCACAAATTTCAATGGTTTCCTGCCGAACCGGGATCTTTTTCAAATCTATGTTCAGTCCAACGCCTATTTTTCGGGATAATTCCCACAATGCACCGAAGACACCACCATTTCTCACATCATGCATTGCATAAACGCCGGACTTAAGCGCTATGGCTGCCTCCGAGGCAATCGACAGATAGTTCCCGCATTCCTTCGCCACCTGAATCAGGCTGACCGGATATCGCTCCGTAAGCTCTTTTTCCTTCTCATCCGCGAGAATCGCCGTTCCTTCCAGTCCGATCCATTTGCTCATGACAATGTCCATTTGCGCTGCATCTCTTTTCTCTGCTTCCGGTTTCATGACCTTTCCCATTACTGTTGCAGAAATGACCGGACTGTTCACTGCCTGACTGACCTCGGTGTGTCCTCCCACTATTTGGATATCCAGTTCTGCGCAGCAGTTTTCTGCCTGTCTCATGGTTTCCTTCAGGGATGCTTCCTCCGCATCCGGCGGGAATGTCAATGCAAGCGTTACTGCCAGGGGCTGTGCACCGGATGCCGCCAGATTATTTGCAGCCGCCATAACCGCCAGATACCCGGCTCTCCAAACCGGAAATGTTATTGTCTGGGTAGACACTGCAAGTCTGTCCTGCCCGGTATCTTCCATGGAAGCAGAACTCTTCCACGTGAAAAAGGCGCAGTCTTCTCCCACTCCTGCACCTTTTCTAATTTCATCTCTATCATTTTTAATCTGTCTCAATATCGAGCGCTTTAAGATGCTCTCTGATATTTTTCCTGTTCTCATAACTGCCCCTTTTCTGCCATGGGCATTCTTTAAGGCTTTGCTCTCAAATATCCGCAAAGGGTTACTCTGTCACAGGTGCCGGCTGCTCTTCCGCAGATGGTGCCGGCTGTTCTGCTGCCGGTGGAGCTGCCTGCTGCTCCGGAGTAGGCGCAGAAGGTGTTTCTGCCGGTGGCGCAGCAGTTGCTGCTAAGGCCGCTGCAACACCCTTTACATGGTCTATATTATTGGTAGCCACCGCTTCCATGATTTGATTATATGCGTTGGGATCTGCCGTAGCTACTCCTACTGTTGCATATCTGGGTACCATCTTATAGGAGCTGGAATTCACCATTTCTCTGCTGATTTCCTGCCCGTTCTCCGTTACAACCTTCCAAAGATTTGCCTTATAACCGACATGCGCGGACTGAACTGAAATTGATCCGATCGGTGCTGCCGGATCCGTGTAAATCACTTCCGTATCGGGATAAGTTCTGCTGGTCACCTCACTCTCATAGCTGACCTGACGGGAACTGTCTCTGGTTTCCATACCATAGATCGTGAAGAAAATCTGTTTATCGTCCGTGGTATACCCCTCTATATAGATCGGTGCATCCGTGTTATTGACAAACTTGAAATCCTTTCCTGAAGACTCTGCAATTGCCGCATCCGCAGAAGGATCAACATAAGTCACAATCATGGAATGATTATGTCTTTCCGTAACCTCCAATTCTGCAAGCAGAACAGCATTATAGAGCGTTGTGGAAACCTGACAGATTCCACCCCCAAGACTGTCCACTACCTGTCCGTTCAAATAGGAGCCAGCCATATAGTAGCCATTTTCTGTACTGAAGGGAGAAACCGTTTCATATGTGGAAAACTCCTCCCCCGGATATACAGTAGTGCCATTTATCAAAGAACAACCATTTCGCACATTAGCACTTCTGGAAGAACCCGAGGTCTTAAAGCTTGTAGAAAAGGTACCAAGAACATCCTTAACCTTCATAAGCTCTTCCTGTGAGCCCCTGGATTCATCCACTATTACAACAAGCTCTACGGAAGCATCTTCTCCGTTCCAGGCCTCATTCAAAAACGTTTGTAAATGCTCTGCCGATGCCGCTTCATCCACTATCAGACCGCTCTGCCCGGGATGTATGATAAATTCCTCATTTTCCCTTGTAAGTGTTGCATCCATTGCTTCCTGATTAAAGACAGCACATTGCTCCTTGAGTACCCCGGCAGTCAATTCTCTGTCAATATCAAATTCAAGCTCATAAACAATATTTTTATATTCCAGATCCTTTACAGCCTTATAACGCTGTACCACATTTCCGCCCTGGCCAATCTGCGCTGCCTCATCCACAATTTCCGGATTGCTCCAGGAAAAACCAATATCCATAGGTGAAATAACCACACTCTTACCATCTACTGCTACCAGTGTAATTTCTTTATTACAAAGCTCTGCCACATAATCTTCCAGCATTTTTCTGGCTTCTCCGGCAGTCTTTCCCTCCAGTGACATGTCTTCCACGTAAATACCCGGAAGTATCTGATTTTCCTCCTCTGCTCTGACAGAAATCCCTGTTACCGAAAAAAATAGGAATCCCAAGCAGATACAAAGCATTCCCTTAATAAACCTTTTCATTATGATAATTGCACCTTTCCATAAATAGCGTGAATAAATTCACACTGTACTCCCCGATTGCCTTACTAGAGAAAAGATGCTATAGTTGGAATAACCATAGCAAGTACCAGTATAATTACAATTACTGCCGATACAATTTTCTTTGTTTTATTATTATAAGGATTAAACATTTTGTACCTCCAAGTATACATCTTTGAAAGGATATTATATATGAAATTCCCGTTTTTTGCAAGTTTTATCGTCTTCTGCATCTGGCTTGGATATGAGCTTCATAAGCATAGAAACCAGGAAGCAAAAGCCAATGAAGAGTTCTGGAAAAAAGAGGCTGCTGCAAATGCAACGCGGCGCAAATCCTTAGACGAGCTTGACTACATCAAAATACCGTTCGAAAACCTTCCCATGGATGTATTGTGTGACGATCCCCAAATAGTCGAATATCATGAGACATTGAATGAGCTTGCAGGGAAGCCTATCGTAAATCTGACGGGTATCAGCAATACTGATCTCAAATTGAAATATGGCGCTCCCAACATTGATCTTCTCTCACGCTATGATCAGCACTATACTCTTCTGGTCCGCACACTTCAGGCATGGGCAGAAGCACTCCATAAAAACGGCTATGTGGAGGAAGCACAACAGATCCTGGAATTCGCCGTAAAAACACGGACAGACTTAAGCAGCTCTTACCGCCTTCTGTCTTCGATTTATCTGGAACAGAAGAAACCTGAAAAAATAAGACAGCTCATTCCCATCGCGCAGGAACTGAACTCCACACTGAAGGGCCGGATCATCGATATGCTGAAGGAACGCTGTCAGACTGACTGAACAGTTTCCTCCCAGCAACATGATTATCTTCCATACTTTAAAATAATTTTGTCGATCAGCCTGCTTGCTTCATTTCTGGTAAGCCTGTCTATCTCATAGTCTATTACCAGTTTATGCTTTTGGACAAGAAGATATAACCGCTCTTTTTGCGCCTTATTGGCAGGCGCCTCCCTCTTGATCTGATACACCAGTTGTATAGGAGCAAAGAGACTGCTCTCCGCAGTTTTCCCAAATTCCTCCACAAGCTTTCCGTAAAGAAGTGCTGTTGCCTCCGCATCCTTTTCCGCGCGGTGTGCCTCATGGGGAATTTCATAATAATTACACAGAAACGGCAAACTTCTGCTCTCCAGTTCTCTTAAACAGCATCTGGCTATTTTCAGCGTATCAATGCCGTACCCATTATCCTTGCTCTTCATAAGCCCCAGATTGACTGCTGCACGTTTTAGAAAGGAATAGTCAAACATAATGCTGTGTCCCAGCAATATATCCCCGCCAATGAAATCAAGAATTTCCGGAATCACCTTTTCGGGAAGAGGCGCATCCTTCAGCATCTCATCCGTAATGCCTGTCAGCTCAGTAATTCTCTCCTCCAGCCGCCTGCCCGGATGGACAAGACTATCAAATCTTTCTACTATTTTCCCATTTCTTACCTTGACAGCTCCCACTTCAATGATTTTTTCCGTTTTCGGGTTCAGTCCCGTGGTTTCTACATCAATTGCTGTAAAGTCCTGCATCCTTTTTCCCAACCAAATCTAATCTAATTACGCAACAAAGAGTTCCACATGGGAACTCTTTTCTATTTCTTTATTTCCAGAATTTCTTTTTCTTCGTATCCTTGGGATCACTCTTTTCTGCCTGAGCGCTTTTGGCAACATTCAGGCTGTCACCCGTTGCCGCGTCAAACTGACGTAATAGTTCCTTAGCCTCATGAGAAAGCTTTTCAGGTGTCTGAACTACCAGTGTTACATAATGATCTCCGCGTACCTCTTTATTTCGAAGTGTCGGAACACCCTTGCCCTTTAAACGAACCCTAGTATCAGTCTGTGTTCCTGCCTTAACCTCATAAACCACTTTACCATCCACAGTATCTATGATGACCTCTCCGCCAAGCGCAGCTACTGCAAAAGAGATCGGTACCGTTGAATAAATATTGTAATCCTGTCTCTGGAAAATCGGATGACGACCTACAATCACTTCAACAAGGAGATCTCCCCTTGGTCCTCCGTTTACGCCCGGTTCTCCCTTTTCTCTGATGCGGACGCTCTGTCCGTTATCAATACCTGCAGGAATGGATACCTGTATCTTTTTACGGCTTGCCGTGTAACCTGATCCGTGGCAGTCAATACATTTTTCTTTAATTACCTTACCGGTTCCGTTACACTCAGGACAAGTCTGCACATTTCTGACTGTACCAAAGAAAGACTGCTGGGTAAATACCACCTGTCCTTTTCCCCCGCATTTAGAGCAGGTTTCCGAACTGGTTCCCGGTTTAGCTCCACTTCCGTGACAAGTCTTACATTCATCTTTCAGAGTCAGTTCAATTTCCTTATCAACACCAAATACAGCCTCTTCAAAAGTAATTCTTACACTGGTTCTGATGTTAGCCCCCTTCATTGGGCCATTGTTACCTCTGCTTCTTCGACCACCGCCAAAGAAATCACCGAAAATATCACCAAAAATGTCGCTGAAATCTGCACTGTTAAAATCAAAGCCGCCGTATCCGCCACCGCCACCTTCAAATGCAGCATGACCAAACTGATCATACTGCTTCCTCTTTTCCGGATCACTTAAGATAGCATAGGCTTCAGATGCTTCTTTAAATTTCTTCTCAGCCTCAGCATCACCCGGATTCATATCCGGGTGATACTTTTTGGCTAAAACTCTATATGCTTTTTTGATGGTGGCATCGTCTGCGTTCTTATCAATTCCAAGAACCTCATAATAGTCACGTTTCTGCTCTGCCATCTTACTCCCTCCTGCATGTTATTAAAGATTGTCGCATGCGGCTTAAATCTCCTTGTAGTCTCCGTCAACTACATCATCTGCAGGTTCTGAAGCAGAACTCATGTCCGGGCCTGCTGCTCCGGCACCCATGTCAGGACCTACCCCGCCAGCCTGCTGCATGTTCTCATACATCTTGGTAAACAGAGCCTGTGCACTGGTTGTCAGTTTTTCCTTAGCAGCTTTAAGCGCATCTAAATCAGAATCTGACATCTCCTGATCCTTGGTTCTTTCCAGAATATCCTTAACTGCCTGCATATCAGCTTCTACAGTTGCCTTTTCAGAAGCATCAATCTTGTCACCCACTTCATTCAGTGCTTTTTCTGTCTGGAATACAAAGGAATCTGCTTCGTTTCTTGCATCAATAGCTTCTTTTCTCTTCTTATCCTGTGCTTCGAATTCTGCAGCTTCCTTTACGGCCTTGTCAATTTCATCATCAGACATATTGGAGCTTGCTGTAATGGTAATATGCTGTTCCTTACCGGTACCAAGATCTTTTGCGGATACATTAACGATACCGTTAGCATCAATATCAAAAGTAACCTCAATCTGAGGAACGCCACGCATTGCCGGAGGAATTCCGTCCAGTCTGAACTGTCCGAGAGACTTATTGTCTCTTGCAAACTGTCTTTCACCCTGTA
>JAUNDN010000006.1:38093-82233 GCA_030526045.1 Bacillota bacterium | reverse complement strand
GGTGGGAATCAGCCGCAGTTCCTTTTATAAGTACAAGGATGATATATTTCAGTTCCATGATAATTCCCAGGGAACAACGATTACGTTGACCTTCCAAATGGAGGATGAGCCGGGACTTCTTTCGGATGTTCTGAAGATCATAGCTCAGTTCGGGGCGAATATTCTGACCATTCATCAGAGTATTCCAATCAACGGAGTGGCATCCTTAAGCTTAAGTGTCCAGGTGCTTCCGACAACGGGAAATGTGTCGGAAATGCTCGAAGCGATGGAGCATCAAAAGGGCGTTAGAAATGTAAAAATATTAGCCAAAGAATAGGAGAAGAGCAGAAATGATTCAGGTAGCGGTAATGGGATATGGCACGGTGGGAAGCGGTGTCGTAGAGGTAATCGAGAAGAATAAAGCAGAGATTAACAAAAAGTCCGGTGAGGATATTAATATTAAGTATATTCTGGATCTGAGAGATTTTCCGGGGGATCCTTATGCAGATAAGGTAGTACATGACGTAGAGCAGATTCTGACAGACCCCGAGGTGAAGATTATCTGTGAAACCATGGGCGGTATTAAGCCTGCTTACGACTTTACGAAGAGAGCGCTGCTTGCCGGCAAGAGCGTCTGTACCTCCAACAAGGAACTGGTAGCCACACACGGACCGGAACTGATCAGGATCGCGCATGAAAATAAATGTAATTATCTGTTTGAGGCGAGTGTGGGAGGCGGCATTCCAATTATCCGTCCGCTGAACTACTCACTGACAGCAGAGAAAATCGATGCGATCACCGGTATCCTAAACGGAACCACTAACTATATTCTTACTAAAATGGAAAAGGAAGGTGCAGATTTTGATGATGTGTTGAAGGAGGCACAGGAAAAGGGCTATGCCGAAAGAAATCCGGAGGCAGATGTGGAAGGCTATGATGCATGCCGTAAAATTGCAATCCTTTCCTCCCTGATGTGCGGGAAAAATGTAAAATACGAAGATATTTATACAGAGGGAATTACCAAAATTACAGCAACAGATTTTGTTTATGCACGTAAGATGGGAAAGACCATCAAGCTGCTTGCCCAGAGCAAGGAGGAGGACGGCAGATTCTATGCTATGGTTGCCCCCTTCATGATCAGCAGGGATCATCCTCTTTATATGGTAAATGATGTGTTTAATGCAGTCTGTGTACACGGCAACATGCTGGGCGACTCCATGTATTACGGAAAAGGCGCCGGGAAGCTTCCCACCGCAAGCGCAGTGGTATCAGATGTGGTGGATTGTGCGAGACACATCGGCAAAGTGATCATGTGCTTCTGGGATCATGAGGATGTAATACTGACCGGTATTGAACAGGCAAGCCGCAGATTCTTTGTGCGTGTGGCAGCAGATAAGGAAAGCAAAGCGCTTCAGACATTCGGCAGCGCAAGCGTCATTGAGGCAGATGTTCCGGGCGAGTTTGCTTTTGTTACAGATAGGATGACGGAAAAGGAATTTAATGAAAAGGCTGAAAAAGTCGGTATTTTAAGCAGAATCAGAATCGAGGAGTAATATGAAACAGAAAAAGTATGTGGTAGTGCTTGGAGACGGAATGGCCGATGAACCTATCTCGGCACTGGATGGAAAAACGCCGCTTGAGTATGCAGACACACCGGCATTGGATGCCCTGAGCAAGGTTTCGGAAATTGGAATGGTACAAACGATTCCGGAGGGAATGAAGCCGGGATCTGATACGGCAAATCTTTCGGTCCTAGGATATGATCCGAAGATTTATTATTCGGGGCGTTCCCCGCTGGAGGCGTTAAGCATCGGTGTTCCCATGAAGGATACGGATGTGGCACTTCGATGCAATATTGTGACGATCTCAGATGGAGACGAACCATTTGAAGAAAAGACAATTATCGATCACAGCTCCGGCGAAATCAGTACGGAGGACTGTGCGGTGCTTCTTGAAGCGGTCAAAGCCGAACTTCAGGATGAGACCTATCAGTTTTATGTGGGAACAAGCTACCGCCATTGCCTGATCTGGAATTACGGCAGTGTGATTTCACTGACCCAGCCGCATGATGTGTTGGGACAGGTGATCGGACAGTATCTTCCCTCAGATGAAAAGCTTCTTTCCATGATGAAGAAAAGCTATGAAATTCTGGTGAATCATCCAATCAATATAGAAAGAAAGAAGCAAGGCTTAAATCCTGCAAACTGCTGTTGGTTCTGGGGAGCAGGAACCAAACCGGCGCTTTCCTCCTTTGAAGAAAAGAACGGATTAAAGGGGATGATGGTTTCTGCTGTAGATCTGCTGAAGGGGATCGCGGTAGGTGCCGGAATGGGCGTGGCGCAGGTGGAAGGCGCAAACGGCGGCTTACATACCAACTATGAAGGTAAGGTGCAGGCAGCACTTGATGCCTTACGTGACGGTTATGATTTTGCCTATATTCATGTGGAAGCACCCGATGAGATGGGACATCAGGGCAGCGTGGAGAGGAAGGTACAGGCGATTGAATTTCTGGATCAGAGAGTGATTGGACCATTGACCCGGGCACTTGATGAAGCGGGAACGGAATACAGGCTTTTGGTTATGCCGGATCACCCTACACCGATCAGGGTCAGAACCCACACGGCAGACAGTGTCCCTTATCTCTTATATGACAGTCAGGCATCCAGGAAGGAAAGCTGGAACTACAATGAGAGAGAAGCAAAGCTGAGTGGAAACTATATTTCCAAGGGGCATGCCATGATGGATAAATTGCTTGAAAAATAAATGGGATTAAAATAAGTTTTATGAGGAGATTATTGTAATGAAAAAGGTAGTTAAGTTCGGAGGAAGCTCACTTGCCAGCGCAGAGCAGTTCAAGAAGGTAGGGGAAATTATTCATGCGGATGCGGAAAGAAGATATGTGATCCCTTCGGCACCGGGAAAGAGGTTTTCGAAAGACACCAAGGTAACGGATATGCTTTACGGCTGTTATCATCTGGCAGAAGCAGGAAAGGATTTTAGTAAGGAGCTTGCGGCAATCGAAGCAAGATATCAGGAAATTATCGATGGACTGGGATTGTCCCTTTCCCTGAAGGATGAGTTTAAGACGATCGAGAAGAATTTTAAGGAAAAAGCAGGAGAGAATTATGCTGCCTCCAGAGGAGAATATCTGAACGGTATTATCATGGCAGACTATCTTGGCTTTGCGTTTATTGACTCTGCAGAGGTGATCCGGTTTAGGGAGAATGGAGAATTTGATGCGGAGGTTACCAATGAAATCCTCAGTGAGCGCCTTGCAGGCATGCAAAATGCGGTAATTCCCGGATTTTACGGTGCCTATGCGGATGGCAGAGTGAAGACCTTCTCAAGAGGCGGCTCCGACATTACCGGTTCTATTGTGGCAAGAGCCGTAAAGGCGGCTGTCTATGAGAACTGGACAGATGTATCGGGCTTTCTGATTGCAGACCCCAGGATTATAAATAATCCGGAAGGAATTGAGACGATTACCTATAAAGAATTACGCGAGTTATCTTACATGGGCGCAAGCGTGCTCCATGAGGATGCAATCTTTCCGGTAAGGAGAGAAGGAATCCCTATCAATATCCGCAATACCAATAAGCCGGAGGATGCTGGCACATGGATCGTAGAGAGCACCTGCCAGAAGTCCAAATATGTGATTACCGGTATTGCCGGAAAGCGGGGTTTTTGCTCGGTTAATATTGAAAAGGCAATGATGAACTCTGAAATCGGATTTGGCAGAAAGGTTCTGCAGGCATTTGAGGATTACGGCATTTCCTTTGAGCATGTTCCTTCCGGTATTGACACTATGACGGTGTTTGTTCACCAGGATGAGTTCATGGATAAGGAGCAGAAGGTGGTTTCGGCGATTCACAGACTGGCAGATCCCGATTGTGTGGAAATCGAGGCAGATCTTGCGCTGATTGCAGTCGTAGGACGGGGCATGAAATCCACAAGAGGTACAGCGGGACGCATTTTCTCGGCACTTGCCCATGCCAATGTGAACGTCAAGATGATTGACCAGGGCTCCAGTGAGCTGAATATTATCATCGGTGTTGCCAACGATGATTTTGAGACAGCGATCAAAGCAATCTATGATATCTTTGTAGTAGCGCAGCTATAAAAGAGACCGTTGCTAATGCTACTGTATGGATGGCTGTCCGAAAAGCCGTTGTGGTATCTATGTGTTCGTCACACGCAATACGGGCAAGAAAAATCTAACCCGTGTATGAAAAATAAAAACAGCCCACAGACTTTAAACTTGCTTCGCTTCGAACAGGTAAAGTCTGTGGGCTTTATTTTTCATACACGGATTGATTTTTTGCGCCCGCATGCGAATGGTTCCTTACACATAGATACCACCACGGCTTTGAGGGTTTTCCGCACAGTGGCATTAGCAGCAGTTTCTTTTATAGACAGCTTAGTATTGTTCCAGCATATCGGCAAAATTAATGGAGTCATCGTTGAGGAATTCCAGATATTTTCGCGCGATATCCAGACGCGTGGTGGTTGCGGAAAAGCCAAATACGGGAACCATCTGACTGTAATTACCACTCTTTTTGACAAAGGCAGAATCCGTGATGTAGATGCCTACCGGAACGGGCTTTTCCATAGCTTCGGGATAACGATGCTTTTCTGCTTCCTCCTGAATGTCTTCAGAGTCCATGTTGTTTATGTCTTCTCCGGAAATCAAATCTTCATTCATGTAATTCGAATCGGCGTTTGCGGCTTCAATCTGCGCGTAATCCACATAGTAAAGGTCATTCTGATAGTTAGTAAGCTCCTCCTTCGTAAGAACGGTACGAAGATCAAGGAACATTTCGTTATTGGCATAGTTGTTAAATGCAACGGAATCAAAAACCACTGCATCCAAATCCCCTGTCTGGACAAGTGCAGCCAATCTCTGTGTGGTTGCCATATCATATTCATTCATGCCGGTGTAGGACAGAGTGGATTCCGCATCAATAAAGCAGTCATATTGGTTCGTATCAATGCCGGCATATTCAGCAAAGGCAGTGCCCATCTTAGTGCCGGAAAGCATGGTAGAATTAAGCATAACACCATAAAACCCATAATCCTTTGCTGACAGGATATCATGTCCGAGTGTAATGGCAAAAAATACAATAAGTATGGCGGCCAGCGTATGGTATTTATAGTAATCCCAGAAATAGGCCAGCTTTTCCTTGAAGGTCATATCCTTCACTTTCAGATGCTGTTCATGAATTTCGTCCTGAACGCCTCGGTATTCTCGAGGCTTTTTTTCGCGTGTCGCCATATTAATAAAGTCCCTTTCAAGTGCTGTAAGTTAATTATAAATAATATCATACCGATTTTAAAAAGGAGTGTCAACGAATGGAAATAAGATATCTGTTAAAAAACAATAAACATTTAATTAAATAAAAGATACTGCCTAAAGGTGTGGAACATTTCCCGATATTACTTGAAACTTTTTGAAAAATATAATATCATGATAAGGTATATACTTACTTGAACTAAGGAAGGTTGAAACAATTACAGGAGGCTTAAAATGAACGAGACCTATGTGGAATGTCTGGTAAAAAGAGAAACACCAATGTATATGAAGCTGCTGAAAATCCTTACGATCATGTTGGCAGCTTGCTTTATTATTTTAGGTTTTATTACAATTATTGCAATGATTATTGGCGTGCTGTTATGTGTGGCCGCTTATTTTATTTACTTGAACTGTGACCTTGAGTATGAATATCTTTATGTGGATAAAGAGCTTTCCGTGGACAAGATCATGGCAAAGAGCAGGCGTAAGAGAGTTGCTACCTTTGATATGGGAAAGCTGGAGATCATGGCACCGCTCAAGTCATGGCATCTTGACAATTACAAGGGCAGAATGGAAAAGGAAAAGGCGACGGATTACAGTTCCGGTCAGGAAAAGCAGCCGGAGAGAAGATATATTTTCTTTTATGATGGCAAACAGCAGGTGATTTTCGAACCCGGTATTGAAATGGTGAAGGCGATTCAGATGGCAGCGCCCAGGAAAGTATTTCTTGACTAGCTTTTGGTAAATGTGGAAGTAATTAAAATGATCATAGATTACAGGAGGAGAGAAAATGGGTCAGATAATTGGTGAAGGAATTACCTTTGATGATGTATTATTAGTACCTTCTTATTCAAAGATTGTTCCTAATGAAGTGGATTTGACAACATGGCTGACAAAGAAAATCAAGCTCAACATTCCTATGATGAGTGCAGGGATGGACACGGTTACAGAACACAGAATGGCAATCGCCATGGCGCGACAAGGTGGTATCGGCATTATTCACAAGAATATGTCGATTGAAGCACAGGCAGAAGAAGTGGACAAGGTAAAAAGATCTGAAAACGGTGTCATTACGGATCCTTTTTCATTGACTCCCGAACATACGTTGGCAGATGCAGATGCACTGATGGCTAAATTCAGAATTTCAGGTGTTCCCATTACAGAGGGAAGAAAGCTGGTCGGTATCATTACGAATCGTGATCTGAAGTTTGAAACCGACTTTTCCAAGAAAATCAAGGAATCCATGACGTCAGAAGGATTAATTACAGCCAAGGAAGGCATTACTCTTGAGGAAGCAAAGAAAATTCTGGCAAAGGCAAGAAAAGAAAAGCTTCCTATTGTAGATGATAATTACAATCTGACAGGTCTGATTACCATTAAAGATATTGAAAAGACAATCAAATATCCGCTTTCAGCTAAGGACGGTCAGGGAAGACTTTTGTGTGGTGCCGGTGTCGGAATAACAGCCAATGTACTTGACAGAGTAGGTGCTTTGGTAGATGCAAAGGTAGACGTGATTGTTCTCGACTGTGCGCATGGACATTCGGAAAATGTACTTCGTTGCCTTAGAATGATCAAGGAAAAGTATCCCGACCTGCAGGTTATCGCCGGTAATGTAGCAACCGGAGAGGGGACGAAAGCCCTGATTGAAGCCGGTGCTGATGCGGTTAAGGTAGGTATCGGTCCCGGTTCCATCTGTACGACACGTATCGTTGCAGGAATCGGCGTACCACAGATTTCCGCGATAATGGATGCTTATTCCGTGGCGAAGGAATATGGAGTGCCGATCATTGCAGATGGTGGTATCAAATACTCCGGTGACATGACAAAAGCAATTGCAGCAGGCGGAAATGTATGTATGATGGGAAGTATCTTTGCAGGCTGTGACGAAAGCCCCGGAACCTTCGAACTGTATCAGGGACGTAAGTATAAGGTTTACAGAGGAATGGGTTCCATAGCTGCCATGGAAAACGGAAGCAAGGATCGCTATTTCCAGGAAAATGCGAAGAAGCTGGTTCCGGAAGGCGTGGAAGGACGCGTGGCCTATAAGGGAACCGTAGAGGATACTGTATTCCAACTGATGGGTGGTCTTCGTTCAGGAATGGGCTACTGCGGAACAGCTACGATTGAGGAGCTGAAGGAAAACGGAAGATTTATTAAGATTTCCGCAGCGTCACTAAAGGAAAGTCATCCTCATGATATTCATATTACAAAAGAAGCACCAAACTACAGCGTGGATGAATAATTATTACAAGGTTACGGAAACATTAAGAGAAAGAATGATTGGGGAGATGCCCCGCACTTCATGCGGGGCATGGGTTGCACATGAAAACCGGAAGGAGTATGGCTTAAGTGAACAACGGGGAGAATGGCAGGCAGCTGTATGATGCTGAGCCACTGCTTCAGAGCCTGATTGAAGGGAAGGAATTGGAGAAATGGCAGAAGCAGTTTTGTGATGTGTCAAACATATTTCTTTGTTGCGTGGACAGCAGAGGAATTCCACTTACAGAGTTTGGTGGTGGCAAAGAAGAGGAAATTGATAGAATACAAGATGTAATCAGCAGCGAGCAGCTTCAAAACATGCTGCTGCGCGTGTCGGAAAGCACACTGGAGGATCAGGCAATTGAAACAACAGCTTATCCCAACCTTCGGCTGGCAGTAATATCAGCTAAGATTGGCGGGAAACCTGTAATCAATTGGCTTGTTTGCGGTGTGCTTTCTGATGCTTACAAGACAGAGGATTATGTGAATGAGCCACTTGAGGGATTTACCTGTGTCTTGACGCAGAAGCGCTTTGAGAAGGCCGTAGATTTTTTGCGTAATTTTACGGAAACAATGCTGAAATATAAATTCTACAAGGAGAGCGCTGAAGCAGAGAGCAGAAGAAGCCGTTATTCGGAACGGGAGATGGGCGAGAATCTGAAACGGTCTGAGGCTCTTACTGGTGTTGTGCAGCTTTTGGAAAGCGAGGAGGCTGTGGAAGCCATTATGCAAAAGCTGCTTGAAATCGTGAGTAATTTCCTCTCCTTAAGTGTTGCTGCAGTATATCGTATATCAGGGGACGGGAATCATGTAGATGTTATCACACGCTGGTGCCGACCGGGAGTACCCTGGCAGCCACGTGAGGACGGACAGCATCCCTCCTTTTTCCGGACAGAGAAAACACTGGTTCTTTCTAAGAATTCTGTGATGAAACCGGAAGAAAAGGAGTCCATGCGGGAACTGGGATTGAAGGCAGTTATTGTGATGCCTGTGATGCTGGGAAATGCTCCTTCCAATATGTATGTTTATTTTGGAGAGAAGCAAAATGACCGTATCTGGCAGTTGGAGGAAATCAAGTTTGCGAATGATTCCGTTAAGATTCTTCAAAGTGTACTGACGAGGAGAATCCAGAAGAATTCCCTTGCGAGTTCCTATGCTTCCCTTGAAATGATTCTGGATAATGTAGGAAGTGCTGTGTATGTCAGAAATCTGGCAACCGGAGCGCCTTTATTTATTAACAGTAATATGCATCATACCTTTGAGAAGGAGCTTAGGGATGGTAGTATAAACGCACTTCTTGATCAGGGACTAAACTCGGAAAGCGGAGTCAGCGAAATCTTTCATGCAGGCAGAGAACGCTGGTATGATTTATATTACACCAGAATCAAATGGGTGGACGGCAGTCCGGTTCTGTTGTGTGCATTATATGATATTACGGAGAAGAAGCTTTATCAGCGGAAGATTGAGCAGCAGGCTTATACGGATTTCCTGACCGGCCTCTATAATCGTATGTGTTGCGAAAGAGATCTTGCCAAATATGTAGATGAAGCAAGAAGAACCTCCCAGAAGGGTGCATTGCTTTATCTGGATCTGGATGACTTTAAGCATATCAACGATGGTCTTGGACATCAGTACGGAGATGTGCTCTTGAAAGCAATCTCGCATAGCCTGCAGAGAGTGGAAGGGATTAGAAATACCTGTTACCGTATGGGTGGAGATGAATTTGTCATTGTCATTCCCCCTGCAGAATATGGAAAATTTGAGAACATCATTGCGGACATTAAGGAAATATTCATGAAGCCATGGTTCCTCAAGGATGCTGATTACTACTGCACCATGAGTATGGGAATTGTAGAGTATCCGAGTGAAGGAGAGGTTGTACACGAGCTGATCAAGAAAGCAGATATTGCCATGTATGAGGCAAAAAAAAGCGGAAAGAACCGAGTGGCACAATACTCCAACAATATGGATTCCAAATCCGGCAAGCGGCTTGATATGGAAAAGAATATGAGAGATGCGGCAACAAAGGGCTGCCGGGAATTTGAGGTTTTCTATCAGCCGATTATTGATATTACACGGGAAGGACTTCCCTGTACCGGCGCGGAGGCACTGGTACGATGGAACAGCGCCGAGATGGGCTTTATTTCACCCTCCGAGTTCATTCCTCTTGCGGAATATCTGGGACTGATCAATCCCATCGGCGATTATGTACTCCGGGAGGCATGCTTACATTGCAAGTACTGGAATGATCACGGATATCCTGACCATAAAGTGAATGTGAACCTATCCGTTGTTCAGCTCTTGCAGACGGACATCGTTGAGACGATTGAACGGATTATTAAGGAAACCGGAATTACGCCGCACAATCTCACACTGGAAGTGACGGAAAGTCTTGCAATCAATGATATGGAGCGCATGAAGGAAATATTGGCAAGTATCCGTAAGCTGGGGGCAAGGATTGCACTGGATGATTTCGGAACAGGGTATTCCTCACTGAACCATATCCGTGAAATTCCGTTGGATGTCATTAAGGTGGATCAGAGCTTCATCAAGGATCTGGAACGGGATGCATACGCGAAATCCTTTATAAAAATGGTAGGAGAGCTTGCGGATGCAATTGATGTAAACCTTTGCATCGAAGGTGTGGAAACAAAGAACCAGTATGAGATTCTTTCCAAAATGTGTGACTGCTTAGTACAGGGGTTCTATTTTGACAGACCAATGTCCAGAAAGGAATTTGAAGCAAAGTATTTGCCAAACCTATCTGAAGGGGCGGAAGATGCAACATAACCGTGAAGGTGCAAAACGATGCAGTATAATTTAAACTACAGGCGGTTGATATGAAATTAGCAGAATTGGAAAATTATAATCCAATAACGATTCAATGTCATGATAATCCTGATGCCGATGCGTTGGCATCAGGATTTGGGCTTTATACGTACTTTAAATGGAAGGGAAAAGAGGTACGTCTGATTTATTTAGGCAGAAATCAGATACGTAAAACAAATTTGACTATGATGGTCAAAGAACTTCAAATCCCGATTTCTTATGAGGAGGATAAGGAAACAGAGGTGAAGGGGCTTCTGATTACGGTGGACTGTCAGTACGGGGCGGGAAATGTGACTTGTCTTCATGCGGATACGGTTGCTGTAATTGATCATCATCATGTGGCGGATCAGGTGCCTCTGGGTGAAATTCGCAGTAACCTGGGCAGCTGTTCTACATTGGTATGGGATATGATGAGAGCGGAAGGCTTTTGCTTTGAGAAGGAGATGAAACTCAGTACTGCACTGTATTATGGCCTCTTTTCAGACACCAGCCAGTTCTCTGAAATCTATAACCCTCTTGATATGGAAATGCGGGACAGTCTGTTTTTTGACAAAGACCTAATCAGTCAGTTCAAGAATTCCAATTTGTCTTTAGAGGAAGTAGAGATTGCCGGACTGGCACTATTAGGAAATATATACAATCAGACCTATCACTATGCACTTGTCAGAACAAGGCCTTGTGATCCGAATATCTTAGGCCTGATCAGCGATTTCCTGCTTCAGGTGGACAAAGTTGACACATGTGTCGTTTACCATATCATGCCTGATGGAATTAAGTTTTCAGTCAGAAGCTGTGTAAAGGCGGTTCGGGCAGATGAACTTGCCGCCTATCTCGGAGGAGATATCGGTTCGGGTGGCGGTCACAGTGAAAAAGCGGGAGGCTTTATTCCTATAGAGCAATATCGGAAACAGGATACGTATATTTCCACAGAAGACTATTTTACCGACAAATTGAACCGGTATTTAGCGGAATTCATTGAAAATTCTACTTTATAAATTGATTTTGGTGTGCTATGATTACTAGTAATATGGTGTTTTAAGACTGACGGCAGGAGGTAAATCCGCTGCCTATCCCGGGCAGCAGGCAGGTGAGAGCATGAGTGAGATTTTAGAAGAAAAAGAAAATCAGGAAGGAAAAGAGGTTGTTTCCAGAAATTTTATTGAGCAGATTATAGATAAGGATCTTGCGGAAGGTGTTTATGATACGGTGCATACCCGTTTTCCGCCGGAGCCTAACGGTTATCTTCATATAGGACATGCCAAGAGCATTCTTTTGAATTATGGACTTGCAAAGGAATATGGCGGTAAGTTCAACATGCGTTTTGATGACACGAATCCGACCAAGGAAAAGACAGAGTTTGTTGAATCCATTCTTGCAGATATCAAATGGCTGGGTGCCGACTGGGAGGACAGACTGTTTTTTGCATCCAACTATTTCGAGCAGATGTACGAAGGGGCTGTGAAGCTGATTAAAAAGGGAAAAGCGTATGTGTCCGATCTGACGGCGGAGCAGATGCGTGAATACCGTGGTACCCTGACTGAGGCAGGAAAGAATGATCCTAACAGGGATAGAAGCGTCGAGGAAAACCTTGCACTGTTTGAAAGAATGAAAAACGGAGAGTTTGCAGATGGAGAAAAGACACTTCGTGCCAAGATTGACATGGCATCTCCCAATATCAATATGCGGGATCCGATCATTTATCGTGTGGCACATATGACGCACCATAACACCGGAGATAAATGGTGTATCTACCCAATGTATGACTTTGCGCATCCTATCGAAGATGCAATTGAGGGAATCACCCACTCCATCTGTACGCTGGAGTTTGAGGATCACAGACCTTTATACGACTGGGTTGTTAGGGAATTGGAGTATCCCCATCCGCCAAAGCAGATTGAGTTTGCGAAGATGTATCTGACAAATGTGGTGACAGGAAAAAGATACATTAAGAAGCTGGTGGAGGACGGTATTGTAGACGGCTGGGATGATCCAAGACTGGTTTCCATAGCTGCCTTAAGAAGAAGAGGTTTTACGCCGGAATCCATTAAAATGTTTGTAGAGCTTTGTGGTGTGTCAAAGAGCAATTCATCCGCGGATTATGCGATGCTGGAATATTGTATCAGGGAGGATCTGAAGCTGAAGCGTCCTCGTATGATGGCAGTGCTTGATCCTGTAAAACTGATTATTGACAACTATCCTGAAGATGAAACTGAGCTTTTAGAGGTTGCCAACAACCTTGAAAATGAACAGATGGGTACAAGGAAGGTACCCTTTGGCAGAGAACTTTATATTGACAGAGAGGACTTTATGGAGGAGCCGCCAAAGAAGTATTTCCGTTTGTTCCCGGGAAATGAAGTGCGTCTGATGAATGCCTACTTTGTAACCTGTACCGGCTGCGTGAAGGATGAAAACGGCAAGGTCATTGAGGTACACTGTACCTATGACCCGGAAACCAAGTGTGGCAGCGGATTTACGGGACGTAAGGTAAAGGGAACCATTCACTGGGTTCCTGCAAAGGAAGCAATCAAGGCAGAGGTCAGGTTATACGAAAATATTATTGACGAAGAGAAGGGTGTATATAATGAGGATGGCAGCTTGAATCTGAATCCCAATTCTCTTACCGTATTAAAGGAATGCTATTTGGAACCTGCGCTTAAGGATGCCAAGGCTTACGATAGCTTCCAGTTTGTGCGTCAGGGGTATTTCTGTGTGGATGCCAGAGACTCTAAAGCCGATGCACCTGTATTTAACAGAATCGTATCATTGAAAAGTTCTTATGTACTACCGAAAGCTTAGGAGGAACCAAGGATGGCCGGATTATTGGATGGGTTAGGATTGAAAAATCTTGAGGGAATGGATCTTTTTGAGGATCAGAAAAAGGCGGCGGAGCCGGAAAAAGCAAAAGCACCGGTTATGCAGGAATCAGATTTCCTTTTTGATAAATCCTATGAATGCCCGGTCTGTTATACGCAGATTAAGTCACGTACCTTAAAGGCAGGCAAAGCAAGACTGGTCAGGACAGACCTGGATCTTCGTGCAGTGTATGAAAATATTGAGCCTCTGAAATATGATGTGATCCTCTGCCCTCATTGTGGATATGCAGCACTGCGCAGATATTTCGGGGGACTGACTCAAACCCAGACCAAGCTGATAAAGGAGAATATATCAAGGGTCTTTCATGTAACAGAGGAACCGAAAGCCGTCTTTTCCTATGAGTATGCAATCTATCTTTATAAGATGAGCCTCGCAAATGCAATGGTAAAGCATGCAAAGGCAAGTGAGAAGGCTTATATCTGCCTGAAGGCAGGGTGGCTTTGCAGAAGCGCCTGGGAGAGTCTCGACAAGGAGTCTGCCGATTATGAGAAGAAATCAAAAGAATTAAAGGAGCAGGAGAAGGATTTCCTTAGGAATGCTTTCGAGGGATTCCTGAAGGCAAGAGAAGCTGAAAACTATCCGATGTGCGGAATGGATGAAGCTACGGTAGAATACCTGGTTGCCGTACTCGCCATGGATTTTGAACAATACGAGATTTCATCCAGAATTGTTGCTAATCTCTTGGTATCCCCTTCTGTCAACAGTCGGATGAAGGATAAGGCAAGGGATCTAAAGGAATTATTGATTGCAAAGATGAAAGAAAAAAAATAGTATGATAGATTTAACAATCCAGCTGACGGACGAAGGAAAAGAGTGTCTGTATCAGCAAATTTACGAACATATCAGAGATGAGATAAGAACAGGGAAGCTTCTTGCGGGTGAGAAGCTTCCCTCAACTCGTTCTTTGGCAGAATATCTTCAGGTAGCCCGAAGCACAGTGGATTTTGCCTATGGACAGCTTGTGGCGGAGGGATATGTGCAGGCAAGACCCTGCCGGGGGTATTTTGTCTGTCATGTGGAGGAGCTATTGAATTTATCAGTGACGCCGGATAAAGAAGTAGGCGGGAATAAGCAGGAGACTGTCTGCAAAGAGGATCACAGCACAGGGAAACAGGCCCCCTTGCAGGAGATTGTTTATGATTTTTCACCTCATGCAGTGAGCCTTAAGAATTTTCCCTTTGCCACGTGGAAAAAGATTACCAAAAACATTCTGGTGGATGCTAACAGCGAGATGTTTGCCTTGGGAGATGCCCAGGGAGATGATAGACTTAGGGAAACCATTGCCAGGTATCTTCATTCTTCGAGAGGTGTGAATTGCAGACCGGATCAGATCGTCATCGGTGCCGGAACGGATTATCTTTTTATGCTCCTTGAGAAGATTCTCGGAAGGCATGTTCCCATTGCTATGGAGGAACCTACCTATAAGCGTGCTTACAAGATATTTCAATCCTTTGCTTATGAGATTGAAGCTGTTCCTGTGGACAGAAACGGCATGGATGTAAAAAAATTGAAGCAGACCAAGGCGAGAGTGGCCTATGTGATGCCTTCCCATCAGTTCCCGACCGGTGTGGTGATGCCGATTGGCAGACGGATGGAATTGCTCAGGTGGGCGGCGGAGGAGGAAGACAGATATCTGATTGAAGATGATTATGACAGTGAATTTCGGTATCGAGGGAAACCGATTCCCTCCTTGCAGGCTTCTGACCGGATGGGAAGAGTGATTTATATGGGAACCTTTTCCAAATCCATTGCGCCCGCAATTCGTGTGGGGTATATGGTTCTCCCGGAAAAGCTTCTTCCCCGTTTTCGGGAGAATTGCGGATGCTATGCCTCAACGGTTTCCCGTATTGATCAGCAGATTTTAAATGAGTTTATCAGGGATGGCTACTTTGAACGGTATCTGAATAAGATGAGAAAGATTTACAGGGAGCGGCATGATTTCCTGTTAGGACTTCTTGAGCCCTTTGAAAGAAAATTTACGATTACCGGAGAAAATGCAGGATTGCATCTGCTTCTTACCAGTAAAAAGGGAATCGGTGAAGAAGAGCTTCTTGCTGCGGCAAGGAAAGAGAAAATCAGGTTGTACGGAATATCCGATGCCTGTATGGAAGGAAGAAGTATTCAGGAAATGCCTTATCAGAATACAATTTTACTGGGATACGGCGCTATGGAAAAGCAGGAACTGGAAAATGGCATATATGCATTAAAAAAAGCCTGGAGCAACTACCTGTAGGTAATGCTCCGGGCTTTCACTTCAGTAGGTCTTATGATAGTTAATCCTCATCATTGAAGAATTCTTCTACCTTTCCTTCGGCGGCAGCCTTGATAGAATCAGCAGCCTCGTCTTTTATATCTGCCATGGTGTCAGCGATGTCCTTTGCAGCTTCCGCGGCCTCAGCAGCGACATCCTCTGTGTCCGTAACTGCCTCTTTGTTGATGGCGGTTAAGTCTGTAAAATTACCTTCCGAAACGGTTTGCCCTTCTGTCACGGCTCTGACGGTTTCCTTCACCTGCTGCACGGAATCGGCAATGACTTCTTTCGCCTTGTGAAAAGCCTCTGTTGCAATTGCTTCTGCTTTATCAAGGTTCAGAGAAACGTAGGAACGCTCTTTGGAAGTGTTCACATCCTCATCAAGGTCTTCACTGAAATCATCAAAATCTTCGTCAGGTTCCTCAGCGGTCCCGGCGGGAGTTATCTTATCTTTCTTTTGCAGGTATTGATATGCCCCATAAGCAGCGGCACCTGCAACAGCGGAGAAAAGCAAAAATTTACCAAATTTCTTGGACATGGGAATACTCCTTTCAGTTGTTTATCCTATAAAGATATCTTAATACTATTCTTTGAAATTGAAAAGGGAATATGTATAAAAAATCCATAAATTTTTATTGAAGAGTGGTAACAAATATGGTATATTAGATTTCGACTCGCAAAGTCAATAATGGGGGATGAGGGTAATATGAACGACAAATTTTTTGATTTAAAAAAAGAAAAACAGGACAGAATGATCAATGCGGCACTGAAAGTATTTGCCATGAACGGCTACGGGCATGCCAGTACCGATGAGATTGTGAAGGAAGCCGGAATCAGTAAGGGCTTACTGTTTCATTACTTTATCAGCAAGCTGGGATTGTACAGCTTTGTCTATGATTACAGCGTCAGATATCTGCTTTTGGAGCTGGCAACTGGAGTAGACCGGGATGAAAAGGACTTTTTTAAGCTGGTTAATCAGGTTAAGCAGTCCCAGGTTCAGGTAATGAAAAACTACCCATATATGCTCCAGTTTCTGAACAGAAGCCGTGGAGAGGACGCCACTGAGGCTCTGGTCGAAACAGAAGACAAACGTGGGATTCTGCCGGAAAAATATCAGGAGATTATGGCTAGGGCGGATATTACCTGTTTCAGGGAGGGTGTGGATGCGCAGCGCCTCATAAAGGTGATCGAGTATATATCAGACGGACTGATGACGGAGCGGTTCAGGGAGGAAGCCTTTCAGCCGGAAATCTATTACCAGGAAATAAAAGGTTACCTTGATATGCTCAAAAAGCTTACTTGCAAATAAGGGAGGAAATCGGAATGAAAGAAACGCTTTATACGATACCGCTTAATGATGCCGTAAACGCGGATGATGAATGTCCCTTTTGCTATATTGAACGGGAGGTGGAACAGGATCTTCTGGATTTTGTTCTCGGTTCAGGCTCCTCATACATGGAGAGCGATGTGCGGGAGGCTACCGACAAGGCGGGCTTTTGCCGTGCCCATTTTAAGAAGATGTTTGATTACGGGAATACACTGGGAAACGGATGGATTCTGAAAACCCATTATGCCAGGGTGAATCGGGAAATGAAGGAACAATTTCAGAAATTTGCACCACGGAAATCAGGACTGATGGGTAAATTCAAGAAAAACACCGAGAGAGTCAATCCCATCGGTATCTGGGTACAGGAAAAGGAAAACTCCTGTTATATCTGCAACCGTTTTGCGGATACCTATGAAAGATATTTAGATACCTTCTTTTATATGTATCAGAAGGATGAGAGCTTCAAGAAACGGATTCTCTCAGGGAAGGGCTTTTGCCTTCATCATTTCGGAGACCTCTGTGAATATTCGGAGACGATGCTGAGTGATAAGGAAAAGAAGGAATTCTATCCTGCGATGTTTGAACTGATGGAAAAGAACATGGAGCGGCTACAGGATGATGTGAGCTGGCTGGTCGAAAAATTTGACTATCGCAATAAGGATGCTGACTGGAAGGAATCCAAGGATGCCATTCAGCGCGGAATGCAGAAGATGAAGGGCGGATATCCGGCGGATCCTATCTACAAAATGAACAAGTAATATATACCGTTTCTTTTCTGTTTACATTCGGTTCCACATCATTTAATATAGAATTATATATATACGAAACTGGTGGAAAGAGGTACAAAGATGGAAAGAAGAGTAGGAACAGTATCAAGGGGAATCAGATGCCCCATTATCAGAGAAGGCGATAATCTCGTTGACATTGCGGTAGAAAGCGTGTTAGGGGCTGCTGAAAGCGAAGGCTTTACGTTAAGAGACAGAGATGTGATTGCCCTGACAGAGTCGATTGTAGCACGCGCACAGGGAAATTATGCAACCGTACAGGATATTGCGGCTGATGTAAAAGTGAAACTGGGCGGTGGAACCGTAGGTGTAATCTTCCCGATCCTGTCGCGTAACCGTTTTGCAATTAACTTGAAAGGTATTGCAATGGGCTGTAAGAAGGTAGTGCTGATGCTGAGCTATCCCAGCGATGAGGTGGGAAATGCATTGATTACCTATGACCAGCTGGATGAGGCAGGCATCAATCCTTATTCGGATGTATTGTCCTTAGAGAAATACCGCGCACTTTTTGGGGAAAATAAGCATGAGTTCACAGGTGTTGATTATGTGGACTATTATGCGGGGATAATCAAGGATGCCGGAGCAGAGGTTGAAATCGTATTTGCCAATCAGGCAAAGACCATTCTTGACTATACAGACTGTGTCATCAACTGTGATATTCATACAAGAGCACGTACCAAGCGCATTCTGAAGGAAGCCGGTGCTAAGGTTGTGTGCGGTCTTGATGACATTTTAAATGCACCGGTAAACGGAAGTGGATATAATACGAGGTACGGACTGCTTGGTTCCAATAAATCCACGGAGGATAAGATCAAGCTGTTCCCTAATGAGTGTAAGGATCTGGTTCTTGACATTCAGGCAGCAATCCTTGAAAAGACCGGAAAACACGTAGAGGTTATGGTATACGGAGACGGTGCCTTCAAGGATCCGCAGGGCAAGATCTGGGAACTGGCTGACCCGGTGGTTTCCCCTGCATTTACAGATGGTCTGATCGGAACACCCAATGAATTAAAGCTGAAATATCTTGCAGATAATGATTTCGCAAACTTAAGCGGTGCAAAGCTGAAGGAAGCGATTTCAAACAGCATTAAATCCAAACAGGACAATCTGGTTGGCAATATGGCTTCTCAGGGGACAACCCCCAGACAGCTTACGGATCTGATCGGTTCCCTGTGTGATCTTACTTCAGGTTCCGGCGATAAGGGAACACCGATTATTCTGATTCAGGGATATTTTGATAATTTTACGACCGACTAAAGGACTCCTATTATTTTCAATAGCCAATAAATGAGTCCCAGCACCCAGCTGGTGAAAATTCCATATAGGATAACCGGACCGGCAATGGTAAATATCTTACAGCCGATGCCGAAGACCTGTCCCTCCTTTTTGAATTCAACTGCGGGGGCGGCCACCGAGTTTGCGAAACCGGTAATGGGTACCAGGGCACCGGCACCACCGAATTTGACAATGGAAGGATAAAGATTAAAGCCGGTAAGGAGTACGCTTATGAAAACCAGAAGCAGGGAGCAGAAGCTCCCTGCCATTTCTTTATCCATACCGAGATTGTTTGAGGCAAAATTAAGCAGGAGCTGACCAATCAGGCAGATGATGCCGCCGGTGATAAAGGCGCGGAGCATTTGAAACCACAGATTGTGGGTAGGCGTAATTTGTTTGACATATTCCTCATAGTCCTTTTCGAGATTAAGCTGTTCTTCACTCTTGGGTTCGTTCATAATTTCCTTTCTGTGCTTATGCACTAACTGATTTTTCTTATAGTTTGTTTCCTTTACAAAAAAATATGCAAAAATTAATCAAGGGCTTTAAGTCACTCCTTGTAGATTTGGATAAGCGGTGATACAATTATATTTACAGTCTTTACTACTTGAGAAATGCAGGGGAAATGTATGGTCAGTTTTTCCGGTTTGGAATTCTTATTTCGGTTTTTACCGATTTTTTTAGTTGTATATTTTGTGACGCCATTAAGGTATAGAGAGTGTGTTCTTCTTGTCGGCAGCATTGTTTTTTATGCAGTCGGAGAGCCTTTGTTTATTCCGGTTCTGATAATTGCGGCAATACTTAACTATCTGCTGGACAGGAAGGAGTGGGAGCTTGGAGAAGGCTTTTCCATCCATGAATGGCAGAAGGAAGCGCGCAAAAAATATCTGATCGGAGCGGTAGTGCTGGATGTAATTATTTTAGTAGTTTTTAAGCTTCTCGGAACCTTTGTGGATAATGCATTGCTGCCGCTTGGAATCAGCTTTTACATTTTTAAGATGATCTCCTTTCAGGTGGATGTCTACAGGCGTGAAATACTGGTACAGCCTAAATTCCGGTATGTGATGCTTTATTTTGTGATGTTTCCCCAAGTGGTATCCGGCCCGATCATGCGCTATAATGAGGGAGAGTTTGACCTTGAAAGAACCTGTGGCCCGGAGCAGTTTGAGGATGGACTGAAATACTTTGTCCTGGGGCTTGGAATGAAGGTCCTGCTGGCAGACCGGCTTGCTATTCTTTGGAATGATCTGCAGATGATCGGATTTCAGAGTATATCAACACCCCTGGCATGGATGGGAGCAGCGGGATATTCGATGCAGCTTTATTTTGACTTCTGGGGATATTCGCTGATGTCCTCCGGCTTAATGGTAATGCTTGGTTACAATTTTATTGAGAATTTTAATCATCCCTATGCTTCAAAAAGCATCGGAGAATTTTACAGAAGATGGCACATGACGCTTGGAAGCTGGTTTCGGGACTATGTCTATATCCCTCTGGGCGGAAGCCGCTGCGATAAAAAGAAGCTTGTATTTAATCTGGCGTTGGTCTGGCTCCTTACGGGAATCTGGCACGGAAACGGCATTAACTATATTATCTGGGGAAGCATTCTCGGAATTCTGATCATTCTGGAAAAGCTGTTTTACGGTAAGTACTTAAGTAAAATACCGGTGTTGGGACGTCTTTATGTACTGCTGGTGATTCCCCTGACATGGGTTGTATTTGCCATAACGGATCCGGGACAACTGGGCATTTATTTCGGAAGGCTTTTTCCTTTCCTGGGAGGTGCCGGTATTGCAGTCAATCAGCAGGACTTTATCAGATATGCACAAAATTATGGAATATTTTTTCTCGCAGGAATTGTGCTTTGTATTCCAACAGTGTTTCGTTTCTTTGAAAAGCATAAGAAGAATCCTCTTATGTTGGTGTTTTTACTGGTGATTTTCTGGTGCTCGATTTACTTTGCCAGCAGTAGTGCCGGAAATCCGTTTATGTATCTGAATTTTTAACAGACAGGTGGGAAGTCTATGAAATATTTGAAAAAGTGTCCTTTGCTTGTTTTACTTTTGAGTACCGGACTGCTTTTTTCCATAATCGCAATTTGCGGAAGAACCGGTATTTACGCCGGACAGGAGTACGACCCTTTGAAGGCACCGGTCTTGTCGGTCATGTTCACGGCGATGAATGATGATATCTACCCGTGGCAGATGCTTCAGTCAGAAAGCATTGAAGCCGGAAATCAGACAGTGGAAATCGGTGGAGAAGTGCCGCAGGAAGAACCGGAGAAACCGGACAAACCGTTACCTTCACCGGAGGTAACGCCTACTCCCCTGCCATCACCGAGCCCTACGCCGGAGGCAGAACAGATACCGTTTGAGCGGCCGGAGCCCCTTCGTGAGAGTACTTATGATGAATATATCAATCATATATCGGCGGATATTTATGGGGATGTGGGAATACTTCATGCGGCGGACTATGAATTTATACAGGTGGATGAAAGCTATTTTGATGATGCATTATTCATCGGAGATTCCAGGACAGTTGGACTCAGGGACTACACGGATCTTTCCGGGCATGCAGATTTTTATTGTGAAACCTCGCTCACGATCTACAAGGTGATGGAGGAAAACTTTAAAGGTCAGGGAACAATTCCGGATGCGCTGGCAAGTAAGGATTACGGGAAAATCTATTTGATGGTGGGCATCAATGAACTGGGACGTGGAACGACGGAAGACTTTATGGCGAAATATACGGAGGTCATTGATACCCTTCATGAGCTGGAGCCCGAAGCAAAGATTATGATTCAGGGGATTATGAGGGTATCCGGCAAAAAGAACGAAAGTGATGCGATTTTTAACAACAGCAACATCAATGCAAGAAATCATGCAATCGCTACCCTGGCTGACAATGAGACGATCTTTTATATTGATGTGAATGAAGTGGTCTGTGACGAGGAAGGAAACCTGAATGCAGAATATACCTTTGACCAGATCCATTTGCTTGGAAAGTATAATGATTTGTGGAAGCAGTTCTTGTTATCCCATGGCACGGAAGAAAGGGAGATAACAGATGATGGACAATAAAAAGGAGCATTTGGAATTCAGGCTGGGAAGTTTTGGAAGGCTGATGCCACTTTTGGTGACCGCCGGGATCATTCTTTTTGCGGCATTTCATCAGTCTAATGTGAACGGATACGTGGTAGCATTCTTCGCAGCCTTGATTACAGGAGTGATCTTTGTAAAGAATGATATGGCATATGGAGAGGCAATCGTAAAGGGACTTGGCAAGCCCATGTTTGGCGTGATTGTACTTGCGGTGATACTTGCGGCGGTCTCAGGGAAGCTGATCTCGGGAAGCGGTCTGGTACAGACACTGGCTGCCTATGTAGTGGCAGCAGGATTTACAGGGAAGCTGTTTGTGGCGGCAACATTCCTGATTACCTGTCTTCTTGCTTTTTCTACAGGAACCTCGGTAGGCACATACTTTGTGGTGATACCAATCTTATTTCCGGTGGGCGTGATGGCAGGAGTGGAACCTGTATTTATGATCGGTGCTATTGTGTCAGGAGCAGCATTTGGGGATAATCTGGGACCGATTTCGGACACCACGATCGCCTCCTCAAGTACGCAGGAGGCGGAACTTGGTCGGGTGGTAAAAACAAGGACGAGATACAGTCTTCCGGCAGCGGCGGGCGCCATGCTCCTGTTTTTGCTTTTTACAAGGACAAGTAAGAGCGGTGCCGCTATGCAGACAGCTGCCGGTACAGAGATGAAACCCTTAAGCCTTGTCATGCTGATCATTCCGGTTACCATTATCGTGCTATGTCTGCTTAGGAAGCATCTGATCACAGCTATGTCCTACGGTATTTTGGCGGGTGTAGCCACAGGGCTTATCTTTGGAATTTATCAGCCTTCCGATCTCCTTGCCTTTCCCGGTGGATTTTCAGTATCAGGACTTTTGGTGGACGGGATCCTTGGAACAGCGGGAACGGTAGCTATGCTGATTGCTGCCTTTGCCCTTTTGGGGGTCATGGAAGCGGGAGGATTATTTGAGGATGTGGGGAAGCTTTTGCATAAAATTGCAAAAAGTGAAGCCGGCGCTGAAACTGCGATCGTACTTTCCACAGGAATTTTGAGTATGATTACGGGAGTGATTTCCGTTGCTATTGTGGCTCTTGGTGATCTGGTCAATGAGGTGGGACAGAAGGCAGGCGTGGATCGTTACCGCAGAGCAAACCTCTTAGATTGTACAGGCTGCGTGTTCTGTTTTCTGGCTCCGTGGACGGTGCACTGCGTGATTCCGGCCCAGCTGACGGCCCAGTTCGGTGAGAAATTTACGGTGGTTCCTTCCTCCATTCCATTTGTCAATTATTATTCGATCTGTATGCTGGTGATCCTGGCTTTCAGTATCATCACAGGGTATGGGAGAGAAAAGGAAACATAGAGTTATCTAAAAATTCATAAATAAATGAAGGAATAAAAATCTCCGGATGAGAAAGACTAAGCAAAAGTAAATCATCTGGAGGTTTTTTTATGGAAGAAGCAGTTGGAGCTATTTTTTCACAGGGACAAAGGAGCATTAAGATTCCGGTTCCTGTTTATATAAGAGCAAGCGCGTCAGTGGCGGGAACCAAGGAAGGACAGGGACCCTTTGGCAATCAGTACGACGTGGTGGGTAAGGATGACCGGTTTGGTGCTGATACCTGGGAGGAAGCGGAAAGCACGCTTCAGAAGGAGGCGCTTACGCTTGCAATCGGTAAATCCGGGATTTCCAAGGAAGAAATCAGGTATTTGTTTGCGGGTGACTTGCTTGGTCAATCTATTGCAAGTACTTTTGGATTAGGATCCTTTCAGATTCCGCTTGTGGGGATGTATGGTGCATGCTCTACTTGTGCCCTGACAATTTCCATGGCCACGGTCATGATAGCAGGGGGAATGGCAGAGCATGCAGCCTGTGTGACATCCAGTCATTTTGCCAGTGCGGAGAAGGAGTTCCGGTATCCGTTGGGGTACGGGAACCAGCGTCCCCTTTCTGCTTCATGGACGGTAACAGGAAGCGGTGCTTTTGTCCTGAGCAGTGTGAAGAGTGAAAATGACCGTGCAATGATTGCGGGACTCACGGTTGGCAAAATTGTAGATTTCGGATTGAAGGATTCCATGAATATGGGAGCCTGCATGGCACCGGCTGCCTGCGATACCATTTATCAGCATCTGACAGATTTTGAGAGAAAGCCCTCCGATTATGACAAGATTATTACCGGAGATCTTGGAAGCGTGGGACAGAAGGCACTTTGGGACATGATGCGGGAAAAGGGAATGGATATTTCCAAGGTTCATATGGATTGCGGTATGGAAATTTATGATCAAAGTCAGGACGCCCATGCGGGAGGAAGCGGCTGCGGCTGCTGTGCCGTGGTGCTTTCAGCGTATATTTTAAAGCAACTTGAGGAAGGAAAGTGGAAGAGAGTCCTGTTCGTTCCCACAGGAGCCCTGCTCAGCAAGACAAGCTTCAACGAGGGACAGAGCATTCCGGGAATTGCTCACGCAGTGGAGCTTGTGAGCTGTAAATGAAGAGAGATTTATACAATATCCAGGCGGAAGCGTCATAGAATGCCAAAATGAAAAATGGTATCCTTTGGGTGTACTTGAAGGGTGTGCCTTCCGGGCACATCTTCACATGGTGAAAAAGCATCAGGAGGGTTATCATTTATGGAAAAAATGCGAAATAAAGGTTTGGCACAAAGAGAAAAGGTAACAAGCTACAAGAACTTTAATGTGAGCGTTTACTGTCCTGTTGAAAATATCAACAGTATTACAGATTTTGACGATTTCGACAGAAAGTTTAAGCGCCTTTACGGCAATGTAAAGATCGGACGTGCATATCTGGAATGCTATAGAGGCCTTAAATGGTGCAGCAAGGAGCAGCTCCTTAAGGTGAAGGCGTATTTTGAGAGTAAAGGGATTGCTGCATCAGGAGGAATCACCACCTGTGGAGCAGGGAATAATGAAGGCTTTGTATCCCTGTGCTATTCAAGGCAGGAGGGGATGGATATTTTGAAGCGGGCAGTGGAAATCAATGCAGAGGTTTTTGATGAGTTTATCTTCGATGATTTTTATTTTCTGAACTGCCGCTGCAAGGACTGCATTGAGAAAAAGGGTGAGCGTTCCTGGTCACAGTTTCGTCTGGAGCAGAAGAAATGGATCACTGAGGAAATTGTCATGAAGACAGCAAAGGAGATAAATCCTGACATAAATGTCATTGTGAAGTTCCCGCAGTGGTATGAGGCTTTTCAGGAAACAGGCTATGACCTTCAGATGGAGCCTGCAATCTTCGACTCTATTTATACGGGAACAGAAACCAGGAATCCGGCTTATGCACAGCAGCACCTGCCCAAATATCTGAGCTATTTTGTGATGCGTTATCTGGAAAGTGCAGCCCCGGGGAGAAATCTTGGCGGCTGGTTTGATCCGTATGAATGTACCTACAATCTGACCTCTTATCTGGAACAGGGCTATCTGACTTTATTTGCCAAAGCAAAAGAAGTGACTTTATTCTGCCTGGGTTCGCTGATCAATGATCCGGCATATCAGGTATTCCCGGCAGCCCTGGGAGCTATGTTTGATGAGATTGACGGCTTTATGGGGCAGCTGGGAAACCCTGTGGGCGCTGCTGCATACAGACCGGCTAACGCCAGAGGAGAAGACAATTTACATAATTATCTGGGGATGTGCGGTGTCCCCTTTGCACCCTGTATCAATTATCCTGAGAGGGAGAAGGTTATTTTCCTGGCAGAGGGGGCTGCGGATGATGCACAGATCATAGACAAGATGAAAGAGAGCATGATTACGGAAGGTGCTGATGTGATCGTTACCAGTGGCTTTGTGAGAAAGCTTGGTGAGGCCTTCCGGAAGGAGTTTGTAAATATTTCCTATTCCTCCAGAAAAGCAATTGTACATGAATATGCGGATACCAAAGATAACGGACTTACGGTTAGCGGGAAGTATGCCGGTGGAAAGCCTGTTTTGATTCCGCAGCTGGATTATTGCACCAATGATGTATGGGAGCTGGCAGCTGCTTACGGAACGGATAATAATTTTCCTATCGTTCTTCGCTGTGCCTATGGAACAGGTCATATCAGCGTAATCACAATTCCGGATGATATGGGTGATCTTTACCATTACCCTGCTCAGGTGCTTGGCGTGATCCGGGAACTCTTTTCCGGGAATATGCCGGCTGTAGTGGAGGGACCTGCGCTGGTTCAGCTATTTGTATATGATAATGATAAGGTGATCGTCCGTTCCGACATGCTCTATACAGAGAGTGTTACGTTAAGGCTAAGAGAGGGGTACAGCTCAGTGAAAAATCTGATCACAGGCTGCGAAATGGCGGCAGTTGACCACAAAATCACCTTGCAAATGACTCCTTCCGTAAACTATGTTCTGGAATTAAAGAAATAAAACATCCTTTTTCCTTTTTTTCTGGTATACTAAATAGAGAGAACAAGGACAGAAGGTGTATGGTTCATGAAAAAGAAAGTAAAAAAGATCCTATTGCTGGTTTTTTTATTGATTGCAGCCTTGGGGATTTATGCAGGATATGTATTTAGTACTTATTACAGACTGCCGGACAATCTGACTCTGGAGGTCGGGCGAAACGGTGAAAACACCTATTTTTCCGATGACTTTAGCGTGAAAACGGGAAGAGCCTACATGATTATGACCTATAACATTGGCTTTGGTGCTTACAGGAAGGATTTCAGCTTCTTTATGGATGGCGGAAAATCCGCCCGGGCGAAAGATGAGGAGAGCGTGCTTGCTGCTGTTTCGGGGATGGGTGAGATCATCAATGATGTTAATCCGGATTTTGTGCTTTTGCAGGAGGTGGACAGGGACGGAACCAGAGCCCATCATGTGGACGAACTGGAACTGTTGAACCAATTCATGAAGGGGTACTACTATGATTTCGCTCAAAATTATGATTCTCCCTATTTGTTCTTTCCGCCCTGGCAGCCTCATGGCGCCAATCAGAGTGGTATCGTTACTTATTCGCGTGGGCAGATTGCATCTGCTATGAGAAGAAGCCTTCCGATTTCGGAGTCCTTCAGCAAGATTTTGGATCTGGACAGATGCTATTCCGTGTCCAGGATTCCTGCGCAGAATGGGAAACAGCTATGTATTTACAATATGCATATGTCGGCTTACGGAAGCAGTGATAAGATCAGGGAAGGGCAGCTTTCCATGCTGTATCAGGATATGATTGCGGATTACCAAAAAGGAAATTATGTGATCTGCGGAGGGGATTTTAATCAGAATCTGAGGGAGGAGACGGAGGAAAATGCACCGGAATGGGCATATCCGTTTCCGAGAGAAGGCCTTCCGGAAGGTTTTTCGCTGGCAATTGATGAAATCAGGGATTCGGAGGATGTGGCACACAACAGCTGCAGGAGTGCAGGGGAACCCTATAACCCTGAAACTACTTATACCGTCACTCTGGATGGCTTTATTGTTTCCGACAATGTAAGCGTGAACTTTTATCAGAATATGGACTGGGGATATGAGTTTTCGGATCATGACCCGGTAATCATGCAGTTTTTCTTGAAATAGAATAAAAATAGTAAATAAGGTCATACTATCCTGAAAAAGAAAAGCAGGAGAGAATGATGGCAAATACCGTTTTATATTTAAAAGCAGAACAGAATGCGGAGGTAATGGAAGCGCAGGTATGCGTGAAGGACATTGCCTCCGTTTATTGCCGTGAAAAGTCTGTCTGTGCCAAGGCGAAGTCACTGCGGGTTCATCAGTTCCATGAAGAAGAGCAAAAGCGCCAGGTGGTCAGTATTCTGAAGGTGATAGAACTGATTGAAAGGGAATGTCCCGGAGTTACTGTGCAGAGCGTTGGTGAAACTGCCACCGTGATTGAACTGGTCAATGTAGACAGGCATAAGGGTCCGGTACAGTGGGTGAAAACTGCCTTTGTCGCTGCAATCAGCTTCTTTGGAACAGGCTTTACCATCATGGCATTCCACAATGATATCAGTATCAATAAGATTTTTTCTAAGGTTTATGAGCTTGTCATGGGATATCCTTCGGATGGGTACAGTATTTTAGAGGCTTCCTACTCTGTTGGGCTGGCAGCAGGAATTATCCTGTTTTTTAACCATGTGGGGGGAAGAAGGATTACCAAGGATCCCACACCGATTGAGGTGGAAATGCGCACTTACGAGACGGATGTAAATAAAGCGCTGATCGAGACTGCAGACAGGGAGGGACAAAGCATTGATGTTTCTTAGGCAGCTTCTTTTGGGAGTTTGCGGTCTCTCCTTTGGACTGCTCTCATCGGCAGGAGTTTTTACGGTGCTGGCCTCCGTAGGATTGATTCCGCGGTTTGCAGGCAAGATGCATGTGGCTCAGAAGATTTTCGTGTTGGAGGAGGCAGTTATATTCGGTACGCTGGTTGGCGGCATTTCCAGTTTGTATGCGGAAAGTCTTCCGATTGGAGAGTTTGTTCGGGAGAATCAGTTTTTTGGAGGATGGACCGAGCAAATTTGGACCTTCATCGGAATTCTGTTTTTGATCATAATGGGACTTTTTGCGGGGATGTTTGTTGGTTGTCTTGCATTTGCCATTGCTGAAATGCTTGACTCCATTCCCATTTTTGCAAGGCGAATCGGTTTCCGGCATGGGCTTGGGATTGCCATTACGGCAGCTGCTGCGGGAAAACTGCTGGGAAGTTTTTTATATTTTTCAAAAGAGATATTTCTTACCGGAATGTAATGAGTATTTGTGAAGGGAAAATATGATGAGTAATTCTGAAAAAAATATGACAGTGCGTTATGCATTTATTCAGGGATTTTACTGGATGGTATATGGAGGCATCTCGGGCTTTGCCAGTGTCTATTTACTGGACTGTGGCTTTTCCAATACCCGGATTGGTATGCTGATTGCTATTGCGGGTATCGTATCGGCGGTCTTACAGCCGGCTCTGGCAGGCTATGCGGATCAGCCGCAGAGCCCTTCTCTTAGGAGAATCATAGCCCTGCTTATGGGATCTCAGGTGATACTGGGAGGATTGCTCCTTCTTACTTACCGGAAATCTCTCCTTTTCACAGGTCTGTTTTATGGCTGCTGTCTGACGATCCTTCAGCTTCTTACCCCATTTGTAAATTCCCTTGGTATGGAGAGTATCAATCAGGGAAAAAGACTGAACTTTGGTGTGGCAAGAGGGATGGGCTCTGTGGGATATGCGATCGTTGCTTATACACTTGGCGGCATTATTTCAGGGGCAGGCGCCGTGTCTTTGCCGGTCTCCGTCATGGTACTCTCGGTGGCATTATTTATCAGCCTGCTGTTATTTCCCTTTCGCAAGCAGATAAAGGAATTGCCGAAAGAAGCCGGAATAAGCGGCAGTGATCCGGTATCATTCCTGAAAAAATACAAAAGATTCGGTGTGGTGCTGATTGGATGTACATTGGTCTATATCAGTCATGTGCTGATCAACAGCTTTAATTTCCAGATCGTGGAGAGTAAGGGTGGCGGAAGCCAGGAGATGGGGATTGCCATAGCGATTGCTGCCTTTGTGGAAATGCCTACATTGTTTCTGTTCAGCTATATGCTGAAAAAGGTAAGGTGTGATATCTGGTTTCGTATTTCGGGAATTTTCTTTATGCTGAAGGCGCTTGGATCATTGCTGGCGCCTAATATTCCTGCTTATTACGGCATACAGCTGTTTCAGATGCTTGGCTGGGGATTGATGACCGTATCCTCCGTTTATTTTGTGAATTCCATTATGGATGAACAGGATGCAATCAAAGGACAGGCCTATATGACTATGACTTATACACTTGCAAGTGTGATCGGAGCGTTGCTTGGAGGCACGCTGATCGATCACAGCGGAGTCACAAATATGCTGATGATTGCAACCGGATCGGGGCTTGTAGGAATGGTGATCATGCTTTTAGCGGCAGAACCGCCAAAGAAAACACTGCATGCAGGTAAAATTGCAGGCACAGAGCTTGAAAAATAAGACCGGGACGATTACAATAGTAGGAACGGAGGGATGCACATGCGAAGAATGGAGTTTAAGATGGAACGCCCGGGACTTTTGCAGGTTGGCGATGAGATTACGGTGACGGAAGGTGTGCTTCCCAGCAACTATTATTATACGATCGATCCCTCCCTTGCCATGTCAGGAAATTACCCGTTTCGGGAAAGAATGCTTGCACGAAACGGAAAGGTAGTGGACATTGTTGAAAATGAACGGGGATTTTACGTGACGGCAGAGTTTGACGAACCATGAAATGACAGAAAGAAAAGGATGGAGGATGAGTTATGTTAACCAAAGTAGCAACAACAAAAGCACCCGCAGCTATCGGACCTTATTCCCAGGGAATTATCGCAAACGGATTTTTGTTTGCATCAGGACAGATACCGATCATTCCTGAAACAGGGGCAATTGCCGAGGGAGATATCACAGTTCAGGCGCAGCAGGTGATGAAGAATGTGGGCGAGATTTTAAAGGAAGCGGGCGCTGACTATGAAAGTGTCGTGAAGACGACCTGTTTTCTGGCAGAGATGTCCGATTTCGCCGCCTTTAACAATGTTTATGAAAAGTATTTTACCGGAAAGCCGGCAAGAAGCTGTGTAGCAGTGAAGCAGCTTCCCAAGGATGTGCTTTGCGAAGTAGAAGTCATTGCGGTTGTAAAATGAAGAATGTAGTTTTAATTGGAATGCCGGGATCAGGAAAGAGCACAGTAGGTGTTGTGCTTGCCAAGAAGCTGGGATATCGGTTTCTTGACAGTGATCTGGTCATTCAGGAAACCTGCGGAAAACTGCTTTACCAGCTCATAGACGAGAAGGGCGAAGCAGGTTTTCTTATGCTTGAAAATGAAATCAATGCCTCCATTATTGCAGATCATACTGTGATTGCTACAGGGGGCAGTGCGGTTTACGGAAAGGATGCCATGTCTCATTTTGGTAAAATGGGACAAATCGTGTATCTGAAACTCCCTTACGAGGAGCTAAAGGAGCGGCTGGGAGATCTGCATGAAAGAGGTGTCGTGCTGAAAGAAGGGTACACGTTGCTTGAACTTTATGAAGAAAGGGTTCCCCTGTATGAAAGGTATGCAGGTGTGGTGATAGAATGCAGCGGAAAAAGTATCAGGCAGGTAGTAGAGGAAATTGCCGAACAAATTACGGACTGGGATAAATAACAGAATGAAATGAGGAGACAAATGAAAAAAGTATCTTTGAAAAGTAGCCTTTTGCTGTTTATGGCTGCCTCCATCTGGGGCGTTGCCTTTGTGGCACAGAGCGTCGGAATGGATTATATGGGACCGTTTTCCTTTAATGGGGCAAGGTTTCTTTTGGGAAGCGTGGTTCTGCTTCCGCTTGTGCTTGTCCGCAGGAAGAAGGACCGGGAAAAACAGGTGGAACGGGCCGGACTTAAAATTACGCTGCTGGGAGGCTGTTGCTGTGGTCTTGCACTTTGTGCTGCGGCGCTTTGCCAGCAGATCGGTATCATGTATACAACGGTAGGAAAAGCCGGATTTATCACGACCTTGTATATTATCATTGTTCCCATTTTGGGGATTTTTCTGAAGAAAAAGGTGCCCGGAAGGGTCTGGATCGGGGCGGTGATCGCGGCGTTTGGCATGTATCTTCTTTGCATGAGTGAAAAATTTTCCTTGAACAAGGGCGATACCTACGTGTTTATTTGTGCGATCCTTTTTGCGGTACATATTCTGGTAATCGATTATTTTGCTCCCAAGGCGGATTGTGTGGAGCTTTCCTGTCTGCAATTTTTGACAGCGGGGATTATTTGCAGCATTCTTGCACTCATTTTGGAGAAGCCTCAGATTTCCAACTTTATTGACGGCATCATTCCTCTCGCCTATGCGGGAATCATGTCAAGCGGTGTGGCATACACCTTGCAGGTGGTGGGACAGAAGGATTCCGACCCTACGGTGGCATCCCTGATTCTGTCGCTGGAATCTGTTGTCTCCATGCTGGCCGGCTGGGTGATCTTGGGGCAGGCACTGAGCGGGAGAGAGCTGATTGGCTGCGCGTTGGTTTTCGGAGCAGTGATTCTGGTGCAGCTCCCAGTGGGAGAAAAACAAAAGGAATAAGAAAATATGATTCAGGTAACCTATCTTTATCACAGCGGTTTTGCTGTGGAGCTTGACCGGCATCTGTTGGTATTTGATTATTATCGCGGAGAGCTTCCGGCAGTGCCGGAGGGAAAGAAGCTGATCATTTTTGCAAGCCATAAGCATCAGGATCATTTTCAGCTGTCGGTACTCAAGTGGGGAGAAACGCATTCCCCGAATGCCAGTTATTTTTTTGGAAATGATATTAAATTGAACGAAGCTTATCTTGCCAAAAAGGGTTTATCCCCGGCACTCCTTGAAAGGACAAAGCGAATGTGTCCGGGAGAGTGCTATGAGCTTCCGGGGGAGTTTCGCGTGGAGGCGCTGCGCTCTACAGACGTAGGTGTTGCTTTTCTGGTGCAGGTGGAGGGAGTATCCATTTATCATGCGGGAGACTTAAACCACTGGTACTGGAAAGAGGAGCCGAAAAGCTGGAATGACCGGATGGAACGGGATTACCATGCAGAAATTGACCGGATTGCAGGACGGCACTTTCATCTTGCCTTTGTGCCTCTTGATCCAAGGCTTTCTGACGGTTATCATCTGGGACTTGATTATTTTCTTGAAAAAACAGAGGCGGATCATATCTTTCCCATGCATATGTGGGATGACTATCAGATTATTCAAAGCTACAAAAAGACTTCTCTTGGCAGGAGGTTTGCGGGAAGCATCGAGGATGTATCGGAGAAAAAGAAAGAATTTATGATCAATTCCGATACGTTACACTGTGGGAATGAAAAGTGAAATCTGTGCACATAATAATCCATGAGAACAATCCGGCAGGGAATGCCGTAAAGGAGGTTATCATGGATTATTTTAATGCATTCTGGGTGGGTGGACTGATTTGTGCACTGGTTCAGATTTTAATGGAAAAGACGAAAATGTTGCCGGGAAGGATCATGGTGCTTCTGGTATGCCTTGGATCCCTGATCAGCGCTTTTAACTGGTATCAGCCTTTTGTGGATTTTGCAGGGGCGGGAGCTTCCGTACCGCTTCTTGGTTTTGGGAATGTATTGATGAAGGGTGTAAAGGAGGCTGTTGACCAGGAGGGCTTCATGGGGCTTTTTACCGGCGGCTTTAAGGCAGGAGCAGTGGGAACCTCAGCAGCTTTAATCTTTGGCTATCTGGCGAGTCTTTTCTTCAATCCCAAGATGAAAAAGTAGTGGAACAGATGTGGCATAATGCGATATACTTAAGAAAGAATGTTCCTGCACTGCAAAAGACAGGTCAGGGAAATAAAGAGGTTACGGTATGATACGGGAAAGACTGGAGCAATTGCGTAAAAGCATGAAAGAAGCCGGAATAGACTGCTATCTGATTCCGACATCGGACTATCATGACAGCGAATATGTCAGCAGCTTTTTTATGGTGAGAAAATATTTCAGCGGCTTTACAGGCTCTGCCGGTACGCTGGTGGTGACAGGGGATGAAGCCGTTCTTTTTACGGATGGCAGGTATTTTATCCAGGCGGATAAGGAGCTTGCGGGCTCCGGCATCCTACTGATGAAGATGGGAGAGCCGTGGGTACCGACTCTCAAGGAGTATCTGAAATCGCATCTCCTTGAGGGGCAGTGCCTCGGATTTGACGGCAGAGTAGTTAAGGCTGATGAAGCCGTAAGCTTTGAGGAAATTCTGGAAAAGAAGAAGGGACGTTTGTGCTGGAAACTTGATCTTGCAGAAGAAATCTGGACGGATCGTCCGCCCCTGATTCATCATCCGGCTTATTTACTTAAGGAGTGCTACAGTGGTCTTAGCACAGGAGAAAAGCTTAAGCGGGTGCGGGAGAAAATACAGGCGGAGGGAGCGGACATTCATCTGCTTACCTCTCTTGATGATATTGCCTGGCTTCTCAATCTGCGGGGCAGCGATGTAGAGTATTGCCCTGTGGTTCTTGCCTATGCGGTAATAACGATGGAACAGGTACTCCTTTTTACAGGAGAAGGAATTTTCAAGGCTGAGGACAGCTGCAGTCTCTGTGAGGACGGTGTGGAGCTTTGCCCTTATGATGACTTTTATCCTTATCTTTCCAAGATTCACGGGAAGAGAGTACTCCTGTGTGAGGGAAGAGTGAGCTGTCGCCTGATGAAGGAACTTTCAGAAGATGTGACGGTGATCGATCGGCCCAACCCCACGACGCTCATGAAGGCAGTGAAAAATCCGGTTGAGATAGAGAATCTGCGGACAGCTCATCTGAAGGATGGAATCGCGGTTACAAGATTTTTATACTGGTTAAAAACCAATATTGGGAAGCTTCCGATCACTGAGGTCAGTGCAGCAAAGCAGCTGGAAGCTTTCAGAAGACAACAGGAGCATTTCCTTGAACCCAGCTTTGAGACCATCTGCGCCTATGGCAGCAACGGGGCAATCATCCATTACAGCGCTTTGCCGGAAGACTGTGCCGAACTTAAAGGACAAGGGCTTGTGATGGTGGACAGTGGCGGACACTATCTGGAGGGCTCTACAGATGTGACAAGAACCATTGCATTAGGCCCGGTGAGTGAGGAGGAAAAGCGTCACTATACACTGGTGCTTCGCGCCATGCTGAACCTAAAGAGCAGTGTGTTTCTTCACGGATGCAGGGGAATCAATCTGGATATCCGGGCAAGAGAGATACTCTGGGAGCAGGGACTTGATTATAAACACGGAACTGGCCATGGGGTAGGCTATCTTCTGAACGTTCATGAGGGCCCGAACAGCTTCCGGTGGAAGCTGATGCCTGATTATCAGGATAATGCAGTGCTGGAGGAGGGAATGGTGACCACGGATGAGCCGGGAATCTATATTGAGGGAAGCCACGGAATCAGAATTGAAAATGAACTGCTTTGCCGGAAGGGGGAGCAGAATGAATACGGACAATTTATGTACTTTGAGGATCTGACCTGTGTTCCCATTGATCTTGACTGTGTGGAGGTCTCTATGTTGGAGGAGAGAGACAGGCAGAGGTTAAACGAATACCACAGGCAGGTTTACGAAAAGCTGTCGCCTTACTTTACAGGTGATGAGCTTGTATGGCTTAAGGAGGCCACCAGAGAGGTGTAGGGAGAAAGCGCAGGGAGAAGACGAATGATACCACAGGTCAATACAGATGAAAACGGATTATTAAAGAAAATAGAATGCTTTGCACTAGACATGGACGGTACCGTCTACCTTGGGGAAAGATGGATCGAAGGAGCAAGGGATTTCCTGAATGCGGTGGAAGAGGCAGGAAAGAAATATGTATTTCTGACCAATAATTCCTCCAAGAATCCCCAGGCATATGTGGAGAAGCTGAGAAGGATGGGGCTTTCCATCGATCTTGATAAGATCGTGACCTCCGGGCAGGCAACCATCGACTATCTGAAGCGGAATTTTGACGGAAAAAAGGTGTACCTTCTGGGAAATGAGCTGCTGAAGGAGGAGTTTGAGCAAGAGGGAATCAGCCTCAGCGAACAGGCACCGGAGGTAGTGGTAGTAGGCTTTGACACAACACTTACGTATGAAAAATTATGCAGGGTGTGCGATCTTGTCAGGGAAGGACTTCCCTATCTTTCTACACATCCGGACTTTAACTGTCCCACAGAAACCGGTTTTATCCCTGATGCGGGGGCAATTCATGCATTCATTCATGCATCGGCATTCCGGTATCCGGACCACATCATCGGGAAACCAAACGGAGATATCATGGATTATCTTGCATGCCGGGCAGGTGTTTCCAAGGAGAAGACTGCCATGGTGGGGGACCGGCTGTATACAGATGTGGCAGCAGGAGTAAATAACGGATATACGGGGATTTTGGTGTTGAGCGGAGAGGCTGGTATGGAGGATGTGAAGAAGTCGGATGTGATTCCTCATCTGATCTTTTCATCCGTGAAGGAAATGATTCCATATCTGCATGGATAGTCTTATCCATGCAGATATGGAAAAGAGGATATACAATTCTGATGTAAGGAGTAACTATGGGATTACAGTTTTACTTTGGCGGTTCCGGAGCCGGAAAGAGCAGACGACTCCACGAGGATATCTTAAGTATGGCAAAGTGTGAGCCGGAGAAAAATTTCCTGATACTGGTGCCGGATCAGTTTACCATGCAGACTCAGGTGGATCTGGTGAAAGCCAGTGACTGCGGAGGAATCATGAATATTGATGTACTCAGCTTTGGAAGACTGGCACATCGTATATTTGAGGAAACCGGGTATGACAGTAAACCTGTTCTGGACGATACCGGGAAAAGTCTTGTGCTGCGCAGGGTGGCAGGCAGACTGAAGGATAATCTGCCTGTAATCGGAAAAAATCTGAATAAGATCGGCTATATCCATGAGGTGAAATCTGCCATTTCCGAGTTCATGCAGTATGGACTTGATGTGGGACAAGTGGGAGAGCTGGCAGAATTTTCCAAAGAACGTGGAGCCCTGTATTACAAGCTCAAGGATCTGAAAATGATTTATCAGGGCTTTCAGGAATATATCGAAGACCGGTTTGTCACGACGGAGGAGACGCTGGAGCTTCTTACAGGTGCAGTAGGGAAGTCAGAAATAATCAGAAACAGCGTTGTTGTCTTTGACGGTTTTACCGGATTTACACCGATTCAGTACCGGCTGATTCAGGAATTAATGAGATTGACCGATGAAGTCATCGTTTCAATAACAATTGATATTCGAGAGGATCCCTTTCGGATGGGAGGCGAGCAGGAGCTGTTTTATTTGAGCAAAAAGACAGTGAAGGATCTGTGCCGTCTGGCACGGGAGGCAGATGTACGAAGAAAAGATGATGTCTTTATCAGAAATTCGTCTCTTCCGCGCTTTCGAGACAGTAAAGTGCTGGCACATCTGGAGCAGAATCTGTTCCGCTATCCGGCGGCAGTCTGGCAGGAAAAGGGGAAGGAACATGAGATTCAGATCACGGAAGCAGTCAATCCTGCACAGGAAGTAAAGGAGGTCTGTATCCGAATTAAGAAGCTGGTGCTGGAGGAGGGATACAGCTACCGGGATATTGCGGTGGTCACGGGAAATCTGGAGACCTACGGGGATTACCTTGAGCGGGAAGCACAAATGTATGACATCCCCCTTTTTATGGATCGAACCAGGGGGCTTATGTTAAATCCCTTTATTGAATACATACGGAGCGCACTCAAAATTGTACTATGTAATTTCTCCTACGAGACAGTATTCCATTATCTGCGGTGCGGACTTGTTGACTTTGAGCCGGAGGAGATCGATCTTCTGGAAAATTATGTGCTTGCGCTTGGAATCAAGGGGAGAAAAAAGTGGGAGCAGGCTTTTGTGCGAAAGGGCAGAGCAATCCCTGAAGAAGAATGCGGGGATGAAAAAGAACTGAAGGAGGTTCAAAAGCTTGCAAGGCTCAATCGGGTAAGAGAGAGGCTGATGCAGCAGCTTGCTCCGCTGTTAGAAAAGAAAAAGACAGCAGGAGAGCTTGTCCGAACCCTGTATGATTTTATTGTGGCAGGGCAGGTTCAGGAAAAACTGGCAGTCTATGAACAGTATTTTATGGAAAACAAGGAGCCGGAGAAAAGCAGAGAGTATGCGCAGATTTACCGGCTTGTGATGGAGCTTCTGGAGCAGATCGTTTCTCTGCTTGATGAAGAACCCATGACGCTTCAGGAGTTTGCTGACATTCTGGACGCAGGTTTTCAGGAAATTGAGGTGGGTACCATTCCGGGCAGTGTGGACCGAATTGTAGCCGGTGATATGGAGCGAACCCGTTTAAAGCAGGTGAAGATTTTGTTCTTCTTAGGGGTGAATGACGGGAATATTCCTAAGGGTAGCTCTAAGGGAGGAATCATTTCCGATATCGACAGGGAATTTCTTCAGCAGTCGGATTTTGAACTGGCGCCTACTCCCAGACAGCAGATGTACATTCAACGGCTTTATCTCTACATGAATATGACCAAACCTTCGCAGCGGCTATATATTTCCTTTTCCGGGATCAGCAGTGACGGAAAGAGTATCCGCCCTTCCTATCTGATCGACACGATCAGGGAGATGTTTCCTTGGCTTGGGATAAAAAAAGCGGATGTTATGGAAAACTCTCTTATGCAGATTGTAGGGAAAAAGGACGGCCTTTCCCTGCTTTCCGGAGAATTGCGAGAGTATGCAAAGGGAAGGAAGGGATGTTTAAGCGAAGAAGAGCTGATTTCCCTATACCATCTTTATGAGCAGGATGAGACATACAGGGACTATGCAGGAAAACTTGCAGAGGCTGCCTTCAAACAGTACGAGCATAAGCCGCTTGCAAAGGCGGTAGCAAGGGCACTTTACGGCAGGATGCTGGAAAACAGTGTCAGCCGTCTGGAAAAGTATGCTTCCTGCGCTTACGCTCATTTCCTTCAATACGGACTGATGCTGAGGGAGAGGGAAGAATTCGGCTTTGAGCAGGTGGATCTTGGCAATATTTTTCACGGGGTATTGGAGGCTTTTGCAGGAAAACTTTCACAGAACCACTATACCTGGTTTGATTTCCCGGACGAGGAGGGGGACCGGCTCCTGAAGGAGGCTCTTTTGGAGTGTACGCTTGAATACGGAGAGACTGTTCTTTACAGTAACGCACGTTATGAATATATGATTGAGCGGATGTACCGCATCCTGAAGAGAACCATCCGTACGCTTAGGGCACAGCTTCAGGAGGGAGACTTTGTTCCGGCTTCCTTTGAAATGTCCTTCAGTCACGTGGAGGATCTTCAGGCAGTCAATATTGCGCTGTCAGAGGATGAGAGGATGAAGCTGCGGGGAAGGATCGACCGGATCGATACCTGTGAGGATGAGGAACATGTATATGTAAAGGTCATTGATTATAAGTCGGGGAACAGGAAATTTGATCTTGCTGCCCTCTACTATGGCTTGCAGCTCCAGCTTGTAGTTTACATGAATGTTGCCAAGGAGGTAATCAAGGAAAAGCATCCGGGGAAGGAGATCGTTCCGGCGGCACTTCTGTATTATCATGTGGATGATCCGCTGATCAGTGCGGAGGGGGAGCTTTCGGCTGAGGAGGTAAACAAAGCGCTCTTGAAGGAACTTCGAACCACCGGTATTGTCAATCAGGATGAGCGGGTGGTAACTCTTCTTGACAAAAATTTTACGGATAAATCTCTGGTGGTACCGGTTGAGCGAAAGAAGGACGGTAGTTTTTCTGCCCATTCCAGTATCATTGCAAAAGAAGACTATGAAATTGTCTCCGCGTTTGTTGATCATAAGATCAGACAGTTTGGAAGACAGATCCTGAACGGAGATATGGAAATAAACCCTTGTGAACAGTCAGGCAGAGAGTCCTGTACCTATTGCGTTTATAAAGGGATCTGTGATTTTGAGCCGGGAATTCCCGGTTATCGGGAGCGTGTGCTAAAGAGTCTGCCGGAGGATGAGCTTCTTGCAAGGATGCAGGAGGAACTCCGAAAAGAGCAATAAGAAACACATGTAATGAAATGCAGTGGAAAGCGATGATTTGGAAAGGAAAGGAAGTATGGCACTACAGTTTACACCCGAACAGCAGAAGGTCATAGATTTGCGGAATCGGAATATATTGGTCAGCGCAGCAGCAGGCTCCGGCAAGACAGCGGTGCTGGTGGAGCGTATTATCGGAATGGTGACGGACGAAGAGCATCCTGTGGATATAGATCGCCTTTTGGTTGTGACCTTTACCAATGCGGCTGCTGCAGAAATGAGAGAACGTATCGGCAAGGCGCTTTCCGCACGTCTATGCAGGATGCCTGATAATGTGCATCTTCAAAGACAGGTATCACTCCTACATAATGCGCAGATCACGACGATTGACAGCTTCTGCCTTTTTGTCATCAGAAATAACTTTAATGATATCGGTCTAGATCCGGGCTTTCGGATTGCTGATGAGGGGGAGCTGCGTCTTCTTAAGCAGGACACGCTTACTGAACTGTTAGAGCAGCAATATCAGGCAAAAAATGCAAGGTTTCTCTCCTGCGTGGAATATTTTACGGGAGGCAGTAATGACAGACTTCTGGAGGAATACATCAGTAAGCTGTATGAGTTCTCCATGAGCTACCCCTGGCCGGAAGACTGGATTGGTCAATGCATAAACGACTATAAGATAGCAAACGTTTCCGAATTAGAACAGACGGATTGGTGCCACTATATCATATGTTATATCAAAACCATCGTAGAGGAAGCTGTCAGAGAGCTTCATAATGCCCTGCAATTAGCGGGGAGACCGGATGGACCCTATATGTATGGAGAAACACTGGAAAAAGAAAAGGAGATGCTCAGCAAGCTGACAGACATTGGGACGCTTGCAGGCTTTTATGAAGCATTTGAGTCTGTGAACTTCGGAAGGCTTCCCTCCAAGAAGGATGACAGCGTAAATCCGCTCCTTCGGGAGAAGGTGCAGCAGATACGAAAGGACGTAAAGAAGCGACTTCAGGATATCAGGGAAACCTATCTTGTACTATCACCCGAAAAGGTTGTGGAGAGGATGGAGGCGGCAGCGCCGAATGTGGAGGAATTGCTATTACTGGTGCTTGCTTACAAGGAATTGCTGGATCAGAGGAAGCGCCGGGAAAATATAATCGATTTCCATGATATCGAGCATTTTGCACTTGATATTCTGCTGAAAAAGCAGGAGGATGGCAGTGTCTTACCATCATCGGCAGCCCGGGAATACAGGGCACATTTTGCCGAGATTTTAATAGATGAATATCAGGACAGCAATCAGGTGCAGGAGCTTCTGCTACAAAGTATTTCTGGTGAGGAGGATAAAAAATATAACCGCTTCATGGTCGGGGATGTGAAGCAGAGTATTTATAAATTCCGACTGGCAAGGCCGGAGCTTTTTATCGAGAAATATACCGGTTATACCAAAGAAGCTACCAACTGTCAGCGGATAGACCTTCACAGGAATTTCCGAAGCCGCTTGCAGGTCATTAACAGCGTAAACAGCCTGTTTTCAAGGATGATGAGACCGGAGATTGGCGGCGTTGACTATGATGATGAGGCAGCGCTATACCAGGGAGCTGTGTTCCCTGAGACGGAACTTGAAGCGGATTCCGGAACAGGGAATACGGCTAGGGACCCCTACAGGACGGAATATCTCTTGATCGGAAAGAATGAGGAATCCCGGCTAACAACTAGAGAACAGGAGGCAGTAGTCATTGCGCATAAGATCCGGGAACTCTACATTTCTCTTAAGGTGACGGATAAGGAAACCGGAAGGCTTCGTCCTGTAAAATACAGTGATATTGTTATCCTGCTTAGAACCACTTCGGGTTGGGCGGAGGAATTTAAGGCGGTTCTGGAGAAGGAAGGGATTCCTGCCTATGTCTCTTCAAGGACCGGCTACTTTCAGACAGTGGAGATCAAGGTCCTGATGCAGCTGCTCCGGGTGATTGACAATCCCCTACAGGATATCCCGCTATACGGAACCCTGAAATCCTTTTTTGGTGGTTTTAGCGAGGAGGAGATTGCCAAAATCCGTGCAGAGGATACGAAGGCTCCGCTGTATGAGCTTTTGAAAAACTATGATGGTGAAGAAAAGGAAAAAGTGCAAGGATTCCTCAAATGGCTTTCAGGGTATCGGCAGAAAACGGCATATACACCTATTCATAAGCTGATTCAGGATATTCTTACTGAAACGGGGTACCTTGATTATGTAACGGCATGTCCGGGTGGCAGTCAACGCAGGGCAAACGTGGAAATGCTGCTTACCCGTGCAGCAGCCTTTGAGAATACCAGCTATTATGGTCTTTTTCATTTCCTGCGGTACATGGAACAGCTGGAAAAATATGAAGTGGATTACGGAGAGGCGGATATTCTGGATGAGAATGCCGATGTCGTGCGTATTATGAGTATTCATAAAAGTAAAGGACTGGAATTTCCGGTCTGTTTCGTGGCAGGGCTTTCCAAGCGCTTTAATATGCAGGACACAACCGGCAGAATGATAGCGGATGTAGATCTGGGAATTGGTGTTGACTATGTGGATGAGGAATTGCGACTCCAGAGTAAGACGCTGAAGAAACGTGCAGTGGCACTGAAAATGAAGCTGGATACACTGGGGGAGGAAATGAGAGTCCTCTATGTGGCAATGACAAGAGCGCGGGAAAAACTGATCTTAACCGGAATGACGGCAGATGTGGATCAATTTGAAGAGGAATTAAACAGACAGAGAGAATTTGGAAATTTGGATTGCAATGGAAAAATTCCGTTTTCGATCCTGGCGGGGGCATCCTGTTATCTTGATTTTATTTTTCCCTGTCTTGATGAGGTGACGCTGGTCAGACCGGAGGAAGCATTCCTTAACGATGTTCAGGGAGCAGTGGTGGAAATTGACCGGAAACAGAAGCTCTTAGCTGGAAAAGACGGCAGAGATGAGCAGATTATGACAGAATTGTCAAATCGGTTTAAAAAAGTATATCCATACCAGTATTTATCAGATTTATTTGTGAAGACAACTGTGTCTGAATTGAAGAAAAAAGCAATTCATAATTTATCATCTCAGTCAATGCAGGAGCTTAATTTTGATGATGGCATGAAGGGAAAAAATGCAGAGCAGGCATTTACCGCACAACTGTTTGAAGAGCCTGAAATTGTGCCCTATATTCCATCCTTTATCAGTAAAAGAGAAGAAATGTCCGGGACAGACAGAGGAAGTGCCTACCATAAGGTTATGGAGCTGCTTAATTTCTCACAGCTTGGAGAAGGTATGGAACCGGATGAGGAGCAGCAGCTGAATGCACAGCTTGAGCGGTTTGTGGAGGAAGGAAGACTTACCGCGCAGTGGAGAGAGAGTATTGACAACAGAAAAATCAGGACTTTTCTGAGAAGCAGTCTTGCCGGGAGAATGAAAAAGGCAGCACAGCTTGGCAAGCTTAAAAGGGAACAGCCTTTCGTGCTGGGACTTCCCGCAAGTCGGCTGGGCAGTCAGTTCCCGGAAAGTGAACAGGTTCTGATTCAGGGAATCATCGACGTCTTTTTTGAGGAGGACGGCAGGATCATCGTGGCGGATTATAAGACGGATCGCGTAAAGACCCCGGAGGAGCTGATCACGCGGTATCAGGTACAGCTTGATTACTATGCGCAGGCGCTCACCCGCCTTACCGGAAAAGAAGTGACAGAAAAAATCATCTATTCCTTTGCACTGGGCAAGGAGGTTGTGTTGCCATAATGTATGAAACAGATTGACAAAATCTATAAATAGGTATATTTTTAGTACAGTTAAATAAGTCGCTAGGGGAGCACATGCTGAGATTGTGTGTGGAAATTGCGAATATCCGCACACTGACCCTCACTACCTGAACCGGGTAATACCGGCGTAGGGAAGCAGATTTTCGTAAATGACATTTTTATGCATTTATGAGAATTGGATGTACCCCTCCTGTGATAAAATAAGGAGGTTTTTTTATGTCTATTTTTGCAACAGAAATTGTGGATGAGGAATGGGGCAATTATTTTGAACTGACCGGAGCCGGTTATGGCGTGCTGGTGGCAGTGATGATTCTTGTCCTTCTGCTGGGCTGCGTGATCAGTAATCCTGCAGGAAAGAAGAAAATCGGCACCAAACAGCTGGTATTTTCTGCGATGGCGATGGCACTTGCCATGGTGACAAGCATGATCAAGCTTGTGGATATGCCGATGGGTGGTTCTGTTACACTGTGCAGTATGCTGTTCATTTGCCTGATCGGTTATCTGTTCGGAGCGCGTACCGGATTGACAGCAGCGGTTGCTTACGGCGTGCTTCAGCTTGTGGTAGATCCTTACATTATCAGTATTCCACAGATGCTGACAGACTATTTGCTTGCATTTGGCGCGCTGGGACTTTCCGGATTCCTTTCCAATAAGAAGCATGGTCTGATCGGAGGATATCTGCTTGGCGTGCTTGGGAGATACTTTTTCGCTTTCCTGTCGGGAATGATCTTCTTTGGAAGCTATGCCGCTGATTACAACATGTCCGCACCGGTCTATTCGCTGGTTTATAACGGAGCTTATCTTGGAGCAGAAGCAGTGGTTACGGTGATCATTTTATTACTCCCTCCTGTTTCAAAGGGGCTCGCAAAAGTAAAAAATATGGCGGAATCATAAAGAAAATGCGGTATACCACTTGCAAAGAAGGAATGTAAGTGGTATGCTTTTATAGAGTTCCGGTAACGTTACCAATAAATATACGTTGCCAATAA
>JAUNDN010000006.1:28539-38083 GCA_030526045.1 Bacillota bacterium | reverse complement strand
ATCATGAGAGCAAGTGGCGTGTTATTACCGATATCCAGTATCCCATCTAAATACGGAATCGGCACCTTTTCCAGGGAAGCATATGAATTTGTAGACTTTTTAAAGGCAGCGGGACAGACCTACTGGCAGATACTGCCTTTAGGACCTACAGGATATGGTGATTCCCCCTATCAGTCCTTTTCAACCTTTGCCGGAAATCCTTACTATATTGATCTGGGGAAATTGATTGAGGAGGGATATCTGACTGAGGAGCAGTGTGAAAAGTGTAACTGGGGAAGCAATGCAGAATATGTAGACTACGAAAAGATTTATCAATCTCGCTTTCAAATATTGAAGCTTGCTTTTCATAACAGCGAAATTGAGAAAGAGAAGGAATTTTGTTCCTTTGTGGAAGAGAACAGCTTCTGGCTTCAGGATTATGCCTTGTACATGGCAGTGAAGGATTCTGTTTCAGGGAAGAGCTGGTCGGAATGGGAGGATGGTATCCGTCTTCGCAAGCCTGAAGTGGTTGAAAAATATAAAGAAGAACTGCGGGAAGAAATATTATTTTATGAGTTTCAGCAGTATTTGTTTTCAAAGCAGTGGACGAGTCTGAAAAAGTATGCCAATGACAATGGCATTCAGATTATCGGAGATATTCCGATCTATGTAGCGTTTGACAGTGCAGATACCTGGGCGAATCCGGAGCTCTTTCAGCTGGATGAAAACGGGATTCCTACAGGCGTTGCAGGGTGTCCGCCTGATGCTTTTTCCGCAACAGGGCAGCTTTGGGGGAATCCTCTGTATCGTTGGGATTATCATAAGGAAACAGACTATGAGTGGTGGATACAGAGAATCGGCTACTGCTATAAGCTTTATGATGTGGTAAGAATCGATCATTTCAGAGGTTTTGATGAGTATTATAATATTCCCTACGGAGATCCCACGGCCGAACACGGTAAATGGGAAAAGGGGCCCGGATACGATCTGTTCCGGGTTATGAAAGAAAAATTAGGGAATAAAGCGGTGATCGCTGAGGATCTGGGATTTTTGACTCCATCAGTCATTAAACTGGTTAAAAAGACAGGTTATCCGGGAATGAAAATTCTGCAGTTTGCTTTTGATTCCAGAGAGGAAAGTGATTATCTTCCTCATAACTACACGAAGAATTCGGTTGTTTATACAGGTACGCATGACAATGACACGACTGTCGGCTGGTATCATACCATCAGCAGGAGGGACCGCAGTTTTGCCAAGAAGTATCTAAACATCCGAGGAACGAAAAATATTGAATGGGAGTTTATTCGTGCGGCAATTTCCAGTGTTTCGGATACTGCGATCATTCCCATGCAGGATTACCTGGGACTTGGAAGCGAGGCAAGAATCAATACACCGTCTACTTTGGGTGATAACTGGAAGTGGCGAATGACAAAAGGACAGCTGACTGATGAGCTTGCGGAAAAGATCTATAGACTTTGTAAATTGTATGGTAGAGTAAGGGCTGACAAGAATAAAAACAAGGGAAAGTAACATCGGGAAAAGTAACGAAAGATTAAAGGGAATTTATTCATGGAAGAAATGACGATCAAGGATATAGCCAAAAAATGCGGTGTGGGTGTCAGCACAGTTTCAAGAGCGATCAATAATCATCCGGATATTAATCCTGAGACCAAAAAGCTGGTGATGGATGTTATTAAGGAGACGGGCTACGTGCCGAATAACAGTGCAAGGAACTTAAAGCGTGTTGATGCCAAATGTATCGCTGTCTTGATAAAGGGAATTACCAATCCGTTTTTCAGCTCTGTCATTCAGGTGATTGAAGCAGAGGTTCAAAGGGAAAAGTATGCGATGGTAATGCAGCATGTAGAGGCATATGAAAATGAGCTGGAGGTTGCTCTTGAGTTGATCAAAGAGAAAAGACTCCGGGGAATCATCTTCCTGGGAGGAAGCTATTACCATGACGCAAAGCAGCTGGATAAGCTGAATGTTCCCTTTGTATTCAGTACCATCGGTACCGTGCAGGAAAAGGAAAAAGTGAAAACCTATTCCAATATTGCAGTTGATGACCGTGTGGAGAGCCGCAAAATGGTTGATTATCTTCTTGACCTCGGACACCGCAGGATTGCGATTGTCGTTGAAGGAAAGGAGGCTGAATCCGTAGGACAGCTCCGTCTGGAGGGATACCGTGAAGCGCTGAGGGCGAGAGGAATCGAAGAGGATGAAAAACTGATTCTTGAGGTAAAGGACAAGGTCGATCCGTATTCCATGGAAAACGGCTACAGAATCATGAAAGAATTTCTGGCAACAGGAACAGAGTTTACAGCGGTGTTTGCTATTGCAGATTTCCTGGCGGTTGGTGTGTGTAGGGCACTTTATGAAGCAGGCCTTAGGATACCGGAGGATGTGTCGGTGGCTGGCTATGACGGCATTCCCATCGGCAGATTTATTTCGCCGCAGCTTACCACAATCTGTCAGCCGGTGGAAGCTATGGCAGAAAAGACGGTTAAGCTTTTATTTGATGTGATTGAACATAAAGCGGAGCATGAGCATATCACCTTCCCGGCGGAGCTGATCGTACGGGAGTCGACCGGAATACCAAAAGCATAAATCTCAAATGATAAAGTTGCGAAAAGCCTGTGCAAACAGGCTTTTTTTTTGTAGAATAGGAAGAAAACAGCAGGAATGAGGAAGCTATATGAAAAGTAATTCAAGCATTTGGTTTGATAAACCGGCAGAAAGCTGGAATGAAGCCCTCCCGGTTGGCAACGGAAGATTCGGCGGAATGATTTTCGGAAAGCCCTATACAGAGCTTATTCAGCTCAATGAAGATTCTGTATGGTATGGCGGACCTGTGTGCAGAAACAATCCATCAGCGAAGGAGTATTTACCCAAGATCCGTCAGTTAATCTTTGAGGGAAGAATCCGCGAGGCACAGGAGCTGTGTGCGTTTGCGTTGTCAGGGACACCGGAAACACAGCGGCATTATGAGCCTCTGGGAAATTTATACCTTTTATTTGAGGGGAGAGAGGGGAAAATCACTGATTATGTAAGAGAGCTTGATCTTTCCGATGCAGTTGCCCGGGTTTCCTTTACCCTGGATGGTGTTTCCTATACCCGGCAGATCCTGGCCAGCTATCCTTCCGGTGTGATGGCTGTACAGCTGACGGCAGACAGGCCGGCTTCCTTGTCCTTTCATGTGCAGCTGGCAAGAGGAGAGGCTACCTGGGATTATGCACCTTATCAGTTGCAGACCTATCGTCAGCCCGGGTATAATTCGTATGTCGACAGATATGAAGCAATCAGTGATGATACTGCAGTTATGGAAGGAACCTGCGGCGGTAAGGGCGCAGTTTCCTTTTGCTGTGCTTTAAAGATACTTACAGATGGAGGAAATACTTATAGAATCGGGAATAATCTTATCGTTAAAAATGCTTCCAGCGTGACGGTCCTATTGGCGGCTGATACCACCTTTCGGGAAGAAAAACCTGAACAGTCTGTGCTCCAAAGGCTGGACAGGGCGGCGAAACTTGGATGGGAAGAATTGCTGAAAGAACATAAACGGGACTATCATGAGCTGTTTGACCGTGTCAAATTTGAACTTACCACAGAAACGTGCATAACAGAAGTACTTCCTACGCCGGAGCGCGTGGAAGCGTTTCGGCGGGGAGAAAACGATCAGGCGCTGCTTACACTTCTTTTTCAATACGGGCGTTATCTGTTGATCGCAAGCAGCCGTCCGGGGTCCCTGCCGGCAAATTTGCAGGGTATCTGGAATAAAGATATGAACCCTGCATGGGGAAGTAAGTATACGATTAACATTAATACACAAATGAATTACTGGCCTGCGGAAACCTGTAATCTTGCGGAATGTCACCTGCCTCTTTTTGATCTTATTGAGCGCATGAGAGAAAACGGAAGAAAAACAGCCCGCGATATGTATAGCTGCAATGGCTTTGTGGCACACCATAACACAGATATCTGGGCAGACACGGCCCCCCAGGATGTATGTCTCAGTTCCACTTACTGGGTCATGGGTGCGGCGTGGCTTTGCCTGCACATCTGGGAACATTATTTATTTACGGAGGATCAGGAATTCCTTGCAGAGCATTATCCTGCTATGCGGGAAGCAGCAGAATTTATCCTGGATTATCTGGTGGAGGATCGGGAATATCTTGTTACCTGCCCAACGCTTTCACCGGAGAATGAATATCGGCTTCCAAATGGAGAAAAGGGAGTAATCTGCAAGGGAGCATCCATGGATAATCAGATTATCAGAGAGCTTTTTACAGCCTGTATCAAGGCGGAAAATCTGCTTTCAAAAGATGGGCAGTTTCGTGAAAAGCTTTCGAAAGCTCTGCAGAGGATTGCACCGATTCGGATTGGCGGATATGGTCAGATTATGGAGTGGAATGAGGACTATGAGGAAACAGATCCGGGACACAGGCATATTTCCCATTTGTTTGCCCTTCATCCCGGAACGCAGATTTCACCGGAAGAGACACCTTCGCTTGCGGGAGCGGCCCGTAATACCATTAAGAACAGACTTGCACATGGCGGCGGGCATACCGGCTGGAGCAGGGCATGGATCATTAATATGTGGGCTCGTTTAGGTGAGGGGGATGAAGCACTTCAGAATGTGAAGGAGCTTCTGAAAACCTCTACGCTTCCAAATCTGTTTGACAACCATCCTCCATTTCAGATTGATGGGAACTTTGGATGTACGGCGGGGATAGCAGAGATGCTGCTGCAAAGTCATGAGGGGAAAATCGTATTGCTGCCGGCGCTGCCGAAGGAGTGGAAAAGCGGAAGCGTATCGGGGCTTTGTGCAAGGGGCGGCTTTAAAGTGAGCATGCAATGGAAAGAGGGCATTCTTACGAAAGCAGTGATTACTTCTGACAGGGACCGCGAAGTGATCGTGCAGTACGGTGAAAGGAAGATATTGTTAACTTTAGCGAAAAAAGAAAGGCGGGAATTAATTATTACAGATGCTTTTTTGACAGATTGGAATTATGATATTCAGGATCATTGGTAACATCGTCGCCAAGCCAGTCGGGAGGGAGAAAGGCGTTTGCCATTTTCTCATCCGGAAATTCCACCTCTGCAATGATCAGGGGCACAAGGGGAGAATGAAAGATATCCAGCTCGATTTTTAGGTCGGGAGATGCTTCGCCGATTTCATAGCCATCTGCAAAGGTCGGTTCGGGAATGGGAATAAGATACCTTTTCTTTGAAATGATAATACCGTCTGCTTTTTCCTTCAGATGAAAGTAGGCTTCTTTGGTAAGAGGAAGATTGTATTCTTCCCTTGCAAGTAAGCCTTTTCCTTTGTAGGTCAGATAATAGTCATTATCCTGTCTGCGGATGCGGATCACAGGATTTGTGCAAAGATAGGCCTGTTCAATGCAAAGGCATTGAAAGGAGGAAAGGTCAGCAGGTAATTGCTTTACTAAAAATTTACGTTCGATTTCCATGAATGAAGCTCCCTTCCGATTATAGATCTGCCTTTATTATATGCATTTTCAGAAGCTGTTTGCAATATTCCTTGGAAATCTTTTGTAAAACTGTTACAATATGATTACATGGAAATAATCGTAAAGAGGCGGGATGCAGTTTTTGGACGGGAATTTGTAACGCTTCGGAATGGAGGATAATATGAGCAAGGTTTGTGTATTTTTTGGTACAGGTTTTGAGGAAATTGAAGCCCTTACTGTTGTAGATATCCTGCGCAGGCAGCGAATTGATACAAAAATGGTTTCTGTGACTGGGGATAGGACTGTCATGGGGGCTCATCAGATTCCGGTTCTTACGGATGCCATGATCGAGGAAATCAGCTTTTCAGATGTGGATGTGATCATTCTCCCCGGCGGAGGCGGCGGAACCAAGGTGCTTGAAGCATGCGAGCCCCTGATGAAACAGGTAGATGCCTTTGCAGCAGAAGGAAAAACCATCTGTGCGATCTGTGCAGCACCTTCGATTCTGGGTCATCGGGGAATTCTGAAGGGAAAGAAAGCAATTGCCTATCCGGGATTTGAGGATCAGCTTACCGGAGCAGAGGTGGTTTATGAGCCTGCAGTAAAGGACGGCAACATTATCACAGGCCGGGGAATGGGCTGTTCTCTTCCGTTTGCACTGTTGGTTCTTGAGCACCTTGCAGGCGGAAAGGCCGCGAAAGCGATGGCAGACAAAATTGTTTACAGCAAATAATTGAGAGAAGGACACAAATGAATATATTATTTTTTTTGACGCCCAAAAGTGAAGTGGCATACATATATGATACCGACTCGCTCAGACAGGCTCTTGAAAAAATGGAGAATCACAGATATTCCGCAATTCCCATTATCGGGAAGGAGGATGGAAGATATATCGGTACACTGACGGAAGGCGATCTGCTCTGGAATATTAAGGACTGTGAGGACTTATCGCTAAAAGAGGCAGAAGAAATTTCCATCATGGAAGTAAAGCGGAACAGGGATAATGAACCGGTTGATGTGGATGTTAATATGGAGGATCTGATCAACAAATCAATGAATCAGAATTTTGTTCCTGTCATCGACAGTGGAAAATGTTTTATCGGTATCATTAAGAGGAAGGATATCATCCAGTATCTGAGCACAAAGCTTGCTAAGGCACAGGAGGCCATGAAGGGCAAGTGATCTTGTAGAAGGAAAAGAATCAGAAATGTATAATCAGTTGACACAAAAAGACATTAAAGATATGGAGGCAGAGATCGAAGAGAGAAAGCTGGTCATCCGCCCGCAACTTTTGGAGGCGGTGAAGGAGGCAAGAGCCCACGGTGATCTGAGCGAAAACTTTGAGTATTATGCGGCCAAAAGGGAAAAGAATAAAAATGAAAGCCGTATCCGTTTCTTGGAGAGAATGATCAAGACAGCAGAGGTGATTCCTGATGAATCTAAAGAGGATGAGGTAGGAATGAACAAAACTGTCGAGGTTCAATTTGAGGAAGACGGTTCCGTTGAAAAATACAAAATCGTTACCACTATGCGCGGCAATTCCCTGGAAGGTTTAGTCAGCGTGGAATCCCCCATCGGAAAGGCACTTATGGGACATAAGGCAGGGGAGCGCGTCTATGTGCAGGTGAACGACAGTTTCGGCTATTATTTATTGATCAAATCAATTGAAAATGCAGAAGATGACGGCAATGACAAACTGAGAAGCTTTTAAAGCTGCAAGGAAAAACTTACCATCATATTTTCGTAAGCACCGTTAATACTATAACCAAGATAAGTGATACGGAATTGCTTTGAATGAAGACTTCTTCAGGATAAGCAGACCGGAAGCTTATCTTGAGGAAGACTGAAAAGCAGTCAAAAATAATAACGGAGGTGAGCGAAGATGACAAGCAGCAGATCTAATAGAGTAGAAGTTCCTGAAGCTAAGGCAGCTATGGATCGTTTCAAAACAGAAGTTGCTTCTGAGCTTGGTGTTAACTTAAAAGAAGGTTACAACGGTGACTTAACATCCAAGGAAGCCGGCTCTATCGGTGGCGAGATGGTTCGTAGAATGATCAAAAAGCAAGAAGAGCAGATGAAATAACCTTGAAACAGACAGAGCAGTATCGCTTAATGGCGGTACTGCTCTTGCTTTTTAGGTAGTTTAGGTAGTTACTGTGATACTATGGTATGGGTATAGAACGCGGTAAATAGTTATAGAATCATGAAAGAATAGTCATATATATCAAATAATAGTGTGATATAATTACATTATCAAGCAACACGCCGGAGGGACGGATAAATGTCTGAGAAAAAAGTAAGCTACAATTATCTTAAATATTCGGATATACCGGATATAAAAGAGGATGGTTCGGAAAACATCCGTTATGACAATCCTGATTTTCCACTTTTCTGCAGGCGCAATTTCATTCCCGGAAATGTCATTCTTACAGGGATGATGGTGCACTGGCACAGTGATGTGGAATTCGTCTATGTAGAAAAGGGGAGTGTTTTTTTTCAGCTTAACGATCGCACCTTCAGAATGAAGGAAGGAGAGGGGATTTTTGTCAATGCAAGACAGCTTCACATGATCACAGCCGGTGATGAGGACTGCCTGCTTTATTGTGTTATTTTTCATCCAAGGCTGCTTTGCTCCTCAAAGCATATCGAGGAAAAATTTATATATCCTGTTATCTCCAATGCTTCTGCTCCCTATGTACTGTTGCACGAAAATGTGCCATGGGAAAGGGAGGTACTGACGAGGCTGCGTCTTCTTTATGAGCTTTCTTTAAGAGAGGACTGCGAGCTTGAAATGATGAAGAAGGTCTTCGACATTTGGGCGCTTCTTAGCGATAACATTCCAAGAAACGTTACAAGGGGTATCAGGTATGACGGAGGCTTTGAAATTATCAAGAGAATGATAGCCTGCATAGAGGAGCATTACAAGGAAACCATCACTCTTGACCGATTGTGCCGGGCGGGAGGAGTTGGAAGAACGGCGTGCGCAAAGCTCTTTCAGAAATACGTTAATGCAACCCCGATAGATTATGTAAGGCGCTACCGTATAGCGAAGAGCATAGAGCTTTTACAGAGTACCGATAAGACGGTAACCGAGATTGCTTATGAAATGGGCTTTTCAGGGACCAGCTTTTTTACAAAAACATTTAGGGAGATGACAGGGATCACCCCGGGCCAGCTGCGCAAAGGAGGGTGGACGGCAATATTCTGATGCAGGCAATTTTGAAAGCTTTATTCATGAAAGGAGAAGATAATTATGACAATCAGAGAATTAAAGGAAACTGATATTCCTTCATGTGCAGATATCCTATGCAGTGTTTATAACAATGAATTATGGATGTGCAGATGGACGAAGGAAGTAGCAGAGAGCTATTTACGCGATTTTTTCGGGCACAGTAAGTTTGTGGGCTATGTGGCGGAAGAGGAGTCTGCCATTATTGGTGGTTTGTTTGCGCACGAAAAGATATGGTGGAATAATAGCGAGGTATTTATTGAGGAGATGTTTGTAACACCGGAAAAGCAGGGCTGCGGAATCGGATCATCGCTTCTTATGGAAGTAGAAAAATACATACAGGAAAAACATCTTGCGGGTATTACCTTATCCACAAACAAATATGCTCCGGCCCCCAAATTTTATGAGAAAAATGGTTTTATGAGCTGTGAGCATGTGATGTTTATGGCTAAGAGCTTATGAGAATGACGTGAAGCCAAATGCGAATTGATTGCAACAAAGCCGAGGATGGTTTGAAAACCACTTTTTGTTTGATGCAACTATAAGTTGCACATATTATCAAAATAGCATATTGAGGTTGGTGTAAACAAAGAATATTATATGTTAATTTATTCTTGCGACGCGGAGCAATAGTAATCAATATTAATACAATTGTAAGGAGGCAGCGTATGAGCTTAGGAAGTAATCTTCAATATTTACGTCAGCTTTGCGGAAATATGACGCAGGAGACTCTTGCAGAAAAATTGAATGTAAGTCGACAGACTATTTCGAAGTGGGAGACAGACGAATCAAATCCGGAGATTGAAAAAGCACTTATTTTATGTAAGATTTTTAATTGTACACTGGACAATCTCTTTAGGGAAGA